>CAVHXY010000001.1:0-90117 GCA_963640325.1 Tidjanibacter sp.
GAGGTGAAGTAAGTACAGACAACTACCGAAAGGTATAAATAATCAAATCCGCATAGCTCAATGAGTTATGCGGATTTTCTTTTTAGTTAAACTCTGTATTTCTTTCGTTGTTTAGGCATAATTATCGTACTTTTGCGCCATAAAGTAAACGTAAAAAATAAGTAGACGAGATGTAAAAACATAAGTTGAACCCTTTTAATAGTCACCGCCTATGCCTGCAATGAAGTACGAAATAAGAAGAAAATGCCCTATCTGTGGCGTTGTCTTCCGAATCAAAACGATAGATTCCGTCTATTGTTCTCCTGCTTGCTCCAAAGTCGCCTGTAAAAGGAAGGCCGACAGGGAAGCCCGCGAAAAGAAACTGGATGAACTCGCAAAGAAAATCCCCGACATTAGAGAACTTCTTTCCATAAAAGAAGCAGCGGCCATCTATGCCGTAGAGGAGTCTGCACTTTATCGTATGATACGTCTTGGAAGGATGCCGTCGGTGAACCTGGGAAAGAAAACGTTAAGAATAAGACGCGAGGATTTGGATGCACTCTATCCTACTCGCAAGAAAGTGAGGAAAGAAGCGGCCAAACCCATTCCTAAGACATTCAGTCTTGAACCCAAAGACTGCTATACCATCGGAGAGGTCGGTGACAAATACCGTCTTGACGACAGTTCCGTTTACAAGCACATCCGCAAGTATTCCATACCCATGCGGCAGATGGGCAACAATGTCTATGTACCGAAGAAAGAAATCGACAACCTCTATAAATCAATCAAGAAATGAAGACTGCAATGAAAAGAACCGTCTTCACGGTAAAACTCCGTAAGATGGACTACAAAGAGGAGTGGTCATTGTATATAGAAGCTTTTCCTGTGTTTGTAGCAAACAAGAAGAATCCTGTCCGCCAACACGAGACATTGAACCGGTATGTCACTACTCCCATATGGGACAAGAACAGCGTCAGCAAAACTCGCAACGACAAGAAGTATTATCGTCCGAAACGTGACAGCAACGGCATCATACAATGCCGTTCGCAACAAGACCAACAGTCGTGCATCTTTGCCGAACAAGTGCGCGCGCTGCGCCAACACGAATACGACAACCGCTACCTCTACACCGATACCGAGGCAGAGCAAATGGCACAGAATGAGCGTTCTTATTGCGACTTCATCCGCTATTTCGAAGAACTGATTGATCGCCGTCATGCCAACAGTTCCGACTCCATCCGCACCAACTGGAAACGTGAGGCCACTCTTCTGAAAGAGTTTAGCCAAGGCGAGCCTATATTGTTCAAAGACCTCAATGTCACATTGATAGAGAAATTCAGGGACTTTCTCATCAATGTTCCCCAAGCTGGCGGCAAGAAAGGAACTATTTCAAGAAATACGGCATCCACATATTTCTCCATACTCAAGGCAGGACTCCATCAAGCGTTCATTGATGAGTATCTGACGGTAGATTTAGCTGCAAAGGTCAAAAACATCAAGTATCAGGAAAGCCAAAGGGAATACCTCACGACAGAGGAACTGAACCGCTTGGCAGCCACGCCATGCGACAGTCCGATACTGAAGAGGGCTGCTCTGTTCTCCGCCCTCACCGGTCTGCGACACAGCGACATCCAGAAACTCACGTGGAAGGAAGTAGTAAAAGACGAAGACCACTACCGCCTATTGTTCACCCAACAAAAGACCAAGGGCACTGAATACATGCCAATCTCGGCACAAGCCTATCAGCTCTGCGGCGAGCGACGCGCCCCGGACCGACTTGTTTTTGAAGGACTGCAAGATCCGTCGTGGATAAGCAAACCTTTGGAGCGATGGATAACCAAATCGGGGATACAGAAGCACATCACATTCCATTGTTTCCGTCATACCTATGCCACGCTACAGCTTACCCATGGTACAGACATCTACACCGTAAGCAAGATGCTCGGTCACAAAAAGGTTTCCACCACGCAAATCTATGCCAAGATTGTAGACGAAAAGAAGGAACAGGCTGCCGATGCGATAAAGCTCGATGCCGACTTCATGAACTGATATTGCCCATGAGCGTCACTTTCATCGAGAAGGTGGTGCTCATCCCTGCTTTGTGTCATTTGCTTGCATTTGTTTTCATTGAAAATCATACTCAAATGTATGATGGGTAAAGTGTCTTAAACCTTTATGCTTGTTTGTGGTTTCTCTATTGGTTTACAGTAACTTTGCGCTTGTAAACATAACGACAAGCAACTATGCAAAGAAATATCGACAATATTCTTACCCTGATTGCAGAAGGCTCGATGGTGTGGCTTTCTGTTATGGTGTACAACAGTCTCTGCGAGGTGGCTCCATTGCCGAAGGAGTGTGCCGAGATTGCCGTCATGGGCATCTATTGTCTGTGCAAAACCGCGTCGATGAAATTCTTCTTTGCAGGAAGTCGGAAGGACGGCAAAGCAACCCTCACTGACGATGTTTGTGATGCATCTGTTATTGTTGGGAGGACAGGAACAAACGAAAATGATTTGGTTCAGCAACGCATGGAGCTGTTTCATAACGAGTACAAACAAGAGGAGCAGCAGTATCGTCAGCAGAAGGAAAAAGCCGAAGACGAGAAACTGCAAACCGTTCTGCGATACACGCGCGACACGTTCAAGCGTTTGGAGTTTGAAGAAGCCGAAGTGTATCAGATCTGTGAGAGTGTGCGCTACTTTGTCACCAACCGACAGGTGTTGACCCAAACAGACGTGCGCCTCAAGCGAAAGGCGAATGTCACTCAGATAGACCTGAAGAACTTTGCCTGGAACATTGCTTTCCAATACAACATAGGTGGCGACATTACCGCGCAGTTCGTCATGCAGACCTTCAACGAGTGGTTTGCCAACAGCACCCTTGATACCATCCGCAAGAACCTGCGCACAACGACCGGGCGACGCAAGATTGAAATCTGCGAGACTTTAATATTCAGTTAAATTGAAAGATTGGTTGACTGCCAAACTTCTTCTTGAATGTTTATAAAATTAGAGGCTAAATGGAAATGAATGCCATTTAACATGGAATAAATAGATTTTGAAGTCTCAAGAAATGACGATTCGGTAAAGATGTAAATTATGTCCGTAATTGTCGTAAAGGTGTTCTACGCCGGCTGGTGTAATTTTGCAGCGAAATTACATACAACAGACATAAGAACAATGAATAAGACGTTTTTATTGGCATTGCTCCTGACGATAGTTGTGGGAATGCAGGCACAGACAGGCAAGAAAATCTTAGTGACGTATTTCTCGTGGTCGGGCGGCACAAAGGCACTTGCCGAGGAGATACAGCGGCAGACCAATGCCGACATTTACCGCATAGAGCCGCTCGTTCCTTATACGGATGACTACCAGACTCTTGCCTACGAGATTTCCAACAAGGAAAAGGAAGATAATGCACGGCCGGCCTTAAAGGACACGCTCGCCACGCTCAACGACTACGACTACATCTTCGTGGGTTGCCCCGTTTGGTGGTTTGATGCGCCTATGATTATCCACTCGTTCCTTGAGTGTAAGGACTACGACTTTTCCGGCAAGACCGTCATACCTTTCTGTACGTTTGCCACAGCATCCTACAAAACGCTGAACGACATCATCAACGCCACACCCAACTCCACCCATTTGGAAGGGCTCGGCATACGCGGCTCCCAAAGTTACGCCAACTCTTCAACGGTCAAAAGTTGGCTTGACCGCATAGGCATCAGCGACATTGTGGCTGGCATAAAGAATGTGGGAGCGAACTCCAAAGGCACAGGCCGTGTCTACAACATAAGCGGTGTTAAGGTCGCTTCGATAAGCAATGCACCCTCGGGCATCTACATTGTAGACGGAAAAAAGCAGGTCATTAAATAAATCGGAACAGATATGAAAAGATTGGTAATATTGGGCGTGGCAATGCTCGTATGCATAGGAGCCATGTTTGCTTTTTGCAATTCAAAAGAAGAAAAAGTAATGGAAGACTTAAAGACTAGCAAAACGGAAAAAATACTGTTCATCAATGGTAGTCCGAACAAAGGCGGTAACACTGCCGCACTTGCAAATACGCTGCTTGAAGGGTATGACTACGAAACACTCATGCTCACCGACTACCGCATCAACTTCTACGGGCAGACACTCGAGGGCGACCAGTTCGACGAGGTGTATAAGAAGATGAAGGACGCCGACATTGTGGTAATGGGTTCGCCCGTTTACTGGCACAACGTGTGCGCTTCGGTTCGCACTTTCATCGAACGTTTCTACGGCCCCATAGAGCCGGGCACGTTCAAAGGCAAGAAATTCTTCTTCCTCTACCAAGGGGCCGCGCCTACAAAGATGATGATTGACGACGGAGAGTACACCATGAGCCGCTTTGCCGGAATGTATGGGTTTACATACGAAGGCATGGCTACAAACCAGAAAGAAGCAAAGGCTTTGAGAGAGAAACTGAAATAAACAAATGAGGCTATGAGGAATTGGACGGTAATGGCTTTCCTTGCCTTGGGTTTCACGGCATGTACAGCAAACGGCAATGAACTGCAAATCAATGCGGGCGATGCAACGGATAGTGCCACCAGTTACAATCAGCTCATCACCAAAACGCAGAGTTACCCCTCGGCGTATGCAGAGGAGGCCGAACATCGCGGACGCGTGGAGCGAATAGACTACGACACCCGCGACTATGCCGAAGGCACCGGCCGCACACGCACCAACACGGCATACGTCTATCTGCCTTACGGCTATGACGAGAATACGTCGCAACGATACAATGTCATCTATCTTGTACACGGCCATTACGGTACCGCATCCACCACCTTCGAGGAGGCAGACGGACTGCAGCGCAAGGTGCTTGACCACATGATAGAAAACGGCGACTGCGACCCTACCATTGTGGTGTCGCCAAGTTACAACTACGGTCAGCCCACACCGAATTATGTAGATGCCGACCCGTATTGCCGGGCCTTGCCCACAGAGTTGGTCAATGATCTCATTCCGCTGCTTGAAACCCGCTATCGCACCTACCTCACATCGCCAGACGCAGCGGGGATAGAGGCATCGCGAAGCCATAGAGCCATCGGCGGTTTCTCTATGGGAGGAGTAACAACATGGTATGCCCTGGCAGAGACGTTCTATGCTTTCAAGTATTACCTGCCCATGAGCGGCGACTGCTGGGCGCTCGGCTCCTTTGCCGGCATGAACCGTCCCGAGGCTACAGCCAACTATCTGGCAGACATCATCCGGCAGTCGCCTTACGTAGCCGACTTCTATATCTGGGCGGCAAGCGGCACGAGCGATTCTGCATACAGCGAGATACTGCTACAGGTGCGCGGTATGGCTGCGCTCAGCGACATCTTCGGTCTCTCGCACATGACCTTTCACGAGAAAGACGGTGCCCGGCACGAGTTCCGCCCCACGCCCGAATATGTCTACAATGCCCTACCGTTCTTCTTTCCGTCAGAGACTTCCACGAGTATTGGGAAGGTCGTGGCGGAGCAGAACCGCTCTATGCAACGCAGGGCATATTCTATAGACGGCAGTTACTCTGACGGACATGCCATTGTGATAGAGAACGGAAAGAAATATATCAAAAAAGCAGAATAGTATGAGATTATTATTGACCCTATTGTTTGGACTGATTATGACAACAACAGCAAACGCAACAGAGAAATTGGTAAACGGCATTCCATACGTACAACTCAACAACGGCGAGTGGATGCCAAGGTTCGGAATAGGCACTTACAACGTGCCAGGCGACAGCGTGGCTGCAGATGCCGTGGCTTTTGCCCTACAGTGTGGATACCGCCATATCGATACGGCTCATGCCTACCGCGTGGAGCGCGGCGTGGGCAAGGCGGTGAAAGAGAGCGGCATTCCACGCAACGAGATTTGGATTACGAGCAAGCTCTGGCCTTCGGAGTATGGCGAGGGCAAGACGATGGAGGCCATCGACAAGATGCTTGAACGCCTGCAGGTTGACTACATCGACCTTCTCTATGTTCACCAGCCTATGGGCGACTTCCGTGGCGCATGGAAGGATATGGAGAAAGCTGTAAAGCAGGGCAAGGTGCGCTCGCTCGGCATCAGCAACTTCGATGCTGCCGACTCGCTCTTCCATGCCATAGTGGACAGTTCGGAGATAAAGCCTGCCGTAATGCAGATAGAGCTTCATCCCTATGCACAGCGCAAGTATTGGCAGGATATGGTGAAGAAATATAACATACAGATGGAGTGCTGGTTCCCGCTTGGCGGTGAGATGTCAAATGGTGCATTGTTCAAAGACCCCACCATACAGGCCATTGCCAAGACCCACGGCAAGACTCCAGCCCAGATTATCATCCGTTGGCACATACAGGAAGGTTTCTCTGTAATCCCCGGAGCCACGCGCCACGACTATATCAAGGAGAACATCAGCGTGTTCGACTTCTCGCTGACCGATGATGAAATGGCACAGATGCGCAGTCTGAACAAGGAAGAGCGTTTCTTCAAGATGAATTATGAAGAGGCAGAACAGTTCATGCTGAATTGGAAGATAGACGATTAAAATACAGTGCAACGATGAAAAAGATTTTATTACTTTTTGTGGCAGCAATGGCCATATTCACATTTGCAGCCTGTTCTAAGGATGACGATGAATCCGTAGTGGTAAATCCAGAAACACCAGCCAATCCGGAAACGCCTTCGGACAGCAGCAAGATATTGGTGGCTTACTTTAGTTGGAGTGGAAACACAGAGACCATTGCCAAACGTATTGCAGAACTCACGGGTGGCACTCTCTATGAGATACAGCCAGCCACGCCTTATACCACCGATTATCAGACCTTGGCCTACACCGTGGCTCGCAACGAACTTGACACAGACGCACGTCCGGCCTTGAAGGAAACAAATGCAGACTTCTCACAGTACGACTACGTGTTTATCGGTTGTCCTGTGTGGTGGGGCACAGCGCCAATGATTATCTCCACATTCTGTGAGAACTACAGTTTCAAGGACAAGACGGTCATACCATTCTGCACTTATCTCTCAACAGGACGTGACGCTACTATCCAGAAGATTAACTCGCTCACTCCCAACTCTACCCATCTTTCCGGCTTTGGCGTAAGCGGTAGCAGTACAAACGGAGTAGAGAGCTGGTTGCGCGGCATCAACATGATAAAATTGTAATACAGATGAAGACAGGCGATAAAATCAGAATGGGCATATTACCTATAGTGGCCACACTATTCTTGGCATGCCACTCTTCAGACTCCATTGCTACGGAGTCTGAAGACCCCACAGTCAGCAACGGTGCAAGCAATATAGAGGGAAATACCGCCAGCAATCAACTGGCTGTATATAACCGATCAAGTCTGATTAGAGACGTAATGGCTGATTCTGTATTCGGCAGTTATGGTCGCCTGCTCTTTCCCGTACAGCGAGGCTATTGGAGCGGTGAGATATTGGAGCAACTGCATCTCACCTACTATAATTACATCGACCCCGACGAGACCGTGGCGATCGTTAACTATCTGCACAATGAGGCAAAGGACAATCAAACTATCTTCTTCGACATATATACCGATGCCGAGAAAGCCGCAGACCCACGGAAGCAAGACACAGGGCTGTTCTTCTTCCGGGGCAACCGTGGCTCGCGCTTTGCCATTTGCAATGCAGGTGGGGCTTTTGCCTTCGTCGGGGCAATGCACGACAGTTTTCCACATGCGCTGGAACTCTCAAAGAAGGGCTACAACGCTTTTGCCCTTATCTACCGACCGGGCGCGCAGACTGCATGTGAGGACTTGGCACGAGCTGTCAGCTTCATCTTTGCCCATGCCGACGAATTGGGCGTAAACACCGACTGCTACTCACTTTGGGGCGGTTCGGCTGGCGGACGCATGGCGGCTTGGGTGAGCGGCAATGGCACGGCGGCTTTCGGTGGCGACAGTCTGCCCAAGGCAGGTGCTGCCGTCATACAATACACCGGACTGAGCGACTATTCCCGCGATGACGTACCGACATACGTTTGTGTGGGCAGTAGCGACGGCATAGCCTCGTGGCGCACGATGAAGGTGCGGCTCGACGGAATGGCTTCGCTTGGCATACCCACGGAGTTTCATGTGTACGAAGGCTTGCCCCATGGTTTCGGCCTTGGCACAGGTACGGTGGCTGAGGGATGGATAAACGATGCCGTGAAGTTTTGGGAACAGCAGATGAAAGACAACGGCTCAACTGGAATAAAGCCAATAACAAAGTAAACAATCATGAGAAGAATAGCATTATTACTGGCACTTGCCATGGTGGTTATCAATATGACGGCTTGCGGCACTAACGACGTTCCTCGTCCCGATGACAACAACCCAATGGGCAACGAACGCCCGTCTGACGGGACAATAAGCAATCCCAATGAGGCTGTAAACCCAACCATTGGCGACAAGGCGCCCATGAGTGGAATGGTCAATCTATGGAACAAAGGGCGCATTCCTTCTGTGACAAAGAATGTGAACAATTCAGACGGTCCAGACTTCATCCCCAACATGGAGGTGTTTACCGTGGCGCAGAACGTTACGCCAAAAGGGGCTGTGATGATTTGTCCGGGTGGCGCATTCATATTTCGTAGCATGCAGAACGAGGGATATGATGTAGCAGATATGCTCACGGCTTTGGGATACCAATGTTTTGTTGTGAACTACCGCATACAACCTTATAATATGCAGGAGAGTGCCACCGACCTTCAGCGTGCCATCCGCTATGTGCGTGCCCATGCTGCAGACTATCGCATCAATGCCGAGAACATCGCTTTGGTAGGTTTCTCCGCTGGCGGCATTCTCAACGGCGAGGTGCTGCTCAACTGGCGCGACCTGAAGAACGCCTCTTCGCTCAACAACAGTTATCAGCCCGACGAACTCGACAAGGTGCCCGTATCTGCTTGTGCCGTTGGCATGATCTATTCGTTCTATGGCCGTCTGAGTGTATCGATGAACAATGTGGAGACACTGCGTGCCGCCAACCTTCCGTCTGCATTCTATTGTTGGGGAACACGTGACCCCTTTGCCTCACAGTTCACCCAAAACTCCAATGCCGTACGTGAGGCAGGATGCACCATAGAGACACACATCCTGCAGAACTATCCTCACGGTTATGGCACAGGCGGCAACGCTTCGGTATGGGGCAACGACTTCGACGCTTTCCTCACGCCGATCATGAGAAGAACTACGAATAACAATTAAAGGAATCAATGGAATTCAGAACATTAGGCATGAGCGGACTGCGTGTCTCCGCCGTGGGCCTGGGGTGCATGGGCATGACCCACGCCTATGGCAAACCGGCCAACAAAAAAGACATGACGGAACTCCTTGCTGAGGCGGTGGACATGGGATATACATTCTTTGACACGTCGGAGATATATGGTACACCCGAAAATCCACACCTTAACGAAGAACTCTTGGGCGAACCCCTGTCGCCCTATCGGGACAAAGTGGTAATAGCCACCAAGTGCGGCATCCGCTTTGCCCATCCTGAACATGCTGTCAACCACGACATCATTACCGACGGACGACCTGAGACTATACGCCGGGCTGTGGAGGGTTCGCTGCGCCGCCTGCGCACCGACCACATCAACCTCTACTACCAGCACCGCATCGACAAGAATGTGGAACCTGAGGTGGTGGCCGACACAATGGCTGCGCTCATCAAAGAGGGAAAAATCCTTTACTGGGGCATCTCCGAGACAACGGAAGACTATCTGCGGCGTGCCCACAAGGTGTGTCCCGTTACCGCCATACAAAACCGCTACTCAATGATGGCACGGTGGCACGAGAGCCTCTTCCCCGTATGCGAGGAACTGGGCGTGGGCTTCGTGGCGTTCTCGCCCTTGGCCAACGGACTGCTGACGGAGTGCTACAGCGCTGACTCGAAGTTTGATGCCGAATACGACTACCGCGCCGTGATGCCACAATACCAGAAGAAGAGTTTTGCAAAGAACAAGTATCTTTTTGAGATGCTCGACCAACTGGCTGAGTCACACCACGCCACACCCGCTCAAATGTCGCTCGCATGGATGCTCTGCAAGAAGCCGTGGATTGTTCCTATCCCGGGCACTCGCCGCCTTTGCCGTATGAAAGAGAACATCGGTGCTGCCGACATCACGCTTTCGGAGGAAGAGATTGCCAAAATCGACAAGGCACTCAGCACGATGGAGATGAGTGAAGTGTTCGGCGGATCGAAAATAGTCAAGGAGTAAGCTACTTCAAAAAAGAGAACAACAATGAGAAGACTATTCACAACAATGATTTGCATGTCGCTATTCGTATGCGGCACCATTCATGCAAAAAAGAAGATGATGAAACAGAAACACGCAGAAGTTTTCACAGAGGTAGATTTCAATACCGTGAAGAGTCCCAACAACAACCCCTTCGGACTGGTCTATGCAGACGCTCTCACGAAGAACGAGGATGGCAAGGTAAACATCCACCGCATTAATTACCTATTGAATGGCTTGAAGATAGCAGCCAACGTATATACTCCAGCCGGCTATGACGCAACCAAAACCTATCCTGCCTTTGTCGTAGCTCACCCCAACGGTGGCATCAAGGAGCAGGTAGCAGGACTCTACAGTCAACGAATGGCTGAGAAGGGCTACATCTGCCTGGCTTTTGATGCCGCCTATCAGGGCGACAGCGAGGGAGAACCGCGCAATACCGACAAGCCTGCCAACCGCATAGAAGACATTCACCGCGCCGCCGATATTCTGTCGCAATATCCCGGTGTGGATGCCAGTCGCCTAGGCATACTCGGCATCTGCGGCGGTGGCGGCTACACGTTGAAAGCGGCCCAGACCGACAAGCGTTTCAAGGCGGTGGCCACGCTGAGCATGTTCAACACGGGATTGGTTCGACGCAACGGTTTCCTCGATTCGCAAATAGACCAAGTGCAACAGCGTTTGGCCGATGCCTGCGCAGCACGACAGAAGGAGGCTGATGGCGAAGCACCTGCGTATGTGGGTGACATGAGTGGCGTGACTCCCGAACAAGCCGCCAAGTTGCCGTTCGACCTCTATCGCGATGGCTACACTTATTATCTCCAGACCCATGCCCATCCCAATTCTACCTTCCGCTATACCAAGAGCAGTCTTGTGGACCTGATGGCGTTCGATGCCAGCGAGGGTATGTATCTCATTAATCAACCCTTACTGATGATATCCGGAAGCAATGCCGACACGTTCTACATGACGGAGCAATGCTTCTCAAAAGCTACGGGTACTACCGACAAGCAGCTGCTCCTCATCCCCGGAGCTACTCATATCAAGACCTACTATGTGCCAGAATATGTAGAGCAAGTGGTAGCGAAGCTCACGGAGTTCTTTGGCGAGAAACTACAATAAAACAACGTTTTTCACGTTTTCTTACAAAGAACCAAACTGTTATGGCTATGGAGCAGAAAGACATCATCATCACCGACACGATCGATGGCATCGGGGCACGCGAGTTCGAAAACTACTTGGGACACGCCCTGTGCCTCGACGGCGAGTGTACCTTCGAATGGTGCGGCCAAAAGATGGCGATGCACGCCGGCGACCTGCTCATCGTGCGGCGCGGCAAACTGATGGAACGCATCGAGCCTGATGCTGCCTTCCGTGTAAAGATGATATACGTCTCTGCCCAGTTCGTCACGCTAAGCACTCCGCAGAGCAACTATGGCATGAAGGGACAGCTCGCCCTGTTTCTCAACCCCATCATGCACCTAACGCCCGTGATGTTCGCCCAATGTCTGCGCAACTTCGACAATCTGCAGGGGCGCATACTCGAGACCACCCACCATTTCTACCATGAACTGATGGTGAATGCCGTGCAGACGATGATACTCGACTTCTTCGACTTCCATTCCCGTCTGTACGGGGAGCAGGACGTTAGTTCGCAGAATGCCACTATCATGAACGGATTCATCCGTCTGCTCGAATTGGGCGAGTACCGCCGGCATCGGGAGGTGACCTGGTATGCCGACCAGCTCTGCGTAACATCAAAATACCTCTCGGAGGTATCGAAGAAAACCAGCGGCTATGCCGCCAACTTCTGGATAAACCGCTACACCACGCTGGACATCTCACGTCTGTTGCGCGACAAACGCCTCACATTCGTGCAGATCTCCGACATCTTCGGTTTCTCATCCCCTGCCTACTTTAGCCGCTATGTGGCACACAATCTCGGCAAGAACCCTACGGAGTATAGGGAGTAATACTTTTTTGTACATATCTCTAATTGACAGAATCGGCAAAAAGTGAAATCTTTGCCGATTTTTTCGTAACTGCGTAAAAAGCAATGCTTTTCACCATCGTCGGTGGAGCCTGGTGTCAGAACGACTCAGTGCGGTTTACTCCCGAGCAGCAAGCCATCATCGACCTTTCAAACCAAAAATGGACATGGATGGCTGAAACACTTCTCATTGGCAGTATGAATATCAACATATATTGAATCTACTTTTGGCATCTACAAGAACAAGAAGTTACCGAACAAGCTGTACAGCGTAACCTTTTTTGTTCTGACGATACTTTTATATTCAAAAGTCGCGAACGAATTCGTTACAAAAACAATTAATTCCAAAGAGCGCATTGTGGTGAATGTCGAACTTCGTAAAAGGGAATGTTGCTTTTGCTGCCAAGGGGGGGGGGGATTTGAAACCACTCCCTTTGAATAAAAAACAGGATGAGGTGATTTGAAATCACCCCATGTAAGATGGGTTGGGTTGAAACCACCCCATTAATGCAGGATGCAAACGTGAGGCCGGTTGAAATGAACCCATACGAATTAGGTATGGTTGTCCGATATATCGCGGCTTTCTTTCGGCATTGAATCATAGAACGACCAACCTTGCGTAAAAGGCGATGATTCCTGATAGTGCGTTGTTGCTGTTTCGCTTCGTGCCAATCCGAACCAAACGGTGCGTCTATTACTTTGATGGCAGTTTGCCGATTTTTCCGATACAGCGTTGAGGACTGCCTGTTCAAAAGACTTCGTACAATGGCGGAGTGTTGATATTGGCAAATCCGTTTCAAGATAAGGGCGTGATTTGCCACGATGCAAAGCGTGCTTCTGCCGCAACATCGTTAGGACAGTTGTCGATGCCATCGGCAGAAAGAAGTGCAAAACAAGAAATGAATACCGGGTACTATTCGATGCTGTTTTTCCATGCTTGTGAGAGTCTGGAAGAGTAATCCTGCGGATTTTGCACAGAGAAAGAAAGGCGTTTCGCCTATCCAAACGCCCCAAACAAGTCAGAGGAACCGTATCCAGAGCCATCTGCATAAACACGCTTCCGGCATATCGTTCGGCAGAACACCCAATACAGCTTGCTGCAAGTATTGGCACACTCCCTGTCGGTTTTTACCGAGTTGGGCATTAGGCTACCTCTTGGATAATTTTTCGGACATCGGGCAAGCCCGTTGCATTAACGGAACGGCATGAGGGTCGGCAAAAGAGACTTGCAGTGCTTACATGACTTGAAATGACGATTAGAGGAGGGTGTTTTTGATATGCAAGGGCATGATTTTCCCAGATTGTGGTCCATCTCAGCATACATAACGCAACAACAGAATGCTTAGAGAGCAAAAACGTATGCTCAGCAAAGAACAACATCGGCATAATTGCATGGTCATGCCATAACTGTTTACCGATGCAAAAGGATTGAAGTATCCGAATTATACAACGTACCTTTATTCGAACAATAGGAAGAGAGACGGAATGGACAAAAGGTAATATTGGGATGGATGCTTGCTGACCAAAAGAGAATGGCTGCCGTCAATTGGCATTGACCAACTCCAGGCCGAGGGTGTCTATCAATGTCTTGAGACACGGATGCCGATTGATCATCTTCTGAAGGATGGTTGTCGGCGTGTCTGTCATCAGCAGGAAATCGGCAAGGTCAAGACCTTTGGCACGTTGCTCGTCGGTGGCGGTCTGTTCGATGTGTTGACTGACTACAACCTTCTCGCAGATGGCGTGGAGCATGGCAGACTTTTCTCGCCAGACATCGTATGCTCCAAGGTCGGGAAACACCATGACTTGCCGTCCACGCAACACCTCCATCACCTCAGTCTTGAAGCAACCGTGTATGCCGCCTGTGGCCAGCCATAGAAAGTCGGGCATGAAATGGGTGGCGATGAGTGCCGACTTCTCACTCTCCACAATAGCCACTGGCTTAGTGGGGAAGACGGGCAACAAATGCTCGCCAAAGAGACATTGCTTCATGCTGAAATCAGTGAGACACAATTCGCTGTGTACCCAACTCACATAACTGCGAGGTTCTTTCACCCGATGTCCGTTGGCTGCATTGTAGAGCATAATCTTTCCGGCACGTACCCGTCCAAAATGGTCAATCTGCCAATACACCGTGCTGCCGCCCCACTTCTTTGATGTCCCCACCTTATACAACTGGAAGATACGAAGCGTTTCCTTCTCGCCGAGGAAAGTGGAAAGGAAGTTGTATAACGGATTGATGGAATATGCAGTAAGCGTTCGATGCATCACATCGTTGTCAATGAATGACGTGGTTGGTTGGCTCTTGGAAACTGGTACGACTATGGGGCGAAAGGTTTGCTCGTTTCGTTCACCCTCCAATGCATCAGGGTTGTCCTTGAAATAGTCGGACGGCTTGTAGTGGTACTGGCATGAATGCTCATGATCGCAACGTCCCACATAGTCGGGGAATTCTATGCGACCTTCCGTGTCGATGTATCGCACGAAACAATGACGCTTGCCGCAGTTGGGGCAAATGCCTTTGTTGCCGTGTCTGTATTTTTGGAGAGTAAACCGATATTCTGCCATGATGATTATGTTTTTGCAGTTCATGCAGATTGCAGTATTTGCAGTTTGCAAAAGAACTGGATAAAGAAGGGCGTGAGAAACTGCAAAGTGCAATAACTGCAAGGTGCAACGAAGGCTTACTGTTGCAGTTTCTCGTATTCTCCCCGTTTCAGTTTCCTGATAATGCGGTCGCCAGCGAGATTTACCAAGGCATACATCACGGAGCGTTCCGACAGTCCTGCCTCTTTGCCAGCCATTACCGCATCGGCTGTGGTGAAGTGCTGCGGCACGTTGTCAAGGAACTCCTTCTTCTGCGGTTCCAGATCGTCCATGAGGATGAAACGTTGGATGGCGGTGTAGCAGCCTTCGAAATATTCACTCAAAGCGATCGCGGATTTTACTGAGTCAATATCCACATGGTCTTTATGCGTGTCACCGCATGCCCAACGGAGCAACTGGATGATGAGGGCGATGCGTGCCGTAATCATCGGAGCCTTCATAATGCGACTTTCCACCAGACTGTCATCGGCAATGGCGTTGACGGCGTGAATGGCATCGTTGCGCCACTTGATGAAATGTCGGCTTGCATCAGCCGAGAATTGCAGAACGGTTTGCGTGACATTTCCTGTTGTCTCATCCATGGAGAAAGGCAAGTCCAATAGTTTGTTGATAACACTCTCCCACCATGCAGCGTACTTGTTGAACGAAGAGGCGGACTCGGCATCCATCATCCAGTCGGTAATCTTCTGTGACGACGGATAGACAAAGAGAATGCGGTCGAGCAGTCCGTTGTCCCTGTAGCCTTTCTCTATCAGTTCATGCACACGGGTGGTCTGCATCGTGCCCACGATGTTTATAAAAGGTTGCTCGATATGGATGGGAACAGGCATGTTGCAGCGGAGCACATTGAGCGGTTTGCCACTGAATGCCGTCAACAACTGCTCGATGAGTTGTCCGCGGTTGTACTGGTTCACGGAGTTGAACATGCCCATAATCTCGCCCACATAGAGCACGATGCCGCGCTGGTTGTCGTTGAGGGCGTGCATCATCGCCTCGGGAGTGAAGTCGGAAATCAGCGTGCGCCGTAAAACTGGTTTCGGAGGCAAGTCGATGCCCTCGTCCTTCTTGCCCCTCTTTCCTTCGACAGCAGCATCGTATTGCTCTTTCTCCTTCATGAATTTGCGGGTCTGCTCCGTATCACGCTTTTGTATTGGGCGGAAAGCGAAGTCAAGCGGCGGTGTCTTGCCCATGCCCGGTCTGCCCACCAGGATGAGATAAAGCATCGGACTGCTTGTCCATCCTCCCTTTATTCGGATGCTCACGGCATTGCCAATGGCAGAGGATGCCGCCATAATGAGCGAGGCGATGGTGTACACAATGGAATAGTTCTCTTCACGATGCAGGGCCAGCACCAGGTCCTGCATCTTTTCCGGCAAAGCGTCGAGAGGAATCTTGCTTTCGCTGACACCTTCGAACTCCTTGCGGATACTGTTGCATAACTCAAGTGCTTCCATCAGAACTGTGGTTTACGTTTTGAACCGATATAACGGGCGGCTTCCTGCGCCAGTTCCTCTTGCGACTTCACCTTGCCGCCATTGAGCCAGTCATCAATCTCCGACTTGAGGAACATGATGCGCTTGCCACGCTTGTGGTAAGGAATCTGATGCGTGCTCGTCCATCCATAGACGGTCTGCTCTGCCGGATGGTTGGGCAGGTAGGCGCAGAGTTCCTTCAGATTCATCCACTCGTCGCTGGGCTTGGACGCAACATTGTTCTTCAGAAGGTCAACCTTGTTGTTCAACTTGTTCAGCTTCTGCATCATCAAGGACATTGCCTTGGGCATTTCCTCGAACGTGATAGGAGTAATTGTTTCGTTGTTCATATGCGTTGTGTATTTGAATTTCTGCTGCAAAGTAAGCCCGATTCCGAATACTGATTTTATGGTGAATTGCGCCACCTGAGAATGCATAAACGAAACATCTTTACCATAAGTCCAACTCGCTGATATACAACAATGGTAATGGAGAGAGTCATTATCATTTTCTTTTTGATATGCAGCACGTCATAAGGCAATCATAAGACGGTCATAATAAAAATAAGAAGAACATGTATGCTTACCGAATAGGTAGCGTTTCATGCGGTCTGTCCGCAGGCGATAATGTAACGGATGCCGTTTTACAACACTAATCTAACCGAGGATTCTTATGACTTGAAGTAGCTTCAACGTGTAAATAATCATAAATATGCACCTTTATATATCATATTTTGCTCGTATTCGCCAGTAATTTGTTATCTTTGCGACAAATAAGAAACAATGACAGACAAATTAGGCTTAGCATACCGACTTCGCATATTCACCTTACGGGAACTTGCCAATGCTATAAAGGAGAGTAATCCCTTATTGGTATCGAAGCAGTTGCAGCGTTGGACGCAGCAAGGGTGGGTTGTGCAGGTACGCAGGAATCTCTACTGCATGGTGGATTTGGCTACTGGAAAGCCTGTATGCAACAAGTATGAGATTGGCAGCCATCTGTCAGAATCTTCGTACATTAGCTACCATACGGCTTTGGAGTTTCATGGTTTGGCTCATACATCATCCAACAACATATTTGTGTCAAGCCATTCGAGGTTTAACCCTTTTCGTTATGACGAGGCAGACTACATCTATTGTAGGCAGACTTCTGATAGCATTAAAGGTATTATGACACCCAATGGAAATCCATTAGTCCGTGTCACAGATTTGGAACGGACTTTGTTGGACTGCTTTGACCGCATTGACCGTGCTGGCGGCATAGAGGAATTGCAGCATTGCATGGAAAACGTTATGACGCTTAATGAGGAGAAGTTAGTGACTTATCTTGAAGACTACGACAAGGCTTTTCTCTACCAGAAGACAGGCTATTTGTTGGAACGTATAAAAGAGCAGACACGCATCTCCGATTCTTTTTTGGAGCTTTGCAGAGAAAAAGGAACAAAGAGTGTGAAGTGGCTTACCAACAATGAAGAGTCCGACACGTATGTAAACAGATGGCGGCTGTATGTGCCGCAAGTTTTAACTGAAAAAGGAATGGAACATGAACTCATATAACAAGCAGATGGATACACTTGACATTCGCCAACTGATAGGCGAAGCTACGGAATACGACAAGAAACAGGCTCTTGAGGTGAAAAGACCGAAAAGTTGGTGCAAGAGTGTGAGTGCCTTTGCCAATGGCATCGGAGGGAAACTTGTATGGGGCATTGCCGATGATGACACGCTTGTTGGACTTGCAGATGCCAAGGGCGATGCGGAAAAGATTAGCGAGACTATCAAGACGCATCTTGACCCTATACCCGACTTCAAACTTTCGTTTGCCGAGTGTGACGGTAAAGAGTTTGTAGTGCTGGATGTCAAGCCCGGAGGTCAGACACCTTATTACTATATCGGTGACGGACAGATGCAGGCGTTTGTACGTGTGGGCAATGAGAGTGTGGTGGCAAGCATGTCGAAGCATAAGGAGCTTGTGTTGAAAGGGTCGAATATGTCGTATGACAGTCTTCCATCACGTTGGAGGTTTGAGGACATGGCATTCACCGTGCTTCGTGCCACATATTTCAAGCGTACCAATCGCTCGTTTGAGGAAAGTGACTACGAATCGTTTGGCATCATCAACGAGAAGGGCGAACTGACCAATGCCGGTGCGCTTCTTGCAGACTATTCGCCAGTGCGCCACTCACGCCTTTTCTGTACACGTTGGAACGGGTTGGACAAGGCTAATGGCATAATGGAGGCTTTGGATGACGAAGAGTACAGTGGCAGTTTGGTTACTCTCCTTCAGTCGGGAATGGAGTTTGTGCGCCGCAATTCGAAGAAGGC
Organism: Tidjanibacter sp.; assembly: GCA_963640325.1. GTDB lineage: Bacteria > Bacteroidota > Bacteroidia > Bacteroidales > Rikenellaceae > Tidjanibacter. Next base: position 18,603 of record CAVHXY010000001.1, read on the forward strand.
ATGGCGCAAGACTGCCGACCGCCGCCTTGAATATCCTGAGTATCCTGAGCGTGCAGTAGAGGAAGGGTTGGTCAACGCCCTCATACACCGTAACTACTTGGAGCTTGGAAGTGAAGTACATATCGACATGTATGACGACCGACTTGAGATATATTCTCCGGGCGGACTTATGGATGGTGGCTCCATCAAGGATATGGACGTGATGAACATGGCTTCCCGTCGCCGCAACCCTGTACTTGCCGACATCTTCAGCCGCTTGAAATACATGGAGCGTCGCGGTTCAGGTTTCAGAAAGATAGTATTGGCCTACAAAGGACATGACGGTTACAAGGAAGGCATAAACCCTACATTTACAACGCCTTGGGACAGCTTTGTCTTGACATTGCCGAAATTCAATGTCATTGGTGTCGAAGGAATCGATTTCAACGAAGAAGATGATTCTGATGTTGCCATTAACCAAGGTGGTCAGACAGGTGGTCAGACAGGTGGTCAGACAGGTGGTCAGACAGGTGGTCAGAAAAGTAGTGACAAACCCATAGATACTATACTTCAACTAATAACGGAGAACCCTGCGATTACAAGAAAAGCCATTGCTGAAACCATCGCAATGTCGCCCAGTGCTATCCAAAAACATATCAATCGATTGAAGGATGAAGGCTTTATTCGTCGAGTTGGAGGTGATTTTGGTGGTCATTGGGAAGTGCTCAAGGACTAACACTTCTCAAGCAGCAGTCTATGCCTATTTCTATTTTTGTTTATCCTTTCCTCGATTAGCAAGATGTAAATTACGCTCTAAAAGTAAACGAAACACCGTAAATAGTTGATAATCAATGGTAGATACATTTGAGGAGGTGAAATAGATTTCTGACACATATTGACCAACCAAGCATAAAGCGCGCAACTTATTCAGTTGTGCGCTTTATGCTTTTTGTAGCCGCACCTTTGCACCGGTGGCCTCCTTTTTCCGGCAAAATTTCCAATCCCAAGTGTGGCAGCCGGAAAAAAAACGTATCTTTGCACCGCAAAATCACAAGTAGCCGCGATTCATACGATTGTTGGTAGTGACTGAAGATTTGGCAGCTTGGCAGAGCTGGAAACTCCATTGACACTTAACCGCACAACAGTATGAATACATCTAAACCAAAGAGACTTACATTCACAATCCTTTCCATTTCCCTCCTTACTGTCATGGCCGGTGCTGCCATTGCTCCGGCATTGGGGGTAATCCACGAACACTTTGCCGGCCAAAGCAATATGCTGGTACAACTGATCGTCAGCATGCCGGCACTGTTCATCATCATCACAAACCTTTTCTTCGTCCCATTGTGCCGGCTGTTCAAGACACGCACACTGGCCCTGTGGGGCCTCGTCATGTATGTGGCGTCCGGTGCCGGGGCATACTTCGCAACCGACATCGTCTCATTGTTGGCAATGAGGGCGTTGCTTGGCGTGAGCGTAGGTATCGTCATGCCGCTTTCGACCGGTCTGCTATCGTATTATTTTCCGCCCGAGGAACAGGCAAGGCTGATGGGGCTTTCGGCATTCATGAACCAGATGGGAGGTGTGATTGCCACACTTCTGAGCGGACTGCTGGCCAACATCAGCTGGAACTGTTCGTTCCTTGTCTATCTGCTGGGAGTCATTGCGGTGGTGCTCGTGGCAGTGTTCCTGCCCAACGAGCGGCTCGTCACCGGTGAAGACACGATGAAAAGCTCACCCGACTACTACGAAAGCGAGACGGGAATCACCAAAGCCCGAAAGAAACCAGGCAGGCCTTTTGCATCGCTACTGCGTTTTGCCCCGTCCGTACTGGGCATGTATCTCCAGATGCTGCTGTTCTTCATTTTCCCGACCAACTTTGCCATCACCGCCCGCGCCAATGCGGCATTGACCGGCAATGACATTACCCTCATTATGGTGGGGCTCGATGTGGTGGCAGCCCTCATCGGACTGCTCTTCGGTTGGATGATGGGCCATATGGACCGCTATATGAAGTACCTCGCACCGCTGACATTCATTCTCGGCTACGGCTGTTATGCCATTGGGGTATCAACGCCGCTGCTGCTTGCCGGCTCGGCATTGGTGGGCCTTGCCAACGGAATAGGAATGCCATACCTCAACACCATCGCATCCATCAAGGGCGGCAAGAGTGCAGCCACAACCGTCATGCCGCTGATCTCCGCTGCGCTGTATCTCGGACAGTTCTCGTCTCCTCTGATAATCAGTCCGCTGGCAGGGCTTATCGAAGGCACCACCGCCCCATATTTCATAGGGGTAGGTTTCGGCATTGTTTATCTGGTCCAGGCATTCTGCTCAAGAAGATACCAGGCGCTGGCTCCCGTAGAGAAGTGATGCGGGGTTTTATCAAGAGATCTTGATTGGCCCAAGAATGCACTGTACAGGCCGCTTGGACAGATGAATATAAGACCAATACGTATCTAAGAAATGGCGGCGAGCTCTATTGGGGTAAATTTGCCCGAGTGTTCTGCATCATTGTACCATTCCACCAGATCAGACATAAAGGCCGGGGGCTCCTCTGAAGATGCATACTCAAAACGGGCTCCATAGCGTGCAACAACACTGTTGGGGCGGGTTTTGTATTGACCGGCATGGATGACACAACTTGTCATCTGACCTCCCGGCAAATTGCGATAGACTGTATAATCCTCACAGAGCAGAGTCTTGTGGAGAATACGGATGAAGTTCTGGGCAAGAGGGACATCTTTCAGCGCTGCTTCCTTTGTCATCATCACCAGTCCCACATTGCTGGCAGTCATCTCCTGTATATCCTTCACCTCTGCCTCACCCACTATCTTTCCAAAAAGCAGAGGAATTTCTGTCTGTCCGTATGTCAGTGTATTGCCTTATATATGACTGTTGTAATTGGAATCAATGGCAAAGCGACGGTTCAGCATCTCCCTGTCTCTGTCTGCAGCGCAACCCAATGTTCCATTATTTTTGTATCTTATCCATCGCCCGCCATTCTTTTTGCAAGTTTTCGTCTACAACGACAGACATTGTCTACCTTTTTGCGCGTTTTTTTGCAGAATCATTTTACCCGTGCCATTCATCCTGCCGGCACATACGTATCAAAACCGTCTCCTTATCATTCATAAAAACACTTTTTTGTCGTGTAAGAAAACGTCATTCCAATTTAAATACATAGCCTTGGAGGACAATTCCCGATACGGGTATCATATTCCGTACCGCCCGGATATGCCCCGGCAAACAGCAAAAGGCAAGTATACGGCAAAATGCCGGCAATAGGGAACACCGTCCACACGCAAAGTCGTGCACTAACGGCGGCGCATCTGCGGCATCATGGGCATCTTCTTGCCTGCCACGCTCTTCATCATCTTGCGCATCTGCTCGAACTGTTTGAGCAGTTTGTTCACGTCATTGAGCGTATTGCCGCTGCCGGCTGCTATGCGTGCCTTGCGCGAAGGGTTGATTATCTCGGGATTGGTTCGCTCCTCGGGGGTCATGGAGTAGATTATGGCCTCGGTCTGCTTGAACATGTCGTCCGATAGCTCCACGTTCTTGAGAGCCTTGTCCATGCCGGGCAACATCGACATGAGGTCCTTCACGTTGCCCATCTTCTTGATTTGTGCTATCTGGCCGAGGAAGTCGTTGAAATCGAACTTGTTCTTGTATATCTTCTTCTTTATCTCGCGGGCCTCCTTCTCGTCATACTGCTCCTGGGCACGCTCCACGAACGACACGATGTCACCCATGCCGAGTATTCGGTCGGCCATTCGCTCGGGATGGAACACCTGCAGAGAATCTGGTTTCTCGCCCGAGGAGATGAACTTGAGGGGCTTGTCCACCACCGAACGTATCGAAATGGCTGCACCGCCACGGGTGTCACCGTCGAGTTTGGTGAGTACCACTCCATCGTAGTCGAGCCTTTCGTTGAACTCACGGGCCGTATTCACGGCATCCTGACCCGTCATGGCATCCACCACGAAGAGGGTTTCGGAAGGTTTCACCGCCTTTTTGATAGCCTCTATCTCCTGCATCATCTGCTCGTCCACAGCCAGACGTCCTGCCGTATCGACGATTACCGTATTGAGTCCCTTCTGCAGGGCATACTTCACAGCATTCTGCGCAATCTCCACGGGATTCATGTTGCCGTCCTCGGTGTAGACCTCCACGCCTATCTGGCTGCCAAGAACCTTCAGCTGGTCAATTGCCGCAGGACGGTAGACATCGCCTGCAACCAGCAGCACACCACGGCCGCGTTTGCTCTTGAGCATTGAGGCCAGCTTGGCTGAGAATGTGGTCTTTCCCGAACCCTGAAGACCCGCGATAAGCACCACTGCAGGACGGCCCTCAAGCTTTATGTCTGTTGCCTGGCCACCCATGAGTCGGGCAAGTTCGTCCCGCACGATCTTGGTCATCATCTGACCCGGTTTCACAGCGGTGAGCACGCTGGAGCCAAGGGCCTTGCGCTTCACGTCATCGGTGAAATTCTTGGCCACCTTGTAGTTGACATCGGCATCCACCAATGCACGGCGAATCTCCTTGAGCGTCTCGGCAATGTTGATTTCGGTAATCTTGCCCTCGCCCTTAAGTATCTTGAACGACCGTTCGAGTTTCTCGGTTAAGTTTTCAAACATATCGGATTGCGTTTTATGCGTGCAAAGATATAAAAAATAACGGAAAAACGAGGTCTGCGCACTCGTTAGTTGCCGTGCCGGAGCGCAGGGCATTGTGCCCCACGCATCTCTCTGGAGCCTAATGAATCAATTAAGGTGCCGAAAGTGACATAGAAATTTGCTTTTGTGGTTCAATTTTTTTAACTTTCGGATAAATAACAAACATTTCCACATTGCTTCATGTACGGCAACAGGCACATATCCGGAGGTCATTCGGGAGTCGCACACTGTCTCCCCGGCCGTGAACCGCATTGCAGAGCGTTGCCGTTGCCATGCACCGGAGACAGAGACGTGGCCGGACGGTCAGAAAAGGATGGAAGATTTGGATATTCCGACAATTTTGTTACTCTCTCTCTCTCTCTCTCTCTCTCTCTCGGGCCTCGCGCAGGAAGATAGCGACTTTTTATTAATTGACAACAGGTTACAGCGGCTTTTCCGTAAGGAAAAACCCGTAATTCCATAGGGATTCCGTACAGCGACTCTCCCCTTGTCATTTGCAGACACAGGAGTGTTGTGTTGGGCACCGGTGGCAATGCGCCACCGGTGTTTTTCTTTTACGGTTGCCGAGTCCCACGCGAACTTTGCCGAAGGCAGGTGACGAATGAAGTGGCATTGTCACGGAATATTCGTATATTTGTCTGATAAAACCGTCATCTGCCGAAATGTCATCCCGTAATCTTCTGAAAATAGCGGCCATTGTGCTTGCGGCATTTCTACTGGGAGCCTGCAGCGTCTCGAAAGAGATTGCGGGGGAGCAGTACATTCTCAAGAAGAACATCATAGAGACCGACCGCAGCACTCCCCGCAAGGAACGTGTGACAGCCACGGAGCTCAACAAGTACATCAAGCAGAAACCGCCTGGCAACCTGCTGGGAATACGCACATGGCTCTACGGCCTTGCCGACCCGCAGAAGGAGAACTGGTGGAACAACACTCTGCGCCGCATCGGCACGCAATCCATAGTGCTCGACACCACGCTCACAGCCATATCTGCCGAGAACATAAAGCGTTACATCGACTCGCGCGGATACTTCCAATCCTCCGAGAAGTACTCCGTGAAGCTCGACTCGGCACGCCACAAGGCCAAGGTGACCTACACCACACGGCAGGGAGCGCCATATGTGATTTCGAAGCTCACCTACGACATCAGCGACCCTTTCATAGAGCGCATGCTGGCCTATGCCGACACAACGGACCGCCTGCGGGTGGGCGACATTCTCGACAACAACCGCTTCAGCAGCGAGCGCACACGCATCAGTGACTTCCTGAAGAAGAAGGGTTACTACAATTTCTCGATAGACAACATACGTTTTTCAGTCGACACCATGGCGGGCGACCACACGGCCAAGGTAAAGGTGATTGTCCGCTCCTCGGATGACGGCGGCATAGAGGGGCAAGGCACCGTATACCGCATAAAGGAGGTGAATGTCTACCCCGACTACGACGCGGCGGCGGCCATGAACGATGCCGGCTATTTCTCCTCGCTCGACACCATCTCCTTCGACGGCGTGAACATACTCTACCACGGCACCTTGAGTGTCCGCCCCGAGGTGCTGCGCAAGCTGATATACCTCTCCCCCGGCAACATCTACAACGAAGAGGAGGTGAACCGCACCTACTCGAGCATCATAGAGACCGACTATTTCAAGAGCGCCAACATACTCTTCACACAGTTGCCCTCTACCGGAGGACGCACGGTGACATTCGTGGGGAACGGATGGAACGACACCGCCTCGGCACCCGAAGGGGAGATTGTGTGCGACATACGCTGCATACCGGCCCTGCGGCAGAGTTTCAGTGTAGAGGCCGAGGCCAGCACCACTTCGAGTTTCTACGGCATAAGCGCCACGGTGGGCTACCAGAACCGCAATATATTCCGCGGAGCCGAAGTGCTGGACATGAGCGTGAAAGTGGGTTACGAACTGCTCAAGAACAAGGGCACGCACAACTCCTATGAGTTCGGTGTGCAGACCTCTCTCACCTTTCCGTCTTTCATAGCCCCCGTAGACTTCAACCGTGACAGGCGCCTGCGTTCGCCTCAGACGAAGATGGAGCTGTCGGTGAGTCTCAACAACCGGCCATACTACGAGCGGGTGCTCTCGAGCGCCACATTCGGATACAGTTGGAACAACGGCCGCCACTCCACCTACCAGATTCGCCCCATAGATATCAACATAGTAAAGCTCAACTACATAAGCCAGGCGTTCCTGGACAGGTTGGAGAACCCCTACCTGAAGAACAGTTACTCCTCGCAGTTCATGGCCGGCATGTCGGGCAGCTTCCTCTACAACAACCAGGGTACCTCCGCCAACGGCAATTCGCTTGTGGTGAGACTCAACTGGGAGACGATGGGCAACCTGCTCTATGGCGCACACCGGCTCTTCTCGGCCAACAAGGGTGAAAGTCACTACAACATGCTCGGCATACGCTTTGCACAGTATGCCCGTATGGATGCAAGCATTGTGAAGACTGTGATGCTGGGCGATGTGACATCACTGGCGGGACGGCTCTACGGCGGTTACGGATTCACATACGGCAATTCGGAGGACTCCTCGCTGCCATTCGACCGATTCTTCTATGCGGGCGGCATAAACAGCATGCGAGGCTGGCTGGTGCGCACGCTCGGTCCCGGCACATCGACAGTACCGGAGGGCATAACCTATCCGTCACAGTTGGGCAACATGCGCCTGGAAGCGAACCTGGAGTTGCGGTTCCCTGTGGTCAAATCGTTGCACGGGGCACTGTTCTTCGATGCAGGCAATGTGTGGTACACGGGTGACGACAGTCTCGACGACCCCTCGGTATTCCATTTCGACACATTCCTCGGACAGATGGGATTCAATACGGGATTGGGCGTAAGGCTCGACTTCAAGGTCACCGTCGTGCGTCTCGACTGGGGCATACGGCTCCACAACCCCAACAACCCCGCCGGCGAGAGGTGGATACACGGTTTCCACCTGGACGACACGGCCCTCAATTTCGGTATCGGCTATCCGTTCTAAACTGCGGACTGACAACGACAAAAAAGCGGAAGAGACTCATCTCCTCCGCTTTTTGTTCATCTCTACCCAAAGGGCACTCCGAGGTACGCACTACCCGAGGTACGACTTGAGCAGTTTGCTGCGCGAACTGTGGCGCAAACGGCGAATGGCCTTCTCCTTTATCTGGCGCACTCGCTCACGGGTCAGCCCGAATTTCTCGCCGATCTCCTCCAGTGTCATCTCCGGACATCCTATGCCGAAAAAGTATTTTATGATATCCTTCTCACGTTCGGTGAGCGTATCGAGCGCACGGTCCACCTCGGTGGAGAGCGACTCGTTGATAAGACCTCGGTCGGCATTGGGAGAATCGGTATTCACCAGCACATCAAGCAGATTGTTGTCCTCACCGTCGGCAAAGGGAGCGTCCACGGAGACATGGCGTCCCGAAACGCGCAACGTGTCCGACACCTTCTCCTTGGGCAGGTTGAGCACCGTAGCCAACTCCTCGGGCGACGGGGTACGCTCGTTCTCCTGCTCAAAACGGGCAAATGCCTTGTTTATCTTGTTGAGCGAGCCCACCTGGTTGAGCGGCAGACGCACGATACGCGACTGCTCGGCAAGAGCCTGCAGTATTGACTGGCGAATCCACCATACTGCATACGAAATGAACTTGAATCCGCGGGTCTCGTCGAATTTCTCGGCTGCCTTTATCAGTCCGAGGTTGCCCTCGTTTATCAAATCGGGCAACGAAAGTCCCTGGTTCTGGTACTGCTTGGCCACCGAAACCACAAACCTCAAATTGGCTTTCGTCAATTTCTCAAGGGCCTCCTGATCTCCCTTCTTTATACGTTGGGCCAGTTCGACCTCCTCCTCTACCGTAATCAGCTCCTCCTTGCCAATCTCCTGCAGGTACTTGTCCAGCGAAGCACTCTCACGATTGGTAATCGATTTTGTAATCTTTAATTGACGCATTGCTTTATGTTTTTCTCTTTTCTCTAAAGTTCTTCTCTATCCTCTTTAACCACCCCGGTTTCTCCTGCAGACAGCCAGGCTCCTTCAGCAACCCAGGACTTCTCGCCCACGCTCCCCTCTCTGCCGCTTCTGCATTCCGCCGCTCTGCGTTTTTTCCACCACTCCACCGCCACGGGACATGGGGCGAAGAAAAAAAGCCCGGCCCACTTGAAGCGGTGAGCCGGGCTTTTCACACTACAGGTTTACCATACAGTTATTGCACGAGAGAGTAATTTACGTTCCTGCCGTCGGGATATATGCCCTCTATATCGGTTATCTTCTCGGTTATCCTGTTCAAGTCGCCTATGGAGCGGATCTCAGTGTCGTTTATTCGGGTGATGATGTAACCCTTTCTGACTCTCGCCCTGGCGAGGATGCCGTCGTTGGTGTCTATCGAAACAACCTGGATTCCGTTCTTGATGCCTAACTCTTTCTTCAGCTTGCTGCTTACCTCGGCAAACTGACCGCCAAGTTCGGCAGCTGCATCAACCGCATCGCGGTCAACCAATTCTGCCTTACCTGCCTTATTACGCAGAACGACTTCAATTTGTTTCACTTTACCGTCTCTTTTTATCGTGACGGTCGCCTTGTCGTTGGGGCGGTAGCGCGAGATTATCTCCGACATGTCGGCCGAGCTTGACACCTTGCTGCCGTCTATGGCAGTGATTATATCACCCTCCTTGATGCCGGCCGCAGCTGCAGCACCCTCGGGATCGACACTTGCCACATAGGCTCCGCCGACCTCCTTGATTCCGTACTCCTCACCGTAGCGCTCGATGAAGGCATCGTTGATCTCCTGGTACGAGACACCCAGCATGGCACGCTGAACCACTCCGTACTCCTTCAGGTCGGTCACAACCTTCTTCACAATCGAACTGGGCACTGCAAACGAATAGCCGATATACGACCCGGTCTGCGACTCGATAAGGGTATTGATACCTACCAGTTCACCGGAGGTATTGACAAGTGCACCGCCACTGTTGCCTGGATTGACTGCAGCATCGGTCTGTATGAACGACTCCACACGGTATTGGTTGTCGATTGCCCCCAAGTTACGTGCCTTGGCGCTCACGATACCCGCTGTGATGGTTGACTGCAGGTCGAAAGGAGAACCGATGGCCAGAACCCACTCGCCCAAGCGCAAATCGTCCGACGAGCCGAATGCAAGCGTAGGCAGATTCTCGGCCTCTATCTTTATAAGGGCCACCTCCGTGGAGGGGTCCGTACCGATCAGTTTGGCCTCAAAGGTACGCTGGTCATATAGTTTCACCTTGAGTTTGCTGGCACCCTCCACCACGTGGTTGTTGGTGACGATGTAGCCGTCGGGCGAGATTATCACACCCGAACCGCCTGCCTTCACCTCACGCGGTGCGCTGTCGCGCTGCGAGTAGCCCTGCGGAATTCCGAAGAACTCGAAGAAGGGGTCCATGTTGTTGTTGTACCTGCTGCTCTCTTTCACCAACTGTGTGACCTCAATGTTCACCACAGCCTGCACCGCATTCTCGGCGGCATATGTAAGGTCGGGATAGGCCTCTTTCTGATAAGAGGTAAAGTGCGTCATGCGCGACGAACCCAACTGGCGGTCTTCGGCGCTGTACTCGATTTTGTCGCCTGCCCTGTTGCCTGCGACCAGATAAGCGGTCGTTCCGCCGACTATTGCGGCGGCTGCGACCATACCTACATACAAAAAACACCTTTTCATAATACTAAAATTATGCATTAACAATTAAATATATTCTAATACCATCAAAAGGAAAATTTCATCATAGGCATATTTTTCATTGACTCTTCATCAACAGAAACGTACCCGTGCGCGATTTATTGCGGCGCGCCCCTATTTTTTTCCTTTCTTCCGCCACATTCCGCCATCTCCTCCTTGCGGGTCACCTCCTTTCCGGACGGAAGTACCGCTAAAAACGGCACCTGTAGTAGACCCCCAGAGGAAGTGTCTTGCCGAAACTGTCCGTCACGCACAACTCGCCGAACTGCTCCTGAACCGCTCCGGGCAGAACCCTGTTCACGGCCGACTTGGCCAGCATGGCCGAGAGACCCATCGAATAGAGGTTCAGCACCATGAAACTGCCTTTCGGGGCGAGTATCCCGGCACAGCACTCCAACAATTCGCAGATGTTGCGTTCCAACACCCACTTCTCGCCGTCGGGTCCGCGACCATAGGCAGGCGGGTCAAGTATTATACCCTCGTACCTGTGGCCCCGCTTCACCTCCCGTCTCACAAACTTGAGCGCATCCTCCACCATCCATCTCACACCGTCAAGCCCGCTGGCGACCATGTTCTCGTTGGCCCAGCCGACCACCTGCCTCACCGAATCGAGGTGGATGACATCGCCTCCCGCTGCACGTGCGGCCAGTGTCGCTCCACCGGTATATGCAAACAGGTTGAGCACACGTGGCTGTGGATGTACTGCAAAATCCGTGCCATGCTGCCCGTCGGAAGCGTTGTCACCCGTCACAGCCGAGAGCGACTTCACGCTGTCATATATATAGTCCCAATTGGCAGCCTGCTCGGGAAAGAGTCCCACATGTTTGAAGGAGGTGAGTCCCAGACGCATCTTCAGCTTGCTGCCGCGACAGTCGTACTCCACAGTCCAGCGGTCGGGCATCCGCGGGGCGAGTTGCCAGCGGCCTCGCTCCTCGTTGCCGGCCTCACGGCTGAACACGGCATCGGCACGCGCAGCCCATTCGTGTTCCTCCATCGATTTGCGCCAGATGGCCTGTGGCTCTGGACGGCGCAGCACATACTTGCCGTAACGCTCCAGCTTCTCGAAGTCACCGCAGTCTATCAGTTCGTAGTCCCTCCAACAGGGAAAAAGAAGTTCGGGATTTTTCATCTATCTCTCTTTTATCACACTCATTTCACACTTGTCGCAATCGAATCCGAGCGCATAGCGCACATTGCCCCTCACGAGATACAATGCCCCGCGCCATGCCTCCCCGTCGTCCTTTCGGCGCAGACAATGTCCCGTTTCACGGCGCAGGCAGTAGCGTGTGCACATCACCCGCACCCCCTCGAAACTGCTGCACGAATCCACTCCGCGCTCCACTTGCTCCACACCGTGCGAGCGGTAGAACTCCTCGGCCAAACGGTTGTTCACATTCTCCGACATGTCCATCACCGTTTGCGGACTCCTCGCCGACATATCCTCCCTGCGCATTTCACGTGCGCACGGTATCTTGCCGAGCCGTTCCTGCAACTCATCGAGCAACCCACGGCGAAGCCCGTTCACCTCTGCAGCAGAGACAAAAGGCACCGCCTCGCCGCACGTAACCTCCACTCCATCCACACGGAACATGGTGCCTCCGCTCTTGGCAGCAGCCTCCTTCACGCCCTCCACAACCCGTGCGGCATTGCGTGCCGTCTCTCCCCCGAGCGCCACCTCGCCCGAGACCCCGTTGCCGCGCGCATCGCACACACTCATCCTCATGGTGCCGGCCGAAAGTGTCACCTGTATCTTAACGCCCACACGCCTTACGGTCCTGTCACGGTCGAGCAGCTGGTTGAAGGCATGGTCGTAGTTGCGGTATATCACCGTGCCTCGCTCTATGCCATCCATTCTGTTGGGGCGCACAAGCTCCCCCTCGACGCTGTTTATATTTGTGCCGCACAGCACTCCGCCCTTCATGAAGCATATGCCGTCACCCGCCGCAAAGCCGAATGGTCTGTCGAGGATGAATCCCCCCCGCGACACACGGCTCACCGTACCTGCCCGCTCGCCCACCGACTTGGGGGTGTCGAACGAGGCCACGCCACGGCGCGCACCGTCGAAGAAATAGGTCGAGCCGCTACGGGTGAAGCTCTTGGCCAGATCGGGCTCAAAATCCAATTCCGTCTCGCCCCACGAACTGCGTTCATAGCCTGCCCTCTCTTTGAGAGCCTTGTCCACCGCACGGCGATAGAATGCCGTGACATTGCGCACGTAGTTCATATCCTTGAGCCGTCCCTCTATCTTGAAGGAGCTGACGCCCGCATCGATCAGTTCGCCGATGCGTCCCGAAAGGTCCAGGTCACGCACCGAAAGCAGGTGTTTGCCACGCACGAGAGTCTCCCCCGCCCCGTTCACAAGGTCGTATGTGAGACGGCAGGGCTGGCTGCATGTTCCGCGGTTGCCGCTGCCGGCACCCAGCGAAAGGCTCATGGCGCACCGCCCGCTGTAGCAGACGCACACGGCTCCGTGCACGAAACACTCCAGGTCGGCATCGCACCCACGGCGCACGGCCCTTATTTCGTCTATCGAGAGGTTGCGTTCCAGTATGATGCGCGAAAAACCGCACTTCGAGAGGAATGCCGCCTGCCGGGGCGAAGCGTTGAACATCTGCGTGGAGGAGTGGAGCTCGACTCCACTGAGTCCCATGCGCAGATAGGCCGCATCCTGCACGATGAGTGCATCGACACCGGCATCGACAAGGCTGCAGGCCAGACGGCGCGCCTCTTCAAGTTCGTCATCGAAGAGCACCGTATTGAGCGTGGCATAGACCCTCACGCCATAACGGCGGGCATACTCCACCGTACGGCGGATGTCCTCGGTGGAGTTGGCCGCATCCTTGCGTGCCCCGAACGAACTGCCACCGATGTAGACCGCATCCGCACCGCAGTCGATGGCAGCCTTGGCCGTCGGGAAATTGCGTGCCGGGGCGAGAAGCTCTATTTTTCTTGTTGCTGCTCCCATACTGCAAAGCTACTCATTTCGCGCCTGATTTCAAAACCCGCACGCATGTTGCCAGAGAGAGCAGGAGGTGCGTTTAAAAAAACTTTTAAATAATTTAAGAAATTATATCGGCAGGGATTTATTTGCAAAAATAATTGATATATTTGCATCGGAGAAAAAATGTTCAATCATAATATTTTTCAAAGTTATGGCAAAAATAGATTTGGCGCAGTACGGTATTACCGGCGCAAAAGAGGTTCTTTACAACCCCTCGTATGAGGTTCTTTTCAAGGAGGAGACCGATCCCTCCCTGACTGGTTATGACAAGGGTACACTCACCGATACAGGTGCAGTGAACGTGATGACCGGTATCTACACCGGCCGTTCGCCCAAGGACAAGTTCTTCGTAAAGGACGACGTGTCCAAAGACACCATCTGGTGGACCAGCGACGAATACAAGAATGACAACAAGCCCGTCACTCCCGAGGCATGGAAATCCCTCAAGGATATCGCAGCCAAGGAGCTCTCCAACAAGAAGCTCTATGTAATGGATACATTCTGCGGTGCAAACGAGAACACCCGTCTGAAAATCCGTTTCATCATGGAGGTGGCATGGCAGGCACACTTCGTGAAGAACATGTTCATCCGTCCCACCGAGGAGGAGCTGGCAAACTACGGCGAGCCCGATTTCGTTGTCCTCAACGCCTCGAAGGCAAAGGTTGAGAACTACAAGGAGCTCGGTCTCAACAGCGAGACGGCAGTCGTATTCAACCTCACCGAGAAGATGCAGGTCATCATCAACACCTGGTACGGCGGTGAGATGAAGAAGGGTATGTTCTCCTACATGAACTATCTGCTTCCCCTGAAGGGCATCGCTTCGATGCACTGCTCGGCCAACACCAACAGCAAGGGCGAGACGGCCATCTTCTTCGGCCTGTCGGGTACCGGCAAGACCACCCTTTCGACCGATCCCAAACGCGAGCTCATCGGTGATGACGAGCACGGCTGGGACGACGACGGCATCTTCAACTTCGAGGGCGGCTGCTACGCAAAGGTCATCAACCTCGACAAGGAGAGCGAGCCCGATATCTGGAATGCCATCAAGCGTGACGCACTGTTGGAGAACGTGACTGTAAGGGAAGACGGTTCGATTGATTTCGCAGACAAGAGCGTAACCGAGAACACCCGTGTTTCGTATCCTATCTATCACATCAAAAACATCGTCAAACCCGTTTCGAAGGCTCCGCACGCCAAGAAGGTCATCTTCCTGTCGGCCGATGCATTCGGAGTACTGCCTCCCGTTTCGATTCTGACTCCCGAGCAGACCAAGTACTACTTCCTCTCGGGCTTCACTGCAAAACTGGCAGGTACCGAGCGTGGCATCACCGAGCCCACTCCCACCTTCTCGGCTTGCTTCGGCGCAGCATTCCTTTCGTTGCACCCCACCAAATACGGCGAGGAGCTCGTAAAGAAGATGCAGAAGTCGGGAGCTACCGCATACCTCGTAAACACCGGCTGGAACGGTACCGGCAAACGTATCTCCATCAAGGATACGCGCGGTATCATCGATGCCATCCTGGACGGTTCGATCGACAAGGCCCCCACGAAGCAGATTCCCTACTTCGATTTCAAGGTGCCCACTGCACTGCCTGGTGTAGACCCCAACATTCTTGATCCCCGCGACACCTATGCAAAGGCAGAGGAGTGGAACAAGAAGGCAGAAGACCTTGCAGGCCGTTTCATCAAGAACTTCACCAAGTTCACCACCAACGAGGAGGGCAATAAACTCGTTGCTGCAGGTCCCAAATTGGACAAGTAACCATTAGGTTCAATCCATAAAAAACGTCCGCGATGCCGAAAACATCGCGGACGTTTTTTTGTCCATTATTTTGTCCGTTTTTGTCAGTGCGTTTTCAAGGCCGATGCAAGGCCCTTCCGCCCCCTACTCCACGTAAAGCACCAGTCCCTTGAGGTATTCGCCCTCGGGATGATAGATATTCACCGGATGGTCGGCCGGCTGTGTCAGCTGGTGCAGTATGCGCACATTGCGCCGTGCCATGGCGGCAGCCGAAAAGACGGTGGTGCGGAACAACTCGCTGCTCACTGCCTGCGAACAGCTGAAAGTGAAGAGTATACCTCCGTGCGCCATCTTCTCCAGAGCGGCTGCATTGAGCCTCTTGTAGCCCTGCGTGGCATTCTTCAGCACACGCTGGTGCTTGGCGAATGCAGGCGGGTCGAGAATCATCATGTCATATTCGCCCGGCTCCACTCCGCGAAGGAATTCGAAAGTGTCCTCCGCCACGGCCCGATGAGGTGCTCCGGTACCGAAGTTGAGCTCCACATTACTCCTGGTAAGGTCCACCGCAATGGAGGAACTGTCCACCGAGACAACCTCGCGCGCACCCCCGGCAAGGGCATAGACCGAGAAACCGCCCGTATAGCAGAACGTGTTGAGCAGGCGGCGTCCGCGGGCATACTCTCCCACAAGGTAGCGGTTGTAGCGCTGGTCAAGGAAGAAACCCGTCTTCTGTCCCTTGATCCAATCGACACGGAAGCGGTTGCCGTTCTCAAGCACCACGGCACTTCCGTCGCCCTCACCGAAGAGATATCCGTCCTTGGCATCGAGCCCCGCCTTGAAGGGCACCGTCTGTCCACTCTTGTCATAGACGGCCGTAAGGCACTCGCCATAGACCTCCCTGAGAGCTGCAACAATCTCCCCGCGCGACATATACATGCCCACCGTGTGGCACTGCACCACAGCCGTAACACTCTTTCTGTCCTCGGCCGCATAAATGTCTATCACCAGACCCGACAGGTTATCACCCTCACCGTGCACCAGACGGTAGCAGGTCGTCTGCTCCGAGTCAGCCAGCCCCGTGGCCCGGCGCACATCGTAGGCAGCGGCGATACGGCGACGCCAGAATGCGGCGTCAATCTCCTCCGCAGGGTCGAAAGTGAGCACACGCACGGCAATGGAGCCTATCTGGCAATGCCCACGCGCCATGAATTTGCCGTCCGAGGCAATGACGTCCACCACCTCGCCCTCCTCAGGTTCGCCGTCGGCCTTGTAGACCGCACCCGAGAAGACCCACGGATGATATCTCAACAGAGACTCCTCGCGTCCGCGACGCAGATATATCTTCTTGTATTTCAATGTTTGGGGTTTTATTTTTGTCGCTTCAGTTTGTCATATATCTCAAGACACACCCACGCATCGGTGGCGGCATAGTTCACCTGGGCCGGCGTGAGGCTGCGTGCCTCCCAGTTGCTCAGGCGCTGCGCTTTGGAGACATATTGCCCCAGTACAATGGCCGCAATCTTGCGCAGGCTCTTGTCCTCTATGCCGAATGCCTCCACCTCCTTCTGCAACTCCACGAAGCCGGCCGCCTTGAAACGGCGTATCTTCTGCAGGTTGCGGATGTCGCCCGTGACATCAACCCCCACCTTGGCAATGTTGCGGTCGGTGAGCAGACGGATTATGGATTTGTCGAACCGCATGCGGCACAGACGGAAAAGGAAACAGCATTCGGTAGTGGAGAGCTGTATGAGAGCCACCGGGTTGCTCACACCCGCCTGGAATGAAGGACGCGTCTCGGTATCGAAACCCAGCATGTCGAAACGGGACAGATACTTGCAAGCGGCCTCCACCTGGCGCTCGTTCTCCACTATCTCCACCCTGCCGTCGAAGAGACATGCGGGCAGTTGTTTCAACTCATCGTTCGATATGCTGTTACGGTATTCATTCATGCAGAGTGCAAAGTTATGGCTTTATTTCGATTATTCCTCGCGAGTTGACCGAAATCTGCCCCTCGGAAACCAATCTGTCGATTTCGTCAAGCACGTTCTGCGGTTCGGTGCGGAACTTGCCGACCAACTCCTTGACCGACAAGCCCCCTTTGGAGAGAAGTTCCATTATTGCGGTCCCTATCCCACCAGTGGCACTGCCACCTCCACTGCCACTGCTCCGGCGATGTCCGACGCAGATGTCGCAACAGCCGCAATCGGCCGGTTCCTTCTCGCCGAAATAACTCTGTATGACTGCACTCCGGCACTGCGTGGTGTTGTCGGCATATTCCATCATGTGCTCCGCCCTCTCGCGCGCCATGTCACGGCGGCGCTCCAGAGTGTCGGGGTCGATATAGACATCCTTCTCCGGCAGGCGTTCCTCTGTAAGGAAGAGCATAGGCGAAATCTTCTTGGGAATGTAGCGAATGACATGCAGGCGCCACAGCTGTTTCAGCATATCCTTGACATGCTCCTCCGTAAAACCGCTGTAGAGTGCTATCTCCTGTGTGTTTATGGGACGGAATTCGGTGAACACCCCCTCATAGAGGCGCATTATGGTGCGCAGTACCGTGTCGAGTTCGCGGCGCTGCACCCGTAGGGAGTAGAGGTCGTCACGGCTCACGCAGAACATCAGCCGTGCCGGATGCTCCGCCTCGTCGGTATAGACCAGATATCCGTTCTGCTGCAGTATCTTCAGTGCGTTGCATACCGTGGCATTGAAGAGCCTGTGTTTGGCGCAGAAGTCATAGATGTCGAAGAGATAGGAGCAGAACTTGCCGTCACCGTAGGGAATCTGCAGGTAGGCGCATGTCTTGGAGTAGATGTCCCGTATGGTCTCCGTGGCGGGGAATTCGCTCTTCAGACGGCCCGACACACGGCTTTTCTCGTCCGAGGAGACCAACAGCACGGCATAGCTGCGCTGTCCGTCACGCCCAGCCCGGCCGGCTTCCTGATAGTAGGCCTCCAGCGAGTCGCACATGTCATAGTGTATGACAAACCTCACATCGGACTTGTCTATTCCCATACCGAAGGCATTGGTCGCCACCATCACCCTCACCTTGCCGCGCTGCCATGCATCCTGACGCATGCTGCGTTCGCCGTAGGGAAGTCCGCCGTGGTAGAACTCGGCCGTAATGCCGGCCTCGCGCAGTTCGGCGGCGAGTTTCTCGGCTCCGTCACGTGTGCGCACATAGACTATTCCGCACCCCTGCACACCCTTTATTATGCGGAACATCTGCCCCCGCTTGTCATCGGTGTGACGCACCACAAACGAGAGGTTCCCCCTTGCAAAGCCCGACCTTATGACATTGCGCGCGGAGAACTTCAGGCGTTTCATCACATCCTCGGCCACACGCTCCGTGGCCGAGGCCGTGAGTGCCACCACGGGCGCCCCGGGCACCATCTCACGCAGTTGCGCAATGCGCAGATAGGAGGGGCGGAAATCATATCCCCATTGTGAGATGCAGTGCGCCTCGTCCACTGCGATGAGCGACACTTTCATCTTCCTGACACGCATGGTGAATATGTCGGTCGCTATCCGTTCGGGGGCAATATAGAGGAATTTCACGTCACCGTAGGCGCAGTTGTCGAGAGCCATGTCTATCTGCCTTCCCGTCATGCCCGAGTAGACTGCCACGGCCGGAATGCCTCGTCGCCGCAGCGAGTCGGTCTGGTCCTTCATGAGCGCTATGAGGGGCGAAACCACTATGCAGAGTCCCTCCTTCATCATGGCCGGCAACTGGTACATCAGCGACTTGCCGGCCCCGGTGGGCATGAGAGCCAGAGTGTCGCGCGAAGCGCACACGGAACGTATCACCTCCAGCTGCCCCTCGCGGAATGAACTGTAGCCCCACCACTTCTTCAGCGTGGCATATATTCTGTCGTCTGACGGTGTATTCTTTTCCATCTCCATGCTCCCTGCCCGGCATCCTTGTGCCGAGCCTGACAGCAAATTTAATACTTTTAATCCGTTTGGCCCAACACGCCCACAAGGAACATCGCCCTTCTCCGGCCGTCACGCACAAAAAAAGGCCGCACCTCAGTGCGGCCATATACTTTAATGCAGGTGACCTATACGTTCAGGCTGATGAACAGGAGCACTATGGAGAGCGGAATCAGATACTTTATCAGGAACACATATGTGCCGTAGAACTTTGTCCCGACCTTACCATAGTTGGTAAGCTGGTTGTAGCGCACGTTCCTGTCCATGACCCAGCCCACAAAGATTGCCACCAGCAGACCGCCAATGGGCAGCAGACAGTTGGATGAAGTGTAGTCGCAGAAGTCGAAGAATGTCCTGCCACCGACTTTCAGCTCCGAGCCCGTCTGCAACGAGAGGGCACACAGGGTGGACGACACGCCGAGTATGACAAATGCCACTGCATTGGCCCACACCCGCTTGACCTTGAACTCCTCGGCAATATAAGCCACGACGACCTCCAGCAGGGAGAACGACGAGGTGATGGCCGCAAAGAAAAGCAGAAGGAAGAACATTATGGAGATGATCTGTCCGCCCGGCATCTGGGCAAAGAGCACCGGCAGGGAGAGAAAGACAAGTTCCGCACCCGAGGTGGGTTCTATGCCGTAGGAGAATACGGCCGGAAAGATGGCTATGCCGGCAAGGAATGCAATGAAGACATTGGCGAGCGTCACGGTGGTGCCCACATTGAAGAAGTTCTCGCTGTCCTTTATGTACGAGCCGTATGTAATCATGATTCCCATTCCGAGACTCATCGAGAAGAACGACTGGCCCAGTGCCTGCAGCACCACTTCCCACGAGATTTTGCTCAGGTCGGGCTTGAAAAGGAAGCCCAACGCCTCTCCCGCACCGGGCAGGAAGAGCGAATTGACGGCCAGACCCAGCAACATGACGAACAGAAGCGGCATGAATACCTTGCTGCACCGCTCGATGCCCTTGTCCACCCCGAGTGACAATATCACGCAGTTGAGCAACAGGAAGCCCAGCGACCACCACACGGGATTGAGACTGTCCACAAAGCCGTTGAACTCCGCCGTGTGCTGCACCACGTCCTTGCCCGCAAAGTTGTTGAGCAGTGACTCCTTGATGAAGTCGAGCGTCCAACCCGAAATGACGCAGTAGAACGAAAGGACAACCATCACGGTGAGCACGCTCAGATAGCCCACTGCATGCCAGCCCTTGCCCTTGTTCATGGCACGGAACGAACCGAGCACATTCTTGCGGCAATGACGCCCTATTGAGAATTCGGCAAACATGACCGGTATTGCTATCACAATGCTTATCAGCAGATAGAGCAGGATGAATGCGGCGCCTCCGTTTTCACCTGCAATGTAAGGGAATCTCCAGATGTTTCCGAGTCCCACCGCCGAACCGGCCACCGCAGCAATCACGCCAAAACGGTTTCCGAACGAGCCTCTTTTGTTTTCCATTTTGTTTTCAGTAAAGTTTTAAGGTTAATGTATTCAGTTGTTTCTCTCTCTTCGTCTTGCCTCAGAGCATACCACAGCCGTAGCCACCGCCACATTGAGCGACTCGCAACCGCCTCCTTCAGCAGGATAGGGCGGGATAAAGAGCCTTCTATTTAGCATCTGCGCCACAGGTTCCGATATTCCCTTGCCCTCGCTGCCCATCACTATGACGGCACGCCTTTCGAGCGGTGTGGCATAGAGATCCGTACCCCCTTCAAGCATGGTGCCGTAGACCGTCACCCCCTGCGCCCGGTACTCCTCGAGCATCTGCACCAGATTGCCGTATGTGACTCTCACCCTGAAGAGCGCCCCCATTGTGGCCTGCACCACTTTGGGATTGAAGCAGTCCACCGTATCGGCAGAGGCGATGATGCTCCTTATGCCGAACCAGTCGGCAATGCGGATTATTGTCCCCATATTGCCAGGGTCCTGTACATGGTCGAGCGCAAGTGTCAGCCCATCCGTGGCGGGTTTGCCGTCCGCAACGGGAATCCTGGCCACTGCCAGCACATCGGAGGGAGTCTTCAGACGGCTTATGCGCTCCATATCGCGTGACGGCACCGTCTCCGCCCCGGGAATCCGTCTGCCGTTGCAGTGCTCCCCCGGCAGTTCCGTCTTCAGCTTGCCGTCATATCCGGCCGTCACCAACAGACGCTCCACAGCGAAACCAGAGCGCAACAGCTCGTCCACCATCTTCTCTCCCTCCACCACGAACAGCCCGTGTTCACGACGGGCCTCACGGTCGCCGAGCGAGCAGAAAAGCTTTATTTCGTTTTTGGTAAGCATTCCCCTTTATTGTCCGCTATATATTGTTGGGTATTATTCTCCTTATCTCCTCCTCTGACAGGCCACGCCTTGCGGCATAGTCGGCCAACTGCGCCCCGTCTATGCGGCCCACAGCGAAGTATTCGGCATCGGCATCGGCGAAAATCATGCCGCACATCGATTCTCCGGGCGAAATCATATAGCTGTCTGTCAGCCTCAACGGGGTCTGACGCTCCACGTCGAGCAGGTCAAAGACCTCCCGTTTGAGCGAATGGTCCGGACATGAGGGATAGCCGAAAGCCACCCTGACACCCTGATAGTGTTCCTGCAGAATCTCCTTCACGGGTGGCACAGCACCCTTCTCGAAGCCCCACATGCCACGGCGCACCCGCAGATGCATCAACTGCGCAAAGGCCTCCGTGAGACGGTCGGCCAGAAGTTTGGCCATAATCGCATCGTAGTCGTTGCCGGCCCTCTTGCAGGCGGATACGAACTCCGACAGCCCCACTCCGGCACTCAATGCAAAGAGGCACACATAATCCTTGTCGGCCACATAGTCGGCCAACGAAAGGTTCCTGTCACCCGTCTGGTTGCGCAACTGCGCCATTCTCACCCGCTCGCCACGGATTCCCGTCACCGTAATGTCGTTCTCGCTGCCCTCGGCTCGGAAAATTCCCACCACACCCGTCAGCGAGACTATCTTCTCACGCTCCATGCGGTCGAGCATGGCATTGGCCTCTTCAAAGAGACGGCGGGCCTGCGCACCGCGCTCGGGATGGTCGAATATCTCGGGATAGCGCCCCTTCACGCTCCACGAATTGAAGAAATAGCTCCAGTCGATATATGGTCTGAGTTCGGATGTCGTATAGTTGTTAAGTGCCTTGATGCCTGTCTGACGCGGATGTATCACGCCGGCAGGGACCTTCACATGGCGGTTGGCAGTAGCCGCCGCAAATGGTTTCATGTTCTGAAGTTCCACCTGGCGGGCATACTCCTTGCGCAACTCTGCCTGACGGGCCTTCACCTGTGCCACAAAGTCACCGGTCTTGTCGGCCATAAGACGGTTGAGTATCTGCGTCGTCTCCGAGGCATCGCGGCCATAGACCACCAGTCCCGAGTAGAGCGGAGCCATCTTCACTGCCGTATGCAACGGCGAAGTGGTCGCACCGCCTATAAGTATCGGCATCCTCAGCCCCCGTTTCTCGAACTCCTCGATGACCTTTATCATCTCCTCCAGCGAGGGAGTTATCAATCCGCTCAGACCCACCGCATCGGCATGCCACTCCTGCGCTGTGTCGGCAATCCTCTCGCGGTCCACCATCACTCCCAGGTCGTTCACCTCATAACCGTTGCAGCCCATCACCACAGCCACTATATTCTTGCCGATGTCATGCACGTCGCCCTTCACGGTGGCCATTATCACCCGCCCCGAAGAACCTCCGGCAGCCTTGCCGCTCTCTATCATGGGGGTCAGCACACCCACTCCGAGTTTCATCACACGTGCACTCTTGACCACCTGCGGGAGGAACATCTTGCCGCTTCCGAAGAGCTCGCCCACCTGTGCCATGGCCGGCATGAAACAGTCGTCTATCACCTTCAACGGGTCACCCGTCTCGCGGTAGGCATCCATGACATCGGTCTCTATATGTTCCGTGATTCCCTTCAGCATGGCATGCGCTATGCGCTCCTTGGGAGTGCCCCCGCGCCACACCTCGGCATGGCTGTCACCCTGTTGGGCCACACCTGCCTCACTCTCCCTGACACGCTGTGCATATGCCGCCAGACGCTCGCCGGCCTCGGAATCGGTGGCCAGCACCACATCGGTGGCCAGGGTGAGCAGTTCGGGTTCTATGTCGTCATAAAGCGTAACCATGGCGGGATTGACGATACCCATGTTCATTCCCTTTTGTATGGCATGGTAGAGGAACACCGAGTGCAACGCCTGCCGCACCGGATTGATACCCCTGAAGGCGAACGAGAGGTTGCTCACGCCACCGCTTATGTTCACACCGGGCAGATTCTCCCGAATCCAGCCACAGGCATCGATGAAGTCTATTCCGTAGCGGTTGTGGGCCTCTATGCCGGTAGCCACCGCCAGCACATTGGGATCGAAGATTATGTCGTGCGCATCGAAGCCGATACGCATCAGTATGTCGTAGGCTCTGCGGGCCACCTCCGTCTTGCGGCAGAAGGTGTCGGCCTGGCCGCATTCGTCAAAGAGCATCACCACAGCCGCCGCCCCGTAGCGTCTTATGAGCGTGGCACGGCGCACAAACTCCTCTTCGCCCTCCTTGAGCGAAATGGAATTCACGATACTCTTGCCCTGCACGCACTTGAGTCCCGTTTCCAGCACATCCCACGACGAGGAGTCTATCATAAAAGGCACCCTTGCTATGTCGGGCTCGGCCGAGGCCAGGTTCAGGAAGCGGTGCATGGCACGCTTGCCGTCTATCATGCCGTCGTCGAAACAGATGTCTATGATCTGCGCCCCGTTCTCCACCTGACTGCGTGCCACCGACAGCGCCTCGTCGAACTTCTCCTCGCGGATGAGCCTTGCGAACTTGGCCGAGCCCGAGACATTGGTTCGCTCGCCTATGTTGATAAAATTGGAATCCTCCGTTATTTCCAGACGGTCCAGGCCGCTGAAAGAGCTGTGGTGACACTCGGCATCGAAGGTACGTGGCGCATGACGTGCCGCCACCTTGGCCAGCTCGGCAATATGCAGCGGTGTGGTACCGCAACATCCGCCCACAATATTCACCAGGCCGTCGCGCATGTACTCCTCCACATCCGCCGCCATCATGGCCGGTGTCTCGTCATAGCCACCCGAAAGGTTCGGCAAGCCCGCATTGGGGTATACCGCCACGGGGCATTCGGCCACCTCGGCAAGACGTTTCAGATAGGGGTGCAGCTGTTTGGCTCCGAAAGAGCAGTTGAGGCTGACCGCCAGCGGACGGGCATGTTTCACCGAGGTGTAGAAAGCCTCCACCGACTGTCCGGCCAGCATGCGCCCGCTGTTGGTAAGCGTGCCCGAAACAATCATGGGCAACTTCACGCCACGTGCATCAAAAACCTTTTCGGCAGCGAATATGGCCGCCTTGCAGTTGAGCGTATCGAAACAGGTCTCTATGATGAGCAAGTTGGCACCACCGTCCACAAGCCCCTCTATCTCCGTCGAATATGCCGCCACAAGCGTGTCGAAGTCCACGCTTCTCGCCTCGGGGTTGTCCACATCGGCCGACATGGAGGCCGTCTTGTTGGTAGGGCCAATGGAGCCCGCCACGAAACGGGGCTTCGAAGGGTTGCGCAACGTGAACTCGTCGGCACAACGGCGCGCCACACGGGCTGCTGCACAGGCCATCTCATAGACATACCCCTCAAGGCCGTAGTCGGCCATAGAGACGGCATTGGCATTGAAGGTATCGGTGGTGATGATGTCGGCTCCTGCACGCAGGTACTCGGTATGTATCTCCGAGATGACATCCTCGCGCGTGAGAACCAACAGGTCGTTGCACCCCTTCAGGTCGCATGGCCACTGGGCAAACCGGTCGCCACGGTAGTCCTCTTCGCCCAGTCCATACGACTGTACCATGGTTCCCAAACCGCCGTCGAGCAGCATGATGCGCTCCTTCAATATCTCCTTCAAGTCGAAAATCATCCCTCTGTCTGCTTGTTCGTTCACTTCTGCTCCACGAGCTCTATCTCATAGAGTTTGTTCCAGTATTTGCCTGTCACGAAGATGCGCCCCGTCTCCTCATCGTAGGCTATGCCGTTGAGCACATCCGTGAGCGGTGTGCGGTCCTCTTCGCTCTGCAGTCCGCTCAAGTCCACAATACCCTTCACATCGCCGCTCTGCGGGTCTATTATCACTATATTGTCGGTCGTGTATACATTGGCCCACAGGTCGCCATTGATCCACTCGAGTTCATTGAGACAGTTCACCGTGCCGAGATTTGTAGCGACCGTAAAGGTCCGTTTCACATTGAATGTCTTGGGGTCACGGACTGTTATCTCGTCGGAGCCGTTGCTCATGTAGAGCAGCTCGCCGTCGGTGGCAAGGCCCCAACCCTCACCCTCATAGCGGAAGATGCGCTTCGTGCGGAAAGTCTCCGCATCGTAGACGAAGGCTTCGCCCGATGTCCACGTGAGCTGTATTATCTCACCGTTCAGAAGCACTATTCCCTCGCCGAAAAGGCTGTCATCCAACGGCATCGAGCGAAGCTGCGTACCGTCCAGACGTGTGATGCGCAGACATGACTCCCCACGCTGTCCCGTACCTTCGTACAGCACTCCGTCGTGCCACAACAGTCCCTGCGTATAGGCCTTGGTGGAGTGCGGATAGACGTTCAGAACCTTGTATGTATACCTCACGGGAGGCTCCACTTTATGCGTGGCCGCAGTCTCTGTGCCCGTCACCTGAGCCCCGTTGCCCGTCACGAGTCCGCGTCCGCCGCACGAGGCGAGCGAGACAAGGAGAGGGAGCAACAAAAAAAGTTTGTTCAGCATATCATTAAAGCGCATTATGGGTGCAAAGGTAAAAAAAAAGAGGTATATTTGTGCCATTAAATCATTAAACGTAAAGTTTATGCTCACACTAAAGCAAATACGCGACAACAAGGAACATACCCTCGAAAGACTCGCCGTCAAGGGAGTCGACGCAAGGAAGGCTGTCGAAGAGATCGAGGTACTCGATGACCTCCGCAAGGAACTCCAGCAGAAACTGGACAAGATGCTCGCCGAGCAGAATGCCCTTGCCAAACAGATCGGCGCACTCCTCGCCCAGGGAAAACGCGAAGAGGGAGAAGCCGCCAAGCAGCGCACCGCTGCTCTGAAAGAGGATTCGAAAGGTATCGAGGCCCTCATGAAGGAGACCACCGACAAGCTCAATGCAATAATCGTCACACTGCCCAACTTCCCGGCCGAGATCGTGCCCCACGGCAAGACAGCCGAAGACAACGTGATTGTCAAGACGGGCGGAGAGATTCCCGCCTTGGGCGAGGATGCACAGCCCCACTGGGAGCTGGCCGCAAAATACGACATCATAGATTTCGAGTTGGGAGTAAAACTCACGGGAGCCGGTTTCCCCGTCTACAAGGGACAGGGCGCTGCCCTGCAGCGTGCGCTGATCACCTACTTCCTCGACCGCAACATAGAGGCCGGCTATATGGAGGTGATGCCCCCCATCATGGTCAATGAGGCTTCGGGATTCGCAACGGGTCAGCTGCCCGACAAGGAGGGGCAGATGTACCATGCCGAGGTGGACAACTTCTACATGATACCCACCGCCGAGGTGCCTGTGACCAACATCTACCGCGACGAGATAGTGGACGAGAAACAGTTGCCCATAAAGCTCACCGCCTACACCCCCTGCTTCCGCCGCGAGGCCGGCAGCTACGGCAAGGATGTGCGCGGCCTGAACCGTCTGCACCAGTTCGACAAGGTGGAGATCGTGCGCATCAACCACCCCGACAACTCCTACGAGGCACTGGATGAGATGGTGGCTCACGTGGAGTCGCTCGTGAAAGGTCTGGGACTACCCTACAGAATTGTACGTCTGTGCGGCGGTGACATGAGTTTCACATCGGCGCTCACCTACGATTTCGAGGTCTTCTCGGCTGCCCAGAAACGCTGGCTGGAGGTTTCGTCCGTTTCCAACTTCGAGACATTCCAGTCCAACCGTCTGAAAGTGCGTTTCAAGGGTGCGGACAAAAAGACGCATCTGTGCCACACCCTCAACGGAAGTTCGCTCGCCCTGCCCCGCATCGTGGCGGCTCTGCTGGAGAACAACCAGACTTCCGAGGGCATAAAGATTCCCAAGGTACTGATACCCTACACCCGCTTCGAGATGATAAAATAACCCCGTGGCGCGCCTCCCGAGCAAGGTCGCGAATGGCATATTTTATTTGGCGGAAAAGGAATTTTGACTTATATTTGCATTAAACAGCGCCACCGGGCGGTCTGAGACCCCGATTGAAGCCGGAACCGCAAGACACTCCCGCGCTGCTGAAGTGAAAGGAATTTTATTTATCAAACAAACTGAAAAAACTATGGCTTACAAAATCAACCCCGATTCATGTGTCGGCTGCGGAACTTGCATCGGCGAGTGCCCCGTAGAGGCAATATCAGAAGGTGTGACGTATTCTATCGATCCCGACAAATGCATTGAGTGCGGCTCATGTGCAGACGTTTGCCCGAGCGAGGCTATTGCACTGGACGAGTAAAAGACACTTTCAATAAAACAGGAAGCCCCCGGCCGATGGCCGGGGGCTTTCGTTTTCTGCACTCCCTACCCTACATCCTTTCGGGAACATCGATGCCCAACAGTTTCATGCCGCGTGCGATGATGACTGCCACCTGACGGCACAACACGATACGCATGGCACGAACCTTCCCGTTCTCCTCGCGGAGTACGGAGTGGTCATGATAGTAGCCATTGAACATCTTGGCCAGCTCGTAGACATAGTTGGCTATGACCGAGGGCGAATAGGTGTCGCCCGCCTGTTTCACGGCTGCCGCGAAATCGACCATATACTTTATGAGTTCTATCTCCTCGGGCAGATATCCGGCACCCGCAATGTCGTCGTATTTGATTCCCGCTTCGTCGGCCTTGCGGATTATGGAGCGGATGCGGGCGTGGGTATACTGCACAAAGGGGCCCGTATTTCCGTTGAAGTCTATCGACTCGCGCGGATCGAAGAGCATGGTCTTCTTGGGATCGACCTTGAGTATGAAGTATTTGAGTGCACCGAGGCCCACCGTGTGGCACACCTCGTCTTTTTCCTGCTCGCTAAGTCCCTCCAGCTTGCCGAGCTCCTGCGACATCTCGCGGGCCGTGGTGACCATGTCGTCCATCAGGTCGTCGGCATCGACCACCGTACCCTCGCGCGACTTCATCTTGCCTTCGGGCAACTCCACCATTCCGTAGGAGAGGTGATATATGGAGTCGCTCCACTCGTAACCGAGTTTCTTGAGCACCAGTTTGAGCACCTGGAAGTGGTAGTTCTGCTCATTGCCCACCACATAGATGAGCGCATCGAGACTGTTGTCCGTAAAGCGGCGCAGGGCCGTACCGAGATCCTGCGTCATGTAGACCGAAGTGCCGTCACTGCGCAGAAGCAGTTTCTCGTCCAGGCCGTCGGCCGTGAGGTCTATCCACACCGAACTGTCCGGACGGCGGTAGAAGATGCCCTTGCGGAGACCCTCCTCCACGAGCTCCTTGCCGAGCAAGTAGGTCTGCGACTCATAGTAGACCTTGTCAAACGAGACGCCCAATGCCTTGTAGGTGGCGTCGAATCCATCGTACACCCAGCCGTTCATGGTCTGCCACAGGGAGTAGACCTCGGGGTCCTTGGCTTCCCACTTGCGCAGCATCTCCTGCGCCTGAAGCATGAGCGGAGCACTCTTCTTGGCCTCATCCTCATCCATGCCCTGTGCCACGAGTTCCTTGATTTCGGCCTTGTAGTGCTTGTCAAACTCCACATAATACTTGCCCACCAGATGGTCACCCTTCATGCCGCTGCTCTGGGGTGTCTCGCCACCGCCATAGAGTTTCCATGCGAGCATGCTCTTGCAGATATGTATTCCACGGTCGTTCACGAGATTCACCTTTATCACCCTATGGCCGTTGGCACGCAGTATCTCCGACACCGACCAGCCCAGCAGGTTGTTGCGGATATGTCCCAAGTGGAGCGGTTTGTTGGTGTTGGGCGAAGAGTACTCCACCATAATCGTACGGCCGCTGTTCTCGGGAGCGAAACCGAAACGTCCGTCGGCCGTCATCTCCGCAAAACGGTCAGCCCAAAAGCCCTCGCTAAGCGAGATGTTGAGGAATCCCTTTATCACATTGTATGCCTTCACGTCGGCACATCCCTTCACAAGAGCCTCGCCTATTTCGTTGGCCGTGGCCTCCGGTGACTTGCGGCTGCGCTTGAGCAGCGGAAATACAACCAGCGTATAGTCACCCTCGAACTCCTTGCGGGTCTTCTGTATCTGGATCTGTTCGTTTTCCAATGCGCCGTAGAGCGACTCTATGCTCTTCAGAACGGCATCATGCAGATAATTCTCTATATTCATTCGTTGTCGTATTATAGTCTTGTCATTGCCTTCCTGTGTATCCGCCCGACCTTATGGTCTCGGACGGGGCTGGCCTCCCTCGGCAGGACGTGGCGGGAACTGCAGTTCCACTTCGGGCGTGTCGAGCCCGGTAAGCCACCTTGCCAGCGAGGTCTCAAACTCGTCCCTCTGCGGGAAGTTGTTGCCAGAGAAACCCCAGCCGTGTCCACCGCGCGGATAGACATGCAGTTCTCCCTTGACACCCGCCTCCTTGAGTGCCAGGTAGAACGAGGTGCCGTTATAGGGCGGCACAGCGCGGTCGTCATCGCACAATGCGATGAAACATGCAGGAGTGGCGGAAGTCACGAGTTTCTCGGCCGAATAGTTGTCAGCCACCTCGTCCGACACCTCGCCCAGAAGGTTGATGCGCGAACCGCGGTGCGTACGCTCCATATCCATGGTTATGACGGGATAGACAAGTATGCCGAAATCGGGACGGTTCTTCTCTGAAGTAAACTTGGTGGTAGCCATCGAAGACAGATGTCCGCCGGCCGAAAAGCCCATGACACCCACCTTGGCGGTATCAACACCCCACTCTGTGGCATGTTCACGAACCAGCTCCACAGCACGCAACACATCGGCAATGGTCGCATCGCCATGACCGTTGGGAGTGCGGTAGGCAAGCACCCCTGCAGCCACGCCGTGTTTGTTGAGCCACTCGGCCACATCATAACCCTCACTCACCACCGTGACATGCGAGTAGCCTCCGCCGGGGCACACTACCACAAAACGCCCCGTGGCACCGCTCTCGGGCAGATAGACCTTCAAGCGCGGGTCGGTCACATTGCGCAGGCGGTCGTTTATGTTGGTTTCGGGCTCGGTGACATAGTTGCTGTCCTTGGGCCCGTCGGGATAGAGTTTCACGGTAAAAGGCTCGGCTGCGCCCATGTTCCACACAAGTGCAATGGCACATACAGCCATCAGTAAAGATTTGATTTTCATAGCGTTGTATTGTTTGTCAGTTATTTCTCTCTTTCAGCCAACGGTTCAGCGACAAGCTGAACTCATCAAGGTAGTCCATGCTTCCGGCAAATCCCCAGCCGTGTCCGCCCGTGGGATAGACATGCAGTTCGCAACCTGCCACATCGGCTCTGCTGAGCGCCGTGTAGAACGAGACCCCGTTCACGGGCAGCACCAGTTTGTCATCGCTGCTGAGGGCGATGAAGGTCACGGGAGTCTGCGCCGTCACGAGCTTCTCGCACGAGAAGGCCTCCTTGGCTGCCTCCGAAGGATTGGCACCCAAGAGGTTGGTGCGCGAACCCTGGTGCGTGTCGTCACCCATGGTTATGACGGGATAGATGAGTATGCCGAAATCGGGACGGTTCTTTGCCGAAGTGTATTTCGTGAGTGTCGTGGCTGCCAGATGTCCGCCTGCCGAGAATCCGATGATACCCACCTTGGCAGGATCAACGCCCCATTCGGCGGCATGGTCTCGCACCGTCTCTATGGCTGTCTGTGCATCCTTGAGCGGGATGTTGGAGTGCCCGTTGGGCATGCGGTAGGAGAGCACAGCCGCGGCAATGCCTCTCCGCGTGAGCCACTCGGCCACCTCGTAGCCTTCGTTGTCCATCGACAGGAACTCATATGCACCGCCCGGGCACACCACAACAATCTGCCCCGTCGGGTTCCCCACAGGCATGAATACCCTCAGCATGGGTTCTGTCGGAGCATCGGGTTTGTCCACAGTGAGACCGTTCTGCTCCTCGGGACCGTTGGGGTAGAGTTTCATTACGATGGGTTCTCCGGCCGACACTGCGAGGCACACGGCAAGTGCAGAAATGGCCAACAAAGCTCTTTTAATCATATTCGGGAAAAGTCCGGGTTAAACGCTCCAAATTTACGCAAAAAATCCCAAACTTGGCGGAATGATGCTGTTATTAGTGGAAATATAGTTAATTTTGGGGCGCCGAAAAGAGCCCTGCGCATGAAGATAGCCGACATAGACTTGGGCGACCGCCCGCTGTTTCTCGCACCGATGGAGGACGTGACCGACCCGTCATTCAGATACATGTGCAAGAAGTTCGGTGCCGACATGGTATACACGGAGTTCATC
This sequence comes from Tidjanibacter sp., assembly GCA_963640325.1. Lineage (GTDB taxonomy): Bacteria > Bacteroidota > Bacteroidia > Bacteroidales > Rikenellaceae > Tidjanibacter. The sequence continues at coordinate 50,080 of CAVHXY010000001.1, forward strand.
TCCTCCGACGGGCTCATCAGGGACGGCGCCAAATCGGTGCGCAAGCTCGACATCAACGATGCCGAACGCCCCGTGGGCATCCAGATTTACGGCCACCTCATAGAGCCCATGGTGGAGTCGGCCATAATAGCCGAGGGAGCCCGCCCCGATGTGATAGACATCAACTTCGGGTGTCCCGTAAAGAAGATAGCCAACCGCGGTGCAGGCAGCGGCATGATGAAGGATGTGCCGCTGATGGTGGAGATGACGCGCCGCATAGTGGATGCCGTGCACACACCCGTGACGGTAAAGACCCGCCTGGGATGGGACGATGACCACAAGAACATCGGGGAGATTGCGCTCCGCCTGCAGGATGTGGGCATAAAGGCGCTCACGATACACGGCCGCACAAGGGCCCAGATGTACAGCGGCGAGGCCGACTGGACGCTCATAGGCAAAGTGAAGGCCAATCCGCAGATACACATACCCGTCATAGGCAACGGAGACATCACCTCGGCCGTAAAGGCGCGCGAGGCGTTCGACCGCTACGGAGTGGACGGAGTGATGATAGGCCGTGCCACATATGGCCGTCCATGGATTTTCAGGGAGATCAGGCACTACCTCACCACGGGCGAGCTGTTGCCCCAGCCCTCAGTGCCCCAACGGGTGAAGATAGCCAAGGAGCACCTGCTCAAGTCGGTGGAAATAAAGGGAGAGAAGGTGGGCGTGCTGGAGATGCGCCGTCACATGTCAAACTATTTCAAGGGGTTGCCCGACTTCAAGCAGATGCGCATGAAGCTGGTCACGCTCTTCGACATTCCCGAGCTGCTCGCCACACTGGACGAGGTGGCCGAACGGTGGGGCGACTACGACTTTTCGGGCACGGTACCGCCGTCGCTTTCGCACGGAATTTAGTCTCCGGAGCGCAACCGGCACGGAGAGAGGTGCAAGACAAAAAGGAACAGTATGAAATATCTTGTAGTAGGACTTGGAAACATTGGCGCACAGTATGTCAACACGCGCCACAACATGGGCTTCAATGTAGTGGATGCACTGGCGCTGAAGGCCGACGTGAAATTCACAGTGGACCGTTACGGGGCGGTGGCGGAGATGCGTCACAAGGGGCGCACGCTGCTGTTGCTCAAACCCTCGACATACATGAACGAGAGCGGCAAGGCGGTGCGCTACTGGCTGGAGCACGAGAAGATACCCAAGGAGAACCTGCTCGTGGTGGTGGACGATCTGGCCCTGCCGCTCGGGGCGATACGCTTGCGTGGCCGTGGAAGTGACGGCGGGCACAACGGACTCAAGAGCATCGACTCCTGCACGGGAGGCAACGACTATGCACGTCTGCGCTTCGGCATTGGGCACGACTTTCCGCAGGGCATGCAGGTGGACTATGTGCTGAGCGAGTTCAACAGCGACGAGCGCAAGGCGCTTGTGCCTTGTGTGGAGGAGGCCTGCGAAGCGGTGAAGTGTTTTGCAACCGAAGGTATAGCGCAGACCATGAACCGTTACAACAAGAAGGGTGTGGGTGCCGCTCCGCAGGAGCAGTAACCGGCCTCTGTACACCCAAGCGGCCGTGATGCGACATGAAAAGCCCCGACAATCAATGTGATTGTCGGGGCTTTTTGTTTTCCGGACTGCAGCCTACTCTGCAGCCTTCTCTTCCGAAGACTCCTCCGTGGCAGGTTCATCCTCTGTGGAGAAGTTGTCGATACCGGCACCTACCAGCAGGTTGTACCATGCCACCATCTTCTTCATGTCGGAGAAGTGGACCCTGTCACGGTCATAATCGGGCAACACGGTGGCAATGAACTCCTTGATCTTCTCGGGTGCCGACTTGGCATCCAGAGCCTGCTTGCCATCCGTGTGGGCATACATCTTCTCGAAGACCTTGCCCAACGGAAGGTCCTCGCCCTCAGTGAATACGGCAATCTCCGAGAGTGCACTCACGCGTGCACTGCCGGTGGCGTTCATCCTCTTGTGGTCGATGAGCGACTCCACGATAACACCGTGGGTGCTGCGTGCCACATAACAGTAAAGACCCGGCTGACCGGATATGGATAGGATTTCAGTGAATTTCATAGTCGGTTAATGCTTGAGTTTGACATTTTCAACGGGCAAATATATGAAATAGTTCGCTATTCAAGGCATCTGCGCCTACTCTTTTTTGCCCCCGCTGCCAAATATTCCGCCCTCGTTGTGCAGGAAACGGCTCAGGCGCAACAGCACAAGAATCACGGCTGTCATGATACACGACTCCGCCCTCATGCCGAGGCTCGCCATACAGCCCACCGCCGCCATGGCCCATATGAGGACGGCTGTGGTGAGGTTGCGGATATCCTTTATCCCCTCCTTGAAAATAATGCCGCCACCTATAAACCCGACACCCGTAACAACCTGCGCCACCACGCGGGCATGGTCGGACTCACCGATAGAGACGGAGAGGTAGGTGTACATGAATGCTCCCAGCATCAGAAGCGTGATGGTGCGTATGCCTATGACCTTGCTGCTGCGCTGGCGCTCCCAACCGACGATTACACCGAGCAGCACCGTTATGGCCAGATTGATGATGAATTCCTTCATAGCTGTCTTGTTTTTCAGTTTGTTCTGTCTATTGTCACGCCTGCTCTCCCGAAGCAAAGATGCGGCAACGGGAAAAGAAAGATGGCGGTGAACGGAATGCGCTCCCTCGCCGTCATCATTCAAAAGTCTCCGCCAGGCACCTTGCGGTGTGTGTTCAGTCCTGTCACTGAAGTACCTGCGCCATGGCCGGCATTCCAGCACTTGCGGACGGCTATGGATTCCCCTTCCATTTCCTGTATGGATTTTTCATGAGCATGGAGTTGTAGTACCGAGCCTGTCCTGTCACCTCCTCGCCCAGCCATTGCGGACGGCTGAAGGTTTCGCCCTCGGAAACCAGCTCCACCTCGGCCACAACCAGACCGTCATTGTCGCCGTGGAACTCGTCCACCTCGTAGGTGTGCTCCCCGCATGGCACCAGATAGCGGGTCTTGTCAATGACTCCCTGCTCGCATATTCCGAGCAGTTCCTCGGCATCCCCTACGGGAATCTCCTTCTCCCATTCGAAACGGCTTGCACCGCTGCTGTCTCCCGCACCCTTGACCGTGATATACCCCTTGGCGTCCTTGATGCGTACACGGACAGTACGCTCCGGCACCGAGCTGAGGTAACCCTGCATTATGTGCTGCGAACCGACAGCCCCGGACTTGAAGTCGCCACGGACCAGGAACTTGTGTTCTATCTCCCTACCCATTCGTCATGCACATTTGCGCCCTTCGCCGCAGTGGCACTCCTCTCCGCACTTGCAGTTGTCGCCGCAGTGACACTCCTCTCCGCACTTGCAGTTGTCACCGCAATGGCACTCCTCGCCGCATGTGCAGTTGTCGCCACAATGGCACTCCTCGCCACATGTGCAGTTGTCGCCACAGAGACACTCCTCTCCGCACTTGCAGTTGTCACCGCAATGGCACTCGCCACCATGGTTCTCAAAACAGGCCTCAGTCTGTTCTCCAGCTTTCAACTTCTCGTCTTTCATCTCTTGTAAGTCTTTAAATTGTTGAACAATGCTCTGTCTTTATCGAAATTGTGCAGTGTAAAGATAATATCTTTTCACGCCTTTTACAACACTTTTCTGCTATGCAGTCCAATGTCCGCGGGGGTACGGCCCACCGACACATGCCCGTAGCCCCCAGAAACAGTGTGGGCAACATGCTGTACTACAACATATTGCCCACGCATCAAGTACTCGGAGCGGGAATCGAACCCGCACGGACATTTCTGTCCACAGGATTTTAAGTCCGGCGTGTCTACCTATTCCACCATCCGAGCAAATCCCGTGCAGTACGTTGCGCCGGTCGCTCTACACGGCCTCACCCCACGCAAGGGCGCACAAACGTTCTGCGTGGCAAATATACGATTATTTTGTTTATTTCAGCCCCGGGCGACGGCAAACATTGTAACCGGGTCTCTTTTTTATGAATAATAACGTATCTTTGCCATATATTGCGATTTAATGTCAAAGAAATGCCTGTCATGAAAACCATATCAACATTATTGGGTCTCGCCACCGTCTGCATGGTCTCGCTGACGGCCGTACCGGCATATGCCCAGAACACCACTGCACAGAGTACCACAGCTACAGAAGTGGACATATACAGCGAAAGCTTCCGCATCCTTGTGGACAGCCTCACCTCCAACTCCATGACCGGGCAGCTCTTCAATGTCATGCATGCAGCCGGCCAGCAGGCCGAGAAGGCGGGAGATGTCCGTCTGGCCGCCGTCTACTACGACAAGGCTGCCGGCTATGCCTCCTCCATAGGAAACAAGGAGGCGATGGTGGAGGACATAGTCAAGTCGAGCGTATTCAACCGCCAGCGCAACTATGCGGGCACCTCCATCCGTCAGCTCGCCGCAGCCGAAGATGCTGTGGCTGACAATGCCGCCCTGCTCTACAAGGTAAACGAGGCGCAAGTAGCCAATTACGAGGCTCTGGGCGATGTAGGCAATGCATACAAGTATTTCCGCAAGACAGCCGAATACAGGGAGCTTCAGGCGGCACAGCAGCTGCAGGAAGCCATTGACAACAGGGAGGCTCCGGCAGATGCCGCACAGCAGACCGAAAAGAGCCACAAACGCCAACGTGCCGAAAGGCAACGCTCCCAGGTGACGTTCAATGTAGACAACCGGTTTGTGGCCATAGGTGCAGGCATAGTCGTGGTGATGCTTGCAGCGGTGCTGGCCGTGGCATTGCGCGGTGCACGGCGTACCCGTCGGGAGACGGAAGCCCGCTTCAAGGATATGGCCGTAGCCATTCCGCATGACATGGCCGAGAAGGCTGCGGCATTGCGCAATGAGGCGGAGAGGCTGACGAAGATGAAGGGAGCCGACATTGACGCTTTCAGGGCACAGTCCGACAAGGTTGCCTCGGGGGCGGCTTCACTCGCCTTCAGGGTGTGCGGCATGGAGTTCGCCGGTGAGGTTTTGCGTGGCGGATACACCCCGACATTGTCCCAGTGCGATGCCGACAAGCTGCTCAAGGAGTGCAAGGCGGGCATGGATACCGAAGTGCAGCGGAAAAAACTCACCATAGAATACAAGTCGACCGGCCGTTGCGATGTGCTTTGCGACGAAAAGAGCATGAAATACATCATCGACACCCTTGTTGCCCGTGCCATGCGCGACATGACCGGTGGCAGGATATTGCTCTGGATTGAGACCGAACGGCACAATGTAAGGATAGCTGTGGAGGAGGAGCATGCCAGGTGGCTCTCCCTGGAGGAGCCGCAGAAGCGGAAAGCCGGTGTGGCCGACTCTCTTGAAGATACCGTATGCAACCGCATCGCCCACCTCAACAAGGCGCGTTTCTTCACCGAAGAGAAAAAAGATGGCGGCACCGTAGCCGGAATTGACTTCAGTGCCGCCGAAAGCTAACCGCCCAAAGACGCTAACGTCCCACAAGACGCATCGTCACACGGTTGGAATAGCCGTCCGAAATTATTATCGGCTCCTTCATGTAGTTGCCTAACCCGAGTGTCGGGTAGTTCCACAGATTGTTTATCACGATAGAGACTCCCTGGGGCGTACGCTCGTTGGGCATCATTCTCACTGCATCGCTTTCGGGCGAGAGTACCTGCACTCCAGTTCCGTCCGAAAGACGTGCCGTTGCCTGACGGATATACTCCTTGGAGGCAAGGAAGTTCATGTTGTAGGGACGAACCGTACCCGGCGCATGCGAAAAGTTGCCGTTGTCGGCAGTGTAGGTCGCCCATTTGCCCTTCACTTCGGGCACGCTCTTGTAGGCCACGCCCTTGGGGGCACCTATATGGCCCTCGGGATAAGTGGTCCAAAGCGCCTTGCGGTCCCACTCCAGACTCTCCACTGCGGGCGAAAGGTCATAGACGACACCTATCTCGCTGAATCCTCCGACATGCGTTCCGTCCCACGGCAGAGTCTTCTCTGCAGGAGGTGCATCGGGGAAATGACGTATGGTGTAGTCGGTGGCAATCAGGCCCTCGCCGTCCACCGTAATGCGGAAAGCGACATAGATGGCGGCATAGTTGCCCTCGATGTCGATGACTGCCGTGGAGCCCTCCATGCGGGCGCTCATCGAGTCGCACCACCACTCCTTGGCCGAGAGGTTGGAGCCCTCGAACTGCAGTATCGGGCCACGCGTTATCACCTGGCGACCGTCATACTCGGCCGATGTCATCAGACCCACATACTTGTCGAAAACTATCTTGAATCTGTCGCCACTGACCGTTATCGCACCGGCACTCTCCTCCAGACGGGGCGCCTTGTCGGAGAAAGCAGGCATCTTCACAGGCTCGGGAGCCACCACGAACGAGAACTCGTCCACCTGCAGACCGTCACCACGGAGGAACACGAAGTCAACAACATCACCGCTCTTGACCTCCCCGACGGGAATCTTCATCTCGCCCCACTCTGCGGGAGCCAGCGCCGAGCACTGCGTCTCGCCGCTGCGGTCGCCTATGCTCCAACGGATCGTCACCTCACGCATGTCGGTATGGCTGAAGCGGTTCTGCATCCGGAAACTCAGCGGCTCGCCTTTGGCGGGCAGGTCGAAGTGGTCCGCCTCGATATGTATCGGGCTGTAGGCCTTGCGGGTGAGCCATATCTCGGGGGTGTCGGTTCCGTTGTTGAGACTCGTGAAGAGACCGAACTGGTCGCCACCCAGAGCTCCGTCGGTATTGTACATGCTGTCCCAGAAAACCTTCAGGCTCTCACCCCAAAAGTTGCGCACGTTGGGGTCGCGGTCGGTCTCCTGGTCCGAAAGCACCACGTGGGCATACTCGTCGCAAATGACAGGCATCTGCGGCACCACGGTACGCTTGTCTATGAGCCCTTCGGAGTGCCATATGGCAGTATTGTAGCTGGCCACATCCGATGCACCGCGCGTGATGTCGGGATAGTGGTAACTGTAGACGTCAAAGGGAATCTCCTCGGTGGTCTTCACACGGTTGGCCCAGCTGTACATCACGGGGCGCACGGTGTCCTGTGTCTTGATATATTTATACGCATCCAGCACGTTGGCACCGTGGAAGCTCTCGTTGCCGAGACCCCACATGATTACCGAAGGATGCGAATAATCCCTCTCGATAAGGTCGGCCATAAGGCTCTTCCACTGCCATGCATACTGCGGGTCGCTCTCGGCACCATATTTGGCGAAATCGACCGGATTCTCGTCCAGCACATATACACCCAGTATGTCGCACGAGTCGAGCTGCTGCTCGGTAACCCATTTCTGGCGCGTGTGGTTCACATTCAGCGACACAAGCTGTGCTATGCTGTTGCCGCCCCACATGCCGCGCAGCTTCACCTCCTGTCCGTTGACGAAGAGGTTGCGGCCACGGAGCTCCACCTCACGGAAACCGACATTGCGCTCGATGGTCTGCGCCACCTTGCCGTCAGCCGTCAGCGTGAGGGTCATGCGGTAGAGATTGGGGTGCTCGGCATCCCACTTCAGCGGGCTCTTCACGTTGCCCTCGACCACCATCTCGCCACCCTCTGCAGGTACGTCGAACTGCGACGGGCTAATGTGCACACGGCGGCCGTTGGGAGCGGTCAGCTCCACCTTCACCTTGTTGGCGGTCTTGAGGTCGGCCTTGTCTATGTCAAGTTTCAGACGCAACACTGCATCTTTGTAGGCATCATCGAAGAGGGTCTCCACACGGCTCGAAGCCACATAGTTCTTCGGAAGCGCCATCAGCTGCACATCCCGCTGCAGGCCATCGCCGTTGATAAATTCGGCCAGCCCTTCGCGGGTCTCGTCCACCATGAGCATGATGCTCACCTTGCCGGCATCACCCACAAACTGCGTGATGTCGCCCGTCCATGCCATGAACGAGCCCCAGTGGTCACGCACAAAACGGCCGTTCACAAAGAGTTTGGCATAGTGTGCCACGCCGTTGAGCCGCACCACAATGCGTTTGTCACTGAAATCGGCAGGCAGTGTCACATCCCTCTTCAGAAGGCGCACCGTATGCCGCTCGCCGAAGGGCCGCTCGGCCGAATAGTCGCCCCACCCCGAGGTGCCCGACATGTTGGCTTCGGCCTGTTCGGCCGTGTCGAAATACTTTACTTTCCACTCTCCCGAGAGTGTCAGGCAACACTCCGACACGCCCTGCACGCTTGTAGGTACGGGCACTATCCGCACCTTGTCGGCTCCGCCTGCCGGGGATGCCACAGCCTCGGCAGCCTGCAGCATGGCCACATTCACAGCCAGAAGCGCTGTTGCCAAAAGAATAGTTTTCTTGAGTTTCATCTATAAAATTTTGTGGCGTTTCAATCAGACTGTATCCCCTCTATCGCCAACGCGGGTCTCTCCACTACCGAAAAGACCCGCGAGGCTCCAGACATTTCCCTCCGTCATATAGACAAAGAACCTACGAATACCAATTGGAGGGAAATGTGTCGTACAGTCATTAATCCTAACGCCTGTTTTTATTTATAGTCCACTAAAAAGGCGAAGTGTAACCTGGGTTCTGCTCGATCACGCCATTGCCCTGCAGTACAACGCTGTTGGGAATCGGGTAGAGAACACGGTACTCGTTGCTTGCCACGTCGGAGATACGGTGCTGGTCATAAGCCCTCTGCACGAACATTCCGTAGCGCAACAGGTCCTCACGGCGCTGGCCCTCGCAATAGAGCTCGCGGCCACGCTCCCACAACAGGAATTCGATGAATGCATCAGCGCTCGACATGGGCGAAACCTGTCCGGGAACGAGGTTGGCGGTGAGGTCACGGCCCAGACCCGCACGCTCGCGGATATCGGCCACCAGACTCTCGGCCTCGCTCGTTATGGTATTCTGCTGACGGACAATGCACTCGGCCAGTGTGAGATAGACCTCAGCCAGACGGTAAACGGGCTGTTCGATGGGGAACTCGTTGAAGCTGAACTGATGCCAGGTGGAGAACTTGACGGGAATGGCTCCGGTGAGCTTTCTCTCGCCCGCACTGGGATTCTCACGGACCATGGCACCGTTACCGAACTTGTATTCGTCATGTACCGTAGCACGGCGGGCATCGTTGTCGAACGAAGCGTCACCCGACTCACCCCACAATTTGTGATAATGCTCCCAAGGCATGTAGATACCATACCATCCGCTGAAGCGCGTACCTGCACCGGGGCCCTGCGTTGCAAAACCGGATCCGGGGCAGCACTCGGTGAGCCAGATGTTACCGTGGTTGGTGTCGGCGGGGCAGGAGAATATCACCTCCTTGTTGTACTGTTTGCTGACAGCATCGTTATAGTCGGCCTCCAGCTCATAGGCACCCGAAGCGATTATCTCGCGGCAGTACTTCTCGGCCTGGCTCCAGTTGCCGATATGCATGTAGTATCTCACGGCCAGCATGCGGAAGTAGTCCTTCGACACACGGCCCCAGTCGTCGCTGCCCTTCTCCTGACGCTCTATCATATCGCTCTCCAGAACGGCATTGAGGTCAGCCTCCAGGGCTTTGCGGAACTCTGCATCCGACAGACGCGGAGTGGGAGTCTCGTCGGTGAGGGTAGCGGGGTCAAGCTTCACGTTGGTGGGTCCGAAGAAGAGATAGGTGAGGTACATGTACTGTGCCCTGACACCTCTCAGTTCGGCGATGTATTTGTCCACAACGGCACGGTCTACTGAGGTAACCTCCTCGAAGCGTGCTATAAGCTCTGTTATCTTGGCACAGTGGCTTACATATTCCCATGCAAAACCCGCATTGGCGGTGTGGTTCCATGTCCACAGGCCCAATCCGTCCCACCAGAGAGAGTTGAGCTCGTCGGTGGAGAGCATCGATGCCACAAAGGGAGCCAATACGTGGCTCGTGTAGAGCGGGTAGTCCGTACCGACGCCACGACCGGCGATATAGACGGAGATTCCCGTGACGGCCGCCTTGAGGTCGGCCTCGTTCTTGAAGAACGCTTCGGGTACCACTTCGCCGTAAACCTTGGTTTCGAGCGCATCCTCGCAAGACCACGAGAACGACAGCAGCGACAGCAGCAAACCCAATGATACTATTTTGCTTGATATTTTTTTCATTGCTTGTTTTCTTTTTTAGGTTGTAACTGTAATCGTGTCATTTAGAAGGTTACCTTCACACCGAAGTTGAACGAGTATGCCTGCGGATAGGGGAACTGGCCATTCAACTCGGGATCGAAACCGTAGTAGTTGGTGAAAGTCGCCAGGTTCTGCATGTCTACCGAAAGGGCCATGCTGCCGATACCCATCGCATTGATCCATTTCTCGGGAAGTGCATACGACAATGTCACGTTTTTCAGCTTGGCGAAAGCGCCCGATGCCAACCAGAAGTCCGACGAACCGCCGCTACGCTGCGTCGTGGAGGTGAGGTCATTGCCCAGACCGGGCCAGTCACCGTCGGGGTTCTGTACGCTCCAGCGTCTCGAAACGGTGTTGTAGGTGTTGAGCGTTGCCTCTACAGACATGTCGCTTGCGCTACCCACGTCGCCGATGGACTTCTTGTTGCCTGCCACGCCGTAGAAGTAGAACGACAGGGTCAGGTTCTTGTATGACAGAGTGTTGTTCAAACCGAAACGGATGGGGGCTGTCGAGCGGCCGAGGAACACGTTGTCCTTGTCGTCGAGCACACCGTCACCGTTGGCATCCACATAGCGGACATTTCCGGGAACGGCCTTGGGCTGCAACAGGTCGCCGTTGGCGTTCGTGTAGGCATTAATCTCCTCATAGCTGTGGAAAATGCCGTCGGTCTTCCAGCCGTAGATTGCCGACATCTCTGCATCCTCGGGAACCCATTCGTTGAGCACCAGTTCGGGATTACGCTCTTTCCAGCGGTAGAGGGTGTAGGAGATGTTGAAGTCGGTATACCACGAGAAGTTGCTGTTCTCTATGTTGCGCGAGGAGAGGGTGAACTCCCAACCGCGTGCCTGCGTCGAACCGATGTTGGAAATCACGCTGGTAACGGGGTTGTTGGAGGGCAGCGACTTGTAGTCGAGCAGATCCTTGGCGGTACGTACGAAGTAGTCGACGCTACCGGTCAGACGCTGGTCGAACAGACCGAAGTCGAGTCCGGCGTTGATGGTCTCGTTGGTCTCCCAGCTCAGGTCGGGGTTGCCGAGCGACTGCAGAATCACACCCGAGTTGTAACCGCCGGCGGTGATGATGTTGGTACCGGTACGGTAGATCGAAAGCGAGTTGGCACGCATGGGCTCGTTACCCGAAGTACCGTAACCCAAACGGAGCTTGAAGTTGGAGAGCCAGTTGTCGCTCCAGTCCATGAACTCCTCCTCCGAAATACGCCATGCACCCGAAACCGAGGGGAAGAAGCCCCACTTCTTGTTGGCTGCAAAGACGCTCGAACCGTCCCTACGTCCGGTTAAGGAGAGGATGTAGCGGTCTTTGAATACATAGTTGATTCGGCCGAACTGCGAAAGCTTCGTGATTTCGCTCTTGCCGGTATGGACAAACTTCTTGTCGAGGTTCGTTCCGAGCGACATGTTGTCGGTACCGAACGAATCGGTAAAGAAGTCGGCTGCCTGCATGACATAGTATGATGCGTTGGTCTGGTATCCGCCGAATCCGAGCACTGCCGAAAGACGGTGGTCACCGAAGGTCTTGTTGTAGTTGAAGTAACCCTCCAGGCTCTTGTTCTCCATATCCTGTCCGCCGACCATTCCGAGTCCCTTTTCAGCCAGGTACATGCCTGATGTGGAGGGAATGAAACGGTTACGTGTGGAGACCTGGTTGTCGTATCCGCCCACTACCTTGAAAGTAAGGCCGTCCATGATGTTCACGTCCAGAGTGGGGTTGATGGTGATACGCTTGTTCTTGCTCTTGTCGGTCATGTCAAGGTAACCCTGAGGGCTGGCCATCTTGGAGTCGTAACCCTTCATGTAGGCACCCGTGGTGGGGTCTATCACCGCACCGATGGTGGGGGTCATGCGGTATGCGCACTCAAGGATGTTGTAGTGTCCCTGACCAACGTTACCGTAGTTGGAGCCCTGGAAGTTGTTGCTGATATTTGCATAGTTGATGCTCACACCTGCCTTGAGCCACTTGTTGATGGTCTGGTCCAGGTTCAGACGCATCGTATGACGCGACATGTCGGAGAGTTTCAGCAGACCGTCGTTCTTGTAGTAGTTGTACGAAACGAAGTACTTGGTATTGGAGTTGCCGCCGTTGAGCGAGAAGTTGTGCTCGGTAACGTAGGCATTGTCGGTAACGTAGTCGAGCCAGTTGAAACCCTCGCCGATGGCGCTGATTTCAGCTGCCGAGAAGATGTCGGGCACACTGGTTATGGCCGTGTAGTCGTTCATGTCCACCACACCGTCACCGTTGTAGTCCACCTGACCGTAAGGATAGGTATTGCTGAGGTATGCCAGATTCTCCTTGTACCACAGGTTGCGCTGAAGCATGAACTCCTCACCGTTCAGCAGCTCGTGAGCATAGGGTTTCTGCACCTGCAGCGTATACGAACCGTTGTATGACAGGGTGGGTTTGCTCTCCGCACCGCGCTTGGTGGTGATGATGATCACACCGTTGGCAGAAGCCGAACCGTAGATGGCGGCTGCCGATGCATCCTTCAGCACATCAATGGACTGGATATCCGAGGGGTTGATGGTATTCAACGGGCTCTGGCTGATGTTGTCGCCCATGTTGATGACATTACCGCCCGAGATGCTTGCCACGTTGGCCGAGTTGCTGGTCATGGGCACACCGTCGATGACGTAGAGAGGTTCGTTGTTGCCGTTGGGCGAAATGGAACCACGGATGTTGACACTCAGACCTGCACCGGGCTGTGCCGAGTTGGAGCTCATGTTCAGACCTGCGATACGGCCCTGCAACATATTGTCGATGCTGGCCTGTGCGCCCTTGTCGAGTTTGTCGGCCTTGACCGAAGCCGTTGCACTCGTCAGGTCATTCACGGTACTCGTACCGTAACCGATGACCACAACCTCCTCTATTGCCTGGCTGTCTTCGGCGAGAGTCACGTCAAAGCTGGTGCGGCTGCCCACTGCCAGTTTCTGCGAAACGTATCCCATGAACGAGAACACGAGTGTATTCTCGGGTTTGGCATTGATGGAGAACGTACCGTCCACGCCGGTTGCCGTACCCGTGCTGGTTCCGTCCACGAGGACAGTTGCACCGATGATGGGCACTCCTGATGCGTCGCGTACCACACCGGTCACCTTGCTGGAGGTGCGGGAAGATGTTGCTGCTGCGGGAGCTGCCTGTTTCTTGTGGATGACGATCATCTTGTCGGAAACGGTGTAGTCCAGCGACGGGTCAAGCACCTGCTTGAGAACCGTGGTCACGGAGGCATTGTTGAACGAAGCCGTAATGGGCTTGTCACCGTTCACGTCACCCTTCTCATAAATCACGGAAAGACCCGTCTGTGTCTCCACTTCCTTCAGAACCGTTGACAACGGAGTCTGGTTGAAGTTCTTCGTAATGTTCTGGGCTGCCAGATTTGCACCTGACAACAGCACAAAACAAAAGAGACAAACTCTCAAAAATAGTCGATTTTGTTTCATAAGGTTTTAGGTTAGATTTTAGGTAATTGTTTTAGGTTAGATTTTTTGTTTTTTTTGGTTTTGGTTTTGGTTTTTTATTTAGGTCCTTGGTCAAGCAATCTTATCATTATCATACCGTTCTCCCTATGTCTCTCCAGAGGGACGATCAGCGACAGGGCATCGAGCACATCGTCCACCGTTTCGCCGTTCTTGAGCGACACCGAGAATACCGGTTCGTCTCCGGGCAACGGACGGTATACTATATCCACCTTGTACTGTCTCGCCAGACGCGTAAGCAGTTCCCTCATCGTTATCCTGTCGTACTCGAAGTTGCCGTACATCCACGACTTGTATTGCTCCGCCCTCACCGGAAGGTTCTTCACCTCGCCCGTCTTTATATTATAGGTAAGCTCGTGTCCCACCTGCATCGTCAGTCTCTCCCGGGCCGACGCAAACTCCATGGCACCCTCCATCAGCACCGCCGAAACCGTATTCTCACTGTCGTATGCAGTCAGGTTGAAGCGCGTGCCCTTCACCTCAAAGGTGCAGTGCGGCATATTCACCACAAAGGGTTTTTCGGGATTCTTGCCCACATCGAAATAGGCCTCGCCCGAGAGCTGCATCACACGGTCCTTGCGGTTGAAGTTGCCGTCATACGACAATGTAGTGGAGGCATTGAGCCATACACTCGTTCCGTCTGGCAGAGTCACACGGCTCTGTTCGCCCTCCTGGGTCTGTATGGTAAAGACCGGAGTCTGGTCCGTCTTGACCGTGACATCCAGAAACTTCACTCCCAGCAGGCAGACTATGGCCAGCACGGCTGCCGCTCCCAAGAGCAGGTAGCGGTTGATTCTCACCACCTTGTTCCCCTTCGCCATAGCCATATCCCGGCTGCGCAAGTAACGGTTGCGCACACTGCGCTGCACCTCGTGCCAACCCTCCACGGTCTCCTCATCGGGCACGTGTTCTGCCAGCCACTCGCGTTCCCACTCGCGAAACATCCCCTTGTGGGCCGCATTGCCGGTTACAAAATCGGACAGCATGGCCTCCTCTTCCACCGTACTTTTGCCGGCGAAGTAGGCCTCTGCCGCCTTTTTTATCATCGTTTCGTCTGTCATTCTATCGGCACCTTTTTATTTATAACGTTTCACGGCCGCCTTTTCCAACCCCCAAATAACGGAAAAAGCAGATTTTTGTTCTGCTTTTTTTGCTTTCAGTTGTCTGAATGTTCTATATCTCTGTTTATCATTATATTGCATTTTCCGCCACTGGCAATGCTCCGCACGCGTCACCAAGGCAGAGTCCCCGTTTTTGCCTCTGCGGTTATGAAGATGCATTAAGCCTCTCTATTGCAGGTTGCCGAAGAGCCATACCATGACCGTCACGCACACGCTCATGCCGCAATATTCGCCCAGGCTATCCGCAAAGGCTTTCATCGCCCGGGTAATGTGTTTCTCCACAGCTGTTTGCGAAATGTTCAGCATGGTGGCTATCTCCCTGTTTTTCAACCCTTCAAAGCGACTCAGCACGAATACCTCGCGGCAACGTGGCGGCAACGAATCAATAATCCGATGTATCTGCCCCTTGAGCTCCTGAATCACAAACGGGGTCTCGGAATCGAACAGAAAATCGAGATTGTAGAGCTCTTCCTGTCTCTTGAGTCTGGTGAGGTACGAGAGGTTGTAGTTGTTCTCCACCTTGCGGTGGCGCAGGAAATCGATACAGCCGTTGCGCACCTTGGCATACATAAGTGCCGGCAGATTGGCACTTGTGAGCAAATCGGCCTTTTCGCACACCGACACGAAACTCTCATGCACTATATCCTCGGAGGCTATCTGGTTCTGCAGGAGTCTGAAGGCATAATTGATCAGGCGGGGCGAATAGTCTATGTAGACCCGTTCGATCTCACGAAGGTCCACCCCGCAACATTTCGCTGCAACCATCTCCTCTTCACTGTTCATATTGTCCTGTTCCTGCAGATATCGCCACAAAGGATACACAATGCATCCGTTTGCCCAAATTTAGTAAAAAATCATAATCGTTATCCACCATTGGACCATTTTTTCTCAACGCGGCCATACATTCATACGGCGAGAGCGGTGTCTGACAATATTGTCAGACACCGCTCTCGCATCTTCTCTCTCCCCTCATCCGGTCTGCACCGGAACGGAGAGAACAGTATGTCACTTTATGAACTTCCGGGCAAACTCGAAGAATGCCGGCCAGTCGGGCAGGTCGGTATGGCCGCCCTCGTGATAGCGGTAGCCAATCGTACCTCCCACATAGGCCTTGTCCACCTCGGGCGTGCGGTCGGTCGTGTCGAGTCCCTTCATGCCCAGCAGTTCATACACGGGCGTTGCTCCCTTGGCTGTGAGGAACATGCCGTATGCATCGGCCCAAAGGCTTATCGTGCCGCTGTTGATGAAGACAGGACGCGGTGCGCAGAGTGCCAGCACCGTATGTGCATCCACGGGCATGTTCTCCACCTTGCGCGGCAGATATCCGCCTTCGTGGAGCGGACCGCAATACTTCATCAGATTGCCAGCAAACCAATAGGGCGAGCAGAGCTCTATATCCTCACCGAAGTGGCGGCGGTTCATAGCCGTACCCATGCATCCCGCATCGCTCGGGAAAGCAATAGCGATACGCTCGTCGAGCGCCATGGCATAGAGTGCCGCCTTGCCGCAACGCGAGTGGCCCGTGACACCGATAGCGTCGGCTCGCACCGATGCCGGTTGCGTAAGCAGATAGTCCACGACGTTCTCCACGCCCCACACCCATGCGCCCAGAACACCTATATCTTCGGGTGCCCGCCAGTTGCCACTGGTGAAGTAACCTATCAGATAGTCGTTCAGGGCATCACCCGAATCGGGCTGCACGGCCGAATAGTCATATATGCATACGCCCCAACCCTGCTCTGCCATAATCTTCCAGTAGGCATCAAGGCTGTAGGCACCGCTCAGGACAATCATCACCGGTACCGGCCCTTTGGCATCGGCAGGAGTACGCAGTATGCACTCCACCGCCGGTGCATGCTTGAGTGTGGGATGGGCCGAGCAATCGGCTGTGCCCGTAATGGTCTGCTGCACATAGGCATAGCCCTCGGCTTCGCCTCGTGATGTCTCGCTGCGGAACGTCACTGCAGGCCACTCCTTGCGCTCCGGCATCACACCCACCATATTCTCCTGCACTGCCTGCAGCAGCACGGGGCGCTGGCGGTTCCACTGGCGTACCGTCCTGATGTTGCGGCCACGGCTGTCCTTGAGCAGATCTATCGGGGTGTATTGCCCCACACGTGCCGAGTCGGCTCCCGCAAAGAGACCGTAGGTTGCATCCTCATAGTTGGTCCACAAACCCCAGTTGGTGCGGCGGCGTTCGTCACCGCCCGGAGCTTTCCAGCGGCCCGGCTTCTCCACCATGGGATAGATGTTCTCCTGCCTCATGGGGTCGGCCTCCATTGCCACAAGCACGGGCAGTTTCATACCCAGCTGGTTGAGCATCTGGTAGTAGTTCATGTCGGCCGTCACATCCTCGGGGGGGGTGGCAGGCATCGACATGTATATCTTCACCTCGCCGCCGGCGGGCGAGAAGTCGAAGAGTGTGCGGCCCTCCAGCCGTTCACCCTTGATACCCTTGCCGTCCTGCGTGGCGGTTATAAGATTGTCGTTGCTGTTGGGCACCACGAGCGTAAGGGGTACGTTGTAGAGCCCGGCATCGAGCGTCATCGTGGGTTTCACGTAGACAACATCGCCCTCACGGCGCACCGAGAGTTTCACATTGTCACGCTCGGCGATGTAGGCCGCCACGTCGTGGAAAGTGGCAATCCACAGCTCGCCCTTGAGCGAAAAGGCATAGTCCAGATGGTCCCAGAGAATCTGCGCATCGGTAAAGGCGTCGTAGCCGTAGTTGATGCCGTGGGTCATGCCCACACCCCATTTGCCCTCGCGCAACAGGCCGTCCACCCACTCGCGCAGGCTCTCGCGCGTGCTGTGTCCGCCCACGGCAAGCTGTTCGGTGCGGGTTCCCACACGTCCCTCTGAAGCATAGGCTATCGTACGGCTGTCCATGCTGTTGTTCGGATAGCAGAACGTGCGCGGCATCACTCCCGTGTGCTGCCATATCACCGTGTCGTTGTGCTGCACCTCATAGCGCAGCTCCTCGCCCGTGAGTTGGGGAAGTTTGCGGTGCGCCCAGCCGTGGTTGGATATCTCCTGCCCGGCATCCGACATCTCGCGGAGCTGAGCCCATGTCGTGCGGGGTCTGTCGCCCTGCTCCTTGAGGTTCACCGTATTGCCGTTCACCCAGAAGGTGGCCTTTATGTCACGTTTGCGCAGCTGCGGATAGAGCACCGTGTAGTGCTCCTGCAGAGCATCGTCAAAGGTGTAGCTCACGGCAGCCTTGCGGTCGCCACGATAGCGGGCCACATGTATCCCCCCATCGGTTTCGGGGACGGCCTGTGCAGGCAGTTGCACAGCCAGCGCCAAGGCAGCCACGCTGAGCACAGCCGCCATCATTCTCTCTCTTGTCATATTTTTTCGGTTCCTGTTTTCTTGAATCCATGTCTATGTGACTACCTTTCGGACGGTCCCGGAACTATTGCTGTTTCTCGCCGTTCACCGTCACGTTCTTCATCACATACGAGTCGAATGCCTCGCTGTTCCAACGTGCATCGTCGGCCTCCACGTTGATGTTCTCAAAGGTAAAGTCGTAGACATCGTACTGCTCCTTGTTCCTTTGCGCCCCTATGAAGCGGTTGCACTTGAGCTCCAGGTTGCGCATGGTGATGTTGTTGGAGTACGAGCGGGGAATTTCGGTATGTCCCTTCAGGTCGAAGAACTGCGTCCACGGTGCTATGTTGAGCAGACCGGAGCACCAGCCCGTCACATTCTCTATGGTAATGTACTCGTAGCGTTGCGGAGTGTCGGGACGCATCTTGAGCTGCAGCAGGCTGCCGCCGCCCTCAACACGGCAGTTGCGCATGAGGATGTTGTAGGCATGTATCGACTCGCTGCCGCAGGTCATGCAGCTGCCGGTGGTGTTGTCGAAGAGGGTGTCCTCTATGAGAATGTTGTAGTTGGGGCCGTTGTTCCCGTCCTTGTCGGCATCGGGGCCCTTGCCTCCCTTGAAGCATACGGCATCGTCATTGACCGTCAGACGGCACCCCTTGATGAGGAAGTGGTTGCAGACATCCATGTCTATGCCGTCGGCACTGGCCGAGCGGATGGGTTTCACGGGCGAGAAGATGCGCACGTTGAGCACCTTCACATGGTCGCTCTTGTAGCAGTGGAAGCTCCAGAAGGGCGAGTTCTGCAGGGTCACGTCGGCCACCGTCACATTGGTGCACTTGTGTATGAACACGAGGCGCGGGCGCTGTTCGTCCTTGTTGGTGCACTGCGGATTCCACAGACGTCTCGTGCGGAAGGCCTGCCAGTAGGGCGAGCCGTTGCCGTCGATGATTCCCTTGCCGGTAATGGAGAACCCGTCGAGGTTCTCGGCATTGATGAGGGCGGCGAAATATTTGCAGTACTCACCCTCGATGCGTGTCATGACCACGGGGAAATCGAGTATGCTGTCGCTGCCGAGCAGTATGGCTCCCTGTTTGAGATGGATGTTCACACCCTGACGCATAAAGAGCGCACCCGACTTGCAGATACCCTCGGGGAAGACCACCACACCGCCGCCGTTGGCTGCCGCCTCGTCTATGACGGCCTGCACCTTCTCGGTCTGCAGACGCACCGGATCGCTTATCACACCGTAGTCGGCCAGATTGTATACCTTGCCGAGCGATGCGAGTTCGGGCACCGAGTCATCGAGGAACCACTCCGAGATGGGGGTTCCGTCGGGGAATACGTTCTTCTGTTTCTCCTTGGCCTCGGCCTGCAACGCACTGCCCATAAGGGCCACGCTGCACAAAACAAGTAAAAGTTTTTTCATGGTTCAGTTTTTTTATGTTACAGTTTCGGTTTTCCGATTCATTTCCGGGCAGGCCCACCCTATGCCTACGAGTGACCGCCCCGAAAGACAAATATACAAATTTTCCCGACAATCCGCAACGGCAAAAACGGAGGGCCCTGCAGTATCCCCTGCAGAGCCCTCCGGCTGTTTCTCTCTCCGGTGCCCGCATTGTCCGAAGCACTCCGCCTCACGGCAACTGCGCCCCGCACACGGGCAGGCACTCCCCTACTCCCATTCGATGGTTGCGGGCGGTTTGGAGGATATGTCGTAGCATACGCGGTTCACTCCGCGCACCTTGTTTATGATGTCGTTGCTCACCTGGCTCAGGAAAGCATGCGGCAGGTCGGCCCAATCGGCAGTCATGGCGTCGCGGCTCGTCACGGCACGCAGCACCACGGCACGTTCGTAGGTGCGCTCGTCACCCATCACGCCCACTGTCTTGGCCGGCAGCAGGATGACGCCTGCCTGCCAGACCTCGTCATAGAGATTCCAGTCCCTCAGGGCCTGAATGAAGATGTGGTCGGCCTCCTGCAGCACATGCACTTTCTCGGGCGTAATGTCTCCCAGGATGCGGATTGCCAGACCCGGACCGGGGAAGGGATGGCGCGAAATGAGGTGCTTGGGCATGCCCAGCTCCGTACCCACACGGCGAACCTCGTCCTTGAAGAGCCACTTGAGGGGCTCGCACAGCCTGAGGTTCATCTTTTCGGGCAGTCCGCCCACATTGTGGTGGCTCTTGATGACCTTGCCCGTTATGTTGAGACTCTCTATACGGTCGGGATATATCGTACCCTGTGCCAGCCACTTGGCATCCTTGATCTTCATGGCCTCCGCATTGAATACCTCTATGAAGTCGGCACCTATTATCTTGCGTTTCCTCTCAGGCTCGGAAACCCCCTCAAGGTCGGCAAAGAACCGCTTGCTTGCATCCACTCCTATCACATTGAGGCCCAGGCATTCGTAGTCGTGCAGCACATCCTGGAACTCGTTTTTGCGCAACAGTCCGTGGTCGACGAATATGCAGGTCAGGTTCTTGCCTATGGCCCTGTTGAGCAGCACGGCAGCCACCGACGAATCCACGCCGCCGCTCAAGCCCAGTATCACCCTGTCATTGCCTATCTGCTCCTTCAGCTCGGCCACCGTGGTGTCGATGAACGAAGATGCGCTCCAGTCCTGACGGCCGCCGCATATGTCCACCACGAAATTCTTCAGCAGTTGCGTGCCCTGCGTGGTGTGGAACACCTCGGGATGGAACTGCACGCCCCAAAGCTTTTCGCCCTCGGCCTGGAACGCCGCATTCTCCACATCCTCCGTGGAGGCGATGACCCTGAAGCCGGCGGGCAACGCCGTAATGGTGTCGCCGTGGCTCATCCACACCTGCGAATTGTCGTCGAAGCCCTTGAAGAGGGGGTTGGCCTTGTCTATCCGGCACAGGTTGGCACGGCCGTACTCGCGGCTTCCGGCTGGTTCCACCTTGCCGCCCAGCGAGTAGGAAATGTACTGCGCACCGTAGCATATGCCCAGCACGGGGTACTTGCCCCTTATCTCCGAGAGGTCCACCTTGAATGCCTCGGGATCATAGACACTGAAGGGCGAGCCGCTCAGGATGACACCGATGACACTCTTGTCGCCGTGCGGAAACTTGTTGTAGGGCAGAATTTCGCAAAAAGTGTTCAGCTCGCGCACACGCCGCCCGATGAGCTGCGTGGTCTGCGAACCGAAATCGAGTATGATTATCTTTTGTTCCATCTGTAGATGTTTTCCGTTTATGTCCGCAAAAATAGTCAATCGCCCACAATATTTTAAATATTCCGGCAAATATTTTCTTGCAACATATTTTGTCGTTTTTAGTTTTGGCGAGAGATTAAAACCACTATCTTTGTAGGCGGAAAAAACAACAGTTAATCACAAAGCGCTAAACAATCGAAATGGCCAAATATGTATTTGTCACCGGAGGTGTAGTTTCCGGGTTGGGTAAAGGTATCACGGCATCGAGCATCGCACTGCTGCTCAAGGCACACGGATACAAAGTGTTCATGCAGAAATTCGACCCTTACATCAATGTGGACCCCGGTACGATGAGCCCTTACCAGCACGGCGAGGTGTTCGTGACTGCCGACGGAACGGAGACCGACCTCGACCTGGGACACTACGAGCGTTTCATCGACGAGGAGCTCAACTACACATCCAACATCACGATGGGCAAGGTGCTCAAGTCGGTGATAGACAAGGAGCGCCGTGGTGACTATCTGGGCGGTACGGTACAGATTGTCCCCCATGTAACGGACGAAATCAAGCACAAGATCTATGAGGCGGCCGTTTCGACCAATGCCGACATTGTGATTACCGAGATTGGCGGAACCATTGGCGACATCGAGTCGGAGGCATTCATGGAGGCTCTGCGTCAGGTGAAGATAGAGAACCGCCCCGACGACACGGTATTCGTGCACACCACCCTAGTGCCCTCGCTCTACGGCTCGGACGAGCTGAAGACCAAACCCACGCAGCGTTCGGTAATCGAGTTGCGCGGAGTGGGCATCCAGCCCGACATCATCGTATGCCGCACCCCGCGTGCGCTGGGCAGTGACGTAAAGGGCCGCATAGGGCTCTTCTGTTCGGTGACCGAGCAGCACGTGATAGCCAGCGTGGACGTGAAGAACATCTACGAGATTCCCCTGTTGTACCACGAGCAGCATGTGGATGACCTCGTGCTGGAGAAGCTCTCGCTGCCCTACAACAAATTCGACATAAAGCAGTGGCAGGACCTTGTGGAGACCGTCAACAATCTCGACAAGGAGGTCCGCATAGCTCTGGTGGGCAAATACGTCGGTCTGCTCGACGCATACATCAGCGTATCCGAGGCCCTCAAGCATGCCGGCTACCGCTTCGGCGAGAAGGTGAAGGTGGACTACATCAGCGCCGAGGACCTTGAGAAGCCCGATTGCGACCTGAAGGCTGTGCTGGGCAGTTACGACGGCATCATCATCCCCGGAGGATTCGGCCCGCGCGGCATAGAGGGCATGGTCAAGGCCTGCGAATATGCCCGTGTGAACAATGTTCCCTACCTCGGTCTCTGTCTCGGAATGCAGATTGCCACCATGGAGTTTGCGCGCAACGTGTGCGGACTCAAGGGAGCGACATCCACCGAGTTCGACCCCGAGACGGAGCACCCCGTCATAAGTCTCATGGAGGAGCAGAAAAACATCGTCTCAATGGGCGGAACGTTGCGTCTGGGCAATTTCCAGTGCCACATACTCCGCGGAACGCTTGCGCACAAGGCCTACGGTGCCGACGACATACAGGAGCGCCACCGCCACAGATACGAGTACAACAATGCCTACCGCGAGTTGCTGGAGTCCAAAGGGCTCAAGTCATCGGGCATCAACCCGCAGCTCAACCTCGTGGAGATTGTGGAGATTCCCGGGCACAAGCACTTCATTGCATGCCAGTTCCACCCCGAATTCAAGAGCCGTCCCACCAAACCGCACCCGCTGTTCATCTCGTTCATCGAGGCTGCGTCGGGACTCAAGTAGCATTCAGGGCAAGGCTTGAATCAAAATATGCCAAGGCGGGCAAATCACCGGATTTGCCCGCCTTGGCTCTCTTTTACCGCCCGCCTAACCGAGAGCCACTGTCTCCATGTCGTCGGGCACGAAAATATTTCCGCCGAAGAGAGTGGCGGCTTCGTCCGTATAGTTCCGCTTGCGCTCCCCGGTCTTGTCCTCCGTATGGTAGAGCACAAGGTTGCGCACCCCAAGCTCAGTGGCCAGCCGGGCCGCATCGAGCGCCGTAGAGTGGTGTTTCTCATATGGATGGAACCGCTCCGCATCGGAGTGCAGGCAAAAGGCCTCGCAGAGCAGCCAGTCAGCCCCCTCGGCCCATTTGCGGTTGAGCCCGTTGTAGGGTTCGTCCCCAAGGCAGACCAACTTCTGTCCGTCCGTCAGAACGGCACGGAATCCGAACTGGGGTTCCTTGGTGGAGTGTATGTCGAAACAGTTCAGCCTCCACCCGTCCACACCGAACTCCTCTCCGTCATGCAGCACATGGGCCTTGATTCCCTCGTCCCACAGCTGCGTCAGTTTCCGGGGCAACGTATTGCGGCATATCCACTCGAGCACACCCACGACCTTCGGATTGCCGTATATGTGCAGTTCGCCCTCGTACCTGCCCTGGCGCATGCTCTGCATAACCGCCCTCACGACCCACACGGCACCCAGCACATGGTCGGTGTGGGCATGTGTCAGAAAAAGGTGGTGCAGTTCCGTTATGGGAGCGTGCGCCTGCTCCAGACGGCTGAGAATCTGGTTGCCGCCGCCGGCATCCACCAGCAGAGAGGCCGCCCCCGAACGGAGCAGGAAACAGGTGTTGTAGTATCGTGTGGCAAGCGCATTGCCCGTCCCGAGCATTGTCAGTTCTGTCATAAGCCTTTTGTCATTTTGCCACGCCGTCTATATCGGCATGGGGGTCTGTGATGCCCGTGTCAGAATCCACACGGCAAAAACCATCTGCAGCACGAGTATCAGAGGCACGCCTACGGTGAATTTCCTGTGCATCGTCTTGTGGCGGAACACCCTCATGCCGCACAGCGCGCCCACACTGCCGCCCATGACGGCCAACAGCAGGAGTGTCTTCTCGGGTGTGCGCCACCGTCCCCTCTGAGCCTTGTACTTGTCTATGCCGAAGGCGATGAACGCAACGGCATTGATGGCCACAAGATACCATATAAGAGTGGAGAGTGCCATATCAGCCGAGCCTCGTCACCGTCTCCTCCAACGGCTTGCGCGAATAGTGCATCGGTTTGGGCGCCGTATCGGGAGCGGCAAATCCCAAATCGAGCAGCATCAGAATCTCCTCGTTCCCGGGCAGATCGAGTGCATCATGCAGAGAGTCGATATGCACGCAGTTGAGCCAACAGCTGTCCACCCCCTCGTCGGTGGCTGCCAGCATCAGGTGGGTCGCCACGATTGCGGCATCCTCCACTCCCGACTCACGCTTGCCGTCGGGGTAGGTATAGACATTGTTGCGGTCGAATGCCACCACCAGCACGGTGGGGGCGCCATAGCGGCACGGGGTCGCACCGTCTATTTTGGCAAGCAGTTCGGCCGACTGCACCACATATATGTGTTGCTCCTGCAGGTTCTTGGCCGTCGGAGCGAGGCGCCCCGCCTCAAGTATCGCCCCGAGTTGCGCCTCGGAGAGCTGTCGGCCGCTATCGAACTTCTTGCACGAATAGCGCCTCCTTATCACTTCCTTGAATTCCATATTTTTGTCCATTTTATGTTTCCGTCCTCTGCCGTTTGCCGTCACCCTACTGCCCGGTTCGTCCGCCGCTCTCCAGCCATTTGGGGCTATTGGGCCACATAGAGCCTCATGCGTTCCTTCTCGGAAATCCTTTCGTTGCCGAAGACGGTGATGAAGTCGTCTATCAGCCACTCACCGTTTTCACGCACGAGCGTTATGCCTATCTGCTGCACCTCTCCGCAGTTGAGAATCTCCACCTCGGCATTGCAGGTATTCCCGTCCACCATTTCGCCCCCGGTGACAGACATCTTCAGCCCGCTGAAATCCTGCCCGCACACCCAGTGGTCGTAGTCGAAGAAGCCTATCATGCCCTCGGCCTCCACCTCTTCATCCTTGGCCTTCACCTTGCTGAGCAGCTCCTTATAGCCGGAGGACATGTAGAGGGCATCGAAATCGGGCATATCGTCCGGCATATCCGTGTCTCCCTCAGCCTTGGTGTACCAGCCGAACACATCGTCATATATGGCGCACAGGCGTTCGCCGATCTCCCTGTCCACCTTGCCTTCATTCCATGAAGCAAAGCTGCTCCCGGACGCCTCCTGCGCCGTGGTATCCGCCTTGCCCGCATCGGACCTCCTGCCGGTCAGATGCCCGTAGCCCGCAAACAGTATGACACATGCTGCAAACAAGAGCCATTTTGTCCTCTTTTCCATAATCGTTTCTTTTTTAGGGGGCAGCCGCGCCGCCTTCGGCACTCTCCTTGCGGAAGCAATGCACTTTCTCCGCCATGCCCGATACCTGCCGCACGTATTCCCGCCCCGGCCACAATGGCAAATATACTCTTTTTACCCCGCATTCTCCCCTCCCGCTGCAAATAATCCCTATCTTCATGCATTGCCTGCCTTCACCATATTCCCCGTGGCCCACCCGCCAAAGACCGCAAAGCCCCCTCTGTCCCCTAAGGAGTGTCCCTGCCTATTCACTCCGATTTCAACTTACGGCACGAAGGCAAATCTCCCCTTTCTTCAACAAACCATTGGAAACAATTTATTCCGCTTCTGTTGGGCAGACCAGAAACAATTCACTATCTTTATGTCTGTTATTCCACATGCATAATGGCAACATTGCCTCTCTCCTTCGGGAGAAGCAGAGACCGAAACATTGGCCTGTGCCACACATGGCATAAAAACTCAGAAGACACCACTAAAGGAGATTGCCAAGGCAGAGGATATAAGAAAAGAGTACTTAAAAATAAAAAGGAATAGCATTATGACACAGATGAAATTGATACCAGCAGACGACATGAAAGATAAACTTTGGGGTAAAATAGATACTCCAAGGCATGAAGCAATGGAAGCCAAGCTCAAAGACGGGGTTAATGCTTGTATTATTGGTGAACCTATGTGCAAGACTCAATTGCCACAGAGTCTCATACAGGATGCCGAGCGTTTGTTTATTCCAGAGAAAACCGTTTTGCTGGAAAGAGGTAAAGTGGCAGACAGATTGTACTTGATACATAAAGGCTGTCTGCGCCTTTATTTTTATAACAACGGTAATGACATCACGTTTCAATTCTTCTTCGAGAATGATATTGTTGCCTCATTCGACAGTCTATATTATCAACAGCCCAGTATGTTTTCTTTGGAGAGCATAGAGACTGCGGAAATTTCTGTAATCAAGCGAGCAGATTTCTATCGGCTGATAGACGAGTCAATGGACGTAAGGAAACTCTACGAGGAAAAATTGATAGAACGTTTCCATACCTACCAACAATTGTTTCTTGACCATATCAAATATACTCCGCAGCAGAGGTTCGATAAACTCATCAAGGAAGATCCACAAATCATACAACGGGTGCCGCAGCATTATATAGCATCTTATCTTGGTATAACACCTGTATCTCTGTCAAGAATCAGAAATCGACGATAGGGACTGCATTCTTTCTGCGAAACTATTAGTTACTTCGGCTACATTTCTTTACAAATGTTATCGTTCCTTTGTTGTCATTGCCCTTACTTTTGCACCCAATAAAAAATAGAAAGGTATGACAACATTAGGAACAAAAGGACTTCAAGTTCTGAAGATTAGCCATCTTCTGTTTGCCATTATGTGGATTGGGGGTGTGATGGCATTGGTAAGTCTGCAGTTAGGGCAGACACCAAAGACCAGAGAAATGATGTACATGGCAGCTCATTCACATCTGATAGTAGATGAATATTTTCTCATCCCTGGCGGTATCGGCATCGTTGTCACGGCAATCTTGTATGGCACTCTCACCAAGTGGGGATTTTTCAAGCATAGATGGATTGCCGTTAAATGTATATTGACGATGCTGCTTGTAGTTCTTGGAGCAGGTTATATGGGAGTTACAATCAAGGAAAACATGGTGTATGCCCAGAGAATACTGACAGACAATGCTGATGCAAGCATTTTCCTTGCCAATGTCCGAAGTGTTGCTATAGCAGGAATTGTACAACTACTCGGTTTTGCCTACATCATTGTCATTTCGGTTGTCAAACCGTGGAAGAAAAAGAAAGCTTGCACAAATACAGTACATAACCATGAATAAAGTGTCAAGATTGAAGGTCTGCAATCTTTTGCTTATGACTTTTGCGGTATTGATGCTTGCGTCAAGCATACAAATGGAAACATGTAGAGGTGAAGGACTATGGGGATTTTCATTCTCCACAATGATGTACTTACACTGCATTCTCGGAACATTGATGTTAATCCTTGTTGTAACACATTTGTATCTGCATTTCGGAAATAAGAATTGGAGCACCAAAGTAAAGGGGTTGAAAAGGCAGACAAAATGGCTTTGTGTAATATTTGCCATTCAGTTCTTCATTAGCATTATAGCCTTTATACGTATAATGATATTAACAGCACATTCGCCCATTGGAGCAGTACACGGTAAAATTGGCTTTCTGTTTCTGTTTCTTTGTATAACCCATACTGCCAAACGGTGGAAATGGGTAAAGAGACAGGTATTCAAGTCTAAATAGAACGGCACAGGATGAAAGAATATACTATCCGAAAAATAATCATGTGCAATCTTTGGTAGATATCGTTGCGAGAGATGTTGTTCCTGGAGTGAAAATGCAGGTTGCAATAGACCATCACCCTTCCATAACAGCCCGCCCGCTCTGCCAATCCTCGCAAGAGAGGATTTTTGTCCGCAGACAACCCGTCCACAGCAAATGAAAATTTTTGTTCAGAAAGGATTCCTGGGGAGTCAGGAAAAGGAAAAGGAAAAGGAAAAGAAACGAAATGGGGAAATGGGAAATGGGAAAAAATCCAGGGAAGCCGTGCGGAAGGAGAACAAGGCGGAAGGGTCAGATCTCCTCTATCTTCACGATATCATTTACCACGGCATAGACCGTGAGGGCCGAGAGCGACTTGAACCCCAGTTTCTCGCAGATGTTGCGGCGGTGCGATATGACCGTAGTGAGCGATATGTTGTAACGGTCGGCTATCTCCTTGTTCACAAACCCCATGACCGCCATGCGCAGTATCTCCTTTTCGCGCGGGGAGAGCAGCTGTGGTCTGGTCTGTTGGGGTTGTCCGGTCCGCGAAGGGTGGTGGCCCTGACCGTGTATGCGCAACAGGTTGCGCACCAGTTCGTGTTCGCCGGCCGAGACATCAAGCATGCGGAACGAGGTGTCGGAAAAGCATGGCGAAGGACCGCACACCATCACTATGACCTTGTGCGCCAAGGACACGAAGTAGTCGCGGTGCTCAAAAAATATACGTGATGATATGAAATAGTGTACCGTGAAGGGGTGTTCCGCGGCCACCAGACGGTCAAAAGAGTTGTAGATGCAGACCTCAGCCCCCACTGCAATGGGTTCCAGCAACAGTTTGAGCCCCGTGGCTGCAAGGGTATTTTCGTCCACTATGGCCAGACGCGGCACGCACCCCCCGCCCGTCATGGCATGCCGTACGGTTTCACCGCCCTGTTCCTGTCCCGGAACCGGCCCGTTCGCCGTCCCCGCTTCGGGGTTATGTGCCATATGGGGGTTCTGCATCTTTGCGGATGTATCAGAATTTTGAGGCCAGCTCCTCCACCTGCGCCACGTAACCGGTCTTGAGGATGTCGCCCGCCTCCCACACACCGGGCACAAGCACCTCGCCCACATACTCCCAGCCGAGCAGGTCGGCAGTACGTTTCATGGGACCCCTCACGCCGTCGAAGACACTCATGTCGCTGTCGGCACAGCAGGCCAGCAGGGCAAACTGCTTGCCCGAAACATCGTGGTGGGCATTGGTGAAGGCATAGAGCTTGTCCACCACGCACTTTATCTGCGCCGGGATGGAGAACCAGTAGACCGGCATGGCCATCACCACCGCATCGGCCGCCTCTATGTGCGAAGCAATCCGATTGAAACTGTCGTCCGAAGGACATGCCTTGTCGCCGGTGAAGCAGGCATGGCATGCACGGCAACCGCTCAGTGACATATTGGTCGCCTCAAAGCGCACCACCTTGCACTCCACGCGGTCACACACGGCCTTTATGAACGCATCGGCCAACGCATTGGTATTGCCCTTCATGCGAGGACTTCCCGTAATGACAACTATATTCTTACCCATACTGACCCCTTGTTTTCGTTCTGTAAAGATACGGATTTTTCTCGCCCCTCCAATCGCCGTCACTCAGTTTGTCTCCGAAAAATTTCCGCCCCCTGCCACTCGCCATGTTTCCGTACATATTCCGGCACCGCCTCCCTTCCACCCCCTCGGCAACAAGAGCACAAAAAAAGCGGAACACTCTTTCGAATGTTCCGCTTGATTTTCTGGTGCCCAGGACAAGAGTCGAACTTGCACGAACTAAAACGTTCACTACCCCCTCAAAGTAGCGTGTCTACCAATTCCACCACCTGGGCATTAAAAAAAGGAAATGCGGTTTTGTATCAAGATTGATACGACCGGATTTCCCAACTAACCTAAAACTACTAACCTAAAATGAACCTTAAAACTTCGGTGCAAAGATAAGTCGTTTTTCGACAGTCTGCAATATTATTAAATTAATTTAATAATTTCTTAACATCCGGTTATGTCAAAAGAACCCTTTTCCTTGCATTCAGCTGCACAAAAGTAATAAAATTTCTGCAAATACAAACTTTTCCCGAATATTTTCTCAACTTTTTTGCATCCGGTTTCACCAGCCCTGTTGCCTATATAATATTGTCATGGACGGTTGCGCTCCTCAAACCTTATCGTATCGGCCAAAAGCAGAAAATAGTCATTTGACCAGATGTCGAGTTCCTTCGGATTTCTTACGAACGGCAACACATCTGCCTTCACCTGATTCATGTCCGCCGTAGTCAAACGTTCCTTCAGGTACACAATGAACGACTCTTGGCTTATCTCCTCGCCGTTAAATTGCAGCGCACGTTCTTTGAGGTGGGCAAAATCCAACGGAACACTGTGGCGCACATACCACTCAAAATCATACCAATCACGTCCTTTTACCCTATTCTTCCACGAACGGTACACAAGAGCATGCATCTTTCCGGCAAAGAGGTCCGATGGAACAAAACAACGTACCATGAAAGACTCAGGCAGCAAAAGCAGCTTTTGTTCAGTGCGGAATTTCAAAGGTGGACATGTATCGACCTCTATCTTTATTTTGATGGACCTCTCGGTCTGAAACGTCACGTCATACACATCAGTATTGTCCTTGAGAAAAGCCGACTCCTCTCTACCGAAATTCGTCTTGTCCTTCTTCGTTATCTCCACCGTTCTGCCGACCATGGCAAATTCGTCGATTATCGGTCGGAAATAGCGTGAGAAATCGTAATCATTATCAGGAGCCAAAAGAGAAAAATCCATATCTTCGGAAAAGCGTTGCAGACCGTGGAATATTCGCAAGCACGTGCCGCCATAGAAGGCCGCAGTATCAAAGAAACCGCCATGATACAGGCCGGCAAGGATTATCTGCTGGTTGATTTCGAATGTTGCGTTGCGCTGTTGTTGCGTGGTTGCCAGATCATAGGCTGACAACATCTGACTGTATATCCCGTTATTCATCTCCTAAGGTAATTAAGCAGGATTCGTATGGATGAGGCCTTTTTACCCACCTCTATGTAACGCTCGAAAATTGATGTGTCCATCTTTTGCAGCTCCTCCATGTCGAGACGGATCTCCTTCTCAAGATACCGCTCCACATCCTTCAGATAACGAAGGTTCACCTTCGGTGAATTGGCTATAAGGTCACAAAGGGCCTTCTCGGGCGAGGCCATCAGGAAAGTGCAGGTCTGCTTGTTGACGATGGTTACCCCCACATGGAAAGCCTCCCGGTTTATGCATGTGTAATCGAATCGTCCGACAGGCGTGTCGAAACAGCGCGAGTGCTTCACTGTCATTGACTGCATGGCATAGACCGTCTCTGGAATCAAGCCATAATACCGGAGTGCCGATGACATGGAGACATAAGAGGGTGCATAGAGCTGGTTGGCAATAAGTTCCATAGACAAGGCGACTCTCGATGTCTCGGGACTCACGACATACAGACCTTTCTTGAGTCTGATGATTTCTCCCTGTTGCTCAAGTCGGCGCACTTTCTCGCCTCCGGCCTTCTTGTCCGGAAACAGCGAAACAAGCGCCATTGTATTGACAGGTATGTTTGCAAAAGCCTCCAATATTCTTTCCATGCCACATGGAATAGCAAAATTCCGAACACCAACCAAACTTTTCCTTGGTTTTCTGTTCAAATTATTACTGTCCAATTATGCAAGCCACCCAAAGAATGCGTTTTCGTCCAAGCCATTTTCCTCGCCCGCACCGGCTTGTGGCCTCGGGCGGAAATGGGAATGGGCATGTCTGCCCGACACGGACACGACCCCGGGCACAGGCACAGAAAAGGCCATAACGGAAGCGGCCATAAAATATGACAGATGTTTTGCGGGAGTGCCGCATGCCCTTTCGTTTCTTTGTAGTATCTTTGCAGCAGGGAGCGGACATTCCGCACAACAGACTCACCATAAAACAGATTGGATATGGCTCTATTCGATTTATTCAGAAAGAAAGGCGCAGAGGAAACCCATGACGACAAGGCCGCCAAGGCCGAACTCGCAAGCGGACTGCAGAAGACCAAGGAGGGCATCTTCGGGAAGCTGGCCCGTCTGGTGGCCGGTCACTCGAAGGTGGACGAGGAACTGCTCGACAAGCTCGAGGAGGTGCTCATCACCTCCGATGTGGGCGTGGAAACCACCGTAAAGATCATCGACAACATAGAGAAGCGCGTGGCCAAGGACAAATACATGAACTCCTCGGAGTTGCAGGAGATACTGCACAGCGAGATATCGGCGCTCATGCGCGAGAGCCACCCCGAGGACGACGATGTCTTCGAACGTCGTAACGGCATGCCCTATGTGATGATGGTGGTAGGCGTCAACGGTGCCGGCAAGACCACCACCATAGGCAAGATTGCGGCCATGCTCACCGAGGAGGGCAAGAAGGTCTACATCGGTGCTGCCGACACATTCCGCGCGGCCGCCATAGAGCAACTTGAGGTATGGGCCGACCGTGCAGGTGCCACGATGGTCAAGCAGCAGATGGGCAGCGACCCCGCATCCGTAGCCTACGATACCCTCAAGTCGGCCGTGGCGAACGATGCCGACGTGGTACTCATCGACACGGCAGGCCGTCTGCACAACAAGGTGAACCTCATGAACGAGCTCACCAAAATCCGCAACGTGATGGCCAAGGTGATTCCCGATGCACCGCACGATGTGATGCTGGTGCTTGACGGCTCCACGGGACAGAACGCATTCGAGCAGGCCAAGCAGTTCACGCAGGCCACCAAGGTGACCTCGCTCACCATCACCAAGCTCGACGGCACGGCAAAGGGCGGTGTGGTGATAGGCATCAGCGACCGTTTCAACATCCCCGTGCGTTTCATAGGCATAGGCGAAGGCATAGACAAACTGAAGGTGTTCGACCGTGAGGACTTCGTCGACGCCATATTCGGAGAGATAGAGGCATAACAGGGGGCGTCCCGAGGCGGACGCCATGAAGAGAGATGAAAAGGAGAACCATCAACATCATAACGCTCGGCTGCGCCAAAAATCTGGTGGACAGCGAGCACATAATGGCGCAACTGGAGGCCGACGGCTACGGCATAATACACGACTCCAACGACACCCACAGCGCCAAGATAGTGATTGTCAACACATGTGGCTTCATCAACGACGCCAAGGAGGAGTCGGTGAACACCATTCTGCAGTTCGCCGCCGCCAAGCAGGAGGGGGCTGTCGACCGCCTCTTTGTTACGGGGTGTCTGAGCGAACGCTATGCCGACGAACTGCGGGCCGAGCTGCCCGAGGTGGACGGTTTCTTCGGTGTGAAGGACATCTACGGTGTGGTAAAGGCCCTTGAGGCCGACCCGCACGAGAGGGCGCTGCTGAAACCCCACCGGAACGGAAAGGGGAATGCAGAGTGCAACCTTCTCACCGAACGGCACACAACCACCCCGAGACACTATGCCTACCTCAAGATTGGCGAGGGCTGCAACTGGCACTGCGCCTACTGCGCCATTCCCATCATACGTGGCCGTCATGTCTCGGTACCCATGGAACAGTTGGTGGAGGAGGCCGAGAAACTGGCATCGAAGGGTGTCAGGGAACTGATTGTAGTGGCGCAGGACACCACCTACTACGGACTCGACCTCTATGGACACCGCCGTCTGGCCGAGTTGCTTGAGCGTCTGAGCCATGTGAAGGGCATCGAATGGATAAGACTGCACTACACCTACCCTGCCGATTTCCCCGAGGATGTCATAACGGTGATGCGTGACAACCCCAAGATCTGCCACTACATCGACATTCCCCTCCAGCACATATCCGACAGCCAGCTCAAGGCCATGCGCCGCCGCATAGACAAGCACGGCACGACAGCCCTCATGGAGCGGTTGCGCCGCGAGATTCCCGACATAGCCATCCGCACCACCCTGCTCACCGGTTTCCCGGGCGAGACGGAGCAGGATGTGGAGGAGCTGCTGGATTTCGTGCGCTCCCAGGAGTTCGACCGTCTGGGAGTGTTCGCCTATTCGCAGGAGGAGGGCACCCCCTCGGCACAGCTTCCCGACGATGTTCCCGAGGAGGAGAAGCAGCGCCGCGTGGAGCGCATCATGACCCTGCAGGGCGAAATAGCCGAGCGCAAAAACCAGGAGCGCATAGGCCGCCGCATGAGGGTGTTGGTGGATTGCAGGGAGGGCGACTGGTGGGTGGCACGCACACAGTACGACTCGCCCGAGGTGGACCAGAATGTGCTGATAAAACCTGCACGGGGCATCCGCAGCGGCTGTTTCTACACGGTGGACATCACCGGTGCCGACGGATATGACCTCTACGGCGAGCCCGTTTTTTAACAAACAATGGCAGCGGCCGGTTTGATAATTGATTTATTTTTTCTACTTTTGTATTAGTTAACATCCGTCAATAGACCGAAAGCAAGATGGCAAAGCAACCTGTTATCGATTCGCTGAAAGGCAAGGTGGCCCGAATCATTGAGGACAACATGCGTCTTCGTGGCGAATACGATGCGCTGATGGAGCGTAACGACAAGCTCAACAGGGAGAACAGGGAGCTGAAACTCAAGCAGGCCGAAATGGAGCGCAAGCTGAAGAGGCTCGAGCTCGGCACGGGTTTTCTGGCCAATGCGGATGACAAGAAGAGGGTCAGGCAACGCATCAATCAGCTCATGCGGGAGATTGACAAGTGCATAGCCCTTATGGACGAATAACAGGTTTCGGCACGTGATATGGGTGACAAGCTGAAAATAAAGCTCAATATTGCAGGCAAGCCATATGAGATGAACATCAACCGTGACACGGAGGAGATGTACAGGCATGCCGAAAAGGAGATAAACAGAGTGGTGGCATCGCTGGAGGCGAAGTATCATTGCGACCAGGTGGGATACTTGGCGCTGGCAGCCCTTCAGATTGAACTGAACAACTTGGAGATGGCTTCGTCACGCAGTTTGGGCAAGGATTTGGACGAGCTTGTTGAGATAGACCGCACATTGGGCGACTACCTCAACAGGATATAGCGGCCGAACGACACGTTCTTAACATACAAGGAAACGGAATTACACCCGCATGGTTCCTTTCAGATTTGCGAAACTCAACACTTTAAAAATTGAGGAGTGATCTCGTATTGTCAAAAACAGGCCTATTTTACCCTTCGGGGGAGTGCTTCGTGCGCCGTTGGACGTTTGCGACTTGTCGGTCCCCTCACACTTGACGATTCGGAGCTTCGTCAAACGAAACAGAGGAACTTGTGCGGGCTTTTTTTTGAAAAGACTTAATTTACTATATATTAACAACTAACACACTAAAAGACAATGACGATAATATATTGCATAGCGAGTGCTGTAGCGGTACTGGCGGTATATATTCTCATTACGCGCTACGTAATGAAGACATCGCAGCAGAAGCGTCGCGAGGCGATTCTGAAGGAGGCCGAGGCCGAAGGAGAGATGATCAAGAAGGAGAAGATCCTGCAGGCCAAGGAGAAGTTCATACAGCTCAAGAGCGAGCACGACCGCACTGTGAACGAGCGCAATGCCAAGCTCAACCAGCGCGAGCAGGGCATCAAGCAGTCGGAGAATGCCCTCAACCAGCAGCGTCAGGAGCTGGAGCGCAAGCTCAACGAGGCCGAGAAGGCCAAGGAGCAGGTGGCACACCAGATGTCGGCCCTGGAGCACAAGAAAGAGGAGGTGGACCGCATCATCAAGGAGCAGAACGTACGCCTGGAGCAGATAAGCGGCATTTCGAGCGAGGACGCCAAGAACATCCTCATGGAGAACATGAAGGCAGAGGCAGAGGCCGACGCCGCCACATATGTGAACGACACTATTGAGGAGGCCAAGATGACGGCGGGCAAGGAGGCCAAGAAGATTGTCATCCAGACCATCCAGAGAGTAGCCACCGAGACGGCCATAGAGAACTCCGTAACGGTGTTCAACATCGAGAGCGACGAGGTGAAGGGGCGCATCATAGGCCGTGAGGGACGCAACATCCGCGCCCTGGAGGCAGCCACGGGAGTGGAGATCATTGTGGACGACACCCCCGAGGCCATCATCCTTTCGGGATTTGACCCCGTGCGCAGGGAGATTGCACGTCTGGCCCTGCACCAGCTCGTCACCGACGGCCGAATCCACCCCGCACGTATCGAGGAGGTTGTGGCCAAGGTAAAGAAACAGATCGAGGACGAGATTGTGGAGATCGGAAAGCGCACCACCATCGACCTCGGCATACACAACATGCACCCCGAACTCATCCGTCTCATAGGAAAGATGAAATACCGCTCCTCGTACGGACAGAACCTTCTGCAGCATGCCCGTGAGACAGCCAACCTGTGCGGTATCATGGCATCGGAGCTGGGGCTGAACGCAAAGACGGCACGCAGGGCAGGTCTGTTGCACGATATCGGCAAG
Source organism: Tidjanibacter sp. (assembly GCA_963640325.1). GTDB lineage: Bacteria > Bacteroidota > Bacteroidia > Bacteroidales > Rikenellaceae > Tidjanibacter. The sequence continues at coordinate 86,210 of CAVHXY010000001.1, forward strand.
GTGCCCGATGACGAACCCGAGTTGCCGCACGCAATAATCGGCATGAAGCTGTGCGAGAAGTTCAAGGAGAAACCGGAGGTATGCAATGCCGTGGGTTCGCACCACGACGAGGAGGAGATGAACTCCCTGATAGCCCCCATCGTCCAGGTGTGCGACGCCATTTCGGGAGCGCGTCCGGGTGCCCGCAGCGAGGTTGTCGAGTCATACATCAAGCGGCTCAAGGAGATGGAGGATCTGGCACTCTCCTACCCCGGTGTGATGAAGACCTATGCCATTCAGGCCGGCCGCGAGCTGCGCGTAATTGTGGGCAGCGAGAAGATAAGCGACCAGGAGGCCGAGCAGCTCTCGCACGAGATAGCCAAGAAGATTCAGGACGAGATGACATATCCGGGACAGGTGAAGATCACGGTCATCCGCGAGACCCGTTCGGTAAGCTATGCAAAATAAGAATAACGTTAAAGGAGGACGCAGACAATGAAAAGGATAATGCTTGCATTGGGGCTTCTCGTGGCGCTGTGTACACCCGAGGCCAATGCCCAGGAGACATGGAGTGCCAAGAAGGCTGCCAAATGGAGCAAGACGAAGGAGTGGGCCAACGGATTCACCCTCGCCAAGCCCGACAAGACGACCGACTATGCCGAGTTTGCCGCGCAGTACCACAACAGCAAGGAGACTTGGGACAAGCTCTTCACATGGCTGGCCGAGCACTCCGACGAACTGGCTACCATGAAGCCGGGGCGCTATGAGGTGGACGGCACCAAGTGTTTTGTAAACGTGCAGGATGCCATGACCAAGGATGCCGACAAGTGCGACATCGAATCCCACCGCAACTACATCGACCTTCAGTATGTGGTTACGGGCACGGAGCGTTTCGGACTGGTTGCCGTGGAGGACACCACACCCAAGACCGAATACCGTCCCGACATCCAGTTCTATACGGCACCGGCCGAGGCCATGAAGTATGTCGATTCGACCCCCAAGACATTCTTCCTCTTCTTCCCGCGCAACTACCACCAGGCACTCGTGAAGGCCGACAAGGCCGAGCCCGTACGCAAGATTGTGGGCAAGATAGCCTATGTGGCTGAAGAGGGCAAGTAGCAGACCGCTTTGATACAAAAGAGAGCCCCGGACCTCGCTCGGTCCGGGGCTCTCTTTTGCATTGTCTTCCGGGGTGGCTCATCGCACCCGCCGCAGTGCCCCATTGCTTCTGTCAGCCGTACCGTCGGACACTACTTTCGGCACCGCCGGACACATAACGGCCTCTCCAACGGCAACCGTGCAGGCGCTACGGCATCCTTACAGACAGTATTTCACCTCCTTGAAGAGGAAACTCTCCATCTCCCATTTTCCGTCTGCCGACCCTTTCCCGTCAGCCGACACGGCATGTTCTATTATCAGTTCACCCGTAGGACGCACATCACATATCGTACCACGGAAACGCTCGCCCGAAGGCCGTTCGAACAGGCGTTCCTCGCCCAAGCCGTAGAGCAACGAGAGGTATTTCTTTTCCATCGGCTCCTCCTCGCCCGAAGCAAGGCGGTCGCAATACCCCATCAGATTGGAGTACAACGCATTGTAGACATCGAACATATCGTACCGCTCGCCCCGCTCCAGCAACATGGAGGTTGGATTGGGAATGCTCGGGTCAAACTCCCGCTGGTTCACATTGAGCCCTATGCCCACAATGGAGCGCGAGAGAAACTCGCTACGGAAATTGTTCTCTATCAGCACACCGCATATCTTGTTGTCGGCCACATAGATGTCATTGGGCCACTTTATGCGCGCCTCTATGCCGAACTCCGCCAGCGTATCCACCAAAGCCAGCGCCACCCCCTCCGAGAGGAGGAACTGCTTCACCACGGGCAGGAACACAGGCTCCAGCACCAGAGAGAAGGTCAAGTTCTCGCCCGGCCTGCAGAGCCACTTGTTTCCCCTCTGTCCACGGCCGGCAGTCTGCTCCAGGGCAAGCACCGCATCACCGTGGGTATATTTCATATCCTTCGCATCGCTGTTGGTCGACAGCGTGGTTTCCAATACAGTCAAAGCCATCTCTTTTCCAAGTGTAACGGGTTTATTTCTGAACTTTTAACGGCAAACTTGTTAATAATGCCTCGGGCGGTACAGTTCGCCCCTACAAAGTTAAGAAATAAAGTATTTTTTTTCTATCTTTGACCTCGAGTATTTGCAGACGGTGTACTATACGCTCTGCTATTCAAATACTTACATAACCGTCCGCAAAGTTGCGGCACGGTCGGCAACAATAACCAAAAGCAAGCAAATGAAGGTCTATAAATTCGGCGGTGCATCCGTCAAGGATGCCGAGGGAGTAAAGAATGTGGTGGATATCATAAACAGTATCGACGAGCGTGTCTTCGTCATCATATCCGCCATGGGCAAGACAACCAATGCACTCGAAGGTGTGCTCGAGAGTTTCTACTCCGACCACAAGGATGAGGCGCTCGCAAAGCTGCAGGCGGTAATGGACTCGCACAACAAGATCCTCACCAACCTCTACGGCTACCCCTACATTCCCAAGAAGGTGCTCTTCTACTATCAGGAGCTGGAGAACATCATCTCGGTCAATGACCCCGCCAACAGGCGCTATGAGATGTGGTATGACCTCATAGTAAGCTACGGAGAGTTGCTCTCCACGGCCATCATCTCGGACTACATGCGCAGCCGTGAGCTGTCCAACCGTTGGATAGACATGCGCACCTGCTTTGTGACCAACAACCGCTACAAGGATGCCAACATCGACATTGCCACCTCCGCAGAGCGCCTGCTGAAGGTGGTGAACTCTTCCACCGAGCCGGTACTGATCGGCCAGGGATTCATCGGAGCCACGCTCGAGGGCGTCACCACAACCATCGGCCGCGAAGGTTCGGACTACTCGGCAGCCGTGGCGGGTGCGATACTCAATGCCGCCAGCGTCTCCATATGGAAAGATGTGGAGGGCATACTCAACGGTGACCCCAAGTTCTTCAAGGATGTGAAGTACATTCCCGAGATGACCTATGTGGATGCCATAGAGTTGGCCTACAGCGGAGCCCAGATCATCCACCCCAAGACCATCAAGCCCCTGCAGAACAAGAACATTCCGCTCTATGTGAAGTGTTTCCTCGACAAGAACAAGCCGGGCAGCGTGATAAAGCAGAGCATCGACAAGCCCATCAATGTGCCCATCTACATACTCAAGCACAACCAGCTGCTGCTGACCATCGCACCCAAGGACCTCTCGTTCGTATTGGAGGAGAAGTTCGTGGAGATATTCTCGCTGCTTGAGAAGTACCACGTAAAGACCAATCTGATACAGAGCTCGGCCGTGAACCTGAGTCTCTGTGTGGACTCCACACGCTACATCTCCGATATCGTGCGCGAGTTCGACGAGGCCGGCTACATCATCAGCTACGAGACCGACATGGAGCTGCTCACCATACGAGGCTATGCCAACAACGAGCAGACCGAGAAGATGGAGGAGTCGGGCAACACCTACCTCACCCAGCGCACCAAACGCATCATGCGTCTCGTGCGCAAGAAACAGGGTGCATAACATTTTCGCCCGTCAATGCGAAAAAACAGCGGACGAGACATACAAGTAAAGACAATAAAGAATATCTTTGCAACATAAAAGGGGACGCAAAGGCGGCAGAAGGAGTTCCTTGGCTCAGATGCAGGTTCCGCACCACTCCGCCACGTCACCGACACAAAGGGGGATTAGCTCAGTTGGCTAGAGCGTTTGCATGGCATGCAAAAGGTCATCGGTTCGAGACCGATATTCTCCACAAGCGAAGCTTGATTTTCATTTCACCTCTCCTCGCCTCTTAATCGTATCACGTTGTCATTAAACCGGTTATAGGAATGAGCCTCGTCGCAAGCGAAGCTTGATTTTCATTTCACCTCTCCTCGCC
>CAVHXY010000001.1:90141-556955 GCA_963640325.1 Tidjanibacter sp.
AAACCGGTTGTAGGAATGAGCCTCGTCGCAAGCGAAGCTTGATTTTCATTTTACCCCATCCCGCTTTCCGTCATATTGTGCCGGCATACATAGCCCCATCCGATCACAAGCGGAATTCTTTTCAACCAATCACCAATCACCTACAAGTTTCCCTACACGAAAAGGCCGAGACACGGATACTTTTTGCCATTTTCCGGAGTCCGCCCCCATTATATCATAACTGCCCTACTATAACTGAGCAAAACAGTCATCCCCTATTTTATTTTGTATTGACAGTTGTTTTTTGCCACTCCCACCTCCTCCGGCAACCGCCCAAAACAGACCCCCGTGCAGCAAAAGCCGCACGGGGGTCATGATGTCATTTGCCGGACTCAGCAGTCCGCAGTATATTACTTGTTGAGCGCTTTCAGCTCGGCGATACGGGCCGTTGCCGCCTCGGCATTGTCGCCTGCAACAACCTTCGTGTAGGTCTCGATAGCCTTGGCATTGTTGTCCTTGCTGTCATAGGCGGCACCCAGCAGGAAGTAGGCCGATGACTTGAGCTCCTCGGTTGCCTGAGCCTCAGCGGTAGCCTCACCCCACTCGATCACCTTGTCCCACTCCTTGGCATTGGTAGCGGTCTGCAGACGCAGCATCTGTGCATTGCCGGCGGCGTCCATGTCGATATACTTGTCAATGAGAGCATAGGCCTCCTCGTTGTTGTCTGCACCGGCAAGCTCCGAAGCCTTGAGGGTGATGTAGTACGAAGCCTTCTCCTTGGCCTCGGCTGCAGCTGCAGCGAAACGGCTGTGCTTGTCACCCAGAGCCACAATCTCCTTGTAGACATTCATGCCCTTGTCCATGTCACCCATCTCACAGTAGCTCATGGCGAGATTCATTGCAAGGTCGGTATCCTGGTTGTTGGCGGCATAGCCCTGTGCGAATATCTCGGCAGCCTTTGCATAGTCCTTGTTGTTGAACGACTCGGCAGCCATCATGGTATATACCTTCGAAACCATCGTCTTTGCATTGCGTGCCACATTGGTCACACCATAGAGCTCACCCAATTCGTTGGCCTTGGCGAGATAGTTGGCAGCATCCTGCAGCTTGCCGCTCTTGGCCGAAGCACCGCCCAACTGGAAGTAACAGGTGGGCAGATATTTCTGCGCCTGCTGCACGACGTCGAGTGCATCGGGTACATCGAGCCCCATCTCGACAGTCTTCTCCAGCTCGGGGATTGCCTGAGCGTAGTTCTTTGCGTTCATAAATTTGGCAGCCTCGTTGAACTGTGCCTGTACATCCTGAACCGTTGCCTGCGCCGACATCATGCCCACGCTCAAAACAGTAACTGCAGCGGCCAAAATAACCTTCAAACTTTTCATTTTCGATTCTTCTTTAATATGATACTTTTAGATTTAATATAGTTTTTTAAAAAGGTTCGTGAAGACAAATTTACAAAATTTTTTTCGGAAGTTCCGCAACCGTTAGCGCAATTTTTCAAAAAAAGCGGTCATGAGTGCCGCGCACTCCTCTTCAAGCACTCCCTTGACTATAACGGTGCGCGGATGCAGAATATTGTCCGACAGCCGAGAATAGCCCCTCCTGTTGTCACCAGCCCCATAGACAATGCGTCCCACCTGCGCCCACATGGAGGCCGAGGCACACATTGTGCACGGCTCCACGGTGACATAGAGCGTACAACTGCTCAGATACTTGCCGCCCAGGGTATTCATGGCCGCTGTGAGGGCCTGCATCTCGGCATGCGCCGTGGCATCGCACAGACTCTCCACCATATTGTGGCCACGCCCCACGATACGCCCCCCGCACACCACCACCGCGCCGATGGGTATCTCCCCCTCGTCGCCCGCCCGGTGCGCCTCCGCAAGGGCTGCACGCATGAACATCTCGTCGTTGTCAGCCATAAAAGTTCTGTTTTACAGGGTGTAAAATTAACAAATAATTCGCAATCACGATATTTTTATTACCTTTGGAATCTGAAACGAAAAACACATAAGAACATACCCGATATGTACAGAAATCACACTTGCGGCGAGTTGCGTATCGCCGATGCCGGCAAGGAGGCAATCCTCGCCGGATGGGTACAGAAAGTGCGCAATCTCGGCGCAATGACCTTTATCGACATCCGAGACCGCTACGGCATCACGCAGATCGTGGTGGATGACACGGCCGACGCCGGTGTCAAGGAGACGGCCGCCTCGTTGGGCCGCGAATACGTGATACAGGTCACCGGCCAGGTCAGGGAGCGTTCGTCAAAGAACCCCAAGCTTCCCACGGGCGACATCGAAATCTGCGCCTCGAAGCTCAAGGTACTCAACCCCTCCGTCACTCCCCCTTTCACCATTGAGGACAACAGCGACGGCGGCGACGACCTGCGCATGAAATACCGTTATCTCGACCTCAGGCGCAACCCGCTCAAGGAGGCGCTCATCCTGCGCCACAAGATGGCACACTGCATCCGCACCTTCCTCGACAGCGAGGGTTTCCTGGAGATAGAGACCCCCTACCTTATAAAATCCACCCCCGAGGGTGCACGCGACTTCGTGGTGCCCTCGCGCATGAACCAGGGCGAATTCTACGCACTGCCCCAGTCACCGCAGCAGTTCAAGCAACTGCTCATGGTGGCGGGCTACGACAAATATTTCCAGATTGTGCGCTGCTTCCGTGACGAGGACCTGCGTGCCGACCGTCAGCCGGAGTTCACGCAGATCGACTGCGAGATGTCGTTCGTGGAACAGCAGGATGTGATAGATGTCTTCGAGCGCATGGCCAAGTACATGTTCAGGAACATTCTGGGCATCGAGTTCACCGAGACATTCCAGCAGATGCCGTGGATTGAGGCCATGGAGACCTACGGTTCTGACAAACCCGACCTGCGTTTCGGCATGAAGTTCAACAACCTCACCGACACGCTCAAGGGCAACGGCTTTGCGGTGTTCGATTCGGCCGAGTATATCGGTGGCATCGTGGCCGAGGGTTGTGCTTCGTACTCGCGCAAGCAGACCGACGAGCTGACCGAGTTCGTGAAGCGTCCGCAGGTGGGTGCCAAGGGACTCGTATGGATCAAGCTCGAGGCGGGCGGCAACATAAAGTCATCCATCGACAAGTTCTACACCCCCGACCAGCTGAAGGCCGTAGCCGGCAAATGCGGAGCCAAGGAGGGTGATCTGATACTCATCATCTCGGGCGACAAGATGAAGAGCCTCTCGATACTCAACGAACTGCGTCTTGAGATGGGCAACCGTCTCGGACTGAGGGACAAGAAGAAGTTTGCCCCGCTGTGGGTCGTCGATTTCCCGCTATTTGAGTGGGACGAGGAGACGCACCGATTCTATGCCATGCACCACCCATTCACCTCGCCCAAGCCGGAGGACATTCCCCTGTTCGACACCGACCCGGGCAAGATGCGCGCCAATGCATATGACTTCGTGGTGAACGGAGTGGAGATCGGCGGCGGCTCCATCAGAATCTTCGACAGTGCCCTGCAGAGCAAGATGTTCGACACGCTCGGATTCACCCACGAGGAGGCCGAGCACCAGTTCGGATTCCTGATGAATGCCTTCAAATACGGAGCCCCCCCTCACGGAGGTCTGGCATTCGGTTTCGACCGTTTCTGCTCGCTCTTCGGCGGTTCGGACTCCATAAGGGACTACATCGCCTTCCCGAAGAACAATGCGGGACGCGACATGATGGCCGATTCGCCTTCCACCATTTCGCAGGCTCAGCTCGACGAGCTTGGCCTTGTGCTGAAGGAGCGGAAATAATCCGTGGCAGCGGGGGCTTCCTGCCCGTCTGACGCACTATATCAGGCAGACAATGACACTTTCCGGAAGCGGTCCGTGCACGGACCGCTTCCTTTTTTACCGGCCCAGGCGAGCATTTTCCGGAAAAAATCATTTTTTTTGAAAAAACAGTGCCGAAAAGTTTGGAGAAAGAAATTTTCGTTCTATCTTTGCATCGCGTTTGAGAGACAAGCGCAAGGTTCAGCAATGAATTGGGAGTTTAGCTCAGTTGGTTTAGAGCGTCTGCCTTACAAGCAGAGGGTCGGGGGTTCGACTCCCTCAACTCCCACGAAGAGAACGGGACGGTCCGCAAGACAGTCTCGTTTTTGTTTTTAAACTTTCCCCGCCCGCCACTGCCGGTCCGGACCGCCGACCGCCGAAGCTGTACCAGGACGATGCCACTGAAGAACGTATGTGTCAGAACCGACAGGGAAAGGAGAACAGAAAAACAACGCACCCATGACAAGAGAAGTAAAACTGTCGGACGCAGAGGCAATCCTCAACATCTACAACCACTACATACTCCACACAGTAATCTCGTTCGAGACTGCTCCGCTCAGCCTGCAGGAGATGCGCGGACGCATCGGCAGCATATCGGCCGGATACCCCTATTTCGTCTGCGAATCGGTGCCCTCCGACGGCTCCTCCCCACGCATCCTCGGCTACTGCTATGCCCATCCGTGGAAGGAGCGGGCGGCCTACGACGGAACGTGGGAGGTGACCATCTACCTTGCCCCCGATGCATGCGGCCACGGGCTCGGCACAGAGCTCATGCAACACCTCATCTGCGCATGCCGCCAACGCGGTTGCCGGGCTCTTATAGGATGCATCACGTACGGCAACGATGCAAGCATTGCCCTGCATGTCAAGTCGGGTTTCCGCAAGGTGTCGCACTTCGAGAAGGTGGGCAAAAAGTTCGGGCGCATGCTCGACGTGGTGGACTACGAGCTTGTGCTTTAGAGGCTCTGCCACAAATGCCTTGCGCCCGACAAAACGCACAAAAAGAGATGGTCTGCCGTCACACGGCAGACCATCTCTTGTCTATGTCCCTATACGGGGAACTACTCTCCTACATGGAATGCGACCCTCAGGTCCTCAATCTCCGCATCGTTGATGGGCTTGAGTGCGCCGACAGGCACAGCCAGAATCAACGACTTGGCACTGAACTCGGCCACCTCCAGACGGTCGAAGCTGTTGAGCAGCTTGTCGCCCGTGACGATGAATGAGTCGTTGGCCAGCATCACACAAGGCACCTTCTTGAGTATCTCGGCCACCTCCTGTGTCTTGACATACTGCGTACCGAAGGGCAGCACAGGCACATCCTGCAGGAATATCCAGCTCTCGGGAATGGTTCTCACGTCAAACTTGGCGTTGGAGGTACAGTAACCCATCAGTGCGGGCGGCTGCGTCATGATAATCGAATTTACCTTGGGGTTGGCCCTGTATATCTCCTGATGCAGCATCACGGCGCGGCTCGGCGTCTTGCCGGCCTCCACCATGCCGTCCTTGATCTGCACAATATTCTCGGGCTCAATGTCCCAACGTGCCACACCCGTGGGGGTAATCAGGAAATCGTTGTCTTTCCAACGTACCGAAACCGTACCATATGTACTGCTCATGAGACCCTGGTCGCAGGCACGGCGCACGATGCGGCATATCTCGGTGCGGATTGCACGCTCCTCCGAAGGATAGTTCACACCCATGAAATGGGGGTAGTCCGTCGGCACCATCCTCTCATGCTGCCCTATCTGCTCGTCGGTCAAATAGTTGGGCGTACCGAGCACCTTGGCATTGAGAATCGTACGTGCGCACAGTTCCAGCGTCTCAAAGCGCAGGTAGGCATCCATCATGTCCTCGCCGCAGAGCACCACTCCGTGGTTCTCCATGATCACGGCCTTGTAGTCGGGGTGTTTCTTGAACTCGTTGGCAATCTTCTCGCCCAGTTCCTTGCTGCCCGGCAGTGCATAGGGTGCAAATCCCACCGTACCGCACACGCTCTTGGCCTGCGGAATGATGTTGGTGTTGGGTATCTCGTGCACGATGCTGAATGTCACCAGTGCGGGCGGATGGGCATGGATAACGGCACGCATGGCCGGACGCATCTGGTAAATGGCCTTGTGGAAAGGATACTCCGAGGAGGGCTTGTGGGGACCGATGATGGTTCCGTCCGCCTTCACGCACATGATATCCTTGGGTGTCAGCGAGCCTTTGTCGATACCGCTCGGGGTAATCCACATATCTCCGCTGTCGTCCATAATGGAGATGTTGCCGCCCGAAGTGGTCGTCATCCCGCTACGGTAGATACGGCTGATAATGATCACTATCTGCTCGGCGGGGTGCATCAATTTCGTGTTTAACTGCTTCATGTTCCTTGCAATCTTAAATAATTGTCTCTCTTTTGCCGCAAATATATGAATTTATTCCGTATCCGTATCTTATATTTACGTTACGCTTTCCTCCGTCCCGGCACAAAGGAGGCAAAAGGCCGTCTGCGCACGGCTCCGCACCCGCTCACCACAGCACCCTGCCACTTGCCGCTCACCGCGGCCTTCCTGCACCGCCCCGCTCCGATACAAACAAAGCGGGCAACCCTCTGCAGGTTGCCCGCTTTTTGTCTTATCTTACTCTCCTCCGGACTATTTCACCGAGAAGATACCGCCGCTGGGCGAACCCGGATCCTCACGATAGTAGAGGATTGCACTGTCGTTCTGGCGGGGATAGTAGGTCTTGATGAGACGGATCATCTCGCCACCTGCCAGGAACACGGGACCGTAGCCGTGGCGTGCGCTCACGCTCGTGTTGCGGAAGTAGTAGAATGCGGGGTCGAATGCCATACCCGTACCGACGCAGGTACCCTCAACGGCACCCTCCTCGTTAATCTGGGTCGTGACTGCCTCCCAGGCCAGCTGGGCCACGGGGCCGAATGCCATACCGTCGAGCCAGCCCTCGTTGATGGCGTGTGCAAAGCAGTATGCATAGATTGCCGTTGCGCTCGTCTCGTAGTAGGAGTCGTTCCTGTCAAGCAGCTGGTGCCAGAAACCGTCGCCCGACTGCAGTTTGGCCAGGCTCTGTGCATGCTGGTTGAGCAGTTCGATGATTGCAGGGCGGTCGGGATCGTCTGCGGGAAGAACATCCAGCACGTCACACATGGTGAGAATTGCCCAACCGTTGGCCCTACCCCAGTAGAATGCGGGGTGATAGGTCATGGCCTCGATCCAGCCGTGACGGAAGAGACCCGTCTCGGGAACCCACATCTTGTCCTTGAAGAGAAGGATCTGGCGTGCTGCCTCACGTGCATACTCATTGTCACCCGAATAGGCGGCATAGTATGCCAGTGCGGGAATACCCATATACATATCATCCAACCATACCGAATTCCGGTCGGGCCTGTTGCGTGCCAATGTACCGTCGGCCAGCCTGTGCTCGCCGTTCTTCACCCAATCCACACCGGTCTCGATGACGGGTTTCAGGAGAGTCTTGTACTCGGGATAGACCATAGCGGCCTTTATCATGGCTGCCGTCATGGCTCCGCAGTCATCCAGTGCGCTCGGACTCGTGAGACCGCGCAGTATGCCGCGTCCGCCCATGGGAGGCATTGCCATGCCATCCTTGGCGTCTTTGGCCTTTTTGGCATTTGCCTTGGGTTTGGCCTGCTCGGCCTTGCTCCGGTCAGCATACTTCTTGGCTGCTGGGAAGGCATGTCCTATGGCGTCGAAACGGTCCTTTACATATTTTGCATACTTCTCGTCACCCGTGTTCTTGGCGATGTTGAGCATACCCGAGTAGGTCACACCCCACTCATAGCTCGACATGCCGAAGAGAGCCCTTGTCTCCGAAACCTTCGAGATGTCGGAGAAATCGGTCGTAGCCTTGCCGTCGGCCTCAAAACCGAGCGCGCTGTTCTCGTCAACGAATTTGAACACCTTGTCCAGCTCGGCCTTTATCGACTCCTCGGTCAGGGCACCGTAAGGCATCGAGTAGGTTGACACTACGGCATGCAGGTCGCTGCTGCCCTTGCCGTCGATAGATTTGCCGCCGACACGCGCAGTCTGCTGTGCCGAAAGCGATAATGTTGCTCCGCATGCGAGAAGCACCGTTACCAATCCGATAATTTTCTTCATTTTGTTTTAAGTTTTTTTGTGTTTGTTCTATAGTTAGCTGATTCCTTTTCTCACCTCATCCGGGACCCGTTATCTCCGTTGTCCTGCTCCTCCGGAGTGTCCCGCATCCTAACCTTTCGGGGGCATCTTCCTCCGCCTTTCCGCCTCTTCCGCTCCGTTCGGCCTCCACTGCCCTCGGCAAGCCTGACACCTCTCGGCGAAACCGGCCGGTTCCTTCTCCTCTCCCCGCTCACTCTGCCCTGCTCCAGTGCAACCGGTGCACCCTTACAGACAAAGCCGAAAATATGTGCGAAGATAATAAAATTTTATCTATTCCACAACTTGTGCCCCCACATAATACAAAATCAGGGGGCTTTCCGCAGAAAACTCCCTGAACGGCAATTATTTACAATGCATTACAGTTTCTTCAGCGACAGACGTATCACCTCTTCCACGCTTGCCGTGGGGTGCTCCTTGAGCACGTTCTGCACAGCCTTCTCCGACACGGCCTTGCCGAAGCCCAGCATGCCGAGAGCCGAAACAGCCTCGCTGTACACTTCCGACGAGAGGCCTGCCACAGCGGGCGCATCGGGCACGGCGGAGATACCCAGCGTCTTGTCACGCAGTTCCACTATAATCTTCTGGGCCGTCTTCAGTCCCAGTCCCTTCACGTTCTTGAGCAGCGAGGCATTCTCGCTCCTTATGATGTTGCTCAGCTCCGAGGGCGAATAGGTCGAGAGAATCATGCGCGCCGTATTGCCGCCCACTCCCGAGACACTTATCAGCAGACGGAAGAGTTCACGCTCCTGCTTTGTGGAGAAGCCGTAGAGAATCTGCGCATCCTCCCTGACAATGAAATGGGTGTAGATTCGCGCCCGCTCGCTGTGCTCTATGTCGGCATAGGTCTGCAGTGATATGTTTATGCAATACCCCACCCCCGCAGCCTCCACGACCACGCCCGTAGGTGTCAGTTCGGCTATGTTGCCCTCTATGAATTCGTACATCCTGCTGTATGCTGTATCTTTGTCGGTATTTCCGCTGCCCTTTGTGGCCCCAGAGCGCTTCTGTGCCATTCTCACGGCGGGCCACACAAAGATAAGCAAAAAACAGGGGCTTTCGGTGTCGGCTCTCGAACTTTTTGATTATATTTGTCACTCGGTACGCAAAACTAACAACGATAAACAATTTTAACACATACCAAATCATCATGCGTAAATCTCTTATTCTCACCCTCGGCCTCATCGCATTGGCCGTAATGGGTTGCAATGACAAGCAGACAACGGCCGAAGGAACAACGGAACAGCAGGGTCTCAGCGAGCACGAAGGTGCACTGACGGGAGCCATTGCCTACATCAACATCGACACCCTCATCGCACACTACGACCTGGCCATCGACCTCGGCGCCAAATATACCGAGAAGGCACAGAAGATAGATGCCGAGCTCACGAGCAAGTCCAAGAAGCTCGAGACCGCCATCGCTTCGTTCCAGGAGAAGGTACAGAAGGTGCTCATCACGAGCTCCGATGCCACCAAGGAGAACGAGCGTCTCAACCAGCAGCAGCAGGAGTTGTTGAATTACCGCAACACGGTTCTTCAGGAGCTTGCCGAGGAGGAGACCGTCATGAACAACCAGATCTACTTCGGTATCACCGACTACATCAAGGAGTACAATGCCGACGGCAAATACGATGTCATCTTCACCACTTCGTCATCGGGTCCCATCATCAGCGCCAAGTCTGCGTTGAACATCACCGACGAGATCATGAAGGGCATCAATGCCAAGTATGCCGCCGAGAAAGAGACTGCAAAATAGTCCCCGTCACATTCGGGCGCTTCTTGCACCACACAAAAAAGCCTCTGACAGTTGTGTCAGAGGCTTTTTCTGTCTTCATGCCCGCCCTGCGCATCATTCGTCAAGGAACTTCTCCACCGCACGGTTGAACTCCTTGGGACGTTTGTAGACCACAAAATGGTCACCCTCCAGAACCGCGCTGCGTGCATTGGGCATGCTGCGTGACATAAGTTCCGTATGCGAGGGACGTATCATGTCACGGGTGCCCGAGACCACCAGCACGGGAGCCGTGATGCACCCGAGTTCCCGTGGGTTTATATGCGGTTCACATGCCATCAGGCGCAACATTTCACAGCGTGCATTGCTCCAGCGGTGCACAGAACCCGAGCCCCACGGGGCGCTACACCACGCCACCACGCATGCAACCGCATACTCCGCCCAGGTCTGTGCCCACACCCCGGCTGTCATGCCCCGCGGAAAGAGATTCCCACCCACGAGCACCAGGCGGTTCACCCGCCCGGGGTATTTCATGGCAAAGAGCATGGCTATGTTCGCCCCGTCACTGAAACCCAGCAGGTCCACCTTCCTGAAATCCGGCCGGCTGACTTTACTGAAACTCTCCGCCTTGCCGGAGTTGGACCGGGTGCACGTTTCCTCCCCGATGCAAAGAGTGTCGAGCAGTTCCCGCAAATCCTCCGCAAAGGTCTCCAGACGGAACGGCGCCATGCCACGTGGCGAAAGCCCGTGCCCACGGGTATCGACAGCCACCACAGTACGACTACGGCCAAAATAGTCCATTTGGGCTCCGAAACACGAGGCATTCTCGCCATTGCCGTGAAGCAGCACAAGCGGAGGGTGGTGCAATGCGCTGTCATGCTCTCCACCGCAATCCGTGGAATCCGGGCCACGAAGTATGTAGTGCAACTCCATATCCATCCTCCTGTCCTTATGTTTCACGTCACTCTTCTTTCCTTTCACCTGTCCCGCTTTCCGGAATCATTCCTCTTGCTCTCGCCCCGCTCGCCTGAAGCCGTCGGGAGGGCAGTGTGAGGGCAAAAAATACCGATGCCACGCACCCTCGGGCACACCGGCATCGGCACAAATATCTTCTTCTCCAATGTCTCCCCTCCTGCCGGGCCCAATGCAGTCGCCCGACCACACAGGGCGGAATTAAATGGAGAGAATCTTCACCGTATTTATCAGCGAACGGTCTATGGGTTTGTCGTCACGTATGGCCCTCATGAAAGGTACGTTCACAAGTTCGCCGTTCTGTATGCCTATCATCACATTGCGCTGGCCCTCCATGAGCGCATTCACTGCTGCCTCACCCATGCGGCTGGCCAGAATCCTATCCGAAGCCGTGGGCGAACCGCCCCTCTGCAGGTGACCCAGAATGGATACACGCACGTCATACTGCGGGTACTCCTCCTTCACCCTCTTGGCCATGCCCATCGCACCGCCCGTAATCTCGCTCTCGGCAACCAGCACTATACTGCTGCTCTTGCTCTTGCGGAATCCGTTGGAGATGAGTTCGGCCAACTGGTCCACCTCGGTCGAAACCTCGGGGATGATGGCTGCCTCGGCACCCGAAGCAATTGCGCCGTTGAGCGCAAGGAAACCGTCGCTGCGGCCCATCACCTCAATGAAGAAGAGACGCTCGTGCGAAGTGGCCGTATCGCGGATTTTATCCACCGCCTCCATAATCGTGTTCAGCGCCGTGTCATATCCTATCGTGGTATCGGTACCGCAGAGGTCGTTGTCTATGGTTCCGGGCAGCCCAACGATGGGCACGTCATACTCCTTGGCAAACTGGTAGGCACCAGTCAGCGAGCCGTCGCCACCGATGACCGCCAGCGAGTTGATGCCCGCAGCCACCATATTGTCGTAGGCTGCCTTGCGTCCCTCGGGAGTACGGAACTCGTCGCAACGTGCCGTCTTGAGAATCGTTCCGCCACGCTGTATGATATTGCTGACATTTTCGGTCTTGAAGGGAATTATCTCATTGAACACGAGACCCTTGTAACCCCTCATGATGCCTTTGACCTCAATCCCGTTGTAGATGGCTGTACGTGTCACGGCACGGATGGCCGCATTCATGCCCGGGGCATCGCCTCCGGAGGTGAGTACACCGATACATAAATCCTTGCTCATAACAAAAGTGTTTTTGTTTGTTAACTAACCGACTGCAAATATAATACGCTTTTTCAAAAATTGCTCTCTCTTTCCTTTTCCGTCACTCATATTGCCTGCATCACCCCAAAGAGGATGCACAGCAGCAGCGTTGCCACCGACAGAAGCGGCAGCTGTCTGTCCAGTTGCCTGCCCTCGCTCCGGCAGAACATCACTATGTGCCACACGAACAGCGGTGCAAGCACCCAGAAGAGGTAACACTCTGTCGCGCTCTCCGTCACGATGCAGTATGCACTCAGGCACCCGAAAGCTACCGCCACAAGCACCGCCTGGTATATCTTTGTCCCCCGCAACCCTATCATCAGAGGCACCGTACGGCGTGTAGCCCTGTCCGACTCCATATCGCGCGTATTGTTCACATTGAGCACCCCCACCGAAAGCGCACCGCATGCAGCGGCAGGCAGCACAACGCTCCACGACAGCCGTCCCGTCATGAGGAAAAACGAGCCCGCCACAGCCAACAGGCCGAAGAATACAAACACCGCCGCATCTCCGAATCCGGCATAGCCGTACGGATGTTTCCCCAACGTATAGCCCAGCGCCGCCAGAACTGCCGCCCCGCCGGCCACAATCATTACAAGGCCATCCGTGGAGAGCAGCTTGTCAAACGACTCCGCCACGAGCCACACCCCCAGCAGGCAGGCGAGCACGACGAAGACCGCTATGGCACGTTTCATCTCCTTCACCCCCAACGCTCCCGAGGAGATTGCATACTGCGGTCCGCGCCTCTGCTCACCATCGGTGCCGTGCAGATAGTCGCCCAGCTCATTGGAGATGTTCGACAGTATCTGCAGGCAGAGCGTAGTGGCCACAGCCAGCACAAACACGCATGTATCGAAACTGCCCGCCGAGGCAGCCAACAGCGACCCGAGCACTATCCCGGCCACCGAGAGCGGCAGCGTCCGCAAGCGGAACGACTTTATGTATCCTGCACATTTACCCACGCAAAGTCCGTTTTTCCACTGATACAAAAATAACCATTTAATCCCTATTTTCCGCACCGCCCGAGGCACAAATCACACCTTTGCACCCACAAAAAACGGCATATGGGGCATCTCCCGGCAAGGCTGGCAAGGCTCCCCACCCGGCAACCGCCCCTCCTCTGACGGGACAGACGCAGCAACCCGCTCCTGTCTCAAAAGGGGGTACGGACAAAAAAGAGGCTCGGGTGTTTGAAGCCCGAGCCTCTTTTTCTTCAACCGGCCCACTGGGAACTTACGCTCCGCCCTGCCGGCCTGACTCTTTTTCTAGAACATACCCATCACGAGGAATACGATAGCTACCGTAAGGATAGCGTACAGCTCGGGGAATGCTGCAAGAATCAGCGTTTTACCCATCACGTCATGGCCGTTTCCGATGGCTGCGATACCGTTGGCGCAGACCTGTCCCTGACGGATTGCACTCAACAGGCAGACCAAACCTACCACCAGACCCAGACCGAAGATACCCGTAGCCTGCACCGTGGTGATACCCTCAACGAGGTAGTTCTTCAGCAGGAAGAACGATGCGAATCCATAAAGACCCTGCGAACCGGGGATGGCTGCAAGAATCATGTAGCTACCGAATGCGCCCATATTCTTCTTCATGGCGCCCACTGCCGCATTGCCGGCGATTGTCGTTCCGAATGCGCTGCCTACACCCGAAAGGCCCACCATCAAGGCGATGCCTACATAAGCCAAAATAAGTAAACTCATAGTTGTTTTAATTTTTAAATTGTTGATTATTATTGATTTATCTGTTTTCTTCTTTCTTGAACGGGACAAATGGGCGCATGCTCGCCTCAAATCCCGAGTTCTTGTAAAACTCCACGAATGTCAGTCGCATGGGGTGCACGAATGCTCCGATGCTCGACATGAAGAGGTTGATGCCGTGTCCGAACACCAGAATCACTATCACAAAGAGCTGTTTCACCACGGGTATATCGGGAGCCATGCCCACCGCCAGGTCATTGAATACCAGCGCCAGCGTACCGCCCGACAGACACAGGGCAAAGAGTCGTATGTAGCTCAGCACATCGCCCAGGATACCTATCACATTGTTGTATGTGTTCCACAGACCCGAGCCGAAGTTCGAGATGGGATTCTTGTCGGGGTTGTTGACAAAGAGCATGAGCACCACTCCCACGCCGGCCACAACCATGTAGGCCACCGACGAGAGTGTGAACCCGAGACTCTCGGGCAGGAGTGCCGCAGCGGCCGTGGAGGCCAGAAGCAGCAGCCAGCCCAACGTACCCAGAGAGTACTTGAAGCCCGACTGTATGGAGATGTTCACGACATTCAGCACCATGGCAAACAGTAACTGCACACCGCCCAGCGCAAGGGCTATGTAGAAGAGATTGTCGGTGGTGATGAAGTTGTCCTTGAAGTTCTCGAACATTGCCAGTCCCGGCAACGAGATACCGAAGAACGAGCCCACCAGGAAACCGCACAGCACCGTCATGGAGCCGCAGTATATGGTCAGCTTGCCTATCTCCCTCTTGTCGGGCATCTTGCGCAGTATGTACAGTCCGGCTGCCAGCAACAGCAGGCCATAGCCCGCATCACCGAGGCAGATTCCGAAAAAGAGCATATAGAACGGGCCGAAGAACCGTGTCAGGTCCAACGAGCCGTATTTGGGCAGCGAATAGAGCTGGCCTATAAACTCGAACGGACGTGCAAAGGCCGAGTTCTTCAGCTTCACGGGAGTGTCGTCCTCGGGCGTGGGGCGCTCCTTGATGTAGACCACTCCCTCGCTCTCGTCAAGCACCTTCCCTATGGCTGCAGCATCCTCCTCGGCGCCCCAGCCCTCCAGCACGATCAGCGTGCCGTCGGCCTCCTTCGTTCCGCTGTGCATCGCCTTGCTGAACTGCAGCCTCTCGGCCACACGCCGGCCGTCGGCCTCAATCTCCTCCAGCGAAGCCGCACAACGTGCCAGGACCGTTTCGGCCTCCCGGTTCTGCTGCTCCAGCTGCGCTATCTCCGCACGTTTCTGGCCTATGCTCTCCGTGGGAGCCTTCATCTGCTGTGCATCTATGGCCACCGTAGCATCGTCCGACGGAGTAATCACCACAAAATAGGTGTAGCTTCCCGACTCGGCGATCTTCTCCACTATGGAACTCTCGCTCCACGTGGCCACATTGGCATTGAACTCGTTGGTGTAGCACGAGAAGAAGTGCATCTTCACTCCCCTCTGCTCCAGCGCCTTCATCTCGTCTATGGAAAATTCGCCCCATACCGTCAGCTCCTCCAGCTCCTTGTTGGCCTTGGCCAGCTTGCCTTTGACGCTCTCTACCATTGCGGCGGCACGGCAATACTCTCCGTAGGCCTCTTCGCCGTCCGCAAACGGTTCGCCGGCCACAAAGCCATCGGCCGAAGCCATCTCCTTGAGTGCTGCCACTGCCTGTTTGTGCTTGTCGACATCGGAGAGCATCTCACGCTCCTTCTCGTCGGCCTCCCAACCCGTGGCGGTTATGTCCACGAGTCCCAGTGCCTGCAGGCGGTCCAGAAACTCCTTCTGTTCACGATGGTAGAGCACCATCGTGTATTTGTTCATCCTTACAATCATAGGCCCTGACCTCCTTTTTCGTGTTTGGTCTTGACTATCTTCTGCGCACTCTTGGAGAGGTTCTCCTCATCCTCCAGGAAGCGTTTTATCTTACGCATGGCGTCCTCGTATCCGGGTATCTGTACCTTTTCATAGAGGTTCACCTTTTGAGTGGTCTTTTTGCGGGCATGGTCCAGAAGTTCCATCCGGCGCGAATACACCTCATACTCTATCTTCAGGCGGGCTATCTTCTTGAGCAGCTCCACACCGTCCGAATACCATACCGGGCTGCTGAACAGGTCGTAGCGCTTCTCCTGGAAGTCTATTCCCTTCAGCACGGGTATTCTCACACCCGCTATCTTGCCCATGGTTATATCCACGTCCTTTATCCGCAAAAGGTCGGCATCGAACTCGCCCCACAGCGCAACCATATACTCATAGCTCTCGAGCAGTTTGCCGAGTTGCTCCGAGTATCCGGCAGCCGCATCCTTCGCCCCGGTTACCTCCAGACGCAGGGCCGACTCCTTACTCTTTATGGTAGGGAGCGCCTTCTGCCTCATCTTGAGCTGTTTGCCCAGCTCGCCGAGCGAAGTCTTGTTATATTGGAATTTTATGGCCATTTCTCAACCGTTTTTAATTTTCCTGTGGCCCTCAGGCTTTGGGCCAGTATTTCTCGGTCAGGGCATCCTTGATGGCCACCTCGTTCTTGCTGAAGTATTTGGCAAAGAGCGACCAGGCCGTGTCAAGCATCGCCGTGATATCTATGTTCACATCTATGGAGAGCAGTTTCTCCGAATAGTCCTTTGCGAATTTCAGCGCACGCTCGTCGTAGTCCGAGAGGTCGAAACCGTTCTCCAGCTTCGTCTTGGCGCTGGCTGCATCCGAGTAGAGCCGCACGGCGGCGTTCATCACCTGCGGATGGTCCTCGCGGGTCTTCTTGCCGATAACCAGCTGTTTCAGACGCGACAGGCTCCTGAAGGGGTCCACAATGACCTTGCCCGTGTCGCTGTCGCGGCGCAGGAAGAGCTGGCCCTCGGTGATGTAACCCGTGTTGTCAGGCACTGCATGCGTGATATCGCCTCCCGAAAGGGTAGTTACGGCTATGATGGTTATCGAACCGCCGTTGGGAAGCTGCACAGCCTTCTCGTATATCTTGGCCAGGTCGGAGTAGAGCGAACCTGGCATGGAGTCTTTCGAGGGAATCTGGTCCATACGGTTCGACACGATGGCCAGCGCATCGGCATAGAGCGTCATGTCCGTGAGCAGCACGAGCACCTTCTCGCCCTTGTCCACTGCGAAATACTCGGCAGCCGTGAGGGCCATATCGGGAATCAGCAGTCGCTCCACAGGGGGATTCTCCGTGGTGTTCACGAAGCATACGATGTGGTCGAGCACACCTGCATTCTCAAAGAGGTTCTTGAAATAGAGGAAGTCATCATTGGTCATACCCATACCGCCGAGGATAATCTTGTCGGCCTTGGCACGCATGGCCACCATGGCCATCACCTCATTGTAGGGCTGGTCGGGGTCGGCGAAGAAAGGAATCTTCTGTCCCGACACGATGGTGTTGTTGAGGTCGATACCGGCAATACCCGTGGCTATCAGCTCAGAGGGCTGGATACGCTTGAAGGGGTTCACCGTAGGACCGCCAATCTCGCGCTCCTCTCCCTCAATGCCCACACCGCCTTCCAGCGGCTCGCCGTAGGCATTGAAGAACCTTCCGGCCAGTTCGTCGCTCACCTTCAACTTGGGGGCCTCGCCGTAGAACACGACCTCCGCATCGGTGGCGATTCCCTCCGTACCTTCGAACACCTGCAACGTAACCTCGTTGCCGCTGATCTTCACCACCTGTGCGAGCTTGCCGCCCACACTGGCCAGCTCGTCATTGCCCACACCCGTAGCGTGCAGCGAGACCGTAGCCTTGGTGATGTTGTCTATCTTGGTATATATCTTCTGAAATGCTTTTGTCTCCATAACAGCCTATGCATTAAGTTTGTTTGACAATATTCCGTTGACCTCGGCACGGTACTGCTCAAAGGCCTCGCTCTTCCACTCGGCATAGTTCATCTGGCGGAAGGCATTGATGAGCGACTTGAAGAACGACGTGCACTCCTCAAAGTCGGCGAACTCAAACTCCTTCTCGCAAACGTCCAGCACCATGTCGAACATGTATTTCTGGCGCTCCAGCGGGCAGTTGGCATCGATGCTGTCGAACGCATCCTGCTGCAGTATCACAAAGTCGAGCAGCTCGCTCTTCCAGAAGAGCTCGTGGTACGATACGGGCACACCGTCATCACCCAGAATGTTGATCTGCTCGTGGGCCTCCTTGCCGCGCTGCACGATATTCTTGCCCTTCACCACGCGGTCTACCCAGCCTTGCTCTATCTTGCCGTCGAGATACTCCACAATTTCGGGATACTCCAGATATTTCGAGTAGCTGTCCAGCGGATCTATGGCAGGGTAGCGCTTGCTGTCGGCACGCTGCTGCGAGAGAGCGTAGAAACAGCGTGCGGCCTTCTTGGTCGACTCCGTCACAGGCTCCTTGAGGTTACCGCCGGCAGGCGATACGGTACCGATGAAGGTCACCGAACCCGTTGCACCGTTCTTCAGGAACACCTTGCCCGAGCGCGAATAGAAATTCGATATGATTGCCGAGAGGTCCATCGGGAATGCATCCTGACCGGGCAACTCCTCCAGACGGTTACTCATCTCACGCAGTGCCTGTGCCCAACGCGATGTGGAGTCGGCCAGGATGAGCACTTTCAGACCCATGGCCCTGTAGTACTCGCCGATTGCCATACCCGTGTATACCGAAGCCTCGCGGGCCGCCACAGGCATGTTCGAAGTGTTGCAGATGATTGTCGTACGCTCCATGAGCTTGTGGCCCGTGTGGGGGTCGTCCAGCAAGGGGAACTCGGCGAAGATCTCCACCACCTCGTTGGCTCGCTCACCGCAGGCGATCATAAGGATCACATCGGCATCGGCCTGCTTGGCAATGGCGTGCTGCAGCACCGTCTTGCCTGCACCGAAAGGTCCGGGAATGAATCCCGTTCCGCCCTCGGCTATGGGGTTGAAGGTATCTATGGCCCTCACGCCAGTCTCCATGATGGTCGTGGGACGCGGTTTGGATGCATATGCCTTTATGGCCTTCTTCACGGGCCACTTCTGCACCATCGTCACATTGTACTCCTTGCCCTCGTCATCGGTCAGCACAGCCATCGTGTCGGTAACCTTGTAGGCTCCCTTGCCTGCCAGCGACTTGACGGTATAGCTGCCCTCCATCACGAAGGGAACCATTATCTTGTGGTCCACCCACTGTTCCTTCACCTGGCCCAGCCAGTCACCCGCCGTCACAGTGTCACCCACCTTGGCCAGCGGCTCGAAATCCCACGTGCGCTGGAAGTCTATCGGCTCCGTGCGTCCGCCGCGGTTGATGAACAGCCCCTCGAGTTTCTCAAGGTCGTTCTGCAGACCGTCGTAATTGCGTGAAAGGATACCCGGTCCCAAGGTAACCTCCAGCATGTGTCCTTCGAATTCCACCTCCGTGCCGACCGTCAGTCCTCGTGTGGAGTCGAACACCTGCACATATGCATTTTCGCCCACAACCTTTATGACCTCGGCCATCAGTTTCACATCACCCAACTTTACAGAGCATATCTCATTTTGGGAAACAGCACCATCCACCTTTACTATCAGCACATTGGAGATGATGCCCGCTACATGTCCTATTGTCTTCATATATTATTCTTGTTTTTGTTCTTCTTCTTTTTCGGCACGGTCTATCAGCTCGCGTCCGCCCAGGGATTCGATGAGTTTCTCAAACATCTCCCGGCCGCGTGCAGCGTTGAGCGTTGCCCAACGGTGTACCAGATTCACCTTGACCAGATAACTCAGAATGCCGTTTATGTTGAAATAGTCGAATACGGCCAACTCCTCGGCCATGTTCCACTTTATGAGGTCTATGCGGTGCTCCTTCTCCAGCAGGTTGCCGTTGTCGGCCACCGCCGCCATTACCTGATCAATGTAGCCCAGTTCCCCCTTGAGACCGAAATCGGCCGCCGAGGAGCGCATCAGCGTCTGTGCCACATCGTCCGTACCCACCACGGCATCGGCCACTGCGAGCCCCTTGCTGCGCGACGAAAGGGCTGCCGTGAGGTTTCTCAGGTTGCGGTCAAATTCGCTCCACTCCCTCAGGAAACGGCAACGGCTCCTGGCGCACTCGCCATAGTAGGCCGCATAGAGCGACCGTCCGAAACGGTCGTTCGTGTCGATGTCCTCATGTTCGTTGGCTTCGGGTTCGAGATAGGCCTCTATCACCCGCCTTGCAAATGCAGGCAGACGCACGGGGTGCTTCAGCTCCTCGGCGAGTTCCTCGGCCGTGAAGAGCCCCAGCGAGGAGAGACGCGAGTTGCCGCTGCGGATACTGATCAGGTTCTCTATGTCGTAGAACATATAGAACAAGTCGAGGTATCCCCTGTCCCTGCGCGAAAGGGCCTCCCTGATCTCCGCAATGACGAGCCTTGCGTCAAAGCCCTTGTTGTCGGCCTCCAACGCAAACTCCTTCAGTCCCGAAACCAGACAGTAATAGTTCCTGCAAGACATGGCTGTTATGAATAAAGGATTTTGGATACTTTCTCCTTAAGATATCCGCCCAGGAGGGCATCGAAATCGGCATCGGTGAAGCTGATGAAGTAACCTCCGTCCTTTTCGCCGACCTTGAAGCCGTTTTTCACCTTCTCGGAGTAGCCCACCTCAATGCCGGCCGCAAGCAACGCATCCACTGCCGCCTTTATCTCGCCGTCCAGCTTCTCCTGCCACTCGGCGGGCAGCAGTGCCTTGAGCTCCACCTTGCCCGTGGCGTCGCTCTTCCACGAACGTGCCACCGTGAGCAGCATCTCCTTCACGAACGAAGCGTCCACGCTCGCCGCATGCACTGCGGGAGCCACGCAACGTGCCGTAATCATCTTCTCTATGGACGCCTTCAGTGCGGCCATAGCCTGCTTGCCGGCCAGCGAAAGCTCCGTCATGGCCGTTTTTCCCATCTCGGCAGCAGACTTCTCCGCTGCGGCTATTATGCCGTCGGCCTTGCTCTGCGCCTCGTCCACGATTCTCTTGGCCTCGGCCTTTGCATCGGCCACCAGTTTGTCGGCATCCGTCTTTCCTTGAGACAACCCTTCGTCATAAAGTTTCCGGGTCAATTCCTGCAATTTGTTTTCCATAGTAGTTTTATTTGTATTATTGCTCTTTATTGTTTCTTTCTCCTTTTTCCCGTCCTCGGGCCCTCCCGTTTTCACTTCTCGGGTTCCCTTCTTACGGTTCCAACATTTCCGCCCGTTTGCGGACTCTCTCCTTTCGAGATGCGCCCTCTTTCCCGGGCTTTCAGCCCTTAAGGACATACCACAGGCTCTTTGGCTGTTTCTCTTTCTGTCAAGTCATTGTGTTATTGCCGCCCATTTCCGGCATCTCCCGGACCATGCGTTTCCCCACCGCACTCCCGGGGATGGTTTCCGATCTCCGTCTACAGCTCCTCTGTGGGCTGGTGTTGCGGACGGAGCAGATCCGTCAGTACCTTCACGGGGGTGAAGGTCGACGAGGGCACCTCGACAAATATCGTGTTCCATTTCGACATCGCGCCGTTCCACAGGCCGGGCAGCTCGAGAGCCTTCAGCTCGCGTCCCGACTTGGATTTGTGGGAGATGAAACACGTCGAGGGATCGACATATTGCGTCAGGTCGAATTTCCGACCCTTGTAGTTCTTCAGACTGCACACTATATCCACGGGATTGAAGTGCGTCGAGGCCTTCATCAGAGGCTTGTCCTGTTCCGAAATCTGCGACGGTTCGGCAATCTGCAGCGACACCGTGCCGTCGGCATTCTGTACCCAGAAGGGACCGCCGCCCGGTTCGCCGTCATTGCGCACCATGCCGCACACGCGGAAGGGACGGTCGAGCAGCGAGCGCAACCTTGCCGCCAGCTCCTTCTCCGGAAGCGCCTTCCACTCCCCGGGTATGCGCACGCAGAGCTCCCGCTCCACGAACGAAGCCACCTCCTTCAGGTCTGCCGTACCCTCGTCCATCATCTCCAGACGGCGCACAGCCTTCTCGCGCGCATCTATAAGCACACCGGCCAGCACCTTCTTGTAAAGGAGGGTGTCCTCGCGCAAGGCATCGGTCGTAACGTTGTCTATGTTCTTGATGAAGACCAGATCGGCATCCATGTCATTGAGGTTCTCTATCAGAGCACCGTGTCCCGCCGGGCGGAACAGCAGAGAGCCGTCGCTGTTGCGGAAGGGCACATTGTTCTCGTCCACCGCTATGGTGTCCGTGCTGCTCTTCTGCAGAGAGAATGAGATATTGTATTTCACACCGAATCTCGCGCTGTATTTGCCGAGACTCTGTTTCACGAGTTCCTTGAAACCGTCCAGGTGTTCGGGCGACACCGTGAAGTGGATATTCACCTCACCACCGCATGCCGCATACTGCGCCCCTTCGCACAGATGCTCCTCAAATGCGGTGCGGGCACCGTCTTTGTACGAATGGAACAGCACCATGCCCTTGGGCTTGGAGCCGTAGTTGAGCTTTCCGGAGAGGATGCCTGCCACCACCTGCTGGTCGTCCGCCCCCGCCGGCAATGTCTGGCGCAGAACGGGCGCAAAGGCAAAGCGGTCGATGTTGGCGAGCACCTTTTCCACCACAGGATTGCTTTTGTTCTCCGAAAGGAACGAGAAGAGATCCTTGAACATGCGGGTGGCAGCACCCGATGCGGGCACAAACTTGGCCACCTTCAGCGAGGGTGCCGAAGCGGTGTAGGCCTCCTTGTACTCCAAGGCCTCCGCATCGCTCACGCGCCTTATTCCGTTGCCCACAGAGGCGGCCTCCTTTACATTCAGACAAGAGAATCCCGAAATGAAACCTGCAATCTGTTTTTCGACCTTTTCCACAGTAAGGCCATGTTCGGCAATCTGCCTCAAATCACGCTCATTAAACATACAAAACCCTTTTACAAATACCTGAAACAGTAATTAAACGCAATAAAGATATGAAAAATTTTTCTGAATTGGAATTCGTCCGAAAGACATTTGGCAAAAAAAACCATTTTAAAACCAAAAAAGTACATTTTACTTCCGCCAATATATATTTTTTAGCATCAAAAGAGTTACCTTTGTTCTACAATGACGAAGATTTCAGAGAACATATCGCTCAGGCGTCTGAACAGTTTCGGGATAGACGTCAAGGCCCGCCGTCTCATTGAGTTCGGTTCTGCCGAGGAGTTGCGCGAGGTGCTCTCGGGCGACCCGTCCATTCTCTCCGCTCCGCACTATCTGCTGGCCGGGGGCAACAACACCCTCTTCACGCGCGACTACGACGGCACTCTGCTGCACCCCCTCTCGGCGGGTATCGGCATTGCGGGCGAGGATGCCGCGCATGTCACCGTGCGTGCCGAAGCAGGAGTGGAGTGGGATTCGCTTGTGGAGTGGAGTGTGGAGCGCGACCTGTGGGGGCTGGAGAACCTCTCCATCATTCCCGGCCAGGTGGGCGCCGCACCGGTACAGAACATCGGGGCCTACGGCAGCGAGGCCAAGGACACCATAGTCTCGGTGGAGACGCTCGACCTGGCAACGCTCAAACAGGTGACGCTCGCCGGATGCCACTGCGCTTTCGGCTACCGCGAGAGTGTGTTCAAGACGATTCTCAAGGGCAAGGCGGCCATCACCTCCGTGACGTTCCGTCTCAGTAAAAAGCCCGCGCCCAATGTGCGTTACGGTTCGCTGGAAACACGTGTGGAGGAGCTGGGGGGACCCACGCTCCGCAACATCCGCCAGGCTGTCATCGAGACGCGCCGCAGCAAGCTGCCCGACCCGAAAGAGACGGGCAATGCCGGCAGTTTCTTCAAAAACCCCGTAATAGACGCCGCCCGGGCCGGAGAGCTCAAGGCACTCTACCCCGATATGCCCACCTACCCCACGGGCAACGACGGCACCGTGAAGCTTGCCGCCGGATGGCTCATCGACCGTGCCGGCTGGAAGGGGCGCCGTGTGGGCAATGTGGCAGTGCACGACCGTCAGGCGCTCGTGCTCGTCAATGCCACGGGACACGCCACGGGCGGGGAGGTTCTGGCCTTGGCGCAGGAGATCATGCACAGCGTGAAGGAGAAGTTCGGCATTGGGATTTCACCCGAAGTGAACATTTTATAGATATCATGACATTCGAAGATAGATTCAGGAAATACGTGGAGGACAACCGCCTCTTCTCGCCCGGCGAGAAGATACTGCTCACTGTGAGCGGTGGCGTGGACTCCATGGTGATGTTGCGCCTGTTTGCCCGCAGCGGCTACAATATCGGCGTGGCGCACTGCAATTTCCAGTTGCGCGGCGAGGAGTCCGAGGAGGACGAGGTTTCGGTAAGGCAGGAGGCCGAGCGGCTGGGAGTGCCCATTTACAACAAGCGTTTCGACACCAAGGGCGAGATGGTCAGAACGGGCGAGTCGCTGCAGATGACCGCGCGACGCATCCGTTACGAGTGGTTCAACGAGCTGTGCGCCGAGTACGGCTACGACCACATCGCCATCGCCCACCATGCCGACGACTCCATAGAGACCTTTTTCATCAACCTCCTGCGTGGCACGGGGCTCAAGGGGCTCACGGGCATAAGCGTAGTGAACGGCAAGATAATCCGTCCGCTGTCGTTCGCCTCGCGCAAGGAGATTCTGGAGTATGCCACGGGCAACAAAGTGGGTTTCCGCGAGGACTCATCCAACCGTTCCACGAAATACATGCGCAACAAGATACGTCTGGGCATCATCCCGCGCCTGCGCGAGATAAACCCCAACTTCACCAGGGTGATGGACGTGAACATACAGCGTCTGACGGACGCCCAACGCCTCATCGACCGCACCATAGAGCTTCTGCGCTGCAAGGTGGTGGAAAACACGGACGGCATGGACATCATCGACCCCAAGCTGATCGACCCCAAATTCCCCGTTGCCTTCGTCATCTACGAGCTTCTCAGCAGCGGCTACGGCTTCAAGGGCGATGTGGTCGATTCGCTCTGCAAGGCGCTTGAAAACAACTCCACGGGCAAGCGGTTCTATTCGCGCGACTACACGGCCTATATCGACCGCGAGCGCATCATGATCACCCGCACCGAGGAGAGCGACCCGTGCGAAACGACCGTTGAGGCCGACACGGGCAAGGTCTACTGCGGCAACTCGGCGCTCTATCTCGAGCATATCGACATCGATGCGCTGGAGCACATGGCCGTACCCGAGCACATAGCCCTTCTCGATGCCGACAAGCTCACCTTCCCGCTGAAGGTAAGGCGCTGGAAGGAGGGCGACTCGTTCGTTCCGTTCGGCATGACGGAGAGCAAGAAGGTGAGCGACTTCCTCATCAATGCCAAGGTTCCCCTGGCCGAGAAGCGGCGCCAGTTCGTGCTGCTCAGCGGCGACGACATCGTCTGGCTCATAGGCCGGCGCACCGACAACCGCTACCGCCTTGACAGCCACACCGAGAACGTCCTGCGCATAACCAAGGAGATAATATAAAGCCCTTTCAGTCATGGCCAAGGGAGTGAAATTCCGGGACGCAGTACAGCAGTACGACGCATTGCGGAGAGACATTGCGGCGCGCCGCTTTGCGCCCGTCTATCTGCTCATGGGCGAGGAGGGCTACTTCATCGACCGTCTGTGCGACCTGCTGGCCACCACCGTGCTCACCGAGGCCGAGCAGGCCTTCAACCAGATTGTGGTCTACGGCAAGGACACCGACGAGGACACCATCATCAACCTCGCCCGCCAGTTGCCCATGATGGGGAGCTACGAGGTAATCATCGTCAAGGAGGCGGCACAGCTCGACAAGATCGACCGCCTCTCGCTCTACACCGCATCGCCGTCTCCCAGCACCATACTCGTTGTCTGCTACAAGGGCAAGGCGGTAGACAAGCGCAGCGCATTCTACAAGCACGTGGCCGCCAAGGGTGTCGTGTTCGAGGCCGTCCATCCCTACGACAATGAACTGCCCGAGTGGGCCGGAAAGTACATTGCCGATGCCGGCTACTCCATCGACCGCAAGGCACTCTCCATGCTTGTCGACAACATCGGCACCGACCTCACCAAGCTGACCAAGGAGCTCGACAAACTCTCTACGGCCATGCCCGAGGGGGCGAAGACCATCACGGCCGAGACCGTCGAGGCCAACATAGGGCTCAGCAAGGACTTCAACGTCTTCGAATTGCTCAAGGCCATCGGCCAGCGTGACGAACGCAAGGCCTTCACCATAGCCGACTATTTCGCCCGCAACCCGCGCAGCAGCTCTCTGCCGGGCACCATCAGCAGCATGTTCGACTACTTTCTCAAGCTCTTCACGGTCAACTACAAGCGTTGGCAGGAACGTTTTCAGGGTCTCCGCATGCCACAGGACAGGGAGCTGGCCGAGATGCTGAGCGTGCATCCGTTTTTCCTGGAAGAGTACAAGCAGGCCGCCACACTGTTTCCCAACAACAAAATTTTTCTTATCTTTGGATTTCTCCGTGAGTACGATCTGAAGAACAAGGGTCTCAACGGCGGTTCGGCCACCGACGGGGAGTTGCTCAAGGAGTTGCTGTTAAAGATTTTCATGGTATGAGTGCAGGCAAGATATATTTCAACGACAAGTTTGTCCCCGTCAAGGAGCTTGGCGGCGCCATGCAGTTGCTGCATGCCGACTATCTCTATCAGACCGTCAATACCTACGACCACCGCACGCTCTACCTCAAGGAACACCTCGACTGCCTCAACGCCTCCCATCAGGCGCTCTACGGCAAGCCGCTGGAACTTTCGCCCCAGAAGATCGAGCGCCAGACGGCCAACCTGCTCCACGAAAACAGAATGCCCTTCGGAGGCAACACTGTCAACATCATCGTCATGCCCGACAGCGACGGGCCCGACATCGTCATCGAGCACAACCGCACAACCATCTACAAAGGATTCTCCATCCAGAGTCTGCGCCCGAGGGCCATCATCACCAACTACGAGATTCCCTTCGAGCAGCACATGACCTCGGTCTCCGAGCAGACGGCCGCCTTCATGAACTCCGTTGCGCAGCGTTCCTCCATGAATATCGCCATACGTGCCAACCGCCGCGGACTGCTCATCTCGGCGGGCGACTACCCGCTCTTTGCCGTGCGCAACGGGCAGATTTTCACCGTTCCCGTTTCGGAGGGGGCAAGGGTGTGTGCCGAGCGTGACCTCATGTTCCGTCTCTGCCGTCAGGCAGGTGTCGTCCTCAACGAGCAGGATGTCAGGGTGAGCGATCTGAAGTCATTCGACGAGCTGATGATATTCACCCCCATGGGACTGCAGTCGGTGCTCTGTTGCAACAGCATCTATTTCCACAGCGGCATGGCCTCGCGCCTCGACAAGATGTTCCCCGCCTTCACCAAGTCGGGCTTCCTGAAGCGCTGAGCGGCCGCACGGACAAAAAAACAGGAGCGGGACTGCCTTTGGGCAATCCCGCTCTCTCTGTATTCTCTCCCCCCTTTTAGAAAATGAACTGGGAGCTTATCTCTCGGTATTCGTGTACGCGTCCTATCACGTCGGCCAGCGTGTCGGCCACGGAGAGCACCGTGAACTTCGATGTATCCTTGTCGGCCCTCAGGGGGAGCGTGTCGGTCACGATCACCTCCTTGAGTGCGCTGCTGTTGATGCGCTCATATGCGGCACCTGAGAGCACGGGGTGCGTCGTGACGGCCCTCACACTGTTGGCGCCCATCTCCATGAACATGTTGGCAGCCTTGGTTATGGTGCCGGCAGTGTCTATCATGTCGTCAAAGAGCAGCAGGTCGCGGCCTTTCACCTCGCCTATGGCGGTCATTGTGCCCACCACGTTGGGACGCTCGCGGTGCTTGTGGCAGATCACCAGCGGCAGGTTGAGGAACGATGCGTAGGCATTGGCCCTCTTGGCACCGCCTATGTCGGGCGTTGCCACCGAGAGGTTCTCGTGCACAAGGGTCTGTATGTAGGGCAGGAACACACGGCTCGCATGGATGTGGTCCACGGGGATATCGAAGAATCCCTGTATCTGGTCGGCATGCATGTCCATCGTGATCACCCTGTCGGTGCCGGCTGCGGTGAGCAGGTTGGCCACCAGCTTGGCACCGATGGGAACGCGCGGACGGTCCTTGCGGTCCTGACGGGCCCAGCCGAAGTAGGGAATCACTGCAATGACCTTGTGTGCAGAAGCACGGCGTGCTGCATCAATGGTGAGCAGCAGCTCCATGAGGTTCTCTGCGGGGGGCGGAGTCGATTGAACGATGAATACGGTGCAGCCCCTGATGCTTTCGTCAAAGGCGGGCTGGAACTCACCGTCGCTGAACTCACTGATGGTCATGTTGCCGAGCTCGATTCCGTAGCTCTTCGCGATTTTCTCCGCGAGGGCACGCGAACCGCGGCATGCGATGATTTTAAGTTTGTGTACTGCCATAGGATTTTCTTGAAGGTTTCTGTATTAGAATACAAATGTACATCTAAAAGGCGGACATTGTAACTTTTCGGGCCAAAAAGTTTCTCTTTTTTTACAGGCTCTCCCCTATGAAGTCGAGCAGTGTCTCTGCGCCCTGTTTTTTTGCGGCCGAGGTGACGAACACGGGCGGCACCTCCTCCCACCACTCCAGCAGCCGCCGGCGGTAGTTCTCCACATTCCTGGCCACCGCTGCGGGCGAGAGCTTGTCGGCCTTGGTGAATACTATTCCGAAGGGAACCCCCTCGCGCCCCAGCATCGTGAGGAAGTCGAGGTCTATGCGCATCGGCTCGTGGCGCACGTCAATGAGCACAAAGAGGAAGTGCAGCCCCTCGGCCTTGGTCACATAGTCGGTGATGACCTTCGAGAACTCACGCCGCTCTCCCTGCGACACGCGCGCATAGCCGTAGCCGGGCATGTCCACCAGCCACCACTCCCCGTTTATCATGAAGTGGTTCAGCAGACGTGTCTTGCCGGGTGTGGCCGACACTTTGGCCACGTTTGCCCCGCAGAGCATGTTTATGAGCGACGACTTGCCCACATTGCTGCGCCCTATGAAGGCTATCTCCTTCTGCCCGTGGTGGGGTATCTGCGACAGCCGGGCGCTGCTGAACCTGAATTCCGCCGTTGTTATCTTCATTCCTTTCTCCTTCTTTTTTGTGCGGTGCCGCCTGCAGGCCTCCCGCAGTTGTATCTACAAATTTAACATTTTTTGTCCGTTTTCCCACCCATTCCGCCCCTCTCTTTTCGTACCCTTTTTCCGACGGCACCGCCCGCCCCGCAGCGCACAAAGAAAAAAAGGGCTCTCCGAAATGGAGAGCCCCGTTATTTGCGAATCCGTACCCGGGATTAACCGTTGTATTTCTTCATAACCGAGATAAGGTCAAGCACCTTGTTGCTGTAACCCCACTCGTTGTCGTACCATGAAACGACCTTCACGAACTTGTCAGTCAAAGCGATACCTGCCTTCTTGTCGAAGATGGAGGTACGTGCGTCGCCGAGGAAGTCCGACGAAACGACTGCGTCCTCGGTGTAACCGAGAATGCCCTTCAGCTCACCCTCCGAAGCCTCTTTCATAGCTGCGCAGATCTCGTCGTACGAAGCGGGCTTAACGAGGTTTACAGTCAGGTCGACTACAGATACGTCCAGGGTAGGAACACGCATCGACATACCGGTCAGCTTGCCGTTGAGCTCGGGAATAACCTTGCCTACAGCCTTTGCAGCACCGGTCGACGAGGGAATGATGTTGCCCGAAGCGGCACGGCCGCCTCTCCAATCCTTCATGGAAGGACCGTCAACGGTCTTCTGGGTTGCAGTGGTCGAGTGAACGGTGGTCATAAGACCGTCGGCGATACCGAACTTGTCGTTCAGAACCTTGGCGATAGGAGCCAAGCAGTTGGTGGTGCAGGATGCGTTCGAAACGAACTGCTGTCCTTTGTATGAATCGGTGTTCACGCCGCATACGAACATGGGGGTGTCGTCCTTCGAGGGAGCCGACATCACTACATATTTGGCACCGGCATCAATGTGAGCCTGAGCCTTCTCCTTGGTCAGGAAGAGACCGGTCGACTCAACCACGTAC
Organism: Tidjanibacter sp.; assembly: GCA_963640325.1. Taxonomy (GTDB): domain Bacteria; phylum Bacteroidota; class Bacteroidia; order Bacteroidales; family Rikenellaceae; genus Tidjanibacter. The sequence goes on from CAVHXY010000001.1 coordinate 119,600, forward strand.
TCAGCACCGACCTCGTTCCACTTCAGGTCTGCGGGGTTCTTCTCAGCGGTTACGCGGATCTTGTGACCGTTCACGATGAGCTGGTTGCACTCGAGGCAATAGTCGATAGTGCCGTCGAACTGGCCGTGCATCGTGTCATACTTCAGCATGTAAGCCAAATAGTCTACGGGGCACAAATCGTTGATGCCCACAATCTCATACTTGTCAGTCTGCGTGCAGGCTGCGCGGAATACCATACGTCCGATACGACCGAAACCGTTGATACCAATTTTGATAGTTGCCATAATCAATTGATTTTTAATACAAATATGTTAATACACTTATGTTTGCCATATTTTCCCGCAAAAGTAATGTTTTTAATGTAATTATCAAACACGCTACAAATTTTTTTCGCATCCCGGGCACAACTTTTTTTCATCCCTGCATCCGGCCGTCACCCCATGAAAAAGAGCACTATACCGGCTATGGCGAGACACATGCCCGCAATCTGCACCCCGCGGAGACGTTCGCCGAAGCAGACCACGCCCACCGCCGTGGTGACCAGCACCACACCCACATTGTAGACCGGGAAGAAGACCACCGCCGGAAGGCTCTGCAGGGCATAGAGCACCAGATAGGTGGAGAAGAAATTGGCGGCACCCAGCGCCACACCGCCCGCAATCTCGCCACGGCCGAAGCCGCACCCCGGCTTCGCAGCGCTCCCCGCCCGGCGTTCCGCACGCCTTGCCGCAACGCTCATGAGCACCCCGAGCACCATGGCCGAGAGGAATATGGCCGAGGTAAGCGCCGCAAACTGGCTCTGCACCTGCTCTGCCGCACACCGCTCCTCTATACCGCTCTGCACATATTTCAACAGGAAGTGGCACACGCCAAAGGAGAGCATCACCGCCACGGGCAACAGCCACCCGCACGCACCGCCGCCACCCCTCTCGCCCCTGCGCCACAGGATGAGCGCCAGGGCTGCGGCTATCACCCCTATCGCGTCCCATGCCGGCTGCTCAGCCGCACCGAACAGCAAGCTGCTCAGCACCACGGGAACTATCAGCGAGGCACGTGCCGAGATGGAGGTCACAGCCACACCGGCCGCCGCCGTCGAGCGTGACATGAGCACGAATGCCCCGATAAAGAGCGCACCCATAACCACGGCCCACATGAACCATCTCTCCGCAAAGGGATTGACCGCCCCGCCACCCTTCATGTTCAGCAGGCAGCCCAAAAGGAATGCGGTCGCATAATTGACCGTCACGGCAGGCATGGTATCCACCCCCTTGCGGGCGAATATCTTGAAGAGCACCACCGACATCGAACCGCACAACACGGCTATCAACAGATATATCATCTCTTTTCCCTCTCCTTTCCAACCATTCCCGTTCAACGCAGACCGGCCCTGACACCGGGCTCTTTCACCGTGAGCCTGCATTCCGACCGTCATCCGGCACTGTCACCGTCCGCCGGTTCTGCCCGCCGGCGCACGTCACGCATTTGCCCGTGGGCCCGTGGCACCCACCAGCCAGGCCGCCTCCGCCCCATAGGGACACTCAGCGTCTGTCTGGTTTCTCCTCCTCGAAGTCAACATAGTCGCCAACCTCCCTGTTCACGCCCTTGCGTGCACTTCCGGACGGCATGCGTATCTTCACCTCGCCCTCGTTCGGCTGTTGTGGCCGTGAGCCGCTCTCACGGCGGTTGGTCCAATAGAACGTGTGGCCCGAAGTGCCGTCGCCGAACCCCTGTTTCGCCTTCTTGCGCAGACGGTATACATATATATTGAATGCCAACACCACGAGTGCGATGAAAAAGAGTATTCCGCCCCCGATGATGAGGAACACGTTCAGCACATCGCCGAAGCCGATCACCCCGAAGAGCATCAGCACCAGCAACATTATCAACAGGTAATTTATTATGCCTCTGTCCATTTTCGTCCGTTTTACATTTTTGCCTTTCTGCCTACTGTCCGGCCTTCTTGTCGGCTCACGCCTTTGTCTCCCCGTCGCCCCACTCCATATGGAGCACCGCATCCACCCTGTCGGCCACCTGTTCGGGCGTTATGCCGTTCATGCATGCATAGTCGCCGAACATGCAGCGCTTGTGGCCGTTCACCGAGCAGGGACGGCACGCCATATCCGTCTGCACCATGCTCTCCTCGGGCTGTCCGAAACCGCCGTAACCCGCATAAGGGTGCGTGGCTCCCCATATCGACACCGTCCTCGTGCCCGTCAGTGCCGCCATGTGCATGGGTGCCGAGTCCATCGTCACCACCACATCCAGCCTTCCCATAAGGTCGAGCTCCTGTGCGAGGTTCAGCTTGTCCATGGTCGATACCACATGCTCGTGGCGTAGCTCCATGGCCTCGGCGAACTGCCGCTCATACTTGCCGCGCCCGAAGAGGAATACCCGTTCGTACCTCCCGCACAGCATCTCCACCAGACGGTCGGTATATTTCAGCGGATAAATCTTGCCGTTGTATGCCGCAAAGGGGGCTACCCCCACCCACACACCGTGTTTCCCGCCGGCACGTGCGGCTATCGCCTCCGTCAGCGGTGCCGCCTTGCGCTCCGGCAGACATGGCGTGACCCTCACTCCGAGCCGCTCCATCACATCGCAGTAGCGCATCACCGTGGGACGCTGCTGCACGAAGACCTTGCGGAACTTGCGTGTGAGCAGTGCCTTGCCCTCACGGCCGTTGTCCACATTCGCCGTCCGGCACTGCCAGGGCATCAGCAGACGGCACAGTATGCGCGTAAAGAGATTGCCGTGCAGGTCGGCAACCGCATCGGCCTCCCACTCCAGAATGTCATGGCGCAGGCGCAATATCCCGCCCGGAGCGTCGTACCCATCCGAGTCGAACCCCACCAGACGCACTCCGCCCATGCCGTCAAAAAACGGGAAATAGCGCTCCCTCACCACCACGGTAATCTCCATGTCGGGCCGTGCCTTATGCAATCCCGCCACGGCCAGTGCCGCAATGGCGGTACTGCTCATCGACGAAAGCCTGAGCACCACAATGTGGTTTATGTCGCCTCTCCTCCCCATTTTGTCCTTGTCCATTTTTGTCCGCTCTCCGTATCGCGTTGCGGAACTGTCGCACCCTTTTCCGATACGGACGGAGTATCTGCAAATTTACGATTTATTTTCTTCTCTGCAAAGAAAGCACTTTTCAGCGTCCACATTGTTTCTTGTCCGACCGCACATTGCAGGAATGGAAATATTTTCGCTATATTTGCCCAATGGCACCGCGGCTCGGCCATGACTGCACGCAAAAGGGTTTTCGGCCGCTCGACAGCCGCCCGCACCGCGCCATACACCCGTCCGCCACAGCGGACACAACAAACAGCAGAAATGCACACGACGAAGCACTACATACCCGCCCTGCTTGCCCTCTTCGGCGCATGCACCCTCATGGCGCAGACCGACCTCGACAAGCGGCTCTACATCGAGCAGTATGCCCCACTGGCCATTGAACAGCAGGAGCGCTACAATATCCCCGCAAGCATAACCCTTGCGCAGGGAATCCTCGAGTCAAGCAGCGGCAAGAGCCGTCTGGCAGTGGAGGCCAACAACCACTTCGGCATAAAGTGCAAGAACGACTGGACCGGAGGACGCATCTACCACGACGACGACGAGGCGCAGGAGTGTTTCCGTGCCTACGAGAGTGCCGAGGAGTCCTACACCGACCACTCCATCTTCCTCACCACCCGTCCGCGCTATGCCAAGCTTTTCAAACTCGAAGTGACCGACTACAAGGGTTGGGCTCACGGGCTCAAGGAGGCAGGCTATGCCACCAACCCCAGCTATGCACAGATGCTCATAAAGCTCATTGAGGACTACAGTCTCTACGATTTCGACACACCCGAAGAGAGCGAAGAGATGGCCAGGGATGAGGCTCCCTCCCCCAAGCCACGCCGTGAGCGCACGCCCGAGGAGACAGCCTCCATCGAAAGCATGGAATTCAACCCCGAGGCGCTCACCGCCCAACCGGCCGCCAATCCCGCCATACCCTCCGGCGAGGGCATTGACATCGACCACTACACGGTGGCCATCTTCTCGGTGGGGCGTTTTGCGGTGCGCATGAACAACGGTTGCCGCTATGTGGTGGCCGATAAGGAGACCTCTTTGGTCGAGATAGCCCGTGCGGCAGGCTTGTCCGAACGCAGGTTGCGCCGCATCAATGACATGCCCTCCGAGGGAGAGACCACGGCGGGCGATATCGTCTACCTTGAGCGCAAGAAGGGGGCCTACACCGCCGCTTCCACGCACACCGCCATCCAGGGCGAGACCCTCCGCGACGTGGCGCAATACTATGCCATAAGACTCCGCAAGTTGCAGGAGATGAACAGGAATACTGACGCCACCCTCAATGGGGGCGACGAGATAAGACTATGTCGAACCAACTGAAATTTCTATGAACCCCGACACGGATTTAAGAGACACCATTCTTGACACACTGAGCCGCAAGGCCTGCCTCAAACAGCACGTATACGACAACACGGTCGCCGTATTCGGCGAACTGAAGGATACGCTGCACGAATTCCTGACTGACATCGACGAGACGCTGGAGGACCGCATCGAAGAGAACATCAAGATCGAATACCGCGACCACAGCAAATTCGAGGCCATGGCGTGCATTGCCGAGGACATACTTGTTTTCAAGCTCAACACGGACGTCTACCGTTTCCCCAAGGACCATGCCGTTTGGCAACACCCCTATGTGGGCAGCGACCCCGACAATGCCTACTGCGGCATCATCAACATCTACAACTTCCTCAACGACTCGTTCCGCTACAACCGGGGCGATGACGAGGGTTACCTCATAGGCCGCATATTCGTCAACCGCAACTCGCACTACTTCGTGGACGGCAAGTGCCGTCGGGCGGGGCAGGTGGAGAGGTTCGGGGACGCCACGATAGACCGCACCGTCCTGACCGGCATCATAGAGACAGCCATCGACTATGCGCTCAACTTCGACCTGCTCGTACCCCCCTACGAATTCATGCAGAAGGTGGATGTGGAGCCGTTCAACACCCGTTCGGAGAATGTGAACCTGCAGACCGGCAAACTGCTCGGCCGCGAATTCACCCTTGAGGAGCGCGACCTCTAATCACAGGGTATCCCGCAGGAGCCCGCCTCCCGGCAGACCGCTGCCCCAAACGGGCAAACCCCAAAATATAGAGAGCCCGGATTCAAATGAATCCGGGCTCTCCTGTCTCTTCCCTACCGCTTGGCGGGGCTACCCGATTTACCGCCCCCGCAATTGCCTTAGCGCACCTTCACTGCACGGGGCATCATGGTGATGGGGTATGCCGGCCTGTAGGATGCATCTTCCAGTTCCGTCAGCCCGTCCTCGTCCCAAGCCACAGAGGCCTTGGTTGCATCGTTGTAGGTTATCGTGGGATTCGTTATCATGTCGTATATGCCTATCGCGTCACCCACCGTCTGTCCGTGCTCGCCAAGAGTCTTGTCGAAGTTGAATATCTTGTAGCTGCACGTGATGTCCGAAGCAAATCCAGTGATGTCGCCCGTCTCGTTGATCTGCAGCTGGTCGGTGGTGAATACTATGGGCGACTTGCCGTCCGCACCCGCACCCATGAACACCATGGCCTGCGTCATCGCCACATCGTAGTAGTAATACGCCGTGCCGAAAGCGCTGTATGTGGCGGTATCGTCGTCGCTACCGTACACCGCACCGTCGTAGTCCGTACCGTCGAAGGTAAGCGTCTTGGCCTCGGGGTCGAAGACACCGGTCAAACGCGGGCGCAACATGCCGAACCAGTTGTATGCCACATACTTGTATTTGTCTATCTTGGCCAGTTTCAGGTTGAATTCACCCGATCCTTCGCGCAGTGGTGTGAAGCCGGTCACGTCATACTTCATCTTGTAGCTGCCCGTGTTGATGCGGGGAGCCTTCTCGTTGTCCACAATGGTCACATTGCAGACATTTATGCTGCCTATGGCCGCATCCGAAGCCGCCACTATCTTCACCTTGAACTTGAACTGACTGGTGTTCAGCTCCGTATCGTCCTTTATCGTGAAATAGACCTTCGTAATGCTGTCGGGACGGACCTCATAGCCCGTAGTCTTGTCAAACTCTATCCTGTCCAGGTTGCCGCCCGTGGTGTAGGGCTCGAACTCCACATCCACAATTACGGGAGTCAGATTGGCCTTGCCCGCGATTTTGAGCGACACATTGCCCGTGCCCGCATCCTCGTCCCACGATATGTTCAGCGCCGAAAAGGAGACGCTTGGATAGTCGGGTTCCTTGGAGCAACCCACGAACAGGAGCGTTGCGACAAGCGCCCCGAGCAGTGATTTCAGAATTGCAGTATATCTCATTACAATAGAGTTTGCCGGTTAATAAATTGCCGCATGCATGTCCTCCGCCCGCTCTCTCGCCGACAGTGGAGACACAGCATACCGTTATTCATGCAAAGTTAACGCATTTTTGCTTTATATTATTATAATCGGCCGCCAAAATTTCTCCCCCACCGCAACTTATTGCAGCGCCTTGCAGTAGGTCAGGTATCTCGAGTAGACGTCCTCCACATAGTTGAGCGTCTGCCTGTAGCGGCAGAACTGCCCCGTACGGACATGGTTCCTGCTCACGAATCCCGCATCGGCCATATTGGCCAGACATCCGCTCACGCGCTCCCACGAACAGCACCCCTTGCCCTCCTCGTGCACTATCTCCATGGCCGTCATTATACGTCCCGTACCGCAGTTGTAGGCCGCCAGGGCTATCTTCATGCGGTCGGCCTCGGGGGTGAGCGCATCGTATTTGAGTGTTGCCTCTATGCGTTTCAGCAACCGTGCAGCGAGCACTATGTTGTCCGCCACATCCGTTGTGAGCGAATCGGCTCCCAGTGCCGCCGCCGTACCCGGCATAATCTGCATTATGCCCATGGCACCCTGGTCGGAGCACACGTCGGTACTGAAGCCCGACTCCTCGTAGGCTATGGCCGAGAGCAGCCGCCAGTCGACCCCCTCGCGTTCGCCGACCTCCATGAAGCAGTCGTCGTAGGCCGAAATGCCGCCCACCACAATCTTCTGTACACCACGGCGCTTCATGTTCATCTCCTTGAGTTCTTCCATGACACCGTTGTCGGAGTAGAACTCGTTGAGCCTGCTGTAGGCCTCATCCTTGCGGAACACCTCTATCCACTCGCCGAACTCACGCAACTCCCTGTGCGAAGGGAACGCCACGCTCACCGACAGCGGGTCGGCAAAGCTGTAGACCTCACACAGGTTGCGGTAGAGTCCCAGGGCCACCTGCGCCTCGCCTCTCTCGCACACAAGCATGTCGAACCTGCCCTCGTTCAGTTGCGAAGCCAGCTCCATTCCGGCATAGGTCGACACATTGAGCAGTGAGTCGGGCAGTGTGGCTGCAATACGGCCATAGCTCTCCGTTTCGGTGAAATGCAGCGGAAGAGTTACCGAAGCCCTGCGCACGAGACTCTCCACCGAAGTCGTGTCGGGAGATGCATAACGGGTGCACTTGCGTGCCAGCATCACATATGAAGTGGTGTAGAGGGGCATGCTGTGCACGCCTTTCATGTGTTGGACCTTGGAGGTGAGCACCAGAGCCATATCCACCACACCCTCGTGCAGTGCCTCGCCCACTCCCATGAAGTAGGCCTCCGACGACTCCGCCACCTCTTCGGGCAGCTGTGAGGCATACGCCTCGGCAATCTCATAAAAATAGCCGTAACGCTTGCCCGAGAGCACATAGTGTCCCGGCACGCCATAGTCAACGGCTATGTTGTAGCACCCCGGTGACGTCATCTGTGAATCCGTCTCCTCGGGTTTGTCGCAATAAGAGAACATTGCCGACATTGCTACAAATACTGTAAATAACTTGACTAACCTTCTCAAAAAAAACTTCTTTCGTCCGTCTCCCCTAACCTGTCACGCAACGGACATTCCCACTAATCATAAAAATTCCAAGAGATTCCATACTTGAGGACTCTCTGATTGAGAGGATAATGGAGCACGTCGAAATAGTCGTTCGTGCCCGTAAGGCCTTGGTTGGCATGCTGGAACTTCACTATCAGACGCACCCGCTTCCACTTGGCCGACACAAAGGCGTCCACCATCGGGTACTCGCCCAGTTCCCTCTCTCGCTGGTTGTAGAACTGCATGAGGGCCGGGTTGTAGCCATAGGCATAGTAGCGCGTGTTGTACCAGCCGTCCAGGCCTATGCGCAGTGTAAGCACGTTCTTCACGGCCTCAACCTGATAGTAGTACGACAGATAGAGGGCCGCCAGAGGGACGGGCACCACCGTCTGGTCGCTGCTCCACTGCATCATGGCGCGATGACCGAAGTGGAAATGGCCGGCATTGAAATCCTTGCGCAGATAGGCACCCGTGACGTTCACCGTTTCGTTGTGCTGTTGCGGCCGGCTGTCGGCATCGTAGTATATCTTGCCGTCGAGCACACCGTGGTACAATCCCGCCTCGAAATTGTAGTACGGTGCCGACAGCTTCACCTCCAGACGCGTCTCCTTCTCGCGTCCGAACGAGTTGCTCCAGGCATAGTGGTTCGAGAAATAGTTCTCCACCCAGTATGAAGGGCTCTTGCCTGTCATCTTCAGGCTGCCCGAGAGAGTTATGGGGCGCTTGCGTATGTAGGCACTCAGAGCGGCCTGAGCCCCTATGTCGTAGTCACCCGAGCGGTATCCGCCAAGGTTATAGTCCAGGTGTCCCTGCCATGTGAAATACTTCCTGAACCTGCCCTCCACGGAGCCGTAGACATAGTATGTATCTTTTCTGACCTTGCCGTAGCCGGTCAGGTACGAATCCGGTGTAAACTGCGAGTAGCTTCTGTTGTCCATGCCGAGACCTGCATCCACCACTCCCACTATGCCGTCCCTGTCCCAGGGCTGCAGCTGCACGAACACACGGTTCGAGAGGAGCGACTCGGTGAGCGTGTCACGTGTGGCGGTGGGGCTCATGTACCAGTTCTGGTAGTAGTTGGCCGTTCCCGTCACCTCCTCGCTGCCGTCGGTCACCTGATAGGTCGTCCCCGCATAGGTGTCCGTATAGAGCCTCTTCCAACGGGTGTAGCGGGCCGCATGGCCTATGTAGAATGCCGGCTTGTCGGCTATGGAGAAATCGTCTTCGGTGAGGCGCACCAACGGCACACCGAGTGACTGCACCACATAGAACGTACTGTTCTTCAGTGTATTTTCCGCATCCTCCATCTTCATGGGCACATTGAGCGACGACTCCATGAGGGTATCCGTCACCCACCAGTCATCCGTCACACCGCCGTTCTCGCGCGCCGATATGGAGTTGTATATGTAGCCCGCATGCACGGAGTATTTCTTGCCCGTATGCGACACTGCCACCGAGAGGTCCTTCACCCTCGAGCGCTGCCAGTTGTAGATTCCCTTCGTGCCGCTGTTGTGGTATGTCACGTTGAACCCCGTGGAGGGCGATATGTTCTGCGCATGTATTATCGTAAGGTTGTCCTCCGCATAGCGTTTCTGTCCCGCCGTGATGTAGCCCAGTTGCGTAAAGGGGCTCTTGACATTGTAGAAGGGCACGTTTTCGGGGGTATAGACATACGAGTAGAAGGGCTTCGTATAGTCGAAATCGTTGTCCGTCGGACGGCGGAAGTAGTTCAACGGCACCGTGGCTCCGCCCAGATTGCCCAGGTAGGCATCGCCCACATCGGTACGCATGAAGTGGTAGTCGTTCTGGAAGTGGTCCAGCAGGGTGTCTATCGAACCAGTATATACCTTGTTGGCACGCGTGTCTATGGTCCACATGAAGTTCTTCTCCGAGCGCAGCGTGTCGCTGAAGAAATAGGACTCAAGCGGCTTGCGCACCTTCTTCTCGCGCGTCGTGTCGGCCTTGTTCTCGGTCTGTTCTATGGGATTGCCGTTCTCGTCATACTGTACGGTGGAGCCGAAGGGATTGTCATTCATCTGGCTCAGGTTCTCGCCCAGACGCGAGAGGTCTCCCCTGCCACGGTCGGCCGAACGCATGCTCTGCGCCTGCACATTCGATGTGCCGCATGCCGCCACAATGCAGATTGCCAATACGATATGTTTTATTGCACGCATGAGTTCACCCTCTATTGCCGGCACAAAGGTAATAATTTTTCATTTATTTGTCCTTTTGCCGCATAGCCACACTGTCAATGACGTAAGGAGATAGACAATTATTATACACCATATCATTTTTAGTCCGCCCGCTATCAGTATGCCGAGCGCAACGGCAAGGAATGCGTATCTCACCATGTTTATCCCCTCCAGCCCGAAGTTCGAGAACTTTAACGAGAACATCCTTATGGGCGACACGAGAAGCCACGAGAGGACTATTGCCAAGGCGGCCGTCACCGCAGGTGACATGGGCGTCTGGCCGAACTTCACCGTAAACCAGTAGGCCAGCGAAGCCACCAGCAGCGCGCACGGCGGAGTGGCCATACCCTCGAAACTGCTCTTCTGGCTCTCGTCTATGTTGAACTTCGCGAGCCTCAGCGCCGAGCAGAGAGCCACACAGCAGGCCGCCACGGCCCAAGGCGTCACACCGCCCGCAGCACTCACCGTCATGGCTGCCAGCAGGAACGACGGCACAAGACCGAAGCTCACCATGTCGGCCAGCGAGTCCAGTTGCAGACCTATGGGCGATGACTGTTTCAGCAGGCGTGCCGAAGCTCCGTCCAGATAGTCGAACACCGACGAGGCAAGCACCATATAGAGAGGCACACGGAAATCGAATTCTCCCCCTGCGAGCATCTCAGCTGTCTGCATCACCGTATATGCCACAGCCACCATTCCGCACAGCAGGTTGCAGAGGGTCAGAATATTGGGTATCGTAAAGAGTCTTATCTTCATTTTCTTGTCCATTTTCTCCTTGCGGTCCGCACATGGTGGTTTCTCCTTGTGCCGTCATGCCCGCAAAAGGTGCTGCAAAGATAATAAAAATTCCGATATGCCAACACATTACGCTCTCCGCACTCCTGTGCATAAAGACGGGGAGAGGCTCCGTTCCACCGGTCCCTCTCCCCGCATACGCTTTCCGCAACGCTCCCCTATACCAATGCCTTCACGAGCGCCTCACGCTCGCCGGGCAGATAGTCCACGGGCGGAATCTCTATCATGGTGTAGGCTCCGGGGCTCTGGCGCAAGGCAGCACGGGCTGCCGAGACGAGAATCTGTCCCGTGAGGGCAGGGTTGTTGATGCTCATGTTGAACTCAAAGAGCTGGTCGTGCGTCTTGCCCGACACTCCCTTGCGGGTAAGGTTCACTCCGTGGCCCATATCCTGCAGGGCCTTCACGCTCTCCACCTGCATCACATGCGTCTCGTCATGGGCAAAGTAGTCGTCGGCCTTGATGCGGGCCGCCACATCTGCAAGTTCGTAACCCTCCTTCAGCTCCACGTAGACCATGCGGCGGTGTATGCCCGTACCGAGCGGAATTGTCATCGACAGGGCTGCCTTCACTCCCTCAATCGCCTTCACTGCCACCGTGTGACCCATACTCATGCCGGGGCCGAAGTTGGTGTATGTCAATCCGGCAGGAGCGCACATCTGCAGCAGGGCCCTCACCACCGAGTCGCTGCCCGGATCCCAGCCTGCCGAGAGCACCGCCACGGCACCGTGCCGTTTTGCCGCCTCGTCCAGACGGGCACGCAGGCCCACCACCTCGGTGTGTATGTCGAAACTGTCCACCGTGGAGATACCCTGGGCAAGTATCTTGAGTGCATTCTCCTCCACCTTGCGCGAAGGCGTGGCAAGAATGGCCACATCCACACCGTGCAGTTTGCACACATCGTCTGTCACCTGATAACGTTTCAGCTCCTCGGGGACATCGGCAGCATTGCGGCGCACCACGCCTGCCACCTCAAAATCCTCCGAAGCCTCTATTGCATCAATCACATATCGGCCTATGTTGCCGTAACCCACTACGGCCGCTCTAATCTTCTTCATACTTTATTATTATTTATGTTTTGTTGTACTTTCCTCCCCGCGGTTCCCTCTCTCCGCCCGCCTTCGGGCGGCATGCATCCTATTGCTCGGCGAAGTTCCGTCCTGCGGACCCGGTTCCACCCTGCAATAATAGTGATTTTCGCCGATTTCCCTACACTCTTTCGCCGCAAAGCACCTCCGAAAAGACATAAAAACGGAGCCCCGAAAAATTTTTAACATTCCGGAGCTCCGTTTTTCCGCCCTCACTTCACGGGGAGGGTTCACCCGCACTCGGCCATTACTCGGCCGTAGCGTGGTGTGCAGTGTAGACTGCAGTATATATGTTCTCGATGGGGGCTGCCGATACGGTGCACTCGGCGCCGATCATCGTCCTGCCCTCGGGACCCTCGGCCAGAGCCTTCTTTACGACTGCCTTCACATCGTCGGTCGTACCGGTGATGATCTCAGCATTGCGGTCCAGACCACCCAGCACGGGACGCGAGAAGAGCTGCTCGCAGTCCTTGAGCGAGAAGTATGTGCCGTTCAGGTTGAAGGGGGTGTTCACGATGTGGCCGGGATAGTCCACATATCTCGTCAGGTCGTCATAGGTCCCCTCCCAGTCGCAGATGTGCAGTATGCTCATCTTGGCACCTTCGGCGCAGAGGTTCATGATGCGCAGGTCGAAGGGTTTGATCATCTCGTCGAAGAATCCGGGTATGTCGTTGTACTTCATCTCACCGCCCTGGGTGGTCATGTAGAAACCCTCGATACCTATCTCCTTGCAGCCCTTCACGAACCACTCGAGAGCATCGGCATAGTAGCCCAACACGCGTTTCAGGTCTTCGGGACGCTCCACGGCAGCCTTGGCAATGTTCTCGTCACCCAGCGACTGGCGTGCCACCTGGTAGGGCGAGTAAACGGTGGGGAGGATATAGACATCCTTGCCCACGATGTCATAGAGAGCCTTAACCACCTCCAGCGTGGGACGGTAGAAGTCCTCTGCGGGAGCCGTGATGGCATCCCAGGTCTCCTGCTTGTCAAGACCGGGAATCACATCGGGACGCTGCTCGAACTGCACCTTCAGCACATCGGCGTTGGTCTCGAGCAGATATTTGATGTGGCTGTTTACGGCAGCCTCGCCAATCTTGGAGTCGGCGTCGAAGTGAACGAAGAATGCAGCGGGCACATACGACTTGTCAAGCGTACCGGCCACGAATGCATCCATTATCTCCTTCTTGTTGCCGGGAATGGGGTTCTCTGCAGTCTTGGGGCTGCACGCTGTCAGGCACGATGCGGCGGCAACGGCCACAACTGCACCTCTGAACAGATTCTTTACGATTTGTTTCATGATAAAGTTTTTTTTATGGTTGATTGTCTTTTTGTCCGTTTTGTCTGCGTGCGCTACAGGTTGTCGCTGCCCCACTCCACTATGCCCGCACCTATCATGAACGAGCCGAATGCGGTGAAGGGACTCACCTCGCGCGGTTGCGAAATATACTCCTCATAGCTGCCCTTGACACCTATGCTGCTGCAGTCCAGAAGGTCTATGAAACCATCCTGGTTCACCTGCATCTTCTTCACTATGCCCTCGTAGGCCTTGTCCACCACGGGCTGGTACTCCTCACGGGAGATGAAACCGTTGTCTATGGAGCGCTGCAGGAGATACATGAACATGCCCGTGCCGGAGGTCTCGTTCCAGTTGCCCTCCTCGCCGCACTTGTCCACCACCTGGCACCACATGCCCGTCTCGGGGTCCTGCACCTCTTTCAGTCCGGCGCACATGCTCACGAGCGAGGCCATAAGCTCCGCCCTCCTGGGGTGGTCGGCGGGCAGGAAGTCGAATATGTCGGCCATGAGTATTGCATACCATCCCATGCCCTCGCTCCACACCTCGGGCGAGAGTCCCGTCTCGGGGTCTGCCCAACGGGCCTTCCTCGACTCGTCCCATGCGTGTATCAGCATGCCGTTCCCCTTCTGGCACTTCTCGGCTATCCTGGTCATCTGCTCGGTCACTATGTCGAATGCAGCCTCGCTGTCGCCCACTGTCCTGCCGTAGCGGGCCAGGAATATCTGCCCCATGTAGACTCCGTCCACCCATGCCTGCGAGGGCATCGATGCGGAGTGCCAGAAGAGGCCGTAGTCGGTGCGGGGATAGTTGTCAAAGCCGTGCCTTATCGTCTCGGCCGCCTTGCGGTAACGCTCCTCGCCCGTCTGCTCATACATGAAGAGCACGGCATAGCCCGGAGCGAAGTTGTCCAGCGCACGGGGTATGAAGTCGGGCACATTGCCCTCCTCGTCCACCTGCTGGTCCACGTAGCGTTTTATGTAGTTGAAGTATACGGAGTCACCCGTGTAGCGCCACATCTTCTCCATGGAGTACATGATGTAGCCGGCCTGCCATGTGAAGTGGTTCTTCTGGTTGCTCCAGTAAATCGAATCGGGGTTCTCCCAGCGGGCAATGAAACTCTTGCCCACCTCGTCGGAGTACTTGGGTGCCGTTGTTCCGGCCGATGCACACGAAGCCACAAGCGCGCCTATGGCGATGCACCAGACAATGAAGTTCTTGGTCATGCGTAGTTTTTTGAAAGGTTCGGTAATTTCCGTAAAATTATAAAAATTATTTGAACCGACCGCAAAATCGCCCCCGTTTTGGAAAAAACTTTCCTTACGCAGGCTCTCTCACCTTTCGGTGCAGTGAGGCACAAAAATGCCGAAGGTGCTTCACAGCACCTTCGGCGTCCAACTTAAAATACTGATTATGAAAGAATCACTAAAACAACCATTGACTGTTGCCTGATTGTGTTCTGTACATAACTAACGCAGCCGCGCGGCACTTATTGCACCATTGTGCGACAAAATCTTTTTTTCTCCGCATTTTTTCTTTTTTTCCCCGCCGCCCCGCCTTCGCCACCTTTCCGCCATCACTCACGGCAATGGGAGACGCTCTCCGAAAAAATGATTACCTTTGCGGAAAGAACTTCAAAAACCCGTAAACTGTGAACGAATTCAACCCCAACGGTGTAGGTATCGACAACGGCAACTACTTCGGCATGCCGTTCAGCGAGGACGATGCGCGCCTCGTGCTCGTCTCCGTGCCCTGGGACGTCACGTCGAGCTACGGCAGCGGCTCGTCATTCGCCCCCGACGCAATCATCGAAGCCTCCCTGCAACTCGATTTCTACGACAACATAGCCCCCGACGAATGGCGCAAGGGAATTGCCACCGCCGGTATCGACTACTCCATACAGGACCGCAGTGCACGCTACCGTGCCGATGCCAAGAAGGTGATAGCCCTGCTCGAGAACGGCGGTTCTCTCATGCTCGACGACTACATATCGCAATATTGCCTCAACAAGGTCAACAAGGGCAGCACAGAACTCAACGGCGAGCTCTACACCCAGGTGAAGGGGCTCCTTGAGCGCGGCAAAATCGTGGGCCTTGTGGGCGGAGACCACAGCACCCCATTCGGAGCCATAAAGGCCACGGCCGAGCACGAGGGTTCGATGGGTATCCTCCAGCTGGACGCCCACTGCGACCTGCGCCGTGCCTATGAGGGATTCACCTACTCACATGCCTCCATCATGTACAACGTGCTCGCCGAGGTGAAGCAGGTGGAGAAGATTGTGCAGGTAGGCATACGCGACTATTGCGACGACGAGATGGCATTCGCCGCCTCCACCGACCGTGTGGAGATGTTCGAGGACATCGTGCTGGCCACAGGCCGTTTCACCGGCATGACATGGGACGGACAGTGCAGCCGCATCGTGGAGCGCCTTCCGCAGAAGGTCTATGTCAGCTTCGACATCGACGCCCTCTCGCCCGACAACTGCCCCTCCACGGGAACTCCCGTACCGGGAGGACTCTCGTTCAACGAGGCCATATACCTTATAAAAAAGGTGGTGGACAGCGGCCGCCGCATCGTGGGTTTCGACCTGTGCGAAGTGGTGCCTGCCCGCCGCAGCCAGTGGGATGCCAATGTGGGAGCCCGCGTGCTCTACAAGCTCTGCGGCCAGACGCTGAGGTGCACCCCTTCCGGGAAGAACTGATTCCCGAAGACGTGAAGCAGGGAAAACCATAGCGGAGGAGCCGGACGAAAGAGGGTTCCCCTTGTTGTTTTTCCACAATTTGCATATCTTTGTTTCCCGTAACGGGAGGGTGTCTCCGTGTCCGTCATCCCCAAGGGATACGGGTTCGGCCGGTGCCCCCTTTCCGTCACACTGAACAAGAAAAAAACGGAACAACATGAAAAAGATTCTCGGAACATTTGCAGTCATCGCCGCTGTGGCGGCACTCTCTTCGTGCGCATCCAAGGGAGACAACGTCGAACCCGACTACAGTGCCTTCTCCTATGCGGCAGCCGTGCAGTACGGCGAATACCTCGCTGCCATGCAGACCAACTTCGATGTCAAAATCGACTCAAGGGCGGTGGCACAGGCCATTGAGGATGCCCTTGAGGGCAACCTGAAGATGAACGGCGCCGATGCCAACGTCTTCATGAACGACTTTCTCGACATCACCCTGCCCGCCTACAGGAGCTACAATGCCCAGCAGTTCATCGCCAAGGCAGCCGCAAAGCACGGCAACGTGCAGAGCCCTTCGGGGGTTGTCTACCGCATCGTGAAGGAGGGCAAAGGCGCCAAGCCCGCACCGGCCGACAATGTCACGCTCACCTGCCGCTGCACCCTCATGGACGGCACGGCGGTCGAGGGATTCGGCAGCGAGCGCCAGACGCTGAACATGGACAACCTGCCGGCAGGCATTGCCGAGGGAGTGCAGATGCTCGGCGAGGGCGGTGAGATAAAGCTGTGGATTCCCTGCGAAATGGCCTACGGGCTCGACGGCAACCAGTCGCTCGGTGTGGGTGCCTACCAGCCTCTCTATGTCGAGGTCTCACTCCACCGGATAAACTAAAGGGCTGAAAAAGGCAGTGGAGATAAAAAAAGCCGAAAGGGTTGCAAATCGGCCAAGATTGTATACATTTGCACTCTGAAAGTCAGAATTGTAAGATTGACAACAATAACATTTTTTAATTTTTTCGAGTAAAATGAAGAAGATTTTTCTTGCCATTGCCGTATCTGCAATGGCGTTGTCGGCCTGCCAGACAGGTTCGGCACCCGCACCGAAGACCCAGACAGACTCGCTGTCGTATGCTCTCGGCATCGACTACGGTTCGTACCTATCGGCCATCCAGAAACAGATTGCAGACGAAATCGACCTCAGCCAGGTCTCTTCGGCCATCAAGGACGTGCTGAACGACAAGGCCACCATGACCGCTGAGGATGCCTACAACTTCATGAGCAACTACTTCATGGTAGTTCTGCCCCAGCAGCTTTCGGCACAGGAGCAGGAGTTCCTCGACAAAGTCCTGGAAGACAACAAGAATGCCGTAAAGACCGAGTCGGGCCTCATCTATGAGATCACCAAGGAGGGCAACGGTACCAAGCCCGTGGAAAGCGACCGCGTGGAGGTCCGCTACAAGGGCACCCTCAAGGACGGCACCGTATTCGATTCCAACATGGACGGCGAGAGCATCACCTTCTCGCTCGACGGTGTCATCGCCGGCTGGACCGAGGGTCTGCAGCTGGTTGACGAAGGCGGCAGCATCAAGCTCTGGATTCCCGCTTCGTTGGGTTACGGTGCCAACGGCACTCCCGACGGCAGCATAGGTCCCTACCAGCCCCTCATCTTCGAAGTGGAACTCATCAAGGTCAATCCCGAGGAGACCGAGGAGACTGCCGAGTAGGCATGCCCGCTACGGGACATTCCCGAAGTGACATAACACAAGGCGCAGCGCAGACACGTTGCGCCTTTTCTGTTTCCATCCCCAAAGGTTCCCACGCTTTTTTTCCCTCGCGCCCAAGGGTGTCTGTCCAGATGATACCCGCATTCCACCGCGGCTGGGAGCCTCCCGGAAGACCATGTCTTCCCCTGTCCCGTCCGCTCCGCACAGCCGTCCGAAAGGCGGAAGAGTCCTGTCTGCAGAAAATAAAGATTTGCCTTTGGGCGCACATTTGACAGCCCGGCATCAAAACAAACAAACAACGCTATATCAGCATATTACATTGCACACAAACAACATTTTGCCCCGTTTGGACATCGTAGCGCTTTGGGGGTCTGCAGTCTCCGCTACCGCCCAAAAAGATACCTTTGCCACCGAAAAACACTAAAAATCAACACCAAATGAGAATCATCAGGACAACAACCCTTTTGACGCTGTTCACAGCATTGAGCCTCAACCTTTCGGCAGGTCTCTACAACAACAACAACCAGAGCGCCGCATTCCTGCGCAGCCCCTCCCGCAGTGCCACCTACGACATCGACGGTGTCTACTACAACCCTGCAGGTACGGTATTCAAGGGCAACGGCTGGTATCTGGGACTGAACAACGAATCGGCATGGCAGACCCGTTCGGTAACCTCCGACTTCCTGCTTTTGCCCAACAGCGCCAGCGGCAACACGACCAAATACGAGGCCAAGATTCCTTCACCCATAATCCCCTCCATTTTCGGAGCCTACGTTACCGGCAAGTGGGCTTTTTCGGCCTATTTCATGGTAACCGGCGGCGGTGGTACGGCCGAGTACGAAACGGGACTTCCCTCATTTGAGGCAGCCATCCGTTCAGCCCTCTACGGCCGCGTTTCGGGTTACGACTACGACTCTTCCTTCAAGGGCACAATGATCACCTATGCCGCACAGATAGGTGCTTCGTACAGGATTACCGACAACCTCTCGGCATTCGCCGGTGTGAAGGGCATCATGATCAGCAACAAATACGACGGCGATGTTTCGGCCAGCCTGTCAGGTTCCACGTTCGCTGCCATGAAGCTCCTTGCCGACCAGGCAGGCACGGGCATCGCTCCCGTGTTGGGTCTGAACTACGACCGTGACCGCCTCAACATAGGTGTCAAGTATGAGTTCCGCAACTCCATCGTTACCGAGAACGAGACCAGCGACATCGTTGCCAATGTGGGAGGTGTTGACCTTATCGGCACTGCCAGCGACCCTGTGAAAGATTTCGCCGACGGAGCCAAGTGGCACAAGGACATGCCCGCACTGCTCACCGTGGGTGCAGCCTACGACCTCACCGACAAGCTGAAGGCATCCGTAAGCTGGTGGCACCACTTCGACACCGACGCCACCATCTCGCAGGGCACCAAGTATCCCGACGGCAAACAGGGTACCCTCTCGGGCGACACCAACGAATACCAGTGGAGCCTCGAGTACACCTTCTCGCCCAAGTGGCTCGTGAGCTGCGGTATGCAGATTTCACGCTACGGCACCAACGAGGAGTACTGGAGCGACATGGAGCAGGTGCTCGACAGCGAGACCTACGGCTTCGGTTTCCGTTACTCGTTCACCGACCGCATCAAGCTCGATGTAGGTTGCTACAAGTCTTCCTTCCACAACCCCTATGCCGACACCAACAACTACTCGTCGCTCGATGCTGCCCTGAGCACAGCGCTCGGCACCACCATCCAGAGCACCGACGAATATCGTAGAGAAAGCATCGTAGTAGGTCTCGGACTTTCGTTCGACTTTTAGTCCGGCCACTGCACAGACATGCCTTTGTGCCCCGTCAACGGTTCCGTCACCCGTGGGGATTTCAAGGGCACACGAAGAGCACGCATCCCCATTGCGGGGTGCGTGTTTTTTTCATCTCCATGCCCGCCGTTCGCTCTATTTTCTTATATTTGCAAAGAGATAACAAACCGTATTTTCACAACAAGTTTAACATAATCGGAAAATGGAAGTCGAAGGAAAAGTATACAGGATTCTTGCCCCCATGAAGGGCACGAGCGCACGCGGAGAGTGGATCAAGCAGGAGGTAGTGTTCGATCAGCCGGGCGAGTTCAACCGCAAGGTGTGCATCGCATTCTGGGGTGACAGTGCCGTTGAGGCAGGCAAGTTCAAGGAGGGCGAACAGATCAACGTCTCGATAAACCTCGAGTCGCGCGAGCACAACGGCCGTTGGTATACCGAGGCACGGGCATGGCGTTTCTCACGTCCCCAGCCTGTGCAGCAGGAGCCGCAACCCTTTCCGCCCGTCCCGCCCATCGACGAAATGCCGCTGGAGCCGGAGCCGGCCACGGGAGCGGGCGAACCTTTGGACGACCTTCCGTTCTGAGCTGGCGGGGCTCTCTGTGTCCCGAAGCCGTTGCAGGCCTTCGGGCGCATGACCGTCCGGTTCCACGGGAATATTGGAATCATTTCAATTCGATATATTCGGTATAGACAATCCGGCTGTGGGGACTCTTGGCAACTACCTCCTGCCGGATTGCCTTTACCCCATAGCGGAAGCAGAGGAAGCGCCTCGGCACACGGTGCACCACCTGCACGAGCGTATCCACATGACGGAGTGTGCAGGTCACGCTGTCGCCCGCCACGATGCCGTCCACACTCGCCCACCCGTCTCTCCACGAGAAGGCCTTCACGCTATCGGGCCTGGAGCCGACCCTTTCCCCCGCCACACAACAGGTATCCGCCATTGCGGCCGCCCCCTCCACGGGGTGAAACACGAGCGAATCGCGCAGAGGTGCCGTGACGGCAATGCCGCTCTGCACTGCCGTGGCCGAAAGGCTCTCCATATGCCGCAACTTGACATTGAGTGACTCCACCGTCCGCAGTGCCTCGTCACGTCCTCGGCGCAGCTCCTCCACCGTCAGGGTCAGCGCCTCCACCGAGGCCACGCTCCCGCCCATGCGGTTACGGTATGTTTCCACCTGACGCATCAGCGCCCGCTGGTTGTTGCCGAGCCTCTCCGCTTCGGCTCTCTCCTCCCCGAGGCGCACGGCAAGCACCGCAACCGCAACCGCAAGCACAACGGAGAGCACAAGAAGGTATCTTTTCATACGAATAACGTTAATGGTTGTTGTCCGTACCAAAAGTAACCGTCCCCATGCGGTCCCGCTGTCTATTTTTTCCGATTTTTTGTCCGGCCGCCCTACCGTCCCCTGACTTCCCCGCCGGCCACCACGGGGCTCTACTTCAGTAGCTTGCGCGCCTCCTCTATCGCCTTGAGCATGGCATTGTCCACCTTGTAGATGTTGGCATAGTAACCGGCATCGCCGAGCGGCGTATTGCGCCCTATGTAGGCACGCAGCTGTGCCGTGAGCAGTGCCCGCGAGGCATTTATCTGCGCCCAGTCGGCCTTCACACCGTTTGCGGCGGCATATTTCACGAACTCTTCCAGCAACCCCTTGTCCCGGTTCAGGAATTCGTTGAGCTTCTCCACCGAGTCTATGGCATTCACCTCGTTGCGGTGACGGTCGTTGTAGGCAAGCGTAAACTTGTAGAGTATGCTGCGGCTCATGACCTCCAGATAGTAGTCCGAAACACCCAGCGTGTCGAGCGGCACGAAGACATCCGGCATGATTCCGCCCCCGCCGTATACCGTACGCCCGCCCTTGGTGCTGAAGCGGAGCGAGTCGTTGAAGTGTATGCTGTCGGCCGAGAAGAACTCGTTGTTCATATAACGGTTGTAGATGTCATCCGAATAGCTCTCGTCACCGAGCGTGTAGGGCTTCTGTATGGAGCGCCCCGCCGGAGTGTAGTAGCGTGCCACGGTGAGCCTTATGGCCGAACCGTCGGCAAACGGTATCTGTCTCTGCACAAGTCCCTTGCCGAATGAGCGGCGGCCAACCACCACTCCCCGGTCGTTGTCCTGTATGGCACCTGTCAATATCTCGCTCGACGAAGCCGTATACTCGTCTATCATCACCACCAGCGGCAGTGTGCCGTTGCCTCCCTTGCCGTCGCTGTACTGCTCCTCGCGGTGTCCGGCACGGTCCTCCGTGTAGACTATCATGTCCCCTTCGGGCAGGAACTCGTTGGCTATCAGTATGGCCTGGTCGAGGAATCCGCCCGAGTTCTCGCGCAGGTCAAATATGAGACTGCGCATACCCTGCTCCTTGAGACTGGCGAGAGCCTCGGTAAGTTCCGGGTATGAAGTGCGTGCAAAGGCCGTGAGCTTCACAAAGCCCACCTCGGGGGTAATCATGAAGGCGGCATCTATGCTGTTGATGGGAATCTTGTCGCGCACTATCTCAAAGGGGATGAGCTCCTCCACGCCATTGCGGCGCACCTTCACTTCCACCGTGGAGCCGCGTTTGCCGCGCAGTTTCTGCACCACATCGGTCTGCGGCATGTTGCGCCCCGCCACGGTGTCCTGTCCCACTGTCACTATGCGGTCACCCGCCATGATTCCCGCCTTGTAGCTCGGGCCGTTGTTCACCACGCTCAGCACAACCACCGTGTCGGTGGCCATGTTGAACGTGACCCCTATTCCATCGAACTCGCCGTCCAGCTTCTCGTTCATGTCGCCCATCTCCTGACGGGGAATGTAGACCGAGTGGGGGTCGAGCTGTGCCATCAGCGCAGGCATGGTGGCCTCCACAAGCGAGTCATAGCTTATCGAATCAACATACATCGTGGAGATCATGGCCAGCGTCTGCGAAATCTTGTCATGCCCTATAGCCGATATCAGATTGCTCACATCCGTGCGTTTCTGTTGTTTCACGGCACCGCTGCGAGCGGCTATTGTCCCCATCCAAATGCCCGCCACAACGGCCAGTGCCACTATCGTGGGCATCCATACTGTCAGTCTGCTTCTCTTCATTTCACTGTCTTGTTTCTTCTTTTGCCTTTGCCGTCTCTCCCGGTGCTATTTCTTGTTGGAGTAGGCATAGCTGAGACCTATGGTCGCCGAATACTGGTACTGCAGGGCCGTGCTTGCCGACTTCTGGTAGTAGAGCACCCAGTAGAACGAGGTCGTGAGGTGTCGCGTGAGGTTTATGTCCACCGTGTTCTCCCATCGCACCAGAGGCGTTGTGGAGAGGTTGGAGAAGGTGTAGAATGTCGAGCGGTAGGCCACACTCTCCTTGCGCCCGAACTTGTCATCGAATTTCACGGTGACTGACGGACCGGCCTGGTTGAGCGTCTTCTTGCCCTCCTCCACACCGTAGGTCTTGGGGTTGATGCGGTCATCCAGCACGAAGATCATGCTTCCCGATATGGGCGAAAGGGTTATGTTGAACGGAGACCCCTTCTTGGAGTATGTAAAACCGAGCGACATGTCGAGGTAGCCCGGAGCCATGAACGACGACTTGAGCGTGCGGTCGGTGCGCGACTTGTAGCCGTTGGCGAACTGCGAGCGGAACGAGAGCAGACCCGAGTAGGACCAGTTGTCGTTCATGGCGCGCGACACGTTGCCGCTGAAGCTCATGAGGTCTATGTTCTTGAAGGGAGAGTCGTCTATCACGTTCATTCCGTACTTGAGGTTGAGCGTCACGTCCGACGAGTACTTGTCCTTCTTGTATTTGTGGTGCAGATAGAAGGTGCTCAATGCCGAGAGCGAGTTCTCGCCTCCCTCCTGCCAGTTCTCGAACTGTTGCATGGATGTCTGCAGCAGAGCCTTCATCTCCAGCGTATTGCGTTCGTTGCGCACCCGTCTCTTCTCGGCCAGCCATGCCGCGCGGTCAAAATAGTCACTCTTCATATCGCCGTCCACACGGAGATTGTTGTCGAAATATCGGTTGGCATCCTCTATTTCGGTCGATTCGTTGCGCTTGATCGAGAACTGCGCATCCGCCCCCTGTGGTGCGAACGCCGCCAAGGCCACAAGGGCCACAAGATAAAAACTGTGTCTCATAGGATTCTCTTTTTTATGTCGGGCCATACGGTTCCGCCCCGCCACATGCGCCGGAGAGCACCGCCACAGTCCCCTTCAACATCTCTTTACAAAGTGCAAATATAGCATTTTGGCCGTGATACTCCAACATTTCCCCCAACCCCGGCAGGGTTATTTGTTCCAATAACGCAGGAATTTGTTATTTTCGCATATTATTGCAAACCACCGGCAAAAAAATCATTCACCCATGACAGGCACAAAATATTTCGGAGCGCACGTGAGTGCATCGGGCGGAGTGGAGAACGCCCCCCTGAACGCAAAGGCCATCGGAGCGGGAGCCTTCGCCCTCTTCACCAAGAACCAGCGGCAGTGGTTCGCCCCTCCCCTTACCGAACAGAGCATCGCCCTCTTCAAGGCCAATTGCTCCGCATGCGGTTATGCCCCCTCGGCCATTCTGCCCCACGACAGCTACCTAATCAACCTCGGCCACCCCGAACGGGAGGCACTGGAGAAGTCGCGCGAGTCGTTCATTATGGAGATGTCGCGGTGCGGGGCGCTGGGGCTCGACAGACTCAACTTCCATCCGGGCAGCCACCTCAAGGGAATCGGCATTGACGAGTGTCTCGACCGTGTGGCCGAGAGCATCAACATTGCGCTCGACAAGACCTGCGGCGTGACGGCCGTCATTGAGAACACGGCAGGCCAGGGCAGCAACGTGGGCTATGACTTCGGACAGATTGCCCGCATCATCGACCATGTGGAGGACAAGTCGCGCGTGGGCTACTGCATCGACACCTGCCACGCCTTCGCCGCCGGCTACGACCTGCGCACGCGCGAGGCCTGCCGTGAGACCTTCGCCCGCATCGACTCCATCATATCACTCTCCTATCTGCGGGGCATGCACCTCAACGATGCCATGCGTCCGTGCGGCAGCCGCATCGACCGCCACGAGTCGCTCGGGCACGGCGAGATAGGCCTGGAGTGTTTCCGCTTCATCGCCCGGGATTCCCGTTTCGACGGCATACCCCTCATCCTCGAGACCATCGACGAGAGCCTCTGGAGCGAGGAGATAGCCCTCCTCTACTCCTTTGCGCAGGAGCGGTAGCAAAAGGTGGGCAGACTGTAGTCTGACGTCAGTTCTCCCCCCCACGGCCCGAATCCCCGGAACGTTCTGCCACACTGTCTCTTTGGACAGAAAAAACTCCGTCCATAACAAGGAAGCGGGCGAAACCAAAAGTTTCGCCCGCTTCCTTGTTATCTTGCGTTCCGCAGCGTCACTCCGACTTCAGCGTCTCCGAAGCCTCCACCTGACGACGAGCATAGGCGAGCGTCACCCTGAATGTCTTGCCCTTCTGCGAAGGCACGTCATACATGGCATCCGTCATGATCGCCTCGCATATGGAGCGCAGTCCGCGTGCGCCGAGCTTGTACTCCACAGCCTTGTCCACTATGTAGTCATACACTTCCTCGTCAAACACGAGCTTCACCCCGTCCAGCGCAAAGAGTGCCTCATACTGCTTCACTATGGCATTCTTGGGCTCGGTGAGTATCTGCCGCAGGGCCGCCTTGTCGAGCGGCTGCAGATGGGTCAGCACCGGCAGACGTCCCACCAGTTCGGGAATCAGCCCGAACGAACGCAGGTCCTGGGGCGTGATATACTGCATGAGGTTCTTTCTGTCCACCTGTCTCGAAGCGCTCTGGTTGTAGCCCACCACGCGGGTGTTGAGCCTCTGCGCAATCTTCCTCTCTATGCCGTCGAATGCACCGCCGCATATGAAGAGTATGTTGGACGTGTTTATTTTCACGAACTTCTGTTCGGGGTGCTTGCGTCCCCCTTCGGGCGGCACATTCACCACCGTACCCTCCAGTATCTTCAGCAGTGCCTGCTGCACGCCCTCGCCCGAGACATCGCGCGTTATGGAGGGGTTGTCGCTCTTGCGGGCTATCTTGTCCACCTCGTCAATGAAGACTATGCCCCGCTCGGTCTGCGCCACATTGTAGTCGGCCGCCTGCAGCAGACGCGAGAGAATGCTCTCCACATCCTCGCCCACATAGCCGGCCTCGGTGAGCACCGTGGCATCCACTATCGTGAAGGGCACCTTCAGCAGCCGGGCTATGGTGCGCGCCAACAGGGTCTTGCCCGTTCCGGTCTCGCCCACCATTATTATGTTCGACTTGTCTATCTCCACCTCGTCGGCCTTCCTGTCGGCTGCCAGTATCCGCTTGTAGTGGTTGTATACAGCCACTGCAAGACTCTTTTTGGCCGCCTGTTGGCCTATCACATATTTGTCCAGGAACTCCTTTATCTGGGCGGGCTTCATCAGGTCCTCCTTCGTGAGCGGTGCGGCACCCTTGGCTCCCGCCCCCTTCGGACGTGCCTCGCCCAATATCTCATGCCCGCGCTCTATGCACTGGTCACATATGTTCACTCCCGGTTCCCCTCCCGCAAAGAGCATCTCCACCTCCGAGGCGGGACGTCCGCAGAAGGAGCAGTGTCCGCCGCCGGTGCGGCCGTTGTTCCCGTTCTTGTTTGCCATCTCCGTTCCTTATTTTCTCTTCTCGCCACCGTGGACCTTGCGGCTTCCCAGCACATCGTCTATCAGCCCGTACTCCCGGGCCTCCTGTGCCGTGAGCCAGTAGTCGCGGTCGGCATCCTTCTCAATCTTCCTGTAGGTCACTCCCGAGTGCTTTGCGAGTATCTCGTAGAGCTCCTTCTTGTATTTTGCTATCTCGCGCGCCGTAATCTCTATGTCGGAGGCCTGGCCCTGTGCCGAGCCAAGCGGCTGGTGTATCATCACCCGCGCATGCGGCAGCGCCGTACGTTTGCCCGCCGTACCGGCCGTGAGCAGCACGGCACCCATGCTTGCCGCCAGACCCGTGCAGATGGTTGCCACATCGGGGCTTACGAGCTGCATCGTGTCGTATATCCCCAACCCCGCCGAGACGCTTCCGCCCGGTGAGTTGATGTAGAGCTGTATGTCCCCGTCGGCATCGTTGGCCTCCAGAAAGAGCAGCTGCGCCTGTATGATGTTGGCCACATCGTCGTCCACTGCGGTGCCAAGAAAGATGATGCGGTCCATCATCAGACGGCTGAACACATCCATGGAGACCGCATTCAGACGGCGCTCCTCGATTACCGTGGGCGACACATAACCGTTCGTGAACGACATGTAGTCGTGCAGCGTCATGGAGTTTATCCCGCAATGACCGCCTGCATATTTTTCAAATTCGTTCTTTGCCATAGCGATTTTGGGTTGTTGTTTTGTCTCCAAAGATAATGCTTTTCACCCGAAGTGCCAAATCGGCACGTTCTCCCCTCGCCCGTCCGGCAGCCATCCGCCCCATAATACCGTACCATACACCGCACCGCCACCGGAGCCAGCCGTAGCCTCCCGCCCCGTAGTGCCATGCCGGCTGCCGTGGACAAAAAGTCGGGACACCGTCATCCGGCGCCCCGACCTCTTGTTCCCGCCCCTTGCGGGCTGTTATTTCTCGGCGTCCTTGGCTCTATCCTCAAACACCTTCTTGAGCTGCTCCACAGTGACGCTCTTCGAGGAGACCTTCACCAGCGGAGTTACGGCAGCCACAATCTTGTTGTCGTACACCTGCTCCAGTATGCGGTTCGACTCCTCCTTGCTGCCCAGCATGCGGTTCGCAAAGTCGGTCAGCATGTCGTCGGCGGCATTCTGTATGCCATACTGTGCAAGCTGCATGGCGGCCAGCTTCTTGGCCTCGGCCAGCATGTCGTCGTTCTCCACCTTTATGTCAAACTTGGTGATGAAATACTTCTGCACCGTGTTCCACTTCATCATGTGTGCGAATGCGGGGAAGTCATGCTCCACCTGCTCTGCGGTGTACTTGCCCTCGTTGATGGCCACCAGCCAGCGTTTCAGGAAATCCTCGGGCAGCTCGGGATTCACCTTGCCGAGAATGTATCTCTTCAGGTCGTCGGCGAAGATGTTGTCGCTCTCCTTCTCGAGCTCCTCTGCAATCTTCGTGTCCACATACTTGTCAAAGGCGGCCTCGTCCTTCACGCTGCCGTCGGGGAAGGCTATCTTGAAGAACTCCCCGTTCAGCTCGGGCAGGGTAAACTTGCGGATTCCGGTAACGGTGAGCTCAAACTCGGGCTTCACGCTCTCCAGCTCGGCCTCCTTCATCTTGAGTATCGCCGCACGCTGTGCCTTGTTCTTGTAGAGCTCCTCGATGTTCACCTTCATGCTGTCGCCCTTCTTCTTGCCTGCGAACTGTGCACGCTGCTCGTCGGTGAGCGAAACCAGACCCACATAGGCGTCCTCCACCTTCACCTCGCCGTTGTCGAGAGTCACGGTCAGAGCCTCGTCCTTCTCCACCTTCTCCGCGTCAACCATCTTGCCGAAGCGGTTCAGGAAGTTCTGGCGGTAGCTGTCGTGCATGTCGCTGTCGGGTTTGATCTTGTAGCGAACAATCTTGTCGGCGTCCGAAAGCTGCACGTCAATCTGGGGAGCCAGACCGATCTCGAACACGAACTCGTGCGTGGTCTGCGTCTCGAAGTCGAATGCCCCCTGCTCGTCGCTCGGCATCACATCGCCCATGTAGTCTATCTTGTTGTCCTGAATATACTTGAAGCATGCGTCCGAAGCGGTCTTGTAGGCCGACTCGGCCACTGCGCCCTTGCGGTAGAGCTTGTTGATGACCGACATGGGCACCATGCCGGGGCGGAAGCCGGGCATATTGGCTTTGCGTTTGTACTCGTGAAGTCTCTTGTTCACTTCTTCGATGTAATCGGGTTCGTCCACGGTTACTTTTATAATGGCAGTGTGGTTGTCACGGCCTTCCTTTACGATGTTCATTGATACGAAAGTTTATTTGTTGATTGTTTTCTGTCCAAAACGCATTGTCAGTCAGCCCCAAAGGGACTGCTTCGAGTTACGGTGGGCAAAGATAATACATTTTTCCCAAACAGAATTGCAAACCTTGCAAAAAAGCGCCTTCCATCTCCGTCCGCCATACTGCGCATGCAACCGCAACCGATTCGTCATCCGCCTTATCCCCAACCGGTTAGCCGCCACGCCATGCCCGCAAGCGGCATTGTCACCCCCGGCCCGGTTGCGGTTCATAACCGCCGCCCAGCAAACTGCGGCGCAAATGCCCCGTTCAGCCCCGTAAAGTGCCTTTCCGCAAAGGACAAGTTAATATTTTCAACGTCTGTAAAACCATTTGTTTTATTTTTAACACCAATGGAATTCTATTGATTTTTAGCCACTTGCTCATCTTCACCCCCGCCACAAAGCCCTCTGGGCGGCCTTTGCACCCGCCCTGCCGGAGGGGTGTAACGGATAGTTAACTTTAAATTAATAACCGTTTTTGTGTTTGTGACGGAGTTGTATTATATTTGCAACAATTTTACAATGTAAACGGCTTCGGGCCGGCGCGCACAACACACAAACTTACAACACAATACAGACACTTAATCAAGAAGGAGGTTTTTATAGGGCATTTCTACTTTTCTTTCATTTTTCCCACACAATCCATGTCAGAGGCCCCTTGGGGGCTTGACGGACGGTACTCCCTGCAGGGGCTCCGCCGGGAATCCATGTTATGGAATGCGGCAATCCTTGCGGATGCCGGGCAGAGGCACACGCCGGAAGACGCAAATCAGGTCGGGACACATATATTTATATATCATTAACCAAATATATATCATTAACCAAATACAATCCAATTCATAAACACTTTATTTAACTTTTTCAAACTTAATCGTATGAAGAAAATTGTACTATCATTTTTTGCGATTTTGATGTGCTGCACCCTTGCAGTGGCACAAAGTCAACGAGTAACTGGTACAGTTGTCGATAACGAGGGAGAGCCCGTGATTGGCGCCACTGCAGTGGTTAAAGGGTCCAACACGGCTGCTGTCACCAATATCGACGGTCAGTATTCAATCAACACTTCCAGCGATGCAGTGTTGGTTTTCTCATGCGTGGGCATGATTACACAGGAAGTCCCTGTGGGCGGCAAGAGTGTCGTCAATGTCATCATGCAGACCGACGCAACCCAGATTGAGGACGTTGTCGTCACCGCTTTGGGTATGACCAAGGCCCAGAAGAATCTGGGATATGCATCGAGCACCGTCAAGGCCGAGGAGCTCACCCAGGGTAAGGGTGCCGACCTCGTTACGGGCCTTATGGGTAAGGTTGCCGGTGTAAACATTTCGCAGACCGGCGGTACCGGTACATCCACCAAGGTGATTGTCCGTGGCTACTCTTCCATCAGCTCGAGCAACCAGCCTCTCTATGTTGTGGACGGTACTCCCATCAGCAACTCGATGTCGGGTTCGACCGATCTGAACAACACCATCGACTTCGGTTCGCAGGCCAACGATATCAACCCCGAGGACGTCGAGTCCATCAGCGTGCTGAAAGGCGCTTCGGCAACGGCTCTCTACGGTAGCCGCGCTGCCAACGGTGTCATCATGATCACCACCAAGAAGGGCCGTGCCAACCAGAAGACCCGCATCACCTACGACGGTTCGTTCTCGGCAATGAGCATACTGCGCGTTCCGCAGACCCAGGAGACCTTCGGCCAGGGCTGGTACTACAGCGAGCTCGGCGGTATGGGTATCGCTGCAACCCAGGACTACTTCACTGGTCGTGCCGACTGGGAGAACGGTTCGTGGGGTCCGAGACTCGACGGACGTCAGGTTGCATGGAACACCGGCGGTTACTATATGGGTGAATACAGCGAGCCCCGTTACCGTTCGTTCACTGCAAAGAATTCGGTAAAGGATTTCTATCAGACCGGCTTTGAGACGAGCAACAACATCTCCGTATCGGGCGGTACCGAGAAGACCGGTTTCTACGCATCATACGGCAACACCTATTCAAACGGTATCCTGCCCGGCAACAACGACTACTTCAAGCGTAACTCGTTCTCCTTCCGCGGCAACACCGCCATCAACAACATCGCCACCGTATCCTACAACATCAACTATGTCCGCAAGGATATCCGCAATGCCATGAGCGGCCAGGGCGGCGAAGGTTCCACCATCTACCAGGACATTCTCCAGATTCCTACCGACTTCGACTACACCCAGGTAAAGGACTGGAACGACATCCACAACAACCCCGACAACTACTATTCGCCCTTTGCCAACAACCCCTACTGGATTCTGGACCACAACTACGGCCAGTACCAGGACGACCGTGTATACGGTAACATTGAGTTGAACGTGAAGCTCACCGACTGGCTGTCGGCCATCGGACGTTTCGGCGGTGATGTCTCCACCAAGCGTATGGAGACCTTCAACGACATCTACGAGCCTGCGGCAACTTCGTTCGCAATGTCTCAGGGTGCATCGAGGGAGAACGGTTCCTACTCGCAGACCAGCTCCTTCTCGGAGCAGCTCGATGCCAGCGTGCTGCTGTCTGCCAACAAGGATCTCGGTGACTTCAACCTGAGCGCCATCGCCGGCTGGAACCTCAACCAGCGTTCGTCAGAGGCTGTAGGCGGTTCGTTCACCGGACTGGTTACTCCGGGTTGGGCAAGTTTCGACAACAACGACGCCATCTCGCCCATCTCGTCCAGCTATGCACGCCGCCGTCTGGTTGGTGTTCTCGGACAGTTCGACCTGAACTACAAGGGTTGGGCAAACCTCTCGTTCTCTCTGCGTAACGACTGGTCATCCACCCTTCCCATCGAGGACAACGGCTATTTCTACTGGGGCGTGAACGGTGCCCTGATTCTCACCGACGCACTCGACATCAAGAGCGACGTGCTCAACTTCCTGAAGATACGTGCCGCTTACGGTACCACCGGTAACGATGCCAGCACCTATCTGACCAGCGCACCCTACTATGTAATGTCTTCGGCATACAGCGGATTTGCCGATGTGATATTCCCCCTCAACAATGCAGCGGGTTACAACAAGAGCACCCGTCTGCCGGCCACCTCGCTGAAACCCGAGATCTCGGAGGAGGTTGAGTTCGGTTTCGACGTACGCCTCTTCAACAACCGCCTGACTCTGGATGCCGCATACTACAACCGCAACACCCGCGACCAGATCATGTCGCTCAGCGCAGCTGCCGAGTCGGGATTCTCGTCGAGAATCGCCAACGTGGGCAAGATCAACAACCACGGTATCGAGCTGGCTCTGGGCATCGTTCCCATCCAGACCAAGGACTTCACCTGGGATATGAACTGGACATTCTCCAAGAACTGGAGCGAGGTCAAGGAGCTCTACGATGGTGTAACATCGCTTTCGTACTACGGCTTCTCATCCACTCCCCTTCTCTACATGGAGGTCGGCCAGCCTATCGGTATCCTCAAATACTACGACTATGTACGCGTAGAGGATCCCGACAGCGAATACTACGGACAGGTAGTCGTTGATTCGCAGGGTTACCCCGACTATGACACGAGCAAGATGGTAAGCTACGGCAAGACCGCACCCGATTTCATCATGGGTCTCACCAACAGCTTCACCTACAAGAACTTCTCGCTGGGCTTCACCTTCGATTGGCACCATGGCGGCAAGATGTACTCGGAGACTTCGGCCATCCTCTACTTCACGGGTAACGCTCCCGAGACGGCCTACAACTACCGTAACCCGTTTGTCTATCCCAACTCGGTTATCGACAACGGTGACGGCACCTACCGCGAGAACAACATCATGGTCAACTCGGCATACGGTATGAACGGTTACTGGTACGGCAATTACAACACGCTGGCTGCCAACAACTCCATACTTGACAGATCCTATCTGAAGCTCCGTGACCTGTCGTTCACCTACCACTTCCCCGAGAAGCTCTTCGGCGGATTCGTCCAGGGTCTTGACCTGAGCATCATCGGCCGTAACCTCTTCCTGTGGACTCCGAAGTCCAACACCGTAATCGATCCCGATATGAGCAACTTCGGTAACGACCTTACCTCTGAGTGGGGTGAGTACTATGCCGCTCCTTCGGTACGTACGATCGGTGGTAGTATCAAGATTACATTCTAACAAACCAACAGAGATTATATAACATGAAAAAGATATTGGCAATATTAAGTACGGTTGTGCTTGTCGGTGTCATGACGGGATGTAAGGACTACCTCGACATCAACGACAACCCCAACTATTTGACGACCTCCTCGCCCGAAGGTCTGCTGACATCGGCCGAGGTCTACACCGGCGCGATTCTCGGTGGTGACGTGCAGTTGGTGACCAGCTACTGGAACCAGTACTACACCCAGAACACCTCCAACAACCAGTATTGGACCATCGTGCGCAACAACCTCTCCTACGCTTCGTCGTACTTCAGCTACATCTGGAACCAGTACTACCTCTATGCCATTCCCAACGCCCGCGAGATCCAGAAACTTGCGGCCGAGAAGAACGAGTCATACGAGTACTCCTACGGCGTTGTCGCCAAGGTTCTCGAGGCATTCGACTGGTATATCCTCAACAGCTTCTTCGATCAGATTGCCTACACCCACGGCATGGACGGCGAGAACGACATGAACCCCGAGTTCGACTCTTCGGAGAACTCCTACAAGATTGTTGTAGGTCTCTTTGAGGACCTGCTTGTCGGCGCCGACAAGGTCAATGTTGCCGACGCACAGGATGCATCCGACGGGGTATTGGTAGGCACTGGCCGCGACTACATCTTCGACGGTGACATGTACGCCTGGATGCAGTTCGCCAACACCATCTACCTGAAGCTCCTCATGCGTGACTTCACCGCCAACCAGAGCAAGATCGAGGCAGCACTTGCCAACGGCTACGGATTCATCGACGAATATTCGGGTCCCGCTTGCCTCGACATCTTTGTCGACCTGGCATCCAAATCCAACCCCCTCTACGAGTCTGACCGCCGTCAGTTGAACACCGACCAGAACATCCGTGGCTGCAACAGCATAATGAACATTCTGAACACCAACGGAGATCCCCGTATCGAGGCATATTATGAGGGATACACTGGCGCCAACTACAGTGCAGGCGGCAGCAAGAGCCGTACTGCCCGTGCAGCTCTGGGTGCTACCGACCCCGTATACTTAGTAACCGTAGCAGACGCCTACCTCACCCAGGCAGAGGCTCTCTACCGCTTGGGCGAGACCGCCGATGCAAAGGCAGCCTATGACAAGGGTGTGGAGGCATCCTTCGAAATGTGGGGTCTCGACGGTACAAGCTTCGTTGACGCAGGCGGTGCATACGAGTTCAACGCCGCCACTGTTGATGAGGCTGTCGAGGCCATCATCACCCAGAAGTGGCTTGCCGGCGTACGCTGCAACGCTTGGGACTCGTGGTTTGACCTGAACCGCACGGGTTATCCCGAGTACGGCACCGTACTTCAGGACTACTCGGGTTATCTCGGCTCGGGAGAGCACCCCAGAAGATTCATGTATCCGCAGCGTTCGGCTCTCTACAATGTAAACGCACCTGAGACCGTGGGTCTTGGCGTGAAGATGTGGTGGCACAAATAACCCTCGGAAAACAAAGTCAAACAGAATTAAATTATAATCGGAATATGAAATACATATCGAAAATAGCAATGTTTGCAGCATCCCTCTTCATGATGGCTGCCTGCGAGACCTATGGCGATCCCGAGGTGGAGACCACGGCTGTGGCTCCTCTGGACGGTCGTTGGATTTGCTTGGCTTACAATGCGGCCGACTATGCAGCCGATCCCGATGCTGCCACTCCCGTCGAGTATGTTGAGATCTGGACTTCCAATACTACCAACAATGACTCCGACAAGATCTGGGTAAACCTGTCGCGTCCCTGCAAGTGGGCTCACGGCGGCTATGTCTATGCATATAGCGTGAAGGCCGACTGCAACGTAAAGGACAAGACCATGAGCATCACCAACGGCAAGACCGTTGAGGCTTCGCCCTACTTCATCACCACTTGCTACTACTACGGTGCATACAGCGGTTATTTCTATGGCACGGACTGCTACTCGAGCGCTGATCTTAACGTGACTCTCTCGTCGAATGTTACCGTCAACGGAGTGGAGACCGCTTCGAGCACGGCCGACAAGAAGTACTACACCGACAAGATCGTGATGAACTTCAAGGCAGATGCCGATCCCGCAGCCTACGGCAGTGATGCCATCGACTGGGTCATCGTGGGCTCACGCTGGACCGGTTGGGCTGAGGACCACCAGAAGGAGACCGAGTGGCTGAACAACTTCTTCGGCTATTAGCGGACCGCCAGGCAAGAGACGACTCTTACCTATATATATTGGACAAGCTCCGGACAATGCTCCGGAGCTTGTTTTTTTTACATTTTTTTTTGCCTTTGAATTAAAATGTATATTTTTGCATATATTTGTAATGTATAATCCATACTGTAAAATGACTGATAATCTCTCAAAGAAGGCGGCGGACAACATCAGAATCCTTGCCGCATCTATGGTTGAAAAGGCCAAATCGGGACACCCGGGCGGTGCTATGGGCGGTGCCGATTTCATAAACGTACTCTATTCGGAATTTCTCAACTACAACCCCGACAAGCTGGACTACAGGTTCCGCGACCGTCTGTTCCTTGATCCGGGCCATATGTCGCCCATGCTCTACTCCGTATTGGCATTGGCCGGCATCATGCCTCTGGAGGAGCTGAAGTACTTCCGCCAGTGGGGCAGCAAGACTCCGGGACACCCCGAGATGAGTCTGCAGTTCGCAATAGAGAACACTTCGGGTCCCCTCGGACAAGGACATGCCATGGCACTCGGAGCAGCCATTGCCGAGAGATTCATCGCAGCCCGCTTCGGCGAGTGGACGGCCCACAAGACCTATGCCTATATCTCGGACGGAGCTGTAGAGGAGGAGATTTCCCAGGGTGTCGGCCGTGTGGCAGGCCATTTGGGACTCAACAACCTCATCATGTTCTATGACTCCAACAACGTGCAGCTCTCGACCCTTGTCGACGAGGTGGACGGTGAGGACGTTGCTGCCAAGTACCGTGCATGGAACTGGAATGTGATTGAGATAGACGCCACCTGCGCCTGCGAGATCCGCAAGGCACTCAAGGCAGCAAACGAGGAGAAGGAGCGTCCCACGATTATCATAGGCAAGACCATTATGGGTTGCGGCGCAGTGGATGCCGAGGGCAACAAGTTCGAGGGCAAGATCTCCGTACACGGACAGCCCCTGAGCGGTGCGGGCGCCGACTATGCCGGCACCATCAAGAACCTGGGCGGCGATCCCGAGGATCCTTTCCGGATATTCCCCGAGAGCAAGGAGCTCTATGATGCACGCAAGGCCGAGCTGAAGGCTTGGAGCGCCAAGAGGGAGAAAGAGGAGGCAGCCTGGAGAGCAGCCAACAAGGAACTGGCCAGGAAGATGGACGACTTCTTCGAGGGCAAGCTTCCCGAGATTGACTACTCTGCAATAGAGATGAAAGAGGGCATTGCCACCCGTGCCGCATCGGCCACGATGCTGGGTGCATTTGCACAGCAGATAGAGAACATGGTGGTTGCTTCGGCCGACCTGAGCAACTCCGACAAGACCGACGGTTTCCTCAAGAAGACCAAGGCATTCAAGAAGGGCGACTTCACGGGCCAGTTCCTGCAGATGGGTGTGAGCGAGCTCACGATGGCCTGCGTGATGAACGGTATGGCACTGCACGGCGGTATCATCCCCGCATGCGGTACATTCTTCGTCTTCTCGGACTACATGAAACCCGCAGTGAGAATTGCAGCGCTCATGCGCAAGCACGTCATATTCATCTGGACACACGACTCGTTCCGCGTGGGCGAGGACGGTCCTACGCACCAGCCCGTAGAGCATGAGGCACAGATCAGGCTCATGGAGCATCTGCACAACCACGACGGCGACCGTTCGATGTACGTTTTCCGTCCTGCAGACGCACCCGAGACCATTGCCGCATGGAAGGCTGCAGTGGAGGCCGACAGACCTGTTGCACTGATTCTCTCGCGCCAGAACATCAAGAACCTGCCCGCCGAGAGCGGCAACCGCCGCGAGGAGGCCATGAAACTCTTCAAGGGAGGTTACGTTGTTACCGACTCCAAGAATCCCGAGGTTGTCATGGTGGCCAGCGGTAGCGAGGTTGCCACGCTCATCGAGGGTGCCGAGATACTCAACGGCGAGGGCATCGCCACCCGTGTAGTGTCGGTTCCGTCGGAGGGTCTGTTCCGCGACCAAAGCGAGGAGTACCAAAAGAGCGTGCTGCCCTGCGGTGTGAAACGCTACGGCATGACAGCCGGCCTGCCCGTCACCCTGCTGGGTCTTGTGGGCGACAACGGCTACATCCACGGTGTTGACCACTTCGGATATTCGGCTCCCTACAAGGTGCTCGACGAGAAACTCGGCTTCAACGGCACCACGGTTGCCAAGGAGGTCAAGGAGATGCTCGGCAAATAGGAGGAACGGCTATTAATAAGGAATTTGTGTTTAATCAATAATTTTCAATTATTATGAAAAAACTTGTATTGATTCTTGCTCTTGCAGCCATCAGCGTCAGCGCAATGGCTCAGGACAAAAGCAACCGCGACGCAAACGGTGCGGTTGTACGTGGTCCCTATGAGACCAACAGGGCCTTTGACAATTGGTACATCGGCGTGGCCGGTGGTGTAAACCTCTTCTCGGGTGACGGCAACGTTGACGAGAGCTGGGGCAACCGTCTGGCTCCCGCATTGGATGCCTATGTAGGCAAATGGTTCACCCCCAGCGTCGGTGCACGTTTGGAGTACAGCGGTCTGAAGGGCCTTTCGTATGCCAGCAATGCTTCGGCTCCCATGGCATCGTCGGAGATGAAGTACGGTGGCTATAAGAGGAACTTCAACTACCTCAACCTGCATGCCGACTTCATGTGGAACATCTCCAACGCACTGGGCGGCTACCGTTCCGACCGTTTCTGGAGCTTCGTTCCCTTCGTAGGAGGTGGCCTTGGCCGTGTATCTGGCGAGGGTTCTACCAAGAACAACATCGTTGCAGACGCCGGTCTGTTGAACCTCATCCGTTTGGGCAACCGTGTCAACCTGACCCTCGAGGGCCGTTTGATGGCTGCCAACTCGTCATTCGACGGAATTCCCTACAGCTCACGTCACGGAGATTACATGGCATCTGTAACCGCAGGTCTTCAGGTGAACATCGGCAAGGTAGGCTTCAAGAGAGTTGAGAAGCCCATCGCTCCCGACTACACTCCCTACACCAACAAGATCAGCGAGCTGGAGAAGGCCAACAAGGACCTTGCAGACCAGAATGCAAAGCTTGCCAACGAGATCAACGCCCTCAAGAACCGTCCTGCACCCGCACCGAAGGTATCTTACAAGGCTGCTCCTCTGTCGGTATTCTTCGAGATCGGCAAGTCGGAGATTTCGCCCAAGTATGAGGCCAACATCGAGAACATCGCATCCATCATCAAGGATTCCGACAGCAACTACGTAATCAAGGGATATGCCGACAGCGCAACGGGTACCGCCAAGTTCAACCAGCAGTTGAGCGAGAAGCGTGCCGAGGCTGTCAAGGACGCTCTTGTAAAATACGGTGTAGATGCATCCAAACTCTCGACCGAGGGCTTCGGTGGTGTTGACAACATCTACAAGACTCCGCTCATGAACCGTGTAGCAATCGTTTCGGCTGAGTAAATCAAACCACAACGGTTGCCGGTCATAACGGCAAAATAAAAACTCCGGAAGCGCGATGCTTCCGGAGTTTTTTTGTCCCTTTTCTGTCCGTTGTACACCGGCAACATTCCCGAACCGACTGCCGGCTCCCGCATCGGGTGTCTCGCTCCACCATCCGAACCGGCTCCCGCACCGGCTGCCACTCTCCGCCATCAGACTACAGAACCGCCCCTTGATTCCGGCGATTTCAGCGGGAAGTGTCCGCGACATTGTTTCCTCGTAGGGGTTACATATAAAGGCGGAACTCAGGCGGAAAAGTCGGAGACCAAGCAGAAAGTCGGAGCCCCGGCAGACATGACAGTCTGTCGGGGCTCCGACTTCTCTTTCCGGACGTGAGGAGAGCCTCCCTATTGCGCCCGTGCAAATGCTACTTCACCTCCACCGTGAGGTCCGATATC
Source organism: Tidjanibacter sp. (assembly GCA_963640325.1). Classification (GTDB taxonomy): domain Bacteria; phylum Bacteroidota; class Bacteroidia; order Bacteroidales; family Rikenellaceae; genus Tidjanibacter. The sequence continues at coordinate 158,135 of CAVHXY010000001.1, forward strand.
ATGTCGCGGTAGTCGGTGTTGTCGGGCATGGAGTATTCGGTCGTATAGGTCACCTTGCCCGTCTTTGACGAGCTGAACGAACCGGTGTAGACCACCGTGCTCTTGTCACGCAAATTGGCCTCCACGAAGAACTTGTAGTCACCTGCCGGAACTGCGGTCCCCTTGGCGTCCTTGAAGTCCCACACGAATGTCTGCACGCCTCCTGCCGACGGCGTAGCACCGCTTATCGCATCCAGCTGGGCATCCGACATATTGTCCGGCTTGGCAGCCTTTACCCACATGGGCACGCATGCGGGACGGAATATGTAGCCCCTGACGGGTTTCTCGTCACCGCGGGCACGTCCCTTGGCGGTGTACTGGGTCACAAAGAGCGTCTTCACGAGTTCGCCCTGTGCGTTCTCTATCCAGACTGCATACTGGTTCGAGCCGGGTGTGCGCTGGTTGTTGTACATGAACGATACCGAGAGCTCCTTGGCCTTTGCGCCGCTCTCACCTGCAGTCACCGTTACGCCGGCCATGAGAGCCGCGCAAACACCTGCAGCAAACAGAATCTTCTTCATCATCTCTTTTGTTTTTTATGGTTCAACGATTTATCGCCCTAAATGTTTTCATTTCATTCGTTCTTTCTCTTCCCCTTTCGCTGCCTCCCGCACTATCTCTGTCACTCCCTGCCCACTTACGGCGCACAAAATCCAATAATTTGCGCCCTGCCCCACAACTTGCGGCACAGCCTTTGCCGTGGCATATTCAGATGCAATATAGTAATTTTTTTCCACAATTACAACCAGCACCTCCTCAATGCTTTCAGCGGCCCATCTGCTTTTCCTCTGCCACCTCTGTTGCTTTCCGCGTCCTGCTCCCCTAGGGCAAAACTCTTGGGCCCCACAGCCTCTGCCCGCGAAAAATACAAAAGGCCGACTCTTGCGAATCAGCCTTTTGTATTAAGGCGCCCCTCGGGGCCTTAACACAACTTCAAAGAGACTTGATTAGTTGTTGTTCGAGAAGAACTCCTTCACGTCCTGGGTAGGAACAACTTCGGTCTTGAAACTGTATGCACCGGTCTTCTCGGATTTCACCATGCGGATGCATTTTACTCTGTTACGGAGCAAGCTCTTGTCCAGGATACGGTCGGTCTTCTGGTTCTTGTTGACTTTTCCCATTGCTGTAAGTTTTTAGATTGTTACAAATTACTTGATTTCTCTGTGAACGGTCACCTTCTTCAGATAGGGATTGTATTTCTTACGCTCCATACGGTCGGGTGTGTTCTTCTTGTTCTTGGTGGTGATGTACCTGCTCATTCCCGGAACTCCGCTTGCCTTCTGCTCGGTGCACTCGAGAATCACCTGAACTCTGTTGCCTTTTCCTTTTTTTGCCATTGTTCAAAAAAGTTTAATAGATACTTTTGGGTGCTTTTGCCTCTTTCAGTGCTGCATCGAGACCCTTCTTGTTAATCATTTTGATTCCGGAAGTGGTAACCTTCAGGGTGAGCCATCTTCCCTCCTCCTCGGACCAGAAACGCTTGGTTTTCAAATTCAGATTGAATTTGCGTTTGGTACGTCTGTTCGAGTGGGAAACATTGTTTCCCGTCTGAGCAGTTTTTCCTGTGATTTCGCAAACTTTACTCATCTAACGTCTTGTACAAAATTAATTATTACTTTCCTTATACCCATATTCCAGGGCGTGCAAATATAGTCAAAATAAGTCATTCCACACCATCATCCGCCCATTTTTTGCACTCCGCGCGCAAAATTGGCCGTTCCGTCCCGCCTATTCCTCCTCGAAATAGGCTTTCAGCGCCTTGGCCAGCTCCGTGCGGCCATGGTTGTCAGCTATGTAATAGAGCTGTGCCAACAGCTGGTAACGCTCGTCCAGGGCGCTGGAGACAAGCGGCAGCTTGTTTTCGGGGAAGGAGAGGCAGTAGAGTATGTACTCCACGAGAGTGGAGGCATAGTCCTGCAGCAGGGCATCGCCCTTTTCCGTCTCCCCGGCCAGGTAGTACGACTCTATGTAGGCCAGCGACTGGTAATTGTGCGGCAGTTGTGTGAAGGGCAGTTCCTCCACGCCCCTGTCAAGCACCGCCACGGCCTTCTCCTTCTCGCCACGCTCCACAAGGGCATCGGCCAGACGCGAGAAGCCCAGACGTATCATCGACGAATAGAGGTTATAGCGCGAGAAGTTGTCCACATAGACCGACGGATCCTTCACATTGCCATAGCGGAAGCAGTTCATCAGCTTGTCATAGAGGTAGTCCACATCGATGCGTCCCGTGGTCCAGTTGGTCTCATAGGGGGTCTTGATGGGCACCAGACGGTATGCGAAACCGTCATACTGGAGATAGTCTATCAGCCCGAGGCTGCGTGCCGAAGTGGGCTGCGTGAAGTAGAGCGGCCTCTCCCAGTCGAAGTTGGCCAGCAGGTCGAGCAGCATTATGTCGGGTTTCTCCACCGTGTTGCCCTGCAGGTTGATGTAGAGCGTGTCCACTATCAGGTCGGCATCCTCCGGCTTCACCACCCCGCTCGCCAGGACCTTCTCCTTGTCAACGGGCACATAGAGTTTGCGTGCGGGAATGAAGTTGATGGCAGTATTCTCCGAGAAGCGTATCTTGGTCTTCTCGTCATCGCTGGCCACCACCGCCATGGCCTGCTTGAGATCCACGGGATAGTCGAACAGTTCGCGCACATAGATATAGTCGTTGGTGTAGTAGAGTTCGTCGCGCGGTATGGAGAAAGGCACGGGGTCCGACTCGTTGTAGCGCCACTTCATCTCCTCGGCATACCAGCCGCCACCGAGATAGCTCAGGTTCATGATGCGGATGTCGGGGCGCACGTTCTCCACCTCCTGGTTGTACCACAGGGGGAAGGTGTCATTGTCGCCGTAGTTCATGACTATGGCATTGGGCAGAGCCGACTCCAGATAGTTGTAGCCCAGGTCACGCATTACATAGCGGCCGCTGCGGTCGTGGTCATCCCAGTTCTGGGCGGCCAGCAGCACCGGCACTCCGCAGCATATGACACCCGCCACGGCGGCTATCGCCACATTGTCGCGCCTGAAGAGCTTCGCCAGCATATCCTTTGCCCACATCACACCCAGGCCTATCCATATGCAGAAGGCATAGAACGAACCGGCATACACATAGTCCCTCTCGCGCGGTTCGCCCGGACAGGTATTGAAGTAGACCACGCAGGCGATGCCCATCATGAAGAAAATCCACATGACGGCCGTGAAGTTCTTCGGGTCGCGGTTGAGCTGGTAGAGCAGACCCAGCAGGCCCAGCAGAAAAGGGATGAAATAGTATGTGTTGCGTCCCTTGTTGTCGGCCATTTCCGAGGGCAGGTCCTCCTGCGGCCCAAGGTAGAGCTCGTCTATCGCCTTTATGCCCGAGAGCCACTGTCCGTCGGTTATCTCGCCCGTGGACTGGTTGTCACTCTGGCGTCCCACGAAGTTCCACAGGAAGTAGCGCCAGTACATGAAGTTGAGCTGGTAGTTGAAGAAGTAGCGCAGGTTGTCGCCGAAGGTGGGCACCTCTATGTACTCGTCGCCGTACTTTATCTTCTTCTGGCCCGTCATGCCGCTCCACGTCTTGTAGCCCTCTATGTGGGCATCGCTGCGGGAGGACCACATGCGCGGGAAGATGGTCTTGAACTCGTCGGGCTGTATGTAACCCGAGACGACCTTCACCCGTTTGTACTTGCCGTCTTCGCCCACATAATATTTGTTGGTGTATGTGAAGTCCTCCACGGGTGCCGAATACTGCGTGCCGTAGAGAAGCGGTGCGCCACCGTACTGGTCACGGTTGAGGAAGTAGAGCAGCGAGTACGGGTTGTCGGGGTCGTTGCTGTTCATGGGCGGATTGGCCACGGCACGTATCAGCACTGATGCATAGCTGCTGTAGCCGATGAATATCACCGAGAGGCACAGCAGCACAGTGTTCCACACCTCCTTGCCCTTGCGGTGGGTGTACCGCACACCCCAGCAGAGCGCCGCCGTGAGCAGCACCACGAAGACTATGATACCGCGGTTCACCTTCATGCCGAGCGTGTTGGTGAAGAAGCGGTCGAAGAGTGCCCCCACTGCCGTGGTGTAGGGAATGATTATCGAGTTGATGAAGAACAGCAGCGCGCCCGCCACTATGGTGGCCTTCACCACCCCCTTGGCGGTGACAACCTTTGTCTTGCGGAAGTAGTAGATGAACACCAGCGCCGGAATGGTCAGCAGGTTGAGCAGGTGCACACCTATGGAGAGACCCATCAGGTAGGCTATGAGTATCAGCCAGCGGTTGCTGTGCGGCTCGTCGGCCACGTCCTCCCAGCGCAGCATGGCCCACACCACCACTGCCGTGAAGAGCGACGAGAGCGCATACACCTCGGCCTCCACAGCCGAGAACCAGAAGGTATCGGTGAAGGTGTATGCCATGGCACCCACGAAGCCGGCTCCCATTACTGTCCAGAACTCCGTGGCGGTCAGCTCTTCGGGACGCTTGCCCGTCAGGCGCCGGCCCATGTGCGTGATGACCCAGAAGAGGAACATGATGGTGAGTCCCGAGGCGATGCACGACATGGAGTTTATGGCAAAGGCCACATGCGACGTGTCACCCGCAAAGAGCGAGAAGAAGCGCGAAATCATCATGAACAGCGGCGCTCCGGGGGGGTGTCCCACCTCCAGTTTGTATGACGTGGGGATGAACTCTCCGCAGTCCCAAAGACTTGCCGATGGCTCGGCGGTGAGCAGGTAGACGCTCGTCGATATGGCAAATGCCAGCCAGCCGAGCAGGGTGTTTATCTTTTTGTACTCTTTCATCTGCATCTCTCTTTTTCCGTTCGTTTACCAAAATGCAAAGATAATCAATTAGGGCGCAATACCCTCCCCCGTGGCAAGGAAAATGCATTTTCACAGTGCTGTCCGCCCACGGCTCTCCGCAAAAAAACGTTCCGCACGGAGAAATATTCCCCAATTAGCGCAGAAATTGTTATTTTTACACCGACAAACTCAACCGATTATCACACAATGGAGACAAAACTGACCATCTACAATACGCTCACCCGCAAGAAGGAGGAGTTCGTTCCCTACAATCCCCCCTTCGTGGGCATCTACGTCTGCGGACCCACCGTCTACGGCGACCCCCATCTGGGACACACGCGTCCGGCCATCACCTTCGACCTGCTCTACCGCTACCTCAAGGCCCTGGGCTACAAGGTACGCTACGTGCGCAACATCACCGATGTGGGCCACCTCGAGCACGATGCCGACGAGGGTGAGGACAAAATCGAGAAGAAGGCACGTCTGGAGCAACTGGAGCCCATGGAGATAGCCCAGTACTACACGGAGCGCTACCACGATGCCATGAAGGCGCTGGGAGTCCTGTCGCCCTCGATCGAGCCGCACGCCTCGGGCCACATCATCGAGCAGATTTCCCTCGTGGAGCGCATTCTCGCCAACGGCTATGCCTACCTGAGCAACGGTTCGGTCTACTTCGATGTCGACAAATACGACCGCAAATACCACTACGGCCGTCTCTCGGGGCGCAACCTGGAAGACACGCGCGACAACTCGCGTGCCCTGGACGGTCAGGATGACAAGCACAATCCCTACGACTTCGCCCTCTGGAAGAAGGCCTCACCCGAACACATCATGCGCTGGCCCTCGCCGTGGAGCGACGGTTTCCCCGGCTGGCACCTTGAGTGCTCGGCGATGAGCACCAAGTACCTCGGCGAGCGTTTCGACATACACGGAGGCGGCATGGACCTCATGTTCCCCCACCACGAGTGCGAGATAGCGCAGTCTACCGCCGCCTACGGCCACGACTCGGCACACTACTGGATGCACAACAACATGGTGACCATCAACGGGCAGAAGATGGGCAAGTCGCTGGGCAACTTCATCACCCTCGAGGAGCTCTTCACGGGCAACCACAAGGTGCTCGAGCAGGCCTACACCCCCATGACCATCCGATTCTTCGTGCTGCAGGCACAGTACCGCTCCACGCTCGACTTCTCCAACGAGGCGCTCAAGAGTGCCGAGAAGGGGCTCGACCGCCTCATGAAGGGCATCGAGGCGATGGGCAAGGTGAAACCCTCGGACAAATCCACAGTGGATGTCGCCGACCTCGACAAGCGTTGCACGGAGGCGATGAACGACGACCTCAACTCGCCCGTCGTGATATCGGTTCTCTTCGACTGGGTGCGCATCATCAACCAGCTGCACGACGGACAGCAGAGTGTCACCGCCGCCGACCTGGAGACCCTCAAGGCCACCATGAAGAAGTGGGCATTCGACATTCTCGGCCTGCGTGACGAGAAACAGGCGGAGGGCGACCACCTCGTGCCGCCCCTCGTGGAGATGCTGCTCGAAATCCGTGCCAAGGCCAAGGCCGAGAAGAACTGGGCCCTTTCAGACGAGATACGCAACCGCCTCACCGGGGTGGGTATCCGTGTAAAGGACCGCAAGGACGGCTGCGACTGGGAGATAGAGTGACAGAGCCTTCCGGCAAAAACAGAAGGCGGCGTTCCGATGGTGGAACGCCGCCTTTTTTATCGTCGTGACGATGCACCCTACTCCGCCCCGGCACCAACGAGCTGCAAGTAGAGCATGTAGATTGCAGTCGTTGCGGCACGGTCTATGTTCTGCTCGCGCAGACGTCCGCCCACAATCTTCTTCGACTTCACGCCCCCGGCCGAAGCCACAGCCATCCACACCGTACCCACCTGTTTCTCCTCCGTACCTCCCGTGGGGCCCGCTATGCCCGTTGTGGAGAGCGCATAGTCCGCTCCGCACAGGCGCCGCACACCCTCGGCCATCTGCTCGGCCACCTGACGGCTCACCGCCCCGTAGCGTGCTATGTCGTCGCCGTTCACACCCAGCACTCCGGCCTTCACGTCATTGGAGTATGAAACCACTCCGCCGCGGAAATAGTCCGACGCCCCCGCCATGGCCGTAAACCTGGCACTCAGCGCCCCGCCCGTGCACGACTCCGCCACCGCAAGAGTCCTGCCCCCTTGGGTGAGCAGGCGTGCCACGACGGAAGCCACCGTATCGTCGTCGAACCCTATCAGGTGGGCGGGTATTATCCCCCGCAGAGCCTCAAAGCGTCGGTCTATTTCGGCCCGTGCCTCCGCCCCGTCCACATCGTAGGCCGAGAGGCGCAGCTTTATCTGCGAAGGACTGGGCAGATAGGCAAGGTGCAGCCACGATGGCAAGGCGCTCTCCCAACCGGCAATCCGCTCGGCCAGCACCGACTCGGCAATGCCGAACGTTATGGCCGTCCGGTGCACCACCTGACGCAGCGAGAAGTGCTCCTTCAGAAGCGGCAACACACTCTCTTCCATGAGTTTCGACATCTCGAAAGGCACACCCGGCAGCAACACCAGCACCCCGTCGCCCTCCTCGAACCACATGCCCGGCGCCGTACCGTTGCGGTTGGGCAGCACCCGGCAGCATTCGGGCACATCGGACTGGTGCCCATTGAGGGCGTTGAACTCAATGCCCCGCCCGCCGAGATAGCCTCTGTTGAATTCGTACTGCTCCTCGTTGCGCACAAGACGCGAGGAGAACATGTCGGCCACCGTAAGTTTCGTGATGTCGTCCTTGGTGGGTCCCAGACCGCCCGTGACTATCGTGACCCGTGCACGGCTGCGTGCCTCGGTGATTGCGGCACGTATCTCCGCCGCATTGTCACCCACCGTCACACGGCGCCCCACGCTGATTCCTATTCCGTTCAGATGCGACGAAATCCACGCCGCATTGGTATCGACAATCTGACCGATGAGTATCTCATCGCCAATGGTGATTATCTCGGCTGTCATATGATTCTGCTTTTTTATGGTTGTACCTTTCCGGCCGCCCCGGCATTGCCGGCAATGTAGCGGCAGATATCCTTTGCGAAACGGGGACCGTTGTAGATGAGTCCCGTGTGTATCTGCACCAGGCTTGCACCCGCATCGAGCATCTCCTGTGCATCCTCAGGGGTCATGATGCCACCCACTCCTATGACGGGATACATGCCGTTCATTCTCCCGTGCACGTGACGTATGAGCTCCACGGTGCGCTCCTTCAGCGGACGTCCGCTCACTCCGCCTGCCCCTATCTCCTCCATCGTGCGGGGCGAAGTCTTCAGCCCCTCGTAGCTGTATCTCGTGCCGGCCACCACAAGGCCGTCCAGCGGAGTGTCGATGAGTATGTCCACCATGCCGTCCACAAACTTCATGGACCAGTCGGGCGAAATCTTCAGCAATACGGGGCAATAGTGGTTCTGCCCGCGGCGGAACTCGAAGAGGGCATCGAGAATCCTCTCCACCAGACGCTTCGCCTCGGCCTCCGAAGTTCCCATGGACTCCGCCTCCCGCAGGAGCTCCACGAAGTTTACGGTGAAATAGTCCACATATTGGTACAGGTTGCGGAACAGGCGCAGATAGTCGGCCGTAGCCTTGTCGGGTGCCGTGTCACGGTTCTTGGCGATGTTGGCCCCCACCACAATCTTCTTGTCGTGACCACGGCGGCGCAGTTTTGCCACAGCATGCTCCAACCCGTTGTTGTTGTAGCCCGTGCGGCTCACCAGAGCCTCGTCCTCGGGCAGGCAGAAGATGCGCGGACGGCGGTTGCCCGACTGTTTCACGGGAGTGAGCGTACCCACCTCCACGAACCCGAAGCCCAACTGCTTGAAGTCGCGATAGTAGCCGGCACTCTTGTCGAAACCGGCGGCAAGCCCCACAGGGTTGTCGAACTTCACGCCGAACACCTCGCGCTGCAGGGCGGGATGACGGTAACGGTAGATGCGGCCCACACACCAGCGTCCCAGTGCCGTACAGGTCGCCACATGGAGCAACCTCAGCGACAGTTCCTGCACCCTCTCCAGAGAGAAGAGAAAGAGTATGGGTCTGACCACTCTTTTAAACATATATTCTTCCTTTCTTACGGCAAAAGTAACAAAATATTCAGAGATTGGGAAATTTATCCTTTTCTTAACACAAAGCCGGATACATATGTCTACTTTTGGCAAGTCATGAACTACGCAAGGTCCATAACCACAGCGCTATCGCTTCTGTCAGCCCTCTGCACTGCCACGGTGTGGGCGCCCCTGCGCGCACATCCTCTCCCTGCAGTGCACCCTTGCGTGTACGGAATCCCCACGGGACCCGCCGGAGAGGCCCCTCAGTGCCGCACCCTGACCATGGAGAGTACTCCCCAACGGCACGCCCTTCCCAAGGAGGACACCACCCGGCATCCCTCCCTCACTGTGGCATTCTACAACACCGAAAATCTCTTTGACACCCTCCCCTCTCCCGACGGACGTGACGGCGACTACACCCCGCAGGGGCGTCTCCACTGGACCTCGGAGCGCTACCGCCACAAGATTGCAAACCTCGCACGCGTAATAGACGACATGGGTGCCGACATCGTGGGGCTCTGCGAAGTGGAAAACGAAGGAGTGGTGCGTGGCCTTGCCCTGGCCACTGCCGGGGGCTATGCCTGCATCCACCGCGAGACCTCCGACCCGCGCGGCATTGACATCGCCCTGCTCTACCGTCCCGACCGTTTCTTCCCCACCCTCACCGAGCAGCTGCCCGTGGAGGGTGGCCGTGAGATACTGCACGTCAGCGGCACCTGGGATGGGCTTCGGGTGGAGCTGCTGGTGTGCCATGCCCCGTCACAGATGAACAGCGTGGCGCAACGCGCACAGGCACTGGAGACGCTGGCGCAACATGCCGCAGAGATTGTGGCGGCAGGCGGATGCAACCTGCTAATAGTTATGGGCGACATGAACGCTTCGCCCGAAAGCCGTCCGTTCCGCCGGGCTTTCGGCAGTGCCGGTCCCGACGGCCGCCTCTCTGGCGGGCTCTGGGCCCCGTTCGGCAAGGAGTTCCGCAAAGCCGGCGGAGAGGGGGGCCGTGCGGGCGGCTCATACAGCTACGGGGGCTCCTGGTCACAGATAGACAACATGTTGCTCCACACCCCCGCCCCGGACCGTCCCGAAGTGGAGTGCGGCGTCTTCGTCAGGGACTACATGCTGCGCCGGGACAACGGCACAGGTTCCTCCGCCAATGGCGGCAACACGGTCGGAACACCCCTTAGGAGCTACAGCAAAGGAAGATACACCGGAGGGTTCAGTGACCACCTGCCAATTATTTTAAAATACACCAGGTGATTATTTGAATTTAATAATAATTTTCATATATTTGCATTTCGAATTACAAATTTTAAGGTTTTTGCTATGGTAAATACGAAAAGAATTTACACCTTCGGCGACAAGAGGGCCGAAGGAAACGGACAGATGAGAGAACTTCTCGGGGGAAAGGGTGCCAACCTTGCAGAGATGAACCTGATAGGCATTCCGGTTCCTCCCGGATTCACGATAACTACCGAAGTGTGCGCAGAGTACTACCAGCACGGTCAGGACCAGGCGCTCGAGATGATACACGACGACGTGGTGAAGGCCATGACGGGCGTGGAGGAGCTGACGGGCATGAAGTTCGGCAGCAAGACGATGCCGCTTCTGGTGTCGGTGCGTTCGGGTGCGAGGGCATCCATGCCCGGCATGATGGACACCATCCTCAACCTCGGCATGAACGACGAGGCGGTGGAGGCTGTGGCCAAGAGGACTGGCAACGAGCGTTTCGCCTGGGACTCCTACCGCCGTTTCGTGCAGATGTACGGAGATGTGGTGCTCGGCATGAAGCCCGCCAACAAGGAGGACCACGACCCCTTTGAGGAGATTATAGAGCACCTCAAGGAGGAGCGCGGCGTGAAGAACGACACGGAGCTCACCACCGACGACCTCAAGAGGCTTGTCACCGAGTTCAAGAAGGCCGTGAAGGCACAGACGGGCAAGGAGTTCCCCACCAATCCGTGGGACCAGCTCTGGGGTGCCATCTGCGCCGTGTTCAGCAGCTGGATGAACGAGAGGGCCATTCTCTACCGCAAGCTCAACAACATCCCCGCCGAGTGGGGTACGGCAGTGAACGTGCAGGCCATGGTCTTCGGCAACATGGGCAACAACTCGGCCACGGGCGTTGCCTTCTCGCGTGATGCCGCCACGGGCGAGAACATATTCAACGGCGAATATCTTGTCAATGCGCAGGGTGAAGACGTGGTGGCCGGAATCCGCACCCCGCAGCAGATCACCATGGAGGGTTCGAAACGCTGGGCCAAGGCCCAGGGCATAAGCGAGCAGGAGCGCAAGGAAAAATATCCTTCGCTGGAGGAGGCCATGCCCGACGCCTACAGGGAGCTCAACGAAATACAGCACAAACTGGAGCTCTATTTCCACGACATGCAGGACATGGAGTTCACCATACAGAACGGCAAACTGTGGATGTTGCAGACACGCAACGGCAAGCGCACGGGTGCAGCCATGGTGAAGATAGCCATGGACATGCTGGCCGAGGGTCTCATCGACGAGAAGACGGCCGTGCTGCGCTGCGAGCCCGAGAAGATAGACGAACTGCTCCACCCCGTCTTTGACAAGACGGCCATGAAACACGCCCAGGTCATCGTGAAGGGTCTGCCCGCATCGCCGGGTGCCGCCACGGGTCCCGTGGTATTCTTCGCCGAGGATGCCGAGAAGCACTTCGCCGAGAACGGCGAGAGGTGCATTCTGGTGCGTATCGAGACATCGCCCGAGGATCTGAAGGGCATGCACTCGGCAGCCGGAATCCTCACCGCACGCGGTGGCATGACATCACATGCAGCCGTGGTCGCACGCGGCATGGGCAAGTGCTGCGTCTCGGGTGCGGGAGAACTCAAGATTGACTACAAGGCACGTACGATAGAGGTCAATGGAGTGACCGTCAGGGAGGGCGACTGGATTTCGCTCAACGGTTCCACCGGCGAGGTCTACCTCGGCCAGGTGGCGACACGCCCCGCAAGTTTTGACGACAACTTCAGCAAGCTGATGGAGCTCTCCTCGAAATATGCCTACCTGAAGGTACGCGCCAATGCCGACACCCCCAAGGATGCCGAGACAGCTCTCAACTTCGGTGCCGAGGGCATAGGTCTGTGCCGTACGGAGCACATGTTCTTCCAGGACGACCGCATCAACAAGGTGCGCGAGATGATTCTGGCCGACAACGAGGCCGGACGCCGTGCCGCCCTCGACAAGCTGCTGCCTCTGCAGAGGATGGACTTCGAGGCGTTGCTGGAAGTAATGAAGGGCTATGCGGTGACCATCCGCCTGCTCGACCCGCCCCTGCACGAGTTCGTGCCCCACACCGAGAAGGAGCAGCGCGCACTGGCGCAGGAGATTGGAGTTCCCTATGAGACGATCCGCCAGAGAGTGGAATCGCTCGTGGAGGTAAACCCCATGCTGGGACTGCGCGGTTGCCGTCTTGGCAACACCTATCCCGAGATTACCGAAATGCAGGCCCGTGCAATCATCGAGGCTGCCTTGAACGTGAAGGCCAAGGGAATTCCCGTGAAGGTGGAGATCATGGTTCCGCTGGTGGGCAACCACAGGGAGCTCCGCTACCAGAAGAACATCATCGACACCGTGGCCGCCCAGATATTCTCGGAGCGCAACGACTTCGTGGAGTACACGGTGGGTACAATGATCGAGGTTCCCCGTGCGGCAGTCACGGCGGCGCACATTGCCGAGGTGGCCGAGTTCTTCTCGTTCGGTACCAACGACCTGACCCAGATGACGCTCGGTTTCTCGCGCGACGACATAGCCAAGTTCCTGCCCATCTATCTCGAGAAGAACCTCATCAAGGCCGACCCGTTCGCCAAGCTCGACCAGAACGGCGTGGGACAGCTGGTGCGTGAGGCAGTCTTCAAGGGACGCAGCACCCGTCCGGAGCTCAAGTGCGGTATCTGCGGTGAGCACGGCGGTGACCCGAGCAGTGTGGAGTTCTGCCACTATGCCGGCCTCAACTATGTTTCATGTTCGCCCTACAGGGTGCCCATTGCACGTCTGGCAGCGGCCCATGCAGCCTTGAAACAGACCGACAAGTAGTCCCCCGGACAAATAATCTATAGACAAAAGAACCAATCCGATTTCATTTTAGTGAGAGGGACGGGTGCCGGCACAGGCATCCGTCCCTTTTTTGTAGCCGCAAAGCAAGGATAGCCCGCCGAGCAAGGAGAGACGGCAGGGCTTGGCAGGAGACAGCAGGGGCGGGATTCCAAAAGAATCCCGCCCCTGCTCTATCTTTCCGCCACACGCTCCGCCTTTCCCGCATGGCCTAACTTGCGGTCCCTACATCAGCGCATCCTCCGCGGCATTGTAGCCCTCGTCCTCTTTCCATGCCGCCTTGTTGCCGGCTGCAGCCACTGCCATACGGTCGCACAGTTCGTTCTCGGGATGCCCCGCATGACCTTTGAGCCATTCGAATTCCACCTTGTGACGGCGGTAGACCTTCAGGAAACGGCGCCACAGGTCGGCATTCTTGCGGTCCTTGAACCGCTTGGCTTCCCACGAGAAGACCCAGCCCTTCTTCACGGCATTGACCACATACTGCGAGTCCGAGTGCACCACCACTTCGCTGCCCTCGTTGCGGAGCATCTCCAGGGCCGTAATGACCCCAAGGAGCTCCATGCGGTTGTTGGTGGTAAGGCGGTAGCCCGCACTCACCTCCTTGCGGTAGGGTCGCGACTCAAGCACAATCCCATAGCCTCCGGGACCGGGATTGCCGAGTGCCGAACCGTCGGTATAGATGTCAATGCGTGCCAAACCCTCCGGACTATTTGCGCTCCTTAGCCTCTACGCTCAACGTTGCATGGGGCACAATCCTCAACCTCTCCTTGGGTATGAGCTTGCCCGTTTCGCGGCATATTCCGTAGGTTTTGTTCTCGATGCGCACCAGAGCCGCCTCGAGATGGTGGATGAACTTCAGCTGACGCTGTGCCAGTCTGCCCGACTCCTCCTTGGTCAGTGAAGCCGCACCCTCCTCCAACACCTTGAACGTGGGTGACGTATCTTCCGTGTCGTTGCTCGAAGTATGGACTATCGAAGAACGCAGTATCTCATAATCGGCCTTGGCCTTCTCGAGCCTGTCGAGTATGATGGCCTTGAACTCGGCCAGCTCCTCGTCGGAATATCTTGTTCTCTCATCTGCTGCCATAATCGTACGTATTAAAATTACGGAGATAAATATAGCTAATATTATTCTATTATGCAACTGTTTCTTCCGCCGTGCGGCAGTTTTCTATCTCTTTATGCGCGAAACGGCTATCTTGAGTCCCTCGCCGTCGATGTCGCTGTCGTACACGAAATTGCCCTTGACCTCCGCAACGGCATCCACCCTCAGGGCCAGCGTCTGCGAGGCGATATACTGGCTGAAATCGGCTATGGCGCCCTCCACAATGGGCTTGCGCTCAATCTCCACCTCGATCTTGTCAGTCACCTCAAAGCCGCTCTCCTTACGGATGTTCTGTATGCGGTTGATGAGCTCGCGGGCCACTCCCTCGCGGCGGAGTTCCTCGGTGACGGTCACATCCAGAGCCACCGTAAGCTTGCCCTCGGTAGCCACCAGCCAGCCCGGCATATCCTCCGAAGTGATCTCGAAGTCGGCCGCCGTGACGCTCAGTTTCTCGCCGCCAAGCTCAATGGTGTAGCTCTCGGATGTCTCTATGGCATTGATGTCGGCCTGCGAAAGCTGTGCCGTGTAGGCGGCTATCTGCTTCATGTATTTGCCGTAGCGGGGCCCCAGCGTCTTGTAGTTGGGCTTGATGCGCTTGGTGATGAGACCCGTAGTGTCGGTTATGAGCTCTATCTCCTTCACATTCACCTCGTTCATAATCAGCCCCTTGACCACCTCTATATGGCGTGCCATAGCTGCATCCAGCACGGGAATGACAATCTTCGTAAGTGGCTGGCGCACCTTGATGTTCACCTTGCGGCGCAGTGCCAGCACTATGGAGGAGACTCTCTGTGCGATGGACATCATCTCCTCGAGATCGCTGTTGATGAGGCTCTCGTCTGCCACCGGGAAGCGGCACAGATGTACGGAACCCTCATGCAGTCCGCTCACGGCATTCAGGTCGCTGAATATGCGCTCCGAAATGAAGGGAGCGAAGGGCGCCATGAGCTGCGACACTGTCTCCAGACAGGTGTAGAGGGTCTGGTAGGCAGCGAGCTTGTCCTCGCTCATGCCTCCGCCCCAGTAGCGTTTCCTGTTCAGACGCACATACCAGTTGGAGAGGTTCTCGTTCACGAAATCCTGTATCATGCGGGCTGCCGGCGTGGGGTCGTAGTCATTCAGCGACCCGGTCACCCTCTTGACCAGCGTGTTGAGCAGCGATATTATCCAGCGGTCTATCTCGGGACGCTTCTCCACCGGAATCTCCTTCTCGGCACCCGTAAAGCCGTCCACATTGGCATAGAGCGCAAAGAAGCTGTAGGTGTTGTAGAGCGTGCCGAAGAACTTGCGGCGCACCTCGTCCACACCGTCGTTGTCGAACTTGAGGTTGTCCCAGGGCTGCGAGTTGGATATCATGTACCAGCGCACTGCATCGGCACCGTATTTGTCCATCACCTCGAAGGGATCCACGGCATTGCCCAGACGCTTGCTCATCTTGTTGCCGTTCTTGTCGAGCACCAGTCCGTTGGATATGATGTTCTTGAAGGCCACCGAGTCGAAGAGCATGCCTGCAATGGCGTGCAGCGTGAAGAACCAGCCGCGTGTCTGGTCCACGCCCTCGGCGATGAAGTCGGCCGGATACACCTTGGCAAACTCCTCGGGAGTCGTCTCAAAGGGATAGTGGCACTGTGCATAGGGCATGGCGCCGCTGTCGAACCACACGTCCACCAGGTCGGGCTCGCGGAACATCTTCTCGCCCTTGTCCGACACGAGCACAATGGAGTCCACATATGGGCGGTGCAGGTCTATCCTGTCGTAGTTCTCCTCCGAATAGTCGCCCGCCACGAAATCCTTGTATGGATTCCCGGCCATGAAACCGGCCTTCACCGACTTGTCTATCTCGGCCTTGAGCTCAGCCACCGAACCGATGCACTTCATCTCGGCATGGTCCTCGGTAGCCCAGATGGGCAAAGGGGTACCCCAGAAGCGCGAACGCGACAGGTTCCAGTCCACCAGGCCCTCCAGCCAGCGGCCGAAACGTCCCGAGCCGGTCGATTCGGGCTTCCAGTTTATCGTCTTGTTCTTCTCTATGAGTCTGTCACGCAGGGCTGTGGTGCGGATGAACCACGAATCCAGCGGGTAGTAGAGCACAGGTTTGTCCGTGCGCCAGCAGTGCGGATAACTGTGCACGTGCTTCTCTATCTTGAACACCTTGTTCTCGCCCTTGAGCATCACGGAGATGTCTATGTCGAGCGTGGTGTCCGAATCCTTCAGCGCATCGTCATATGCGTTCTTCACATAGCGGCCCGCATACTCGGAGTATCGCTCCACATCGATGTATTTCTTCACATACTCCCCGTCAAGGTCCTCTATCCTGAAGAAACGGCCCTTGCGGTCCACCATGGGCTGCAGCTTGCCTGCCTTGTCCACGAGCATCAGCCCCGGTATGCCGTTCTGCTTGCCCACACGGTCATCGTCGGCACCGAAGGTGGGTGCGATGTGCACGATACCCGTACCGTCCGATGTAGTGACATAGTCACCCACAATCACACGGAATGCATCGCCCATGGGCTTTATCCAGCTTATGAGCTGCTCATATTCCACCCCTTCGAGTTCCGAGCCCTTATAGACCTTGGGCTCCACGGTGTAGGTGCCCTCCATCTTCTTGGTGAAGTACGACGGCACAAGGTCCTTGGCCAGAATCACCGTCTCGGGAATCTGCGTGTAGGGGTTCAGGCACTTCACCTTCACATACTCTATGCCTGCGCCCACGGCCATTGCCACATTCGAGGGCAGTGTCCACGGCGTGGTGGTCCATGCCAGCAGATAGAGGTCGCCCTGCACGTCATCGAAGAGAAACTCGCTCTTGGCGTTGCGCACCACCTTGAACTGCGCCGTGCAGGTAGTGTCCTTCACGTCGCGGTAGCATCCGGGCTGGTTGAGCTCATGGTTGCTCAACCCCGTGCCGGCAGCCGGCGAATAGGGCTGTATGGTGTAGCCCTTATAGAGCAGACCCTTCTTGTAGAGCTCGTTAAGGAGCCACCAGAGGGTCTCGATATACTTGTTCTTGTATGTGATGTAGGGCTCCTTCATGTCCACCCAGTAGCCCATCTGGCGCGTCAGTTTCTCCCACACACCCGTAAACTCCATGACAGCCTTGCGGCATGTGCGGTTGTACTCCTCCACCGAGATTTTGGTACCGATGTCCTCCTTGGTGATGCCGAGTTTCTTCTCCACGCCCAGCTCCACGGGGAGTCCGTGCGTGTCCCAACCCGCCTTGCGGTGCACCAGATAACCCTGCTGGGTCTTGTAGCGGCAGATGATGTCCTTTATCGTGCGGGCCATCACATGGTGTATGCCCGGAAGTCCGTTGGCGGAGGGGGGGCCCTCATAAAAGACGAACGTGGGGCAACCCTCCCTCAGGGAGGTGCTCTTGTGGAACGTGTCCTCGCTGTCCCACTTCTTCAATACTTCTTCAACCACTTCGGGGAGATTGAGCCCCTTGTACTCGTTAAACTTTTTTGCCATAGTATTTTGTTGCTTGCTTTGTGTCTTTTTCTCTATGAACCTGCAAAGATAAGAAGAATTGCCAAGAACAAGAGATTATTCCCCGTTTTTTTGCCCACCCCGGCATGGCACTGCGCCCACGCCGCCAGCGAAGACGGCAGACGGAGCGGACAGACAGGGGACAAAGCCTGGCGGACAGATGCAAATTGGAGGGGCACAGGGCGGTGTTTCTGACATTTTTTATATATTTTTGCACTATATTGCACTTTGTCCGCCGGAGTCTCTCCGGCCGACACAAACCGACAACCCAATGAAAGACAGAAAGAGGAAGGTCGTGGCTCTCGTGGCGCACGACAACATGAAAAGAGACCTTGCGGAGTGGGTGGACTGGAACTGGGCCACGCTTCTGAATACCAACCTTGTATGTACCGGCACCACGGGCAAGATGGTGGCCAAGACGCTCGGCGAGCGCCGTGGCGAGACACCCGACGAGTGCCACATCACCATGCTCAAGTCGGGTCCCTTGGGCGGTGACCAGCAACTGGGCTCAATGATTGCCGAGGGCAAGGTGGATGCGGTGGTGTTCTTCTGGGACCCCATGCAGGCACAGCCGCACGATGTGGACGTGAAGGCCCTGCTGAGAATTGCCACGCTCTACAACGTCCCCACAGCCATCAACCGTTCGACAGCCGACTTCATCATCTCCTCGCCGCTCTTCTCCAGCGACGAGTATGTTCCCGTAGTGAAGGACTACAAGCCCTACATCGAACGTTCGCTGAACCTGAAATAACCGGCCCGGGCGGACAGCGGCGCACGACTCGCCGGGCCTCCGCCCAAAGGGCAAACGCCAAAATTCTGCAGACATGAAAGGTATCGTTCTCGCAGGGGGAAGCGGCACAAGGCTCTACCCCATCACCATGGGGGTGAGCAAACAGCTTCTGCCCGTATACGACAAGCCGATGATCTACTACCCCATCTCGGTGCTCATGCTGGCCGGCATCAGGGAGATTCTCGTCATCTCCACCCCCGTCGACCTGCCCATGTTCCGCCAGTTGCTGGGTGACGGCAGCCGCTATGGGGTGCACTTCGAGTATGCCGGACAGCCCTCGCCCGACGGTCTGGCCCAGGCTTTCCTTATCGGCGAGAAGTTCATCGGCGGCGACGGAGTCTGCCTTGTGCTGGGCGACAACATATTCTACGGTCAGGGCTTCACGGGCATGCTCCGCAAGGCGGTGGAGACGGTGGAGCGTGACAGGACGGCATGCATCTTCGGCTACCGTGTGCCCGACCCCGGACAGTTCGGTGTGGCGGAGACCGATGAGAAGGGCAACGTGCTGAGCATCGAGGAGAAACCCCTGCATCCGCGGAGCGACTTCGCCGTGGTGGGGCTCTACTTCTACCCCAACAGTGTGGTGGAGATTGCCAGGGGGATACGCCCTTCGGAGCGCGGCGAGCTGGAGATCACCTCGGTGAACGAGGAGTTCCGCAAGGCAGGACGGCTCAGGATGCAGACCCTGGGGCGCGGTTTTGCGTGGCTCGACACGGGCACGCACGACTCGCTCTACGACGCCTCCACATTCGTGAAGGTAGTGGAGCACCGCCAGCGGGTGAAGATGGCCTGCCTGGAGGAGATTGCATGGCGCAAGGGCTGGATCTCGGACGACGATCTGCTGCGGTTGGCCGAGCCCATGAAGAAGAACGGCTACGGAGAGTACATGATAAATCTTGTGAAAAGGAAATGAATGTCATAAAGACCGGCATAGAGGGGGTACTGATACTCGAGCCCCGCATTTTCGGTGACAGCCGCGGATACTTCACGGAGAGTTTCAACTCCCGGGAGTTCGCCCGGGCGACGGGGCTGGACATCACCTTCGTGCAGGACAACGAGAGCCTGTCGCGCTACGGCGTGGTCCGCGGGCTGCACTTCCAGAAGGAGCCCTATACACAGAGCAAACTCGTGCGTGCGGTCCGCGGGCGGGTGCTGGACGTTGCGGTGGACCTGCGCAAGGGGAGTCCCACTTTCGGCCGTCATGTGTCCGTGGAGCTCTCGGGCGAGAACCACCGTCAGCTCTTCCTGCCGCGAGGAATGGCGCACGGCTTTGCGGTGCTGAGCGAGGAGGCCCTCTTCCAGTACAAGTGCGACTGCTACTATCACCCCGAGGCCGAGGGCGCCGTGGCGTGGGATGACCCTGCGATAGGCATCCGCTGGGGCATACCGCCCGGGGATGTTGTCCTGTCCGAAAAGGACCTGCACCACCCCATGCTGAAGGATGCATACACTTTCGGTCTGTAACCAATCTGAAAACGGGCACAATGAAGAGCATAATCATTACTGGCGGGGCAGGGTTCATCGGGTCGCATGTAGTGCGTCTTCTGGTGAACAAATATCCCCAATACACGATCGTAAATCTCGACAAGCTGACCTATGCCGGCAATCTGGCCAACCTGAAGGATGTGGAGTCAAAGCCCAACTACCATTTCGAGCGGTGCGACATCTGCGACATCGGACGTGTGGGCGGGATATTCCGCAAGTACGATGCCGACGGAGTCATACACCTTGCGGCCGAGAGCCATGTGGACCGCAGCATAAAGGACCCCTTCACCTTCGCCATGACCAACGTGATAGGCACCCTCTCGATGTTGCAGGCAGCCAAGGAGCACTGGACTGCGACGGGACGCATGAAGGGTCCCGGTGAAGCGGAGGAGAATGCGCGCCGCTGCCGTTTCTACCACATCTCCACCGACGAGGTCTACGGTGCGCTCCCGCTCGACCGCCCTGAAGGCACGGCAGGAAGCGGCGAGTGTGGCGGAGGACCCTTCGGCAGCAGGCTCTTCACCGAACAGACTCCCTACTCGCCACACAGCCCCTACTCGGCGAGCAAGGCATCGTCCGACCACTTCGTGCGTGCCTTCCACGACACCTACGGCATGCCCACCATCGTGACCAACTGCTCCAACAACTACGGTCCCTACCAGTTTCCCGAAAAGCTCATACCTCTGCTTGTAAACAACATACTCCACAACCGCCCGCTGCCCGTCTACGGCCGTGGCGAGAATGTGCGCGACTGGCTCTATGTAGAGGACCACGCACGTGCCATCGACCTCATTTTCCACCGTGGCACAGTGGCCGAGACATACAACATCGGCGGGCAGAACGAGTGGCGCAACATAGACCTCGTAAGGCTGATAGTCAAGACCGTAGACCGCCTGACAGGACGCCGTGAGGGTGCGAGCGAACACCTCATCACCCATGTCACCGACCGTGCCGGCCACGACATGCGCTATGCCATCGACTCCTCCAGGCTCCGCCGGGAGCTCGGCTGGTCGCCCTCGCTGCAGTTCGGGGAGGGTATCGAGCGCACAGTGCGCTGGTATCTCAACAACGGCGAGTGGCTGGAGAACATCACAAGCGGTGAATACATGAAGTACTACGAGAGCATGTATGCCGGACGGTAGTGCCCGACGGCAACGGCAATATTCTGGAGGGGCTCCGGCTGTTGCCGGAGCCCTTTCCGTTTTCTTACACCCGCATGGCGGGCAGGGCATGTTATCTTTGGACACAAACCGGAAAAACAATCCAACTATGGCAAAACTACCGAAAATACTCGCCGGAGAATCCTTCGGCATATCCATCGCATCCGATGCCGACCTGTCTCGCTGGGAGATGAAGATAACGCTGCTCTCGGCGGGCGGCACGAAAGTCTCGGCCTCGGTGCCTTCTGCGCCCGATGACGACTTCGAAGTGGTGCGCAACGTCTCCAACATTGCAGTGAACGTCCCCGCCAGCACCTCCACACTGCTCAGCTACGGCAAACTCACCTTGCAGCTCAGGTTGCGCAGCGGAAAGGTGACCCGTCTCTGCAACTGTGCCGTGGCCGAACTGGCAAGCCCGCACACGATAGTCGAGCCCGACGGGGAGACCATCTGTGCCACTGCCGTCTTTGTGGACCACTCAACCTCGCTGACCCTCTCCATTGCCGACCGCATAGGCATCGACGGCAGCAAGGGCGAGCGTGGCGAGAAGGGTGACAAGGGAGAGCAGGGTCCCGCGGGACCGCAGGGCGCACAAGGTGAAAAGGGAGAGAAGGGAGACAAAGGCGACAGGGGTGAAAAGGGCGATGCCGCACCCCTTCTGCAAACGGAGTACTCCGCCGACGGAGAGTCATGGCATGCCGCTCCCGCCGATGGAGACCGTCTCATGCGACAGAGTGCCGACGGCGGCACGACATGGAGCGGCGCCCTCACCTTCGCCCAGGACCTTTCGTCCAAGGCCGACAAGGAGGGCCACTTCAAGGGGTTGCGGGCAGGGCTGGCGGACAACCTCTATCCCGACAAAAGCGTCAGCCAGACCGCCGCACCATTCTCCTTCCGCACCACGGGCGGCTCGCTCTCCGTCTCCTCGGGTGCCGCATCGCTCAACAGCGTCAAGGGCCAGCTTGTAAGGCAACTCGTTCCGAACGGCAACTTTGCCTCATGGGATGGCAGCATTCCCGCAGGGTGGACTCTCGTTACGGGAGTGACCGTGAGCGACACGGAGGCAGGATACATCCGTCTTGAAAACAGCGCTGAAACGACAAACGGGGAGCGGTTCCGCTCCTCTGCACTCCAATGGATTGAGGGCCACGTCTATGTGGTGTTCGCACGGATGAGGGCAACCGCCACAAGCGGTTCGGATGGCTGGTTCTATTTCTCGCCACTCGGCACCGGAACCGAGCCCACCACTGTCAGTAGGGCAGAGCTCGCCCCCAATGGCAAATGGGGTTTTGCCGGCAGGGTGTTCCGGGCCAACGCAACGGAAAAGAAACAGGTGGCAATGAGAACCACCCGGGCATTCATCGGCACGGTGGATATCGACAAAGGACTTGGAGTGCAGTGCTTTGACCTCACCGAGCACGGACTGACCCCGCTCACCACCGTGCAGCAGTGCATTGACTTCTTCGGTGAGCTCTACAACCTCTGCGGCATTACCGCCTCTGCGCCCACGGCTCTGGAGAGCACCTCCTTCAACCAGTTCCACGGCAAGACGATGGTCATGGAGGGCAAAGGCATGGACAGCGGCACGGGAGCGGTGGCGGACAAGGAAGGCTGTGACCTGCTGGTCATTCCGTGCGTGACGGGCACTGCATCCAACAACGGCTACCGCATCCACTCTCCCTCGCAGGCATCGATGGCAACGGCCGTGGGGTGGAGTCCCTTCGCCCCCACCGACGGACGGTTCGATGTGGCCTACGACCCGGCCGTGCCCGACTACGGCACCCACACCGCCTATTGCGACTACTCGCCCGCCGGGGCGGGCTATATGCTGGTGGAGGTGGCGGCAGGAATGTACACGGATGCCGTGGTGCATCTGCGCTGGTCCTACTCCGCAAGCCGCTTTGAGGAGCTCTACTCCTCCCTGCCGCGCTATGCCAGGGACACACTGCCCATTGACGGGGGCATCTTGAGGGGATTGCGTTCCTCGTCACCCTCCTACGGCACCGCAGGAGCCGCCGACGAGCTGGATTTCGTGAACGGTGTGAAACGCACCCGTATTGTCTGCGACACCTTTGACGGCACGGAGGCATGGACGCGGGCTACAAGCGGCGATGTCAATCTGTTCCGCCTGAAAAAGGCAAAGTATACCACAGCCCTGCGGCAATGCGGTCTGTGTTCGGCATACACTCACCAGGCGGGTTCCTATGCCTCCCAGGGTGACTGCACATGGCAAATGTCGACAGCCCTCGGCGAAGTGGCTTTCAGGGAGGACTCCTACACCTCCGCAGGGAAGTGGACGGCACATCTGGCCGCGCTCGCCTCGGCAGGAACGCCCCTTACGGTGTGGTATGCTCTCGAAAGCCCCACAGAGGAGCCGCTGCCCGAAACGGTGCGCAACACCTATCTGTGCCACGACTTCGGCACGGAGCGCATGCTCTCCGGCACCTCCGTCTACCCGACCGTGGAGGCCGAATACTTCGAGAACTTCAAGGACAAGCTGGCCAACCTTCCGCAACCCGAACAGACGGCCACTGTGGAGGCCATTACCCCCACAATATCCGAGACCCCGCCCACAGAGGCAGGCACACGCATCGGGCAGGAGGTGTTTGTCATATCGGGTGACAACTTTATCCGTTACACTTGGATTGGCTCGGCATGGGTGAAGGAGACGGTCGAGCGCTACGTGCCCGTAGCCTCCGAAGAGACATGATTCGGGTTGCGGAAACGGAACGGAAAGGGCGCCTCATCAGGGAGAGCATGAAAAAATCGGCCGCATTTTAAATACGTCAGATTTATATATGTATCTTTGTGACAAACTCTGACGTCTCTGCCGGAGACGCCGCGAAACAGAGTGAGACTACAAAACATCATGACATGAATATATTGGTAACAGGCGGAAAGGGGCAGCTCGGGCGTTCGATAGAGAAGGTGGCCGGCGAATTCCCCAACCACCGTTTTGTATTTACGGACCTGCCCGAGGCCGACATCACCGACCGCGAGTGCATGCGCAGGCTGATAACCGACAACAAGGCCGGTGCGGTGATAAACTGTGCGGCCTACACTGCAGTGGACCGTGCCGAAGAGGAGGAGGCGGAGGCCGCACGCATCAATGCCGAAGGGGCTGCCGCATTGGCACAGGTGTGCCGCGAGTGCGGAGTGAAGCTCGTGCACATCTCCACCGACTATGTCTTTGACGGTTCGGCACACAACCCCATCAAGGAGAGCGACAAGCCCTCACCGCAGAGTGTCTACGGACGCACCAAGCTCCGCGGAGAAGCATACATAAAGGAGAGCGGCGCGGCTGCGGCGGTAATCCGCACGGCATGGCTCTACTCCGAATTCGGCAACAACTTCGTGAAGACCATGCTCCGTTTGGCGCAGGAGAAGGATGAGATAGGTGTGGTGGCCGACCAGTACGGCACGCCCACATATGCCCCCGACCTCGCACGTGCCATAATGAAGATTATTTCCGGCGGGATAAAGGGCTACTCGGTCTACCACTTCACCGACGAGGGCGAGACGAGCTGGTGGGAGTTCGCCTCGGAGATATTCGCCATGGCCGGCATGGCCACGACAGTGCGCCCGCTCACCACGGAGCAGTACCCCACAAAGGCTCGCCGGCCCGCCTACTCGGTGCTGGACAAGTCGAAAATCAAGCATGCCGGAGTATTCGTGCCCGAGTGGCAGGAGTCGCTCCGCGAATGCCTTGCGGCATTGGGTCTCAAGGTGGCGCAGCCAGAGGAGTTCTAAGAGAGGACAAGCGAGAGGAACGTACAAAAAGCACAATAACACAATAAAGGAATGATAAGGAAATTAGCGGCATTTCTCCTGGTTGCCATGTCGGCATTCGGCTGCAGGAGCGTAATAGAACAACCATTCGTGACGGAGAGCAACGACACGATACCCATGCAGTACCTCATCACGGAGAGCCGGGTGGGACCCGTGCTGAAGGGAACGACAATCCAAAGGCTGAAGAGCATCTACGGCGAGGGCCAGGTGAAGCAGCTGCTTACGAGCGAGACCCAGACGGCCGACACGACCGACAACGTGCAGACCTACTACGTCTACGATGACGAGAACCGCCTGCTCTTCATAGCCCGTGCCAACGACCGCAACGGCAACAACCAGTCGATAGACCAGATAACGGTGAAGGACAACCGTTTCCGCACGCAGAAGAACATCGGTGCCAACTCGACGATAGGCGACGTGGCGGCAGCATATGATGACTTGAGCGTGGTGCAGTACGACGGCAGCGGTCTGGCGGTGTTCCTGCCATCGGTGGACGGATACCTGGGGGTGAAGTCGTGGCAGGTGAGCGGTTTCGACCCCAACTTCGTGACCGACATTCCCATCGACAGCATAGCTCCCGACACACGTCCCCAGTTCCTGACGGTGAACTGGGCCTCGCAGGAGACCAACATCCTCTCGCCCAAGTTCTGGCGTGACATGGCGCGCAAGCTGCTGACATGGACCTTCACGGAACTGCCCTCGATACTCGTGCTGATAGGAGTCTTCGTGGTGATGCTGCGCATGCTGAAGTTCCTGGTAAAGAAGGTGCAGAATGTGGCAGTGAACAAGGTGACCCGCAACGAGGACATCGACACGCAGGAGGCCACCAAGCGCATCGCCACCATATCGGGCATAATACACGGTGTGGGGCGCATACTGCTCTGGACGATATTCCTGCTCATATTCCTCTCGAAGATAAACATCAACATAGGCCCCATACTGGCCAGTGCCGGAATTGTGGGTCTGGCGGTGGGCTTCGGTGCCCAGGAGCTGGTGAGGGACTTCATCTCGGGATTCTTCATGCTGCTCGAGGACCAGCTGCGCACGGGCGACATGGCCATAATAAACGGCACGACGGGCGTGGTGGAGAAGATAGAGCTGCGCACGGTGACTCTGAGGGACTCCTCGGGAGTGGTGCACATATTCCAGAACGGCAAGATAAATTCGCTCTCAAATATGACCAAGGAGTGGTCGGCGATAATCATTGAGGTGGGCGTGTCGTACGAGTCGGACATCGACCGTGTGATGGAGCTCATGCGCAATGTGGGTAACGAGATGGCCGCCACGGAGGCCTTCGGTTCGATGATGCTGGGAAGCGCCGACGTGCTCGGAGTGGAGGAACTGGCCGACAGTGCGGTGGTGATAAAGACAGTGATAAAGACCCGTCCCATGCAGCAGTGGACCGTGAAACGCGAGTACCAGAGACGCATAAAGCTTGCCTTCGACAAGGAGGGCATAGAGATACCCTACCCCCACATTTCAATCTACACGGGCGAGGCCACAAAGGCGATGCCGGTAAGGATAGACAAGGCGGAGGGGAAGGCAGCAGACCATGACAACGACAACTCCAAAAACGGAAAGGCATGAAAATAATACTTCTCTCGGGAGGTTCGGGCAAACGGCTGTGGCCGTTGTCGAACGACACACGCTCGAAACAGTTCCTGAAACTGTTGCGCAGGAGCGACGGAACCTATGAATCGATGGTGCAGCGCGTATACCGCCAGATAAGGGAGGCGGGCATGGGTGCATCGGTGACGATAGCCACGAGCGTATCGCAGGTGGACTCGATACGGAGCCAACTCGGCAATGAGGTGGAGATAGTGACCGAACCCGAACGCCGCGACACATTCCCCGCCATAGCACTGGCCACGGCCTACCTTGTGCTGGAGCGCCACTGCGCCCCGGATGAGGTGGTGGCGGTGATGCCGGTGGACCAGTATACGGAAGGGTCGTACTTCGAGACGGTGGGGCGCATAGCCAAAGCCGCCCGGGAGGGCGTGGCCGACCTGGTGCTCATGGGAGTGAAACCCACGGTGCCCTCGCCAAAATACGGCTACATAATACCCGCGGAGGGGCAACTCTCATCGCCCTACACGGTGAAGGCCTTCAAGGAGAAACCCGACGAAGCCGATGCGTGCCGTCTCATCGAGGCGGGGGCATTCTGGAACGGCGGTGTCTTCGCATTCAAGGCGGGTTACATGATGGAGATTGTGCGGCGCTACTCCAAGGCAGAGAATTTCGCCCAGCTGCGCGGGACGTATGCCACGCTGCCGAAAATCAGTTTCGACTACGAGGTGGTGGAGAAGGCCCGTTCGGTGGCCATGGTGCCGTTCTCGGGCGTATGGGAGGACCTGGGTACATGGAACTCGCTGACGGGCAAGATGTCGGAGCATGTGGTGGGCAAGGCCGTAACAGGCGAAGGAACCCGCAACACGCATGTGATAAACGAGCTGGACGTGCCTGTGGTGGTACTCGGCGCACACGACATGGTAATCTCGGCGAGCCATGACGGAATATTGGTGAGCAACAAGGAGGCGAGTTCGCAGCTCAAGTCCTATGTGGACAACATACACCAGCGCCCCATGTATGAGGAACGCCGCTGGGGAACATACAAGGTGCTGGACTACAAGATACTGGAAGACGGCACGCACTTCCTCACCAAAGAGTTGCGCCTCAATCCCGGCTGTTCGATAAGCTACCAGCGCCACCGTCTGCGCAAGGAGATATGGACCTTCATTGACGGCGAGGGCATACTGCTGTTGGACGGCGAGGAGCGCCGGGTGTCGCGCGGTGACACGGTGTCGATAAAGGCGGGGCAGAAGCATGCCATAAAGGCCATAGGCGGACTGTGCATCATAGAGGTGCAGCTCGGCAAGGAACTTGTGGAGGAGGACATCGAGCGGTTCGGCACAATAGACGAATTCCTGAAATAGCCACAAGGCAAAGGCAAATACCAGGGCAAAACAAAGACAGCGGGCCTTCCTTTTTCGGGAAGGTCCGCTGTGGCTTTTGGAGGAGGCGGCTGTTGCCTGCCCTCGGGGCTCCTTTCGGAGCGCCGGGAACGCCCTCGGCAGCAACAGAATCTATCTGCCGTTGGGTGCGGGGGCTCCTTCCGGTGCGGGGGCTCCGGGACCGGGAGCACCCTTGGGAGGCTGCTGCATGGCCCGCATATAGGAACGGCCGAAGTCGAAGAGTTCCGAATCCTCGTGCGCCTCGTCGATAAATGCGTTGAGCCTGGCGGCAATCTCGGGATACTGCCCGGCTACATTGTGGTCCTCGTGGATATCCTCGGCAAGGTTATAGAGTTCGAAGACGGTGTTGTTCCCGTCGGCCACATTGAGGCGCACACCCTTCCAGTCGCCCCAGCGGACGGCCTGCTTGCCGCCACTCTCGTGGAACTCCCAGTAGAGGTACTCGTGCTCCTGCTGTCCCTCCTCGCCGTAAATGGTGGGCAGGAACGAGATGCCGTCGGTGGCGACAGGCTCTTCGCGGCCGACCATCTCGGCAAAGGTGGGCATCATGTCCCAGAAGGCCATGATGTGGTCGGAAGTGGTGCCCGCCTTGATACGTGCCGGATAGCGCATAATCATAGGCATGCGGATACCGCCCTCATAGAGGTCACGCTTGATGCCGCGGTAGGGACCGTAGCTGTCGAAATAGTCGGGGTTGGCTCCTCCTTCGCGGTGGGGTCCGTTGTCGGAAGTGAAGATGATGAGCGTATTGTCGCCTATGCCCAGCGAGTCGACAAGGTCCATAATCTCACCCACATAGGCATCCAGGCGCGACACCATGGATGCAAATGCCGCCAAGGGACGCTCCACGGAGCCATAGGCCCCCTTGCGTTCGGGTTCGTTCTGGATGAAGGGGATTTCGTCCTCCTCGGGAATGACACCCGCATAGTATTGGTATACCGAATCATGCGGGAGAATCAGCTCGGCATGCGGAATGGTATAGGAGAGGAACTGATAGAAGGGTCGGTCGGCATTCTCGCGGATGAACTCGAGGGCATGGTCGTGGATAAGGTCGGCCGAATAGGTGACCTCCTTGTTGCCGTAGTTCTCGGTGAGTTCGACACGGGTGCGGTTGTCCCACAGGTGGTCGGGATAGTAGTCATGCGCCAGGGTCTGGCAGTTGTAGCCAAAGAAGCGGTCGAAACCCACCTCGGTGGGGTCGGAGACGGAACCGGGATAGCCCAGTCCCCACTTGCCGAAGCAGCCCGTGGCATAGCCCGCCTCCTTGAAGAGGGTGGCCAGGGTGAAGGTGCCCGCCGGCATGGGGGTCTGTCCCTCGGGATCGACACCGAGGTTGCCCCGGATGAAGGTGTGGCCCGTGTGGAAGCCCGTCATGAGCGAGGCGCGCGAGGGAGCCGACACGGCCGTACCCGAATAGCACTGCGTGAAGAGCATGCCCTGTGCGGCAAGGCGCTCGAGGTTGGGGGTCTTGATGATCTGCTGGCCATAGAGCGACACGTCACCGATACCGAGATCGTCGGCCATGATGTAGATTACGTTGGGCAGGCGCGTTTCGGCCTCCTTGGGCGAACAGCCGCAGCCCATAGCCATAACTCCGGCGACACCGCCCGAGAGGCAAAGCAAGCTTTTAGTATCCATTTTCCTGAAGTATATTTTTGTACATTAAGTTTTTGTCCATTGGGTCTTTGTGCATTGGGGCCATCTTCCCCGGGATTGCCGCTACAGGCGCTCCCGTATCGTTTGGGATAACGGCAAACAAGATAGCGAAAAAAACGCAACACCGGAACTTTTGTCCGCAGTTTCCGTCACAGGCACCGTTTTTGCGGGGCGCGGAGCCAGGGTGTCAGGGACAAAAGGTTACAGCAGGCCGTTCATCATGCGCTGGCGCGCCCACGGAATGACCATATAGGGCGGCTGTCCGTTCTCGAGCAGCATGCGCATATAGCGCATATAGGGGTCGACATGCGAGAAGAACATCCTGTAGCCTTCGCAGAGGCCGTTGAGCCCCTTCTCGCCATTGGGCGCCGTATCGAAGCGGTGCTTGGGGCACTCGCCACGGCAGGCGAAATAGTAGTCGCAACGCTTGCAGGCGGTGGGAAGGGCATTGTGTTTGTCGGTGCCGAACCAGAACTGCTCCGATGATGCCTTCAGCTCGGCCAGAGAATTCTCGGCAATGTTGCCCAGCCTGTACTGCGGATAGACAAAGTGGTCGCACGAATAGACATCGCCGTTGTGCTCCACAACAAGTCCGTCGCCACAAATCTCGTTGAAGGAGCACAGCGCAGGCGGCACACCGCACCACTGCGCCAGAGCCACATCGAAGAGCTGCACGAAACAGGAACCCACATCGTTGGTGATCCAGCGGTCGAATATGTCGCACATGAAACGGCCGAAGCCCGCCGAGGAGACCGACCACGGGGCAAGCACCGCCCCCGGAGTCTCGGGCGGCACGATATGCGGACGCACGGCACCCTCGGGCTGCACCACATGCTCCATGACGGGCAGGAACTGCATATACTTGCTGATGGAGCGCATGAAGGCATAGATCTCCTCGCCCCGCCCCTCGCAACGGGAGTTGATGGTGCTCAACGTATTGAACTGCACATTCTTGCGGGTCATGAGCCCGATGGCCTTCATGACACGTGCGAAGGTGGGGGCGCCTCCCTTGTCACGGCGGAAGGCGTCGTGCACGTCCTCGGGGCCGTCGATGGAGATGCCGACCAGAAAGTTGTTGTCGACAAAGAAGTCGCACCACTCCTCGTTGACAAGCATGCCGTTGGTCTGCAGGGTGTTGTCGATACGCTTGTCGCCCTTGTACCTGTTCTGCAGCTCCACAGCCTTGCGGTAGAAGTCCAGCCCCGCGATGAGCGGTTCGCCGCCGTGCCACACGAAGGTGATGACGGGAATGTCGTTGGCCTCGATGAACTGGCGGATGTAGGTCTCGAGCATCTCGAGGCTCATCATGGGTTCACGGCCGCCGTAGAGGGAGGACTTGTCGAGATAGTAGCAATAGGAGCAGTCGAAGTTGCACAACGACCCGACGGGTTTGACAAGCGTGGAAAATGCCGTGGGTTTCGAAAACTTCACGGCATCGTCAAAGGTTACCGACTTCTTTTTCCTGTTCATGGTTCCTTGCCGCCGTCCGCCACGAAGGAACGGACCGGCGCATTGGTTAATGGGTTAAGTTCTCTGTTTTCTGGCCGGAAAGTCCGCTTATGCCCCCCGCAAAGCGGATGGAGAGCCGCAGCGGACGGCCGGACAGCACAAAATTAACAATTTTGGGCGGAATATTTTCCCCGTCAGAAAAAAGTTCATATATTTGCAGGCTGAAAAACGTGCGGAGACGCACGCTCAAAAATTTATTAACCAATTACAATAGTACAGAAATGGCTGTAAAAATCAGATTGGCACGACACGGCAAGAAGGGATTCGCCTTCTACCACATCGTCGTTGCAGACAGCAGGGCGCCACGTGATGGTAAATTCATCGAGAAGATTGGCACGTACAATCCCAACACAAATCCTGCTACAATCGAACTGGACTTCAATGAGGCTCTGGCTTGGTTGCTCAAAGGCGCACAACCCACCGACACCTGCAGGGCTATCCTGTCCTACAAGGGTGTATTGTACAAGAAACATCTCCTCGGAGGTGTAGCCAAAGGCGCTTTTGACGAGGCTGCCGCAGAGGCCAAATTCAACACTTGGATGGCCGAGAAGCAGGGCAAAATCAATGCCAAGGCTCTCCAGATAAAGAGCGACGACAACGCTTCGAAGAAGGCCGCACTCGCTGCCGAGCACGAGGTGAATGCCGCAAGGGCAAAGGCAATTGCCGAGAAGAAGGCCGCAGCTGAGGCAGAAGCCGCAGCAAAGGCTGCCGAGGAGGCTGCCGCCAAAGCCGCTGAAGAGGCTGCCGCAGAGGAGCCCGCACAGGAGACTGAAGCTCCCGCAGAGGCTTAGGTGATGGAAAACCGGACGCCCGTAGCAAAAGTCGCAAAGCTCTTCGGACTGGAGGGCGAGGTAGTGCTCAATCTTTACGACTCGTTTGCGGACGTACCCGACGAAAAGGGACCGTTGTTTGCGACAATAGATTCGCTGACGGTCCCTCTTTTTATTGAATCATTCGCAAGGCGCGGCAACTCGGGTGCCATAGTGCGCTTTGCCGACATAGACACCGCCGCACGTGCCTCAGAGCTGCTCTCGCACGAGCTCTACATCCGCACCGCTTCAGACGAATCGGAGGACGGGGAGTTCTACATGGAGGACCTGGTGGGGTTCACCGCCACATTCAAGGGTTACGGAAAACTGGAAGGCACGGTGACGGACTTCGTGGACAACGATGCCAATCCCCTCTTTGTGATAGAGATGGAGGGCAAGGAGGTGCTGATACCCGCAGTGGACGAGATGGTGGTCTCGTTTGACATCAAGCGCCAAAGAATCAAGTTCGACCCTCCCGCAGGGCTACTCGAAATCTTTTTGGAATAGCGGGGCCTGGAGAGCGGACGGACACAGGCATGGCAAAAACGGTCCGGCACCGCAATCGGGAGCGGACAACAATCAAGGAGAAAACATTGCATTACGGCATTCGGGGTGACCCGGACGGCAAACCGCAAGGTGTATGCCCGCCATGGGCTATGGTTACGGGCGGAGGCTGTTTACTGCAAACTGCTTGGGCAGCAGGGAATTGACACGACCGCCTACCCTCTTTACCCAGCCTATGGGCAAACCGTTGAAAGAGAGCAGGCTGATGCCCTCACGGAAAGGGTCGCACGGCAGAGTGCCGCGCGTGAGGAAGCTCTGCGCCACAGGCAGTGAGACAGCCGAAGAGAGCTCACGCGAGACATCGCAGAAGAGCGCCAGAGAGTGGTCGGGGCGCAGGGTGCGGCCGAAGAACTGCCCCATGCAGATGCCGGAATGGAGCACCGAGAGCTGTTCACAGACACACTTCACATCCCCGAAAGTGGCGGCACGGTAGCCATAGGCATTGTCGCCCACCTGACGGAACACCATATCGTCAGACCCGGCAACCCAGCGTTTCAGCTCCGCAGAGTGCTGTTTGGGAAGTTCGGCAAAGGGGTTCTTGCGGGGCTTGGGCATGCGTGGTGAAGCCCCGCTGCTGCCCTTGCGCAACACAGTGGCGAAGAAACCCTCGCCACGGGTGAGGTGGGGAAAGAAGCGGAAACAGTTGATACCGTGGACAAAAGTGCGGGTTATACCCCACTGTGGCGGAGTGTCGACATCCACCGCTTCACAAGGGAAGTTGTCGGCAAGCCATGCCACATTCTCCTCGTTCTCGGTGCGGTTGAAGGTGCATGTACTATAGATGAGCACGCCCCCGGGACGGAGCGCATCCCACACATCCTCGAGAATGCGCCGTTGGCGCGCGGCACACATAATGACATTGTCGGCGCTCCACTCGCTCCTTGCGGTTGGGTCCTTGCGGAACATGCCCTCGCCCGAGCAGGGGGCATCGACAGCCACGACATCGAACCACGAAGGCAGCGAAGCGAAATGCGAAGGGTCGTTGCCCGTGACCGCAACGTTGCCCACACCCCAGCGCATCACATTGTCGGCCAGCACCAGCGCCCGTTTGTGCACCACCTCGTTGGCCACGACGAGCCCTTCGGGCCCGACAAGCGACGAGTAGAGAGTGGTCTTACCTCCCGGGGCGGCACACAAATCCAGCAGACGCACATGCGCATGTTCGCCCACGGCACTGCGGTAGAGGTGCGAGACAAACATGGAGGAGGCCTCCTGAACATAGTAGCGGCCCGCCTGGAAAGAGGGGTCGGCAGTGAAATAGGGCCGGCGTGAAAGGTAGCGTCCCTCAGGGCACCAAGGCACACGTTCCATGGTTATGGGTTCGGCCGTGCCGTCGCCCGGCAGAGGCGGAAGCGGCCCGGCACCCTCGCTCTCCGGCTGCGTTCCGGAAGGCTGGCAGAGATGTTTGAAAGGGTTGTATCTGACAGAGACGGAGGGGGTGCCGTCGAGGGCCTCGACAAGGCGGGGTGCATCACTGCCCAGCACATCCGGCAGGCCCGCTATGAAATCCTGTGGTATCACTCTATTTATGGTTTGCAAGCTCCACGATGCGTGCCGCAATGTCGTCGACCACGCCGGGCTCCATGATAAAATCGGTCTCGTCGACATTGACAGTCAGCACGGGGCCGGTGTAGATGTTCTCTATCCAGTCGTTGTAGCGGCGGTTGAGACGGTCGAGATAGTCGGAATCGATGTTCATCTCGTAGCTGCGGCCCCGCTTGAGAATCTGGCTCACAAGGGTGGGCACGCTCGCCTTGAGGTAGACCAGCACGTCGGGACAGCGGACAAGTCCGGTGGAGAGGTTGAAAATCTTCATGTAGGTGTCGAAGTCGCGCGAGGAGATGAGCCCCATCTCATGCAGGTTGTCGGCAAAGATGTAGGCATCCTCATAGATGGTGCGGTCCTGGACGAAATCGCCCCCGTCACGGAGCAGGTCGATGGTCTGCTTGATGCGGCTGCCGAGGAAATATACCTGCAGGTTGAATGCCCAGCGGTTCATGTCCCCGTAGAAGTCACCGATATAGGGGTTGTCCTCGGTCTCATAGCAGGCACGGGCGCCCAATTTGTCGACCAGCAGCCCGGTGAGGGTGGTCTTGCCGCTACCGATATTTCCGCATACTGCAACGTACATGGTTGAATCAAGAAAATTTAGTTCCGGTTAAATATACGCAATTTATTTCACAAACGCTCCTCCGGGTGCCATTTTTTGTTTCCCGTTCATTTTTGTCCACTGTAAAAGCGGGGCACCGAATGCCCGCAAAGGAGTGGCCCGAATATCTGTCGGAGAGGCCGTAACGGCCTGTCCAATAGGACTTCGCTGCATCTGCAACGGCTCACACAAGAGGGCTGGCGGAGAACACGCAAGGAGTCGGCCGAGATACGGTCGGAGCACTGCAAGGAGGCGAGCAGAATTTCGCAAGTCCTTCCGCAATGGCGGAATCAGTTGAAATAGCGGCTGATTTCGGATATCACGGCAGGCAGGGCGAAGACCACGACACGGTCGTAGGCACAGATGCGGGTGTCGCCCTCGACGACAAAGACATCGTCACCGCGCACGACACCGCCCATGATGGCCCTGGAGGGGAATCCCAGGTCACGCACGGCGACCTTGGTGGCCGGCGAATTGGGCTTGACGATGAACTCGAGCACCTCGGCCGAGCACCCCACCAGGTACTTGATGGCCTGCACGTCGGTGTTCATGGTGAAGCGGAAGATGTTGCTCGCCGTGATGAGCTTCTTGTTGATGATGGTGTCGATGCCCATGCTCTCGGCAAGCTTTATGTAGTTGAGATTCTCCACATCGGCAATGACCTTCTTGACTCCCAGGCGCTTGGCGGTCATGGCAGCGAGAATGTTGGTCTCCGAACGCCCCGTAACGGCCACGAAGGCATCCATGTTGTTGAGCCCCTCCTCGAGCATGGACTCCATGTCGCGTCCGTCCTCGTTGATGATGAGGGTGCGGTCGAGAACCTCGGCAAGGCGGTAGGCCTTGTCGGCATTGTACTCGACGAGCTTGACATTGATGTCGTTCTGCAGCTCCATGGCCACACGTTCGCCGATGCGGCTGCCGCCCAGAATCATGAGGTTCTTGATCTGGCGGTTGTCGGCAACGTTGCCCGAGCATGAAATGATGCGCTCGACGAACTCGCGGTTGGTGATGATGTAGACCATGTCATCCTCACGGAAAGTGTCGCTGCCGTGCGGAATGATGGTCTCCTCGCCACGCGAAACAGCCACCGTGCGGAAGGGTATGTCGGGTATCATGCGGTCGACCTCCATGACGGCCTTGCCCACGAAGGGCGAGGAGGCATTGAGACGGAAGACGGCCAGCGAAAGGCGTCCGCCCGAAAAGTCCACATACTCGGTGGTGGCGGAGTGGCCCAGAAGGCTGACAACTTCGTGGGCCGCAATCTTCTCGGGATAGAAGAGATAGTCGATGCCCATATTGATGAAGAGCTCCACGTTGTTGGGCTCGAGGTACTCGTTGTTGTCGATGCGGGCGATGGACTTGCGGGCGCCCAACTGCTTGGCTATGACGGCCGAAAGCACATTGATGTTCTCCTCGTGGTTGACGGCGATGAAGAGGTCGCACTTGCGCACCGAGGCACGCTTGAGGACGGCAAAGGTGGTGCAGTCACCCTCGACGGTGACCACGTCGGCACCGTTGCCGACATCCATGAGCAACTTGGGGTCGTCGTCGATGACGACAATGTCGTGCTTGCTGGCACTCAGCATCTTGGCCAAGTGGCTGCCGACCTCGCCGGCGCCTGCAATAACTATCTTCATGAATTATGGGGTTTTAATGCGTGACAACACATGGCGGATTGCTATGCCAAATTTACATCAAGGCGCAAGGTGATGCCCAGCGCACCGGCAATGTCTTTTCGCCACAAAAGTAACCAATTCGTTTCCTTTATCCAAGGAAACGCACAGAAAAACAAGCGCCATTGCGGACTGCAGATTGCAGACCCGGCCCATGAAGGGCATGTAGGAGGGAGGCGGACAGGTGTGGCAATAGGCTGCGGCGGGAATCGGGAGGGAAGAACCGCAGGCGGAAGCGGAGGAGAGAAAGGGGCGGAAAGAGTGCGCCGGAGCGGGAAAGGGGGAATGTTTTGTGGGAATTTTACAATTTTTTAAAATACGGCATTTATCTTTGCGGCTCCATTGAAAAGAACTTTTGCATGAACTTATTGAAAAGCATTGATTTCCGCCCCAAGATGGCCTACGCGCTGCGCGGATATTCAAAGGAGCGGTTCTCGAAGGACCTCATGGCCGGCATAATAGTGGGCATCGTGGCGTTGCCGCTGGCCATAGCATTCGGCATCGCATCGGGGGTGAGCCCCGAAAAGGGTATAGTGACCGCCATAGTGGGCGGGTTCATAGTGTCGCTGCTGGGCGGCTGCAATGTGCAGATAGGCGGTCCGACGGGTGCCTTCATAGTGATAGTGTACGGTATAATATCGCACTTCGGATATGAAGGGCTGGCCGTGGCGACGCTCATTGCGGGAATAATGATGTTCCTGCTCGGATTCCTGAAGCTGGGAACGATGATAAAGTTCATACCCTACCCCATCGTGGTGGGGTTCACGGGCGGTATTGCGGTGACGATCTTCACCACACAGATAAAGGACCTGCTCGGACTGCAGATTGCGGAGGTGCCCGCCGACTTCGTGTCGAAGTGGGTGGCCTATGCCGGAAACATACAGAGCATCAACTGGGGTGCCACGGCGGTGGGTCTGGCAAGCATAGCGCTGATAGTGCTCGCGCCCAAGCTGACCAAGAAGATACCCGGCTCGCTGCTGGCAATAGTGGTGATGACGCTGGTGTGCTGGCTGCTGAGGCGGTTCGCCGGGGTGGACACGATAGAGACCATCGGTGACCGGTTCACGATAAAGGCCGCGCTGCCCCGCCCGATGGGGTTCAAGCTCAACATGGAGGTCATCAACATGCTCATTCCCTCGGCATTCACCATAGCGATACTGGGTTCCATAGAGTCGCTGCTCTCGGCCACTGTGGCCGACGGTGTGACGGGTGACCGCCACAACTCCAACACGGAACTCATGGCGCAGGGAGTGGCCAACATAGTGGTGCCCCTCTTCGGCGGAATACCCGTAACGGGGGCCATAGCACGCACGATGACCAACATAAACAACGGCGGACGCACGCCCGTGGCCGGGATAGTGCATGCGGTGGTACTGCTGCTGATACTGCTCTTCCTGGCTCCGTTGACCAAGCACATACCCATGGCTTGCCTGGCGGGAGTGCTGGTGGTGGTGGCCTACAACATGAGCGAATGGCGCACGATACGTTCGATGATGTCGAACCCCAAGGCCGATGTGGCAGTGCTCGTGACGACGCTCGCGCTGACGGTGCTGTTTGACCTGACGGTGGCGATAGAGGTGGGGCTCGTGATGGCGGTGCTGCTCTTCATGCGCCGCATAATGGCCACGACAAACATCTCGGTGCTGCATGACCAGATGGAGGTGGACAAGGACGGCGAGAGCCATGACGAGAAGCTGGAGATTCCGGAGGGAGTGGAGGTCTACGAGATAGAGGGGCCCTTCTTCTTCGGGGTGGCCAACAAGTTTGACGAGATAATGCGGAGCATAGGCGACAACACGAAGATAAGAATCGCCCGCATGCGCAAGGTGTCGTTCGTGGACTCGACGGGGTTGCACAATCTGGAGATATTCATAAAGTCGTCGCAGAAGAAGGGTTGCACGGTGATACTCTCGGGTGTGACACCAACGGTAAGGCACACGCTGGAGCGTGCCAGGATTGACCGTCTGGTGGGCAGCGAAAATGTGTGCGACAACATACACATAGCCCTCGCACGGGCACGGCAGGTGGCCGAGACGCTGAAGGCCACGGAGGGCAGCGGGGAGACGAGACACCAGGGCCGGACGGGAAGGTAGGCACACGGAGGCCGTCTGGGGCAAGAAATTTCCGGAACGAAGACTCCGGGCAAAAACTCCGGGGCGGAACTCCGCGGGCAAAAAGATTCGGGGATGTAACGAGGCAGCTTGGGGCAAAAAAACTCCGGGGAGGGGGTGTGCCCTCCGTTCTGCGCAAAAAGTTCGGGGAGGAGATAAGGCAACTCCGGACAAAAATCCGTATATTTGGGGCAACAAGAAAACGAGCGGAAATGTCAACAACTCTTTTGGTAATAATAGTGGCAGTGGCGGTGGTGGCCTTCTTCGTGCTGGCCATGTCGCTGACCATAATCTTCAAGGGGCACTACATAGACTCCGAAATCAGCACCAACAAGAACATGCAGAAGCTGGGCATAAAGTGCGCCATACAGGAACAGCGTGAGATGGATGCCGCCGCACGTGCCAAGAACGGCAAGGCCCCCTCGTGCGACACGGCAGAGAACTGCAACGGAAACTGCGGAAGCTGCTCGCAACTGCAGTAAGGCAGCGGGGCGGACCATGCCCGCCCGTCACAGTCATTTGACAATCATCAGAATATAGAAGAGGATGACGCCCTACTCTACCAGAGCCTGCACCTCGGCAGTAAGGTAGGGGCGGATGTCGTCATAGGGAATGACGAACCCGACCAGCCCCAAGGCATAGGGGGCTATCTCGTACTGCTGGTAGACGAAATGGAGCCCGTCCCCGGCCAGGTAGGGGGCGACGGCAGGCAGAGGAATCGTATTGCCGTCAAGGAGCAGATAGTCCATGAGGTTTGCATCGGTTGCCGACTCCTCGCCGGCAAGGTGCAGATATGAGAGCACACCACGGCGCAGAAGCGGCTGCAGCTCCTCAACATGCGAGGCATCGACGCTCCCGGTAATCCGGTCTCCGGTGAGACGGGAGAAGTTGGTGCATGAGGAGGTGAAGGAGCCGTGGGCACCGCCGAGGTAGCAGTAGAGATTGAAACAGTAGGTAAGATAGCGGTCGGTCTCGGCAATCCTGGTGATGTTCACCTCGCAGCTGAGCTCTGGCAGTTCGGGGCGTTCCTCGCTGCGCATCGTCTCCAGCTCGGCACGGAGACAGGCGGCATTGTCATCGCAATAGTAGCGGAGCATGGCCTCCCCGTCGGTGGGATCACCCTCATAGCGGGCAC
Organism: Tidjanibacter sp.; assembly: GCA_963640325.1. Taxonomy (GTDB): domain Bacteria; phylum Bacteroidota; class Bacteroidia; order Bacteroidales; family Rikenellaceae; genus Tidjanibacter. Next base: position 197,489 of record CAVHXY010000001.1, read on the forward strand.
TCTTGCTGCCGGGTTCCACGGCAGTGGTATAGAAGAGGCCGTTGACAGCCAGCGAGGCATTGATGTATTCGCGCACGGCATCGGCAAGAGGGCCTTCCCCGACAGGGAAATCGGCATGGACAAAACTCCTTGTCAGCGAATCGGCGGAGATGTTTTCGCATGCCAGGCTGTCGGTCTGCAGTGGGGCGGCAGGGGTTTCGGCAGCGGTTTGGGGTGTGTTTTGGGCGGCAGTTTCGGTTTGGGCGGCACGGACGCCTCCTCTGTGGCCGGCTCCGCAACCGGCCAGGGTCATGCCTGCGACAAGAGCCGCCAGGCAGACAATGGTGTGTTTCCTATTCATCGTTGGTTGGATTTACATGGTTGGTCTTTACTCGATTTGCATCGCATGGTCTGCATTCCCGGTTCGCAGTTCATGGTTCACTTCGCATGGTTTGCAGAGCCGGTTCGCAGTTCATGGCTTGCATCTCGGATGCAAAGGTAGCGTTTTCCGCAAAAAGGTGTGCAGGGAATGTGGGACGAAGAAGAGAGACAAGACCCGGAGGTGTTCTGAGAGGAAACGCTGGACACAAGAGTTATAGTCCGCAATTGAAAGGGGTGGTGCCACAACATGGGATTTCGGCAGGTTCTTTCATGTAGCGCAAATCTTCTATATGCCCAACCAGAGATTCGTATTTTTCCGCGTTTTCAAGTTCCTTTCGTCTTGCCATTGCCATTTCGCAAAACTCCCGTCCCTGTTCTATGCCGGCAAACCTCCGTCCGCACAAATTCGCAGCGATGCCTGTCGTTCCACTGCCGCAAAAAGGATCGAACACCCAATCGCCCGTGTCGGTAGAAGCCAAGACGATACGTGTCAGTAGCCGCAACGGTTTTTGGGTAGGATGTTTGCCGCACGACTTTTCCCAAACGCCAATTGCAGGCAACCGCCATACATCAGTCATCTGCTTGCCGGCATTGATTCGTTTCATAAGTCCATAATTGAACTTATGCGGTACATCCTTGTTCTTCCGCGCCCAAATCACGAACTCGGTGGAGTATGTAAAGAACCGGCAAGAGACGTTGGCTGGCGGATTGGTTTTCTGCCATGTAATCACATTGAGTATCTTATAGCCCAATTCCGTCAGGCAATTCGCCACAGAAAATATGTTGTGGTATGTTCCGCTTATCCAAATGGTCCCGTTGTCTTTCAGTTTGTCCCGGCACAGCCGTAGCCACCCCATATTGAATGCCGCCATATCCTTTTGCGATTTGGGTTTGTCCCACTCGCCTTTATCTACGCACACCACGTCACCGCTCTGCATGGATATGCCTCCACCCGAAAGGAAATACGGCGGATCGGCAAATATCATGTCGAACTTGAAATCAAACTCCTCCATGAGTTTGAAGCAGTCTCCGTAGGCAAGGGTGAAGTCACGATTGGATGATGTATAGAATGCTTGCATTTATGTACTAATCTACTTCTTGTCTATATTAGTGATAAAATCTTGTATAGACGTCAGATTGTACACACTTGGAATGATAGCGAATGCCTCCTGAAGTTTGTTTTTCGCAGACGTCCAGCCCATGCCGTCAGTTATCCAGACGAACTCGAATCCCTCCACAGCATTAATCTTCGGGGCAATATCCGAATACGAACGGGCTACTTCGTTGTGTTTCGACCCACCGCCACTATAGAAATTCACCTCCATCAAGTACGTCTTAGACGGTGTTTCGATGACAAAGTCAAAACGCTTCTCGTCATCGCCGAGAGCCGCTGTTATTGCCGGCCATTCACTTGAATAGACCTCTTGACGGTAGTTGACTCCTGCACGTGTCAGAATATTGGCAACCGTTTCTTCCATGATATGCCCGCTTCTGTTTTTTCTCGCATTGGTGTCAAGACCGGTCTCTATACCAAAGACATAATCAACAAGGTCTTTTACTCGCTGGTTTTGCAGTACATCAGCAAGTCCGGTGTCTTGAAGGAATGTCATGACTCCGTCAACTGATGCAAACATGTCTTCCAGAGGCACGCAATTGCCAATGGAGTCGACAATCTTTTTCTTGTCACAGGTTCTGACGGCAATGAGAATATCCATAACAGAAAAAGCGTGTTTGTCTCTGTTCCAAATCGTTTCGACGCTTTTGCGCAAATCTGTCGCGCCAATCAGGCTGTTGAGCATACAAAGGCTCAACTTTATATCCTCCACATTCTGTGAAATCTTTTCAAAATCACAGAAAAATCCCAAGGTCTGGTTTGTCTCCTTGAGTTGAGACATGAATCTGTCAAAGTCTTTAGACATAGGCAATTTGTGGCACAGCCAACTTCAATGTCTTGATTTCGGTCTCTTTCGTCTGTTCCTGTTTCCTGTAATTGTGTACAAGAATCTCAGTAATCTTTCCACGCTTTGCTGCATTGGCATTTACATTGCGTGAAGCCCAAACACGGTCTATTTGGTAGGAGCCATAAAGAGTATCGAAGAAATCGTCCCTCATGTCTCCGCCCCGGCAATCGGAATTGCTCAACATAAACTTGCTACCACGTTCATTTACTCTATCGCAAAACCGCTTGAGTCTGATCTGCGAATCGTCATTGAATGCATTACACGTATAGTCGTTGAAATTTGAAGTGTTGTTTAAAGGACGGTACGGCGGGTCGAAATAGAACAGTGATTGTTGCCCGGCATAGCATAGGGTCTGTTCAAAGTCTCCTTCAAGTATTTCCACACATTTAAGCAACTCGCTATCTGCACGCAACGTTGCCTCGTCACAAATCTGAGGTCTTGTATATTTCCCGTAAGGGACATTGAACAGTCCATGCCTATTCACGCGATAGAGGCCATTGAAACAAGTGCGGTTCAGGAAAAAGAAAAGTGTCGTATTCTCGATTGGGTCGAGTTTTTTCTGGTTGTATCTTTCACGAACCCGCAAGAACATATCACGTTTGGCATCAATATCGGACAGTGCCCAATAGCATGCTTCAATCTCTTTGAGGGATTTGACAAGAGGCTCAACATTGTCACGCACCGTTTTGTAACAGACAACAAGATCGTGGTTCATGTCATTGATGACTGCATGGCTGATATTGGGGTACTTTTGCAGCATATGGAATAGCATGGCTCCCCCTCCGACAAAAGGCTCGACATATGTCACATCACCCCAATTGTCAAAATCTGCCGGCAACAACGCTTCCAGTTGTTCGATGAGTTGGCCTTTCCCGCCGACCCACTTTATGAACGGTTTTGCTTTTGTCTTATTCATTTACGCAATCCTGTTCAGAGGATAATATTATTCGGGTTAAAGATACTGATTTTTTTCGGTTTTCCGACAGTGTGGGATGGAAGAAAGGCTCTCCGGCACCTGTTTTCTTTTTTCCCCGAGCAGACGGCTAAAAGGGAATTTCATCGGGCATTTGCCACTCCTCCGTCTCCTGCTGCTGTGCCTGCCGTGCCTGCTGCTGTGCCTACCGTGCCTGCCGTGCCTGCCGTATTGCAGCCATTCGTCCGTGGCCTATGAAAGTAATTGTCCCTGAAATTACTGCAGGGTCTTTCTTCTCCTTCTGTGGGGTCTGCACTGTGAAACCTGCTTCTTTCATTTTTTCGTCCATAATCCTCTCTGTAAATGTCTTTAAATCTTCCATTGTTGAATATGTTTTATTTTTAGACCTGTTGTTGTAAAATTCTGTATGCCATTAAAATGTTCGTCTGCCGGCTGCACCTGTATTCACCGACAGTGGCGGGAAAAAAGGTGTGGCGGGGAGATGACCGGAGTAAGAGTCTTCCGGCGGGGCGGAAAGGCTCCGGCGGGAAGACGAGGGATACGGAAGGGCGCTGTGGGGGGAGCCCACCGGGAGATGGGCATTGGGCCGGGTATGACGGCTCCGCAGGAGAGTTGCCGGGGACATCGGGGCATAAAGGGGAAGCCACCGGGAGAGGCAACGGACCGGGATTATCGGGCGGCAGTGCTGAGGGCGAAGGCGGCGACGGCATCGGCGCAGGCCTGCGGCTCCTCAAGGAAGGAGACATGGCCCGAATGCTCGAACCACACGGTGAGCGCCTGCGGGTGCTCCTTCTGCGTCTGTTCGGCCAGGGCGGGAGGGGTGACCCTGTCACCACGTCCGAAGATGAACATCTGGGGGAGAGAGCTGCAACGCAACAGTCGGTTGGAGTCCTCGCGCGCTGCCATGCCACGCAGGAGAGCCACAATGCCCTCATCCTCGGTGAGGTAGATCTGCTCGGCGAGTTCCTCCTGCAACTCCCTGAAGTGCGCCGCATTCCCGGCGGCGAACATATGTTCGGGTACCTGACGGGTGAGCAGCACCTTGCGCCCTGCAAGAACCGCCTCGGCCTCGTGGAGACGGGAGTCGCGCCGCTCGGGGGTATCGGCATCGGGCAGAGCGTGCATAAGCACTATGCCCGAAAGGCGCTGCGGATGGCGGCGCAACATCTCCAATGCCACATAGCCTCCCATGGAGTGCCCCACAACGACAGCCTGCGAAATGCCCAGTCCGTCGAGCACGCCCACAGCCGTGTCGGCCAGAAAGGCCATGGTATGCACATCGCCCTTGACCTCCGAGACTCCGTGTCCCGGAATGTCCATGGAGACGACACGCACCCTGTCGGCCAAAAGCCACGTGAATTCGTCGAAGATGTCGAGCGACTCGAGGTATCCGTGCAGCAGAAGGACCGCCACACTGCCCTCGCCCGTGTCGGCCACGCGCAAGGCACAGCCGTTGGAAACCATAAACTTCTCCATAAGCGTTGCAGATGAGTGGATATGCGGACAAGGGCCTGCCTACAGCAGCTCCTTGAGGCGGTCGACTTCGTCGAGTTTCTCCCACGAGAAGAACTCCACATCACGCTCGACCTCGCGGCCCTCCTCGTAGAACTTCACACGCTCCGTATAGGGACGGCGGCCGAAGTGGCCATAGTATGAAGTGGCTTCGAAGATGGGGTTCTTGAGCCCGAAACGGCGGACAATGGCCGAGGGGCGCAGGTCGAACATCTTGCTGACACGAGTGGCGAGTTCGCTGTCGGAGAGGCGTGAATGGCCCGTGTGGTAGGTATCGACAAAGACGCTCAGCGGGCGGGCGATGCCGATGGCATAGGAGAGCTGGACGAGGACCTTGTCGGCCAGGCCTGCGGCAACCATATTCTTGGCGATATGGCGTGCGGCATAGGCTGCCGAACGGTCGACCTTGGAGGAGTCCTTGCCGGAGAAGGCGCCGCCGCCGTGTGCTCCGTGGCCGCCATAGGTGTCGACTATTATCTTGCGCCCGGTGAGACCCGTGTCGCCGTGCGGGCCGCCGATGACGAACTTGCCCGTGGGATTGACATGGAGTATATAGTTGTCGTCGATGAGCTCGGAGAGCTGGTCGTGCGCACGCTCCAGACGCGCCTTGACACGCGGAATGAGGATGTCGTGCACATCGCGGCGGATCTGGGCCTGCATGGCCGCCTCGGCCTCGGCCTCACTCATGGTGGCGGAGGGGGTGATGAACTCGTCATGCTGGGTGGAGACCACGATGGTGTGGACACGCAGGGGACGTCCGTCGTCGCCGTACTCAACGGTCACCTGACTCTTGGAGTCGGGACGGAGATAGGTCATGACCTCGCCCTGACGGCGGATTGCCGAGAGCTCCTTAAGGATGACATGCGCCAGAATGAGGGTGGCGGGCATCATCTCGCGGGTCTCGTTGCAGGCATAGCCGAACATGATGCCCTGGTCGCCTGCGCCCTGCTCGTCCTCGTCGGTACGCACCACACCGCGCGAAATGTCGGCCGACTGCTCATGGATGGCCGAAAGGACTCCGCATGAGGAGGCATCGAACTGGTACTCGCTGCGGGTGTAGCCGATGTCGGCGATGACACGGCGCACGGTGGACTGGATGTCCACATAGGCCTCCGAACGCACCTCGCCGGCAACAACCACCAGACCGGTGGTGCACAGCGTCTCGCAGGCTACTTTGGATTGGGAGTCACGGCGCAGGAACTCATCGAGCACCGCATCTGAAATTCTGTCACTTACCTTGTCGGGATGGCCCTCGGAGACCGATTCCGACGTAAACAAATATGCCATATTAAAAATTTTTTCCGCAGTGCGCCACGGCTGTCATGCACGCAAGGCACGCCCACGGGTGAAACAATAATTAATATGAAACGACAGGTGCACAGTCACAACAACTGTAAAGAGAAATTTGCATCTTTAGCAATTTTTTTTAGAAACGACCCGCAGGATTGCGCCGACGGGTGTGTTTCAGGTGGTTTGCAAGCGGCACCAAATCTTTCCACGCCGCAAAGATAACAATTTCCGCATAAAAAAATCAAAAAAAATCACATGAGGGTATTGACAAACGGAAAAAGGCATGCTATATTTGTTCAGAAATTGAATTTCTGTTCAGTGAGGAGAAAGTGTGCGGACCGCCGGATGAAAATACCAAAGAGGGGCGAGCAGAAGAGAAAACGGCCTAAAAAGAGAGCCTGCGTAGACTATAGAGGAGTATTGGACAACAAAGACGAAGTGGAAACAGGGAGCGGAAGACGGACAAGAATAATATTAAAAATTTGAACACGAACAGGGCTGCGGAAAAACGTCCGAAAAAAGACAACGGACGGCAGGCAAAAAAGGAGTCGCAAATCCGCCCGGGAGAGTGACAACATAATAAAATGGAAAAAAGAATGAGGGAAGTTTTGGTAGAGGAGTTCAGGAAGTGCGCCGAGGAGCTGGGCTACACGTTCCATGCGGGCGAGAAGAGAAGGATGGCGGGAGAGATGAGGGAGTTCCCCGCGGTGTGGCTCATGCCGCTGGAGATTATCGCCGTGGAGGGGCACAGGGATTGCAGGGTGACCTACCGCGCTGAGATGAAGCTGGTGACGCTGAGCGGATTTGCAAAGACAAGCCACGAGGCGTTGTGGCAGATGCTGGAGAGGGATGCACTCGGGATGTACCATGCGTTGGCGGAGAGCGGGCATGTGCACAGAGTGGGCAACTTCCGGTCTTCGCCCTCGGCTTCGTACACGACGAAGAACGGAGATGTGTCGATAGGGGCAAGCTTCGACGTGGAGATGTTTTACTGCATTTAGATAGAGAAAGAGAAGATGACGATTGCGGCAGAGAAGAGAGATGAGGGATTCGCCACGGCATTCGCACCGGTAAGGTTCACGGTGACAGATGCGGAGAGTGCGGAGTGGACGGATGTGGAGGTGTACCGCACGACGGACGGCAAACGGCTGGGTGTGAAGCGTTTTGCAGCGGCGGAGAGTTTCACGGTGAATATATCCAACTACCTGCGCCGCACGCTCTCGCCCGAACCGTTCGTGTGCACCGGGTGTGGGGTGCGTGAAGTGGAGGGGCGCACGGTGGCGGCCTACATAGCTGTGGGTGACGAGGTGTCGGAGAGCGGCACATTTACAGCCTCGCTCTCGGCGGTGAAGCCCTGGGAGGTGCTCTCGGCATTCGGCACGGGGCAAAGGAAGATTGCCCGCGGGGAGTGGGACGAGGTGGCATTCATGGCTACACCGGCCAAGGTCACGGCCGAGGCGGAGCTCATGGGCGGAGAGGGGGAATCGGAAAAGGCACTGTGCCTGGAGCTGGGCGAAGGGATGACCGTCACGGGAGAGAAGATGGTGGCAGTGGGGATAAATGCCAGGGAGATAGTGTCGCATGCGGCAGTGCCGGAGGCGGTGAGGGGCTTCAGGGTGCGGGTCAAGGCCGACGGCGAGGAGAGGATTGCCGTGGAGTACGGAATCGTCCGCCACGGAAGGAGTGCCGTGCGGCTCTGCTGGCTGAACGGCAAGGGGGCATTCGACTACCACACATTCGGGCACACGGGGCGCAGGCGGATGGAGGTGGAGAAGGAGCGCATGGAGAGCACTGAAGGGTGCCGGACACTCTCGTCACGATGCCGCATGCACTACACCCTCTCGGACGGGGCGCATGCCGAAGCCACGGCAGAGGCGATAGCCGGGGCGGTTGCCTCCCCGAGGGTCTACATGGTGGACAGCGGCGGCGGATTCACGGCGGTGGATGTGCTCTCGGAGAGGGTGACGCTCATGGCTGACGGGCTGGAGGGAATGGAGATAGAGGTGCGCCTGAGCGCCCCCGAAACGATGCAGGAGTTCTGAGAAGATGGAGACGGCAATCTACATAGACGGCAGGCGGGCCGACATGGACCGCTCGGCCACGGTTTCGGTATCGCTCTCCATAGGGTCGGCAACCTCCATAGAACACGGCAAGGCCGGTTACTCGAAGAGCATAACGATACCCGCCACACCCCGCAACAGGGAACTGATGGGCGACTGCGAACAGATGAACAACCGCGACATGTTCAACACCACGGCACACACGGCACGCATAGAGTGCGACGGGTGCACGGTAATGGAGGGGATGATGATGCTCACGGCATGCGGCACGGGACATGGCGGCAAGGGTGGCGGCTCGTACCGTTTCAACATCATAGGCGGCGGCAAGGGTTGGGCGGTGCATGCCACGGGACGGAGTCTCTCCACGCTCGGCATAGAGTATGAAGCGACGCTGAATGCCCAAACGATACAGGAGAGCTGGACAGCGGAAGGGTGTCCCGTACGGTTCCTGCCCGTGCAGAGGGGGCGCTACACGGAGAGCAACAGCAGCGTGGGGCTCGAGCCGGCCGCACGGGTGCTCTCGGCAAGCGACTACCATCCCTTCCTGCACCTGCGCACGATAGTGGAGCGCATATTTGCGGAGGCGGGCTACAGGGTGGTCTCGAAGTTCATGGAGAGCGGCATGTTCGGCTCGCTCTACATTAGCGGGCGCTACCCTACCCGTGATGTGGAGGCACTGCGGAGCAAAATGGATTTCAGGGCGGGGCGTTGGGCGGATATCACGGCTGTGGCCGACAGCTCGGGGAGAGTGTATGCCGACCCGCTGGCGAACTACAACACGGTGGGAAACATTGTGGAGACGGCCGATCCCTCCGAGGTGCGCAACGGAGCGAAGGCCGAAGGGGTCTACGACAACGGCGGCTGTTTCTCAAGGGAAGGCGACGCTGTGGTCTTCACACCCGTGGAGGAGGTAGCGGTGAGCTTTGAATACAAGATAAAGTACATAACCGACTACCGCATACTCTCGCGCACGGAGCTGGCCGGATTCAACCGCATATCGCTGCCCTACAACGACACGCGCACCTTCCGCATAGCCAACACCTTCGCCGACCGGCGGGAGAGTTTCGGGACGGGGCGGAGCTACCTCTTGGTGGTCTTCGGCCACACGGAGGGGAACTCATACCGTCTCACGGCGGAGGTGACTGCAGAAGAGGTGGCCGGCGGTGCAACGGAGAGCCCGGCAGAGGCCGGAACGATACTGACAGTGGCGGAGTTCCAGACACGGAGCACACAGGTGTGCTGCCAAGAAGGGGGCACACCGGGCAACCTGCGGCTCCTCGTCTCCACAGGCGGGGAGTATGCGGAGTACGGAGGTGACTGGGCGCTGTATGACGGCTACATAGGCGAAAAGGGCGAAAAGGAGATTGAGGTGACACTGCGTGGAGAGTGCGAAAGGCTCTCGCCGTCAAAGCCCAAGCGGTTCGACCCGATGTGGTTCGGCGGGGCGGAGGCCGGCATGAAGCTCACGATAGAGACCGGGACAACGGTGCGCCCCATATTCAACCCCCACCCCACGGAGGGTTCGAAACTGGACTTCGCACAGGTGGCCTGCCACAATTTCAGCCGTCTGGAGCTGATAAATGCGGTAAAGCACATGTTCAACCTCTGCTTCTACACCGACAGCCGCAACGGTGCGGTATACATTGAGCCGCGCGGAGAGTTCTACACGGAGGCAGTGACCGACTGGAGCGGACGCATGGACCGTTCGATGCCCATACTGATGCAGGAGCTGGGTGACTCGCTGCCCCGAAGGAGCACCTTCCGCTACCGCCCGGGCGACAAGGCCACAGCAGAGTACAACCGTGAGCGGGGCGGAGAGCTTGGCGCATGGACGGCCGGGGTGGAGAGCCTGTTTGCCACGGAGCAGGAGAAGGTGTACGAGAATCCCCTCTTCGCCCCCACGCTCAATGTGGCAGGGTGTCTGCCCAACGCACGCTCGGCCCGGCTGATGCAGGCGGGTGACACGGGAGAGGAGGAGTCGGACGGACTCAACTTCACGGAGAAGATAGTGCGCTACATGGGCATGGTGCCGCTCGCCGAGGGGGAAGAGTGGAGCTACCCCTCCTGGGGCGGAAGCTATCCCTATGCCGCATTCCACAACCCCGACGGAACGGGTGGCGAGGCATTCACGCTCTGCTTTGAGGACCGTGACGGAGCAAAGGGGCTGCACACCTGCTGGGAGTGGAACTTCAGGCACTACAACCGCTCGAAAAGGGTGACGGCCTACATGCGTCTCTATCCCGAAGAGATTGAGGCACTGGCGGTACCCGGCAACGGCGGAGGCGATTTCAGGGGGTGTTTCGCACTCGAAACGGACGGAGAGCGGGGACTATACCGTCTGGAGGAGGTGTGCGACTACAACCCCTCGGCAAAGAGGGTGAAATGCGTATTCATTAAAAAAGTTTAGAAAGGAGATGGAGATGAGTGACTTTGACGGCGGAGCCGCCCTCGGCGAGGAGGCACGCAATGACAGCGAGAGGCACACGGAGGAGGGCGAAGTGTTGCACATGAGCCGGGCAGAGCTCGTGGAGGCAATAAGGGAGGCCCTGACGGAACTGAAGGTCTATGTGCTCGAATCGGAGATAACCGAGGCGCAGGAGGCGGTAAGGAGCGTTGTGGAACAGGCAACGCTCTGACAGCAAAGAATTTATTGACGAATACAAAGGGAAGAGAGATGGAGACGGCACTGACTGTTTATGACAAACTGCTGATAGAGAGGCTGGGCGCAGAGTACAGCGAGGCCACGGCCATGGAGCTCATAGAGGAGCTGCTGCGGAGAAACCTGCTCGACCACAAGCGCTGCAAGGCCCTTATGGTGCAGGAGTTCGTGGACGGACTTGTAAAAAAGGGCGAAATGAAGACGGATGCGATGTACGAGGCAGCCGAAAGGTTCTGCTGCAGCTATGACTGCATAAGGAAATATGTCTACTACTACAGGCAATAGAGAAAGATGGGATACATAAGAATCACGCAAGAACAGGGAAGGCTCACGGTGGACATCGAAGGGACGATAGGCGCGCCGAAGGAGCAGGGGCCCATTGCAGAGGAAGATAACGGCAATGGCCTCATGGGAACCGTGGAGGCTCTCGCAGTGATACGGGAAACGGAGGCGGAGGAGATTGTGGTGAACATCCGCTCCCTGGGCGGGAATGTGCACGATGCGCTGCTGCTGCACGATGCGCTGTGCGCCACAGGGGCACGCATCACGACCCGCTGCTACGGCTATGTGGCCTCGGCGGCGACCGTAATAGCGCAGGCTGCCGGCAAGGGGCAGAGGGAGATTTCGGCCAACGCACTCTACCTGATACACTGCAGCGAGAGTTTCTGCGAAGGCAATGCACAGACGATAGTACTCACCAAGGAGCTGTTGGAGCAGACCGACAGGCGCATAGCCGAACTCTATGCACGGCGTAGCGGCAGAGGGGCGGAGCGCTTCAGGACCCTCATGGGGGAGAACGGCGGGCGGGGACGCTGGCTGTCGCCCAAGGAGACGGTGGAAGAGGGACTGGCCGACCGCATAACAGCCCAGGCGGAGGTGTGGGGATGTTCCACAGCGGAGCTGGAACGCATGGGATTGCCTCCCATGCCCCGGTTGCCCAGGCACAAATGGCCGGCACTGCTGCGGAGAGTGTGGCGCGAACTGACCGCACAGGGAGCCGGACCGAATGGGGCTACGGGCACGGAACAGCCATGCCGGGGCTCTGGGCAAGAGGCAGAAGGGGAAGATGTGCCACAGGCGGAAAAGAGCAAAGTGGCGGGAAAAGCGGCCGGCGCAGTGCGCAACACCGCAACGCATATGCTGAACGACAACCGCAATGCAAGGCCCACCCGTACACGGCCGAGGGAGGATCCTTCGGCATGCGAAGCCCCTGCCCCATCGCCAAACGAGGCCGCCTACAGGAGCGACTTGGAGAACATGAAGCGTGACCGTGAGGGGCTATAGAAAAAGATGACGGAAAAAAGAGAGAGACAACCGACAAACAAAAGAAAGAATGGGAAAGATAGAGAACGAAAAGACATATTCGGGCAAGGACCTGGATACCATATTCTTCCGTCCGATGCTGACGGGACGCAACGCCGAGGAGCTCGGCATAAGGGTGATGTACAACACACCCGTGCCCGCAAGACTGCACTTCTGGAAGCGCACGGGCGAGGTACTGCAGCCCTACACCACGGGAGGCTGGAGCGGCGGCAAACCCGCAAAGAGATACCAGAAAGAGGTGCTGATGAGCAGGGTAAAGGCCGAAGTGGGCTACTCGGCCGACGACTACTTCAACTACGTCTATGAACTGATAACCAACCGTGCCGACGTGAACATGGACGATTTGAGCGGTACGGAGCTGGAACAGGCCGAGACGCAGCTCTTCCGTGAAGCCATAGCCGAGAGCATACGCGCGACAATGTGGCTGGGCAACACGGCACGTGAGGGGACGCTGAACACTTTTGACGGATTCGTGAGAAACATCGTGACGGATGCCGCAGCGGGAGTGGAGGAGCTCCGCACGGAGATCTTCTCCAAAACCGGGGAGGGCTGGGCCGAGAGCCTGCTCGGACGGCTCTGGACGCTTTCGTGCGACCAGCTCAAGGGGCTCCGTCAGGAGGGGCAACTGGTGTTTTTCGTAACTTCGGACATATACAACGCCTATGAGGAAAACCTGGACAATGTGGTGTTGGACGCCGCCTACATGGCCAAGCAGCAGGGGCGCGACTCGCTGTCGTTCAGGGGAATACCCGTAGTGGACATACAGGTGGGCGGATACTTGCCCTCATGCACCGACCTGCCCCGTTCGTTTGCATTGCTCACCGACCGCCGCAACATGGCTCTCTTTGTGAACACCGACAGCTTCCCCGGCACGGAGGTGCGCATGTGGTACAATCCCGACCAGATGGAGAACCGCCAGAGAGCCGTATTCATGGCCGGGTGCGACTATCTGTTGCCCGAACTGCTCGTCTTCGCCGCCAACTGCGATGTGGAGACCGAGGCGACATTCTCCTCGGGCGAGGCGCTGATTGCGGTGAAAGTAAACGACAGTGCGCTTGTGAAGGGAATCACGGCAAGGGCCTACAACAGCAGCGGAGTGCAGGTGGGCGACGATGTGGCCGTGGCGCTCGGGGAGAGCGGCGGCGAAGCCCTGCTGACGGGTACGGAAATAGCGAAAGTGAGCGTGGAGGTGGCCTTCAGGACGGGCACGGCACGGGAATACACGATAAAGAGAGAGTAAGGGAGACATGTCGCTGAAAGGATTTACGAGAAACTGCACAAGACGCAACGGCGGAATAAGGCGGATATGGATAGCCGATGCGGCGGAGATTGCCTCGGTGGAGGTGTCGCAAGGGGTGGCGACAGGTGTGGGAATGACGGGAACGGCATACTTCGCCGCCTATGACTTTGAAGAGGAGAGCGCCTCATACAGCGAAGAGGCGACTCTCACGGCGGGAACGCTGGCGGTGGAGCACACGCTCACATTCTCGCTCGGCAAGGTGGGGCGCGACTCGGCCGAGGCTCTCGCGGAGCTGGAGGATTCCTCGCAGGACGGCATGGTGGCAGTGGTGGAGACCAACTGCGGGGAGCGGCTCTTGGTGGGCTACAGTACACAGTTCGGCACGGAGCGTGCGCTGAAACTCTCCGCAGGCACTGCCGTGACCGGACGGAGACTCAAGGAGACCTCCTCGACAAGCGTGAAGCTCTACAGTTGCGACACCTCAGGGGCCCTGCCCTTTGAGGGAACGCTGCCGGTGGCACCCTGACGGCCGGCGGGCAAGGAGCAAAAGCGGGGCTGCGTGAAACGGCCGGACAAGAGAACGGTCGGGAATGCAGCAACGGGACAACGGACAAAAATGGACAAAATGGAAAGAGAGAACAAGGCATACACTACAAAGCTATTCATGCCAACCGACACCGCTTCGGGGGAGATGTTCCTGCAGGGCGGACGGGGCTGTGTGCGGAGCGAGACTTTCTGGCGCTGGGGTGACGACAACCGTTTCCCCTATGCGCTCTCGCTGTTGGCACGGCGCTCGACAATTCACCGCCGGATCATAAACGACAAGGCCGACTACATCTCGGGCAAGGGATTCACGGTGGACTGCAGGCAGGCGAGGCTGAAGGAGCTGGTGGAGTGCGCCAACCACACGGGTGAACCGCTGAGGGAGGTGATGCACCGCACGGCACTGGACAAGGCGCTCTTCGGCAATGCCTTCGTGGAGGTGGTGACCGACGGAAACCGTTCGTTCATGGCGCTCTATCACCAGGATGCATCGAAGTGCCGTCTGGCGCGGGATGACGGGGCGGTGCTGCTCCACCACGATTGGGCGCACTACACCCCGGGAGATGTGAAGCGGGTACCGCTCTACCCCGCCTTTGAACGTGGCGAGGACGGCAACTACCACTCCATAATACACTATAAGGAGTATGAACCCATGTTTGAACACTACGGCATACCGCCCTACATTGCGGGACTGAACGTGTCGGCCATAGCCTACAAGACCGACCGCTGGAACATAAGCCGTCTGGACAACTCGTTCCAGCTCTCGGGAGTGATGCTGCTGGACGGCGGGGTGGACAATGAGGAGCAGGCCGAAGCGCTGGCCAGTGCCGCACAGAAGAGGTTCGCCGGGCAACCGGGACAGGTGATGTTCATGATAAAGGAGTGCGACGAGAAGGACAGCTCGCGCTTCATACCCATCACCTCCTCTAACGAGGGTGACTGGAAAGAGCTGCACGACCAGGCTGTGGGCGACATTGTGGTGGCGCATTCGTGGTTCCGCGCGCTGAGCGGTCTGGAGTACGCCAGCGGATTCAGCTCGCAACGCATACTGCACGAATATGAGGTGGCACTCAACACGGTGATACTCTCTGCACAGGCCGAACTGCTGGAACCCCTACGGGGTGCAGTGGAGCTGATACTCGGCGAGGACGCCTCGGGGCTGCAGTTCGTCAACATGCCCCCGTCGCGCTCGAAGCCGCTCTATATGAAAGTGTGGGAGGCACGCAAGGCCGACGGGCTCGACTATGACCCCAACGACAGGGAGCAGTGCCGGTTCCTCTCGCAGATAGTGCAGGGGGATTCGCTGACGATGGACTAAGGGACGGAGGACGAACGGGTGGCAGGGGACGACACGGGAAGTTGACAACAGAAATGACGTGAAACCGCCATGGAATGTGATAGTGTAAAATGAACAGAAAATTGAGGATTTTGATGTCGGCGGAGGAGGTTGTGGAGCTCGCCATGGGTGGCGGGGAGAACTTCCGCAGCGGTGCCGTGACCGAAGCTGTGATACTCTCGGCACAGCAGAAATTCATCCGTCCCGTGCTGGGGGCTCTCTATGGGGTACTCCTGCGGGGCGGGCACGAGGAGTTACTGGAGGGGTACCTGAAGACCCCTCTGGCATACTATGTGAAGTACCTGCTGTTGCCTTCGGTGGCAGCCCAGGTGGGCATGGCGGGTGTGGTGTGCGCCTCGGGCGACGGAGTCGCTCCGGTGGATGACACGGCACTCAAGAGACTTATGAGAAGGGTGAAGTCGGATGCCGACGCACTGATGGATGCCGCAGTGGAACATATCGAGAGCCACAGGGAGGAGTATCCCGAATATGACCCAAGGGAGAATATCCGCAATAGGGTGAGGATACAGGGAGACATATTGATTTGAGAGGAAGCCGAGGTGCGGGATGCGGAAGGACACAGTGGAATGCGACAACGGGAAAGGCGGGAAACCGCCCGGAAATGAGATGACGGGAATTGGTCAAAAACGTAAAATGGACAAAAAATGGAAAAATATCTGACAGGGGCAGTGAGTGCCGTGGCGGGGTTGCTGGCACCCGTGGAACCGCTGGCGGTGTGCGCCGCGGCCTTCGTGGCAATAGATTTCGTTACGGGAGTGCTGGCCGACAGACGGCGCACGCTGCGTAATGGCGGGGAGTGGACCTTCAGCAGCCGCAAGGCATGGCGGACGGTGACGAAGATGTGTTTCGTGATGGGCGGAATTGTGCTGGCATGGCTCATCGACTCGCTCGTGGAGTGCTTTGCGCAGATACATCTGGCGAAACTATTCACCGGATTCGTGTGCGGTGTGGAGTTCTGGAGCTACCTGGAGAACGCTTCGGAACTCTCGGGACAGCCGGTATTCGAATCGTTCAGAAGGTTTGCGATGCGGTTTTTAAAGGGACAAGGCGGGGAGGCAAAGGATGGCGGAGAAAACAAGTAGAGGCCTGCGCAACTGCAACCCCGGCAACATACGCCGCTCCGAAACGGTGTACCGTGGCGAGAAACGGCCCTCGGAGGACGGGGAGTTCAAGCAGTTCGTCTCGATGGCGTGGGGCTATCGGGCGATGTTCGTCATACTGGAGTGCTACCGCCACCGCTACGGGCTCACCACACTGAGGGAGATGCTGGGGCGCTATGCCCCACCCACGGAAAACAGCACGGAGATGTATGTGGAGTTTGTGGCCCGCAAGGCGGGGGTGTCGCCCGAGGAGAGGCTGGACACCGCTTCGGACAAGGTGATGAAGGCCGTGGTGGCTGCCATGTCGCAGATGGAGAACGGCGCAGAGGCCACGATGGAGGATGTGGAAGAGGGCTGGAGGCTCTTTGCGGAGAGCCGTCATGGGCAATAATGGGATGGACATGCGGAGAGCGGGCGGGAAAAGTGACGGGACATGCGGAGAGCGGGCCCGGCCTTGCACACAAGGAGCAGATGCGTACGGGGGCGGTCCCGGCACGGCACAAGAACCGGGAAGAGGCTCGGTGAACGGTCCGGAAGGAGGGTCAGAAAAGTTCGGGGTCGGCGGAACCGGTGCAGTTGAAGGTGATGCGGTGGTAGGGCGAGAGGCCGTAGCGGCGGACGGCCTCGCGGTGGGCACGCGTGGGATAGCCCATGTTCCTGCTCCAGCCATACTGCGGGTACTCCCTGTCGAGGGCGGTCATGTATTCGTCACGGAAGGTCTTGGCAAGGATGGAGGCGGCGGCGATATTGGCGAAACGGCCGTCGCCCTTCACTTCGCAACGGTACGGAATGGGCAGGCGAGGACGGAAACGGTTGCCGTCGATGAGCAGCAGGCCTGGCTGGACGGAGAGCTGCTCCACAGCTCGCGACATGGCCTCGAAGGAGGCATTGAGAATATTGATGCGGTCGATCTCCCCGTGCGACACACGCCCCACAGCCCATGCCACGGCATCGTGCATGATTACGTCACGCAAGAGCAGGCGCATCTTGGGGGTGAGCTGTTTGGAGTCGTTGAGACGGCTGTCGGAGAATCCTTCGGGGAGAATCACGGCAGCGGCGAAGAGGTCGCCCGCCAGCGAGCCGCGTCCCGCCTCGTCGCAACCCGCCTCGGGCAGAAGGGTCTGATAGGATAGCTGAAGCATAGGTGTTCGTTTTACACTGCAAAGATACTCCTCCGCGGGGAAACGGAGTGCAAGGCGTGGCGGAATTAATTGCACGGCAGAAGGAAGAGACCGAAAAAGAGGGGCAGGCTATGGCAGGGCAAGGCTTGCGAAGGGCGGTGCATGGCGGCATGGCTCCGAGGCGGTGCATGGCTTTGGGGCACGAGGGGCAGATGGCGAAGAAATACGGGAGCGGAAGGTGGCGGATAGATTTATTTTGCGTATATTTGGCATATTGCAGAAAAGAGAAGTGCGGAGAAACATCACACAACAGTCGCCCTGGTGGACAATATCGCTCTTTGCGGTGTTGCTGGGGGGTGTGCTGTACCGCACCGTCACGGGGAGCGCGGCACCTGCCGATGTCATGGGACGCTCGCCCATAGGGGAGCTGACCGCCATGACAGGCATGTCGGAGACACTCCGCCTGACGATAGCGGGAACGCTCATAACGCTCAACGCACTGTGGCTGCTGCAGCTCACCCCGAAACACGGACTGGCACTCATATATGCCCCGCTGCCGGCCACGACATTCCTCATGGTGGGGTTCCTCATCTCGCCGCAGGCAGACCCGCTGCACTCGGCGCTGCTGTCGCTGCTGGTGACCGGAGCCATAGATGCCTGCATACCCGTATTCCAGAACGGTGTGCGCATGCACAACGTATTCGTAAGCAATGCCCTCATTGGGGTTGCCACGCTGCTCTACCCTCCCATACTGCCCTTTGCGGCGGTCTTCTGCATAATGGCGTCACGGTTCCACGCTTCGGGAAGCGTGACGGTGGTCTCGGTGGCAGGTCTGCTGACACCGCTGCTGCTGGCAAGCTGGGGCTGGTGGGTGGCGGGCGCACCCTTCGGCCATGTGGCGGAGAGGGTTTGGAGCCTGCTCACGGAGAGAGGGAACTACAGTCTCCTGGCGGTCTTCGAGGAGGGGCTCTTCCTGAACGGGGCGCTGGCCCTGTGCATGGTGGTGTGCATGGTTATGTTCGTGGTGCGCAAGAGGTCGATAGAGTTCACGCTGCTCATAACGGCCAAATACGGCCAGGACTGTCTGGTGGCCCTCTTTGCGGTGGCATTGCTGGAGACGGTGACGGGAATCGCCGACGGGGCGATGTTCCCCGCAATGGGCGTCATTACGGCTCCGCTCATATACCAGCTCTACTCGAAGATGGAGGGGAAATTCGCAAGAATCTCGCATTGGGTGGCCATAGTGCTGGCCGTGTCGTACTGCATGATATAGGGGCCCGAGAGAAGGAACTTGTGCGAAGTGGCGGAACGGATGCCCCGGCGCAATGCCCGGACGAAAGAAGGCCCGGCGGAACCAATGCCGGGACGGCTCCCGAAGGCGGCACAGAAACCGCAGGACAATCGGGTGGACGCCCCCTCGAAAAACGGCACAAAAAAAAGAAGGCTGCATGCGCTGCAACCTTCCCTGCTCCTCAACCAGGACTTGAACCTGGGACCCTCTGATTAACAGTCAGATGCTCTAACCAACTGAGCTATTGAGGAATATCACCCACGAAACCCGGTCTGCGCCCTTGCGGATGCGTTGCGGTTCCGTTTCGGTGTGCAAATATACAATGATATTTTATTCCGGCAAAAAAAACGGTGAAAAAAATCGAAAAATTATTTTGCCCACCCCTCGGCCCTCACGGCACTTGTGGAGAAATGGGGCAAAAGGGCAAAAAAATGTCAAAACTCCCCCATCGCAGGCGGAGAGCGGTGGAGAATGTCATAATTATTGATAAATTTGTGGATTAAAAAACACAAGGAGCAGAGATGAAACGATTCCTGACGATTATCGCGGCGGTGCTTGCTTCGTGCACACTCGCCACGGCACAGCAGAAAGAGGGCAACCAGAGCCTCGCATTCACCGAGACAGAGTGGAACTTCGGCACGATAAACGAGATGGACGGTGAAGTGAGCCACACGTTCCACTTCAAGAACAACTCGTCGGCACCCGTCATCATAGAACGGGTGATAACCACCTGCGGATGCACCACGCCGACCTATCCGCACCAGCCGGTGTATGCCGGCAAGGAGGGTGACGTGACCGTGACCTACAACCCAGAGGACCGCCCCGGACGCTTCACGAAGACGGTGACCATCATAACCGGCAACGGCAAACAGCGCAACGTGCTGACCATAAAGGGCACGGTGAACGCACGGCCCAAGACTGTGGAGGACAACTATCCCTACCTGTTGGGACAGAACCTGCGCACCGACAATGCCCACCTGAGCTTCGGGTACCTCAAGCAGGGGGGAACGAAATCGATGACCATACAGTTGGTGAACACCTCAAACAAGAGCCTGAAGATAGACACGGTGTGGCACTTGCACAGCGGATTCCTGAAAGTGGCCTACCCGCAAAGCATAAACCCCGGCAAGAAGGCCACGGTGACCCTCACATACGATCTGGGCAAGAGGGGCAAATACGGCATAATGTCGGACCAGTTCCGCTTTGTGATAGACGGCAAGGAGGCGATAATGCCCATCAACACCGACGGCACGGGAGTGGATGACATGTCGAAGGCCAACAAGAGGACAGCCCCCATACTGCAGCTCTCCTCTGGATTCGTGAACTTCGGCAGTACCAAAGCCGGTGCGAACACAGAGAAGACACTGACAATCACCAACAAAGGCACATCGACGCTCATCATACGCAACGTACAGTGCCGCAACAACACACGCACCTCGCTCAAGGCGGGCACGGAGATAGCCAAGGGGGAGAGCAAGGAGTTCACCGTGAAGCTCATACCCGGAGCAGGCGAGAGGGGTTCGGTGTTCGGCAATGTGGTGATAGTCTCCAACGACACCGACCGTCCCATGCGTGAGATAAGGCTCAATGCCAACGTGGAGTAACGTCGGGACGGGCAGCAGAGGAGATTGCCGGGGCCGAGGCCAATGCCGGCAAAAGCGGATGTGGCTGGCAAAAATACCGGAAGACGGTGGCAGAGAGGGCCGGCAGTGGGATCCGCCCGCCAGTGACAAAAGAAAGGCAAACACAGTATAAATATAGAGCAAGGGAAAATGTACAAGATTCTGTTGAAAAAAGAGCTCGCCAAGAACATTTGGCAGATGAACATACTGGCCCCGAGGATTGCCTCGTCGGCAAAGCCGGGACAGTTCGTGATCGTGAGGGCCGACGAGAAAGGCGAAAGGATTCCGCTGACCATATCGGACTACAATGCCGAAGAGGGCTGGGTGCAGATAGTAATCCAGACACTCGGAGTATCGACCCACAAGATCTGCGCCTACAATGTGGGTGAATCGCTGGCCGACATAGCCGGTCCGCTGGGCAACCCCTCGGACTTCGTGAAGGAACCCATAGAGGAGGTGCGCAAGGGACACTACCTCTTCATTGCGGGCGGAGTGGGCACGGCGCCCGTATATCCGCAGGTGAAGTGGCTGCACGAGCACGGCATTGAGGCCGACGTGATAATAGGCGCCAAGAACAAGGAGCTGCTCATCATGACCGAGGAGATGGGCAAGGTGGGCAATGTCTACATAGCCACCGATGACGGCAGCGAAGGTTTCCACGGACTTGTAACTCAGCTTATGAAGGACCTCATAGACAACCGCGGCAAACACTATGACCGCGTGATAGCCATAGGTCCCATGATAATGATGAAGTTTGCGGCTCTGGCCACCAGGGAGTACGGCATAAAGACCATAGTGAGCCTCAATGCCCTCATGGTGGACGGCACGGGAATGTGCGGTGCATGCCGTGTGAGCGTGGGCGGAAAGACCTACTTCACCTGCGTGGACGGTCCCGAATTCGACGGCCACGAAGTGGACTTCGACGAGGCGATGCGCCGTCAGGGCATGTACAGGACGCTTGAGCAGCGTGCCATGGCGATAGCGCTGGAGCGCCAGAACGGCCACAAATGCCGGATCGGCCTCGACAAATAGCGAAGCCGCACAGTAAACCGATTCATCAACCAAGGAAAAAAGAAGAGATTATGGCAAACAGGATACCGAGAGTTCCCGTAAGGGAGCAGGACCCCAAAGTGAGAGCGACCAACTTCGAGGAGGTCTGCTACGGATACAACCTTGAGGAGGCAATGAGAGAGGCTTCGCGCTGTCTCCACTGCCGCAAGCCCATGTGCATGGAGCACTGCCCCGTGTCGCTGAGCATACCGCAGTTCATTGCAGAGGTGGCTGACGGCAACATTGCCGAAGCCGCACGGATAATAGGAGAGGATTCGCTGCTGCCCTCCATTTGCGGCCGTGTGTGCCCGCAGGAGACGCAGTGCGAGGGTTCGTGCGTGCTGGGCATAAAGGGCGAAAGTGTGGCGATAGGCAAGATTGAGCGTTTCGTGGGCGACTGGGAGCTGGAGAACGGCTCCAAGGAGCAGGCGAAGATAGAGAGCAACGGCCACAAAGTGGCCATCATAGGCAGCGGTCCTTCGGGACTGGCCTGTGCGTCGGACCTGGCGAAGAAGGGCTACGAGGTGACCGTATTCGAGGCACTGCACAAATTGGGCGGTGTGCTGCAGTACGGCATACCCGAGTTCCGTCTGCCCAAGGACAAGGTGGTCTCAAGAGAGATTGAGAAGGTGAGCCGTCTGGGAGTGAAGTTCGAGACGGACACCATAGTGGGCCGCACGGTGACAATCGACTCGCTGATGGACGAGGAGGGTTTCGAGGCGGTATTCATCGGCTCGGGAGCCGGCCTGCCCCGTTTCATGGGCATAGGTGGCGAGAACCTCAACGGAGTGCTGTCGGCCAACGAGTTCCTCACACGCGCCAACCTCATGAAGGCCTATGACGATGAGTATGACACACCTATCATAGCCGGCAAGAAGAGCGTGATAGTGGGCGGCGGAAATGTGGCAATGGACTCGGTGAGGACAGCCAAGCGTCTCGGTGGCGAGGCAATAATCGTCTACCGCCGTTCGGAGGCCGAGCTGCCCGCACGCAAGGAGGAGGTGCACCACGCCAAAGAGGAGGGCATAGAGTTCATGATGCTCACCAACCCCGTGGAGATACTCGGTGACGAAAAGGGCTGGGTGAAGGGCATACGCTGCATACGCATGGAGCTGGGCGAACCCGACGAATCGGGACGCCGCTCGCCGGTGGAGGTGCCGGGCTCGGAGTTTGATGTGGAGTGCGACACGGTAATCATGGCGCTCGGCACATCGCCCAACCCGCTCATAGCATCCACCACAGCCGGACTGGAAACCAACCGCCGCAGATGCATCGTGGCTGACGAAGAGGGTGCGACCACCCGCGAGGGAGTCTTTGCAGGCGGTGATGCCGTGACGGGAGCCGCTACGGTGATTCTCGCCATGGGCGCAGGGCGCAAGGCAGCCAAGGCTATCGACTTCTACATCAAATCGAAGGAGTAGTAGGTCCGCAAACATACTGACACGGATACCCCGTTGCCGGCGGCCGGAGGGAGACCCCTGCAAGCCGCCGGCAACGGGGTATTCTTTTTTTACCCGCTGACGTAACAAGCGCAACCTTGTACATAGGTCCGGAGAGAGACAAGGAGACAAGGACACAAGGGGTAAAAATGGACAAAAAAAGGGTAAAACAAAAAACCGCCTCCCGAAAAGGAAGCGGTTTTTGTATCTCACGCTGTTGCCGCACACGGACGGCAGACAGACTAGAAGTATTTTGCCCTGTTGTCCACGATGGTGCATTCGTCGGCAATGGCCTGGCTGAGCCTGCTGTCGAGGTAGTATGCACCGTAGGACTGGAGATATACCTTGGCGGCATCGTAGTCCGTAGCCTCACTGCTGGCGGTGTCGTCCACCTGATATACAATCACTGAAGAGACACCCTCGACAATGGCGGGTGCTGCACCGGCCTTGCTGTTGCTGAAGGCTCCAACGAAGCGGGGTTCGATACCGAGACCGTTGACGATGTAGCTTGCAAACTGTACGCCCGAAACCTCGCTGACCTCAGTGCCCAACTTGGCTGCTGCGTCCTCCATGGAGAGACCTGCCACCTCATCGGCAACATACTTGACCTTGGCCTCGTTCTTGAGGGTGTTGGTGATAAGGCTTGCAACCTGCTTGACGGGTGCATAGCCCGGCTCGGCAACCTCCGACAGAACAGCGACAACGTATTTGTCATCGATGTCCAGAATGGAGGAGACATCGCCCTTCTTGCCGTTGAATGCCCATCTTACGAGCTCCTTGGAGTTGTCGAAGCCCGAGATGACATGGTTGGCGGTGGAGAGCACTGCCGTCTGTGCGGCAAGACCCTCGCTCGAAACGGCGGCGGTGAATCCGTCGAGAGTGTTGTCGGTGGCAATCAGGAAGTTGCTGGCCTTGTTGTAGACATCCTGCTGTGTAGCCTCGCTCGGGTCAACCGTGTAGACGATAGTCGCAAACTGCGCCTTGGGCGTTGCGGCCGACTTGGAAGTAACCTGTACTATATGTGTACCATAGGATGTGTTCACCGTGAAATACTCGCCTACCTTGGCATCGAGGCATGCATCGGAGAAATCGCTGACCATCTCCTCGGGAGCGAAGGTTCCCAGATTGCCGCCGTCGGCATTGGCTGCCGTGTCGACCGAATACTCGTTGGCGAGAGTTGCGAAATCGGCACCCTGTCTGAGCAGTGTCAGAAGGCTGTCGGCCTTGCTCTGGTCGGCTGCGGAGAGGAGAATGTGACGTGCGCTGAGGCTGTCTGGCATGTTCCTGATCTCCGTCAGGCGGGCCATGGTGTAGATGTCGCCCGTGAGTACGGGACCGTACATCTTGCCCTTGTCGGCACCGAAGGCATAGGAGACATACTGCGAGGGAAGCTCGCTCTCCTTGTAGTATTTGGAATCTACGGTCTGCTGCGAGTTGAGCGTTGCGTACTGCAGAGGGGTCTGCGTCTCGGCAAACTCGGCTGCGAGCTCGGCCACGGTCTTGGCTGCCTCCTCATAGTCGGCATCGGTGGGGATCACGTCGAAGATGACGTAGTTTATCATACGGCTCGCCTCCTGCTTGTAGAGTTCCTTGTGCTCGTTATAGTATTTCTTCACGTCGTTGTCGGTGATGGAACCCATTACCAGTGAATCGGCAATTGCGGAGTAGTATACCGAAATGAACTTGCCCGAAGCGGATTCGTTGGAGGCTGCCACCTGACGGTTGATCTCCAGATCGTTGGACTCGAACGCTGCCGAAACCAGACCGACATAGTTGGACATCTCGCGCTCCTCAATCATCTGGTTCTTGAGGAAGTTCCAGACAGTGGAATACTGCTCGTTGCTGCTGACACCCGCAAGGAATGCCTTGAGATAGGTGTCGTTGAATGCGCCCGTGGTGGGGTCGCTGAACATGCTCGTGATGATGGGCGAAAGATAGACTCCGTTGACCATATCGACCTGCTCGGCATCCGAAACGCCCACGCCAAGCTTCTTGAAGCCCGGCTCATAGACGCTCTCCATGAGGAACTGCTGCCATACGCCGTCGTAAATAGCCTCCTGCTGGTCGTTGCTGAATGCGCTCGTGCCCCACAGCATGCGATAAATGTCCTGCAGCTCCTCTACCCTATTGTAGAAAGTTGCATATCCCACCTTGTCGCCGTTGATCTCGCCGACTCTCGTCTTGCGCTCGTTGATAATGCTCGAACCGCTGTTGATGAAGTCGCCCAAAAGAAATGCGACCATTGCGATAGCTACGATCACTGCAATTATCCAGCCGCCCTTCGTCCTTAAATCATTTAAAGTTGCCATTTTTATGTTAATTATATATTAATCTCGAAATTGGTTTCAAAGATAGTAATTTTCTCTTTCATATCAACCTCGTGGCCCATTTTTATGTTACATAATTTTAACCTTGGCGAGAAGGAGCCGTGACGAGGATGACTTGAGAATCCTGATCTGTTTGTCGCCGATGGTCAGCGAGGTGCCTGCGGGCGGGATTCCGTCGGCATGCATGATGATGTAGCCCGCCAGAGTGTCGTACTCGTCACTCTCGGGAATGCCTATGCCGTACTTGTCGTTCAGGTAATCCACCTCGAGCCGGCACGAAAGCACCCACTCCCGTTCACCCGTCTGGCGCTCCACCATGTCCTGCGAGTCGTGCTCGTCCTCGATGTCGCCGAAAATCTCCTCCAGCATATCCTCCATGGAGATGATGCCCGCCGTGCCGCCGAACTCGTCAATGACCACAGCCACGGAGGCCTTGCGCTTTATGGACTGGTTCATGAGCTTCTCCACATACATCGTCTCGGGCACATACTCGACCGGCATGAGTATCTCCTTGACGCTGCCCGGCGACAGGAAGAGGCTCTTGGAATTGACATAGCCGATGATGTTGTCGATGGAACCCCGCCAGATGAAGATGCGCGAATAGGCCGTGTCGATGAAGAGTTTCGAAAGTTCCTCAAGGGAGGTCGTCTCGTCGGCCGCAACCACGTCCACGCGCGGAATCATGCAGTCGCGCACACGCAGGTCGGGAAACTCCAGCGCATTCTGGAAAATCTTTATTTCGTTCTCCTGTTCGCCGTCGCTCTCGGCATTGGTCTCGATGAGGTTCTCCAAATCGACCTTGCCGAACTGCCGCATCACACGGGTCTCGCTCACCTTCAGTCCGCACAGTTTCAGGAGCCCCATGGATATCCACGTGACAATCTTGGCCAGCGGATAGAGCACAATGTAGCACACGAAGACGGGAACGAGAAAGAGCTTCAGGTAGAAGTTGGGATTGAGGCTCACCACCGTCTTGGGGGTGTACTCGCCCACGAAGATGATGACCACGGTGGAGATGAGGCTCTCCACGAGCACCGAGTCGGACGAAAGGGGAACTCCCCACGCCTCGGCGATATAATGGATGAGGATGGTCATGTAGGAGGAGTAGATGACCAGCGCTATGTTGTTGCCCACCAGAATGGTGGTGAGATACTGCCCCGAGTTGCCCGTCAGGCGGTCGATGATGTAGCCGAACAGGCGCGACTTCTTGCGGTCGATCTCTATCTGCAGGCGGTTGGCATTGGTGAACGCCAGCTCCATTCCCGAGCAGAATGCCGAGAAGAGCAGTGTAACCACGATTATGACGATAACGGAACCCATATGCCTGTCGTTTGTCTCCTATGTTTCAATGTCTTGCCCCCTACTCCGCTTCGGATGCCGTCTCCTCCTTCTCTCCGCCTCCGCCCGAGACCTCGTCCATATTGACCATCACTCGTCCCACGGGATTGCGGAACTCCCATTTGGTGAACTTGGAGTCGGATTCGAAGCCGTCGCCGATGAACTCGTCCTCGCCGTCCACCACGCGCGAATCGACATTGGAGTAGACCCGGTCGGTCTTCTGGTCCCAGAAGAGCTGCTGCGTATAGAGTCTCTTGCCGTCCTGCGAGGAGGCCACCACATTGCCGCGCGCCTCCCACAGGTCACGGTTCTCATAGTAGATGGCATAGTCGGTGACGAGCTTCGAGGCGGGCATGCCGAGCGTGTCGTAGTTGGTTATCTCCAGCCCGTAACGGAACTCCATATAGGGGTCCTGGGCAAGTTCGTAACGCTCCATGAGCGGTGTGTAGAGGTAGTAGGTCTTGCGCCCGTTCACACTGTTCACCAGCCGCATGGTGTCGCACTGCTGGGTGAGCATCGTCTCGGTGGCGGCACTCTCCGTGGCAACATGTTTGCCACAAGACGAAAACAACAAGTTAGCACTCCCGCAAAAGAGTGCTAACTTGAATATGGTTATGACCTGACGGCGTTTCAATTTCCTTGCATTGCAATTACCGTGCACCTATCCCCCTTACAGGGGAGCGGCACCCGTAAATTACTCCTTAACGGTTGTACGTCCCGAAACCCAGCCACACTGCACCGTGTAGGATGCACCTGCGGTGAGGCCTCTGAAGAAGCACTCCTCCTTGCTGGGGAACGAAGCGCGGTAGCTGCTCATCAGCATATTGACCTTCTCGAGCTGTGCAGCATCGTCGGCCAACAGACGGCGTGCGTTCTGCAGCACGTCATAGGCCAGCCAATAGACCGACTGACGGTCGAAATCGGAGCATGCCGAAGCGCCCTGTGCATAGGCCGTAGCCAGATAGATATAGGCAAAACCGCTTTCAGGATTGATTTCAAGAGCCTGTTTTGCATACGATGCGGCGTCACGGGCATCGTTGGTGCTGAGCAGGTTACCTGCAATCTGCACGCAGAGCTGAGCCCTTGTCATGGCATCCTCTTCGGAAGCGACGGCAGCCTTGAGGCTTGTCAGCGAACGGTCCATGTCACCCATAGCCTCATAAGCCCTTGCCAAAGCCATGGCGATTGACGAAGAGGGCTGCAGCGACATGTATTTCTCACCGACCGTAGCGAAGAACTCCGAAGAGCACTCGACTCGGTTCATCTGGTTGAATATCTTGATGACAAGGTCGAGATCATCGGGATTGGCCTCGTAGCGTGCCTTGTAGATCTTCTCCAGGTTCTCGCAGTCGGCAGCGCCGCTGTTGGAGAAGAGGGCATCGAATGCGTTCTGTGCCTCCTCGTTATTGGCCTGGGCCATCAGTGCGGAGAGGTACTCGTAACGCTCCATATAGTCGTCGGTCTCGACATCGAGGTTCTTGTATGCCTCGGTGAGCACGTTGAAATACTGGTTGATGAAGGTGGGGTCAATATCGTTCTCGTTGGCCTTGATGGCGGCATCGAAGCAAGCCAGCAGACCCTCGACATCCGAAGACTTGAAGTTGGCGTAGTCCTTTGCCTTTGCCTTGAGGATGTAGCCTGCACCATATTTGGCATGGTCGGCGAAGTTCTCGAGACGCTTGTCATAAAGCATCATCAGCGAGTCGGCATAAGCCGTTCTCTCGCCTGCAGAGGTTGCACGGGCAATCTTCTGCTTGTAGATATTGGTACCCCACACATAGATGTTCACCTTTGCCTTGGGGCAGTTGGCCAGAAGCTCCTTGAGATAGACAAGTGCCTGGTCATAGTTCTTGTTGTCGTATGCGTCCTTGTAATAGTTGAAAGTGAGGGCGTTCTGATAACGCTGCTCCGAAGTGGCGTTCTCTCCCCACTCGGGACCGAATGTCGCCTGTGCAGAGGCCGTCGATGCACACAACCCTGCGAAGGCGAGAATTAAGATCAATTTAAGTTTAGTCATTTTCATAATACTGTAGTTGTTTATTTGTTATAGCTTTTTTTCACTCGGCAAATTTAGACAAAATTAGTCATATTTCAGTTTGACGAACCAATAATCCTCGCCAAAAAAGTTCAGGCCGGCCGAAAATTTAACATACGTGTCCTTGTAGAGCCCATGCGCCGTAGAGCCCCTCTGGCCCCATTCCACACCGAGGTTGAGGTTCGAAAGGTTGGTCCGTCTCAACGGAATGCCCAGACCGAAGGTGAGCGCCTGGTCGGTAATCTCCTCGCCGTACATATTCATATAGTAGTCGCTGCGGCGCACACCCACGCGGTAGGAGGTGCGCTTGACAATGCTGCGTATGTCGCCCGGGTTGGGAGTGTACTGGAAACCAAACTTGTAGGCATTGGTATTGCGGAAGGTGCGCTGCGAAGTGACATCGTCCTCATTGCGGCTGCCCCAGTCCTTGAACTCGTAGTCGGCCGCCACCATGTAGCGTCTCTTCTGCAGGTTCACACCCACAGTGAGGGTCGAGGGCAGCTCGAAGCCCATGTTGTATTTGTCGTAGTAGAGCGTATCGCTCGCCATGTTGCTCGAAGGGATGAAGCGGTAGGACTTGTTGTGCATCTTGCCGCCAAGGCTGTAGGTGGCACCGAAGGTAAGGCGCGTGTTGGTGTTGCTCACCGCCACATACTGCATGCCGAACTCGGCCGAAATGCTCGAGATGCGCTCGGTGGCCTCGCCCTCCGTATCGTAGTAGTAGGGAACACCCGTGATGTTGGTCACGGAAGTGGAGAACGAACGCGAGATGTAGCCCCTGTAGTAGACCATGTTGGCACCCACGGAGAGATTCTTCACAAGTTCGTAGCCGGCGCCTATCTTTATCTGCGACACACCGCCCTCGCCGAAGTAGCGGTAGCTGACATGACCCACATCGGCCAGCACGTCGGGGTCGGTTTCGGGAATGCTCAGGCGGTAGCCCACACTGCTGTAGGGGGCTATGCTGATTCCCACACCCATCTTCTTCGCAACGGGGAACTCGAAGGCTGCATTGCGGAGATTGAACGAATTGAAGCTCGAACTCGTCGTGGCCGACTTCTCATAGAAGTTCTGCTGCTCAAGACCGACATTGAAGATGAACGTGTTGCGCGACACGGCACTGTAGGAGGCCGGGTTGGTGTAGTTGAGCATGTTGGACGAGCGGTAGGCCGCCGATGCGCCACCCATGCTGCGGAGGTAGGTGGGACCCTGCTCGCTTATGTCGCCTATGCCATAGAAGGTGTAGAGCGAATATGCGCCCAATGCGGTCTCCTGCGCCGACAATGACATGGCCGAAAGCAATGTCACCGCACCCATAACGCTACCTGTTATCAATCTTTTCAGCTGCATTGTATTCAATAATTCTGTGTAACCCGATAAAAATCAAGTCTAATTCTGCAAATATCGTATTTTTTATTCTATTCCTAATCTTATTGCGGAAAAATTTTGCATCGCCTCCCGAAAAAACAGTGACGAAATCGTCGCTGCACCCGCCCATAAGGCGGATGTAGCCCTCAATCTCGTGGACTATGCCGTTCACCACCCCGTCGGCAATGGACCTGCGTGTCGTCCCCGCAGCATAGCTGTCGGCCTCCTCGAGACTACAGAGCGGCAGGTTGTCGGTCAGGCGGTTGAGCGACTCGAAGCGGGCCCTCGCCCCGGGCGAGATGACGCCGTAGCGGTACTCTCCGTTGCGGGTGACGCTGTCGACCGTGATGGCCGTACCGAAATCGACAATGAGCACATCCCTGCCCCCGAACACCGTGGCCGCACCCACAGCCGCCGCCAGCCGGTCGGCACCAAGGGTCTGCGGTGCGCCCTCCAGTCCGCCGAGCGGTACGGGCGTATTGCGGTCCACCACGACAAGACGCCCTGCAAGCCGCTCCAGAAACTGCTCCAAAGCCCGGTCCCTGCGTCTTGTGGACGACAGGGCTATAGCCCTGAACAGCTCCCCTCCGGCACTCTCCGCACCGCACGCACGCTCACGCGCCCATGCCTCCACAGCTCCCGCCAGCTCCGCACCGCTCTCCTGAAAGCACCTCTCGGCCACGACAGCCCCCTCTTCGAAGATGGCTGCCTTGGCACGTGTGTTGCCTATATCGAGCGTCAGATACATACGGTTGGCCTCTATAGTTTTGCGATTATGCCGTCGAGCGTCTTCCATGCGCTCTCCATGGTATCTATATTCCTAACTGTCAAACCAAGCCTATTATTGTACTGCTTGAGGACAAATTTATCCCTATGGTCACCGGCAAACTCCATTACTGTCTTGAAAATGCGGCTCTTATAGTAGGCTGAAGAGTTATTGGCCGGGAACTTGAGAAGCATGAGCCCGTTCTTGACCTTGGCCGCCTCGAAACCGAGCTTTATGCATCTCCAGCGCAGGCGCACGACATCGAAGAGGTTGAGGGTCTGGGGAGGGATGGCACCGAAGCGGTCCTCCATCTCCGAGGCAAGCTTCTGCAGGCCCTCCTCGCTGTCCATGCCGTCCAGGCGGCGGTAGAGATGCAGTTTCTCGCCGCTCTGGCCAATGTAGTCGTCGGGCAGAAGCGCCTCCACGTCGGTCTCTATCTGGCAGTCGGTGATGTAGCTGACCTCCTCGCGGTGCTCCTCAAGCGACGGGGAGACATTCTCCACCCCGCTCACACCCTCGGCACGCAGCTCGGCGATGGCCTCACCGAGAATCTTCTGGTAGGTCTCGAAGCCCATGTCGGCAATGAAGCCGCTCTGCTCCGCACCCAGCAGGTTGCCCGCACCGCGGATGTCGAGGTCCTGCATGGCGATATTGAATCCCGAGCCAAGGTCCGAGAACTCCTCGATGGCCCGCAGGCGCCGGCGGGCATCGCCCGTAAGGAACTCGTCCGACGGGGAGAGAAGGAAGCAGTAGCCCTTCTTGTCGGAACGTCCCACACGTCCGCGCAACTGGTGCAGGTCGCTCAGGCCGAAATTCTGCGCATCGTTGATTATGATGGTATTGGCATTGGGTATGTCGATTCCGTTCTCGATGATGGTGGTGGCCACGAAGACATCGAACTCGCAGTAGATGAAGTCCATGATGAGCTTCTCGAGAGTGGCGGGCGGCATCTGTCCGTGCCCCACGGCCACACGTGCCCCGGGCACGAGACGCCGTATCATGTCGGCCATGGCCTCAATGGTCTCTATGCGGTTGTGCACGAAGAAGACCTGGCCGCCACGCTGCAGCTCGGCCTCGACGGCATCGCGGATAATCTCCTCGTTGAAGACATGCGACTCGGTGACGATGGGCCGTCTGTTGGGCGGAGGGGTGGCAATGACCGAGAGGTCGCGCGCCCCCATCAGCGAGAACTGAAGCGTACGCGGGATTGGGGTTGCGGTGAGGGTGAGCGTATCGACACTGACACTCAGACGGCGCAGTTTCTCCTTGCTTGAGACGCCGAATTTCTGCTCCTCGTCGATGATGAGCAGTCCCAGCGACCTGAACTTTATGTCCTTGCCCAGAATCTTGTGCGTACCTATAAGTATATCTATCTTGCCCTCGGCCAGGTCGGCCGCTATCTGCTTCACCTCACGGGCCGTCTTGACCCTGCTCAGCATCTCCACCTTGACGGGCAGGCCGGCCAGCCGCTCCGTGAAGGTGCGGTAGTGCTGGAGAGCCAGAATGGTGGTTGGCACCAGCACGGCCACCTGACGTGAATCGCACACGGCCTTGAAGGCTGCACGTATGGCCACCTCGGTCTTGCCGAAACCCACATCGCCGCACACGAGGCGGTCCATGGGTTCGGACGACTCCATGTCGGCCTTGATGAGCTCCACGGCCTTCTGCTGGTCGGGGGTCTCCTCATACTGGAACGAGCTCTCCATCTCCTGCTGGAGATACGTGTCGGGCGAAAAGCGGAAGCCCCCCGAAGCCTTGCGCTCGGCATAGAGGCGGATGAGTTCGCGCGCGATGTCCTTGACTGCCTTCTTGGTGGCCTCCTTCATGCGCTGCCATGCACCCGTGCCGAGTTTCGACACGCGTGGCGGCTCCTCGCTCTCCTTGCCCTTGAACTTGGCGATGCGGTGCAGCGAATGGACATTCACCAACAGCACGTCACCGTCCCTGTAGACCAGTTTCACGGACTCCTGGCGCTTGCCGTTCTCAACGGAGCTGACAAGGCCCCCAAAGCGGCCCACACCGTGGTCGATATGGACTACATAGTCGCCGACCTGCAGCTGGTTCAGCTCGGCTACCGTGAGGCTCTGCCCGCGGTCAATCTCGCCACGGAGCGAGTAGCGGTGGTAGCGGTCGAAAATCTGGTGGTCGGTATAGAAACACATCTTCGTCGCGCTGTCCACAAAGCCCTCGTGGAGGGTGAGCGGAAGGGTGACGAACGAAGCGTCGGCGACACCCGTGGAATCGACTATATTCTTCAGGCGCTCGGCCTGCGCCTTGTTCTCGGTAAGGAGCCAGGTTGCAAAACCGCCCATACGGCGGTCACGGAGCTCCTCGGCCAAAAGCGTATACTGTTTGTTGAAGGCGGGTTGCGGCGTGGTGTGGAACCTTATTGTGTCGGCCATGGGCATCTTGGGCGAAGACTTGCGCACAAAGAGAGCCTTGCCCTCCAGTGCATCGGTGAGCTTGAGCGAACTCAGCACCTTCTCCTTCTCGCCCGAGGGGTCGTCGCTCTCGGCAAGGAACTTCTTGCGCAGGGAATCGACCTGGGTGAGCACGAAGGGCATGTCATCGAACCAGTAGGTTGCCCCGTCGCCCGCAAAATCGGTGAACGGCACAAGGTCGCCCCCCTCGCACGTGCGCAGGTCGGGCACTATCTCTATCCGCTCCACCTTCTCCACGGAGAGCTGTGAGGCTATCTCGAAGAGGCGCACCGACTCCACCTCGTCGCCGAAGAAGTCGATGCGGCACGGGCGGTTCTCGGCATAGGAAAAGACATCGAAGATGCCGCCGCGCAGCGAGTACTGCCCCGGTTCGTAGACAAAATCGACCTTATGGAAGCCCAGCGCAATGACCTGCTCCTCGAGTTGCGACATCCTGAGGGTGTCGCCCTTGTGGACACACAGCGCCTCGCGCACGAAGCTCTCCCTGTCGACCACGGTCTCCGAAATGGCCTCGGGATAGGTGCATACAACAAGTCTGCCGCCACCCTGCTCGCCGTACTCCCTGAGTGCCTGCAGCGCCGCCGTGCGCTGCACCATGCCCGAAGCATCCTCCTTGCCGTAGCGGATGGAGCGCTTGTAGCCGGTGGGGAAGAACATCACCCCCTCCTCGCCCAAAAGGGCATAGAAGTCGTTGCAGAGATAGGCCGCCGAATCGCGGTCGTTGCAGATGAAAATGTGCACGCCCCCTCTGACCCTGGCCACAGAGGCCGCATAAAGCGAAAAAGCCGAGCCGCACAGAGCGTCAAGCTCCGTGGAGACCCGGTTTTCACAGTTCCTGCAGAGATGCCCGAACCCTTCGGTCCGGCCTACTGCCCCGAATATTTCGTCCAGCCGTGCCATAAAGCCTTACGAGAGAACCCTCTCCTTACGGTCGAGTATTCTGGTCTCTATCATGCCCAGCGACTGATCCACAACCAGCTTTATGCGGCAACGGTAACGCAGCTCCCACCTGAAGCGCATGCTCACAAGTCCCTTGCGCAGATAGGCGGCCACATAGGGGCTCGCCATGACCTTGAGGAACTTGATGCCCTTCTCGTGTGCATAGTAGGCCACCTGGTTCTCGATCTGCTTGTCGACAAGCAGCGCCGAAGATATCTTGCCCGTGCCGTGGCACGAAGGGCATATCTCCTTGAGTTCGGCGATGGCCTCGGGGCGCACCCTCTGGCGCGTTATCTGCATCAGGCCGAACTTGGTAAGGGGAAGTATGGTGTGCTTGGCCTTGTCACCTGCCATGAGCTTCTGCATCTGCTCATAGAGCTTCTGGCGGTTCTCGGCCTTGTGCAGGTCGATGAAGTCGACGATGATGATACCGCCCATATCGCGCAGGCGCAACTGGCGGGCTATCTCCTCGGCCGCCATGAGGTTCACGTCCATGGCCGTGCTCTCCTGGTCGTCGGCCACCTTGGCACGGTTGCCGCTGTTGACATCGACCACATGCAGGGCCTCGGTGTGCTCTATGATGAGGTATGCGCCGCGTCGCAGCGACACATACTTGGCAAACAGCGACTTGATCTGTCGCGAAATGTCGAAGTTGTCGAATATGGGCACCGAACCCTTGTAGAGCTTCACTATCTTCTTCTGCTCGGGGGCGATGAGCTCGACATACTTGCGTATCTCTTCGTAAACCGCTTTATCGTCGACCGTGATGGCGCTGAAAGAGCCGTTCAGCGAATCACGGATTATGGTATTGACCCTCGTCATCTCGCTCAACAGGCGCGAGGGCGGCGTCTTGGTCTTGATGTTCTCCAAGGCCTGCACCCACTTCTTTATCAGCGAGAGTATATCCTGTTCTATGTCGACTTCGCTCTGGCCTGCCGCCGCGGTGCGCATAATCACCCCGTAGTTGTGCGGCAATACCTTGTCGGCTATCTTCTTGAGACGCTTTATCTCCTGACTGGAACGTATCTTCTGCGATATGTGGACCTTGTTGCTGAAGGGTATCAGCACCACATTGCGCCCTGCAAGCGAAATGTCGGTCGTGAGCCTCGGCCCCTTGGTGGAGATGGCCTCCTTGGCTATCTGCACCATTATCGGCTGGCCGGGTGCTATCACGTTCACAATCTTGCCGTTCTTGCCCATCACGGGCTCCATCTTAAGACTCGGGAAATTGATGCTCTTCCTCTTTGTGGAGAGCGTGCCCACCAGCTTGTGCAACGTTGCAAACTGCGGTCCCAGGTCGAGGTAATGGATAAAGGCGTCCTTCTCATGGCCCACATCGACAAAGGCGGCATTGAGCCCCGGCATTATCTTGCGGACCTTTCCCAAATAGATGTCACCCACCGCAAAACCGCTCTTGCAGCTCTCCTTGTCGAGCTCCACAAGCTGCTTGTCCTCAATGAGGGCAATGGTGATTTCGCTGGGTGTGACGTTGATTACAATCTCCCTCTTCATCCTCTTTTCACATTAACCGGGAAATAGAGTACTACAACAAATAAAGCCAAAGAACCGCAACGACTCTTCAGCTTTATTTATCTCAACGGAACATAAAAACTACTCTACTTCTTGTTGTGTTTATGCCTGTTTTTACGGAGGCGTTTTTTCCTTTTGTGAGTAGCCATCTTATGCCCTTTTCTCTTTTTACCACTCGGCATAGTTTCTGAAATTTTAAATTGTGGTTAACTATAAATTTGATTTTTGAGAACAAGACTATTTCACTTTCGAAGCAAAACTCTTGGCAGGCTTGAATGCCGGAATGTCGTGCTCGGGAATGGTAATGGTGGTGTTCTTGGATATGTTACGAGCGACTTTCTTGGCGCGTTTCTTGATGATGAAACTGCCGAAGCCTCTCAGATACACGTTGTTCTTGGCAACCAGCGAGCCCTTGACGCTCTCCATGAATGCCTCGACAATCTGCTGAACGAGAACCTTCTCGACACCTGTCTTCTTGGCGATCTCGTTTACAATATCTGCTTTTGTCATAATACGTTATTTTATATGGTTATGAATATGATTTCCAAATCGGTTACAAAGATATGCTTTATTTTTCGTTTGCGACAACTTTTTTTCCCAATTTTTTTAACTGTCAGCATTTTCACGTTTTTGTCCAATGGGGGCAGGAGCGGGCCGGAGGGAAGACAGGAAAAGGGGAAGACCGGGAAAAGCCATGGGAGGCACCGGGGCCGGAAGCAGGCACTCCGGGCGTGAAGGACACTTATATTATTATATTGTATAACGGGCAGTGCAAACGGACGGAGCGGGAAAATGCGGAGCAAACGGGCCGAGGGCACACTACGGGGGCGGAGGGAACGTTTTAGGGATAAAGGGAGTTTCCGAATCCCGATTTTTTGACGTAAGTTTGTAACACCGCTAAAAGAAAGGACGATTATGGCTGACATGAAAATACTTTGGGTAGACGACGAGATTGAGTTCCTCAAGCCCCACATCATGTTCCTGCAGGGGAAAGGATTCGATGTGGAGACCTGCAACAACGGCTACGATGCGGTGGAGTGCGTGCGCAACGCCCCCTACGACCTGGTGATCCTCGACGAGATGATGCCCGGCATGACGGGGCTCGAGACACTTCCCAAGCTGAAGGAGCTGCGTCCGGCCATGCCCGTGATAATGGCCACCAAGAGCGAGGAGGAGCACATCATGGACCAGGCGATAGGCTCCAAGATTGCAGACTACCTCATAAAGCCCATAAACCCCAACCAGGTGCTGCTGTCGATAAAGAAGAACCTTCTCTCGCGGCAGCTCGTGACCGAGAAGACCACGGCCGACTACCGCTCCGAATTCGGCACCATAGCCTCCTCGCTGAACAGCGCCTCGACATTCGCCGAGTGGTGCGGCATATACCGCAAGATGGTGAACTGGAGCATAGAGCTGGCCGAATCGACCGACGAGAGCATAAAGGAGATTCTCGCCTACCAGAAGGACGAGGCCGGCAACGAGTTCGGCAAGTTCGTCAAACGCAACTATCTGCACTGGATAAACGACCGCGACGACGACACTCCCGTGATGTCGCACACGCTCATGCGCTCGAAGATATTCCCCGTGGTGGAGAAGCACCCCAAGACCACGCTGCTGCTCATAGACAACTTCCGCTACGACCAGTGGCGTGCCATAGCCCCCCTGCTCACGGACCTCTACACGGTGACGGCCGAGGAGTTCTACTGCAGCATCCTCCCCACGGCAACGCAGTATGCCCGCAATGCCATATTCGCCGGACTCATGCCGCTGGCCATAGACAGGCTGATGCCCGACAAGTGGCTAAACGACAACGAGGAGGGCGGCAAGAACATGTATGAGGAGGCATTCCTCCGCAGGCAGCTCCAGACGGCCGGCAAGACCTGGAAAACCACGTTCGACAAGCTCGTCAAGCCCGAGGCGGGGCGCAAGCTGATAGACAACATAGACCATGTGCTGGATGCCGACTTCTCGGTAATCGTCTACAACTTCCTCGACATTCTGTCGCATGCCCGTACGGAGACCGAAATCATACGGGAACTCATAGTGGACGAGTCGGCATTCTGCTCGCTCACCCGCTCGTGGTTCGAGCACTCCGACCTGCTGACGCTGCTGAAGATGCTCGCCGGAAACGGCAACACGATAGTCATCACATCGGACCACGGCACGGTGCGTGTGGACAACCCCATAAAGGTGGTGGGTGACAAGGAGACCTCGGTGAACCTGCGCTACAAGGTAGGCAAGAGTCTCAACTACAATCCGCGCGAGGTGTATGAGCTGACCCGCCCGAAGGAGGCGCAACTGCCCCAGAGCAACATTTCGTCCACATATATATTTACGCTGGGGCACGACTTCTTCGTCTACCCCAACGATGCGAACAAGTTCATACGCCACTACAACAACACGTTCCAGCACGGCGGGATATCGATGGAGGAGATGATGGTCCCCTTCCTTGTACTGGAGCCCAAACAGCGGACACCGTGACGGCAACCCCGCAGGGAGACTGCGCGTTCCGTTTCGGGAGCGGGAGGAAAGGCGCACTGTATGCTCCGCCCGGGAATGCGGCAAGGCAACGGACAGAAAGGTTTGCGCACCGTGCGCCCCGGCAATGCAATGAGGCGCAATGGACAAAAAATCACGGTCGGGAACGATATGGGGTGAAATGAACAAAAATTTGGGTATTTTTGGGGACGGAAAACAATGATTTGCCAGACATGTTGAAAGAGAGCATAAAATCGGACGGCGAGGACGACCTGCAGGAGGCGGCCGAGGCCATCGTGAAGAGGATGGACCGCTACGGAATCGTGGCGTTCTACGGCCCCATGGGGGCGGGCAAGACCACGCTCATACGAGAGATATGCCGCCAGCGCGGTGTGGAGGACACGGTCACGAGTCCCACGTTTGCACTTGTGAACCAATATCTCGACGCCGGGGGCGAGACCATATACCACTTTGACTTCTACCGCATCGAGAAGATAGAGGAGGTGTATGACCTCGGCTATGAGGAGTATTTCTACGGCGGGTTGCCATGCCTGATAGAGTGGCCCGAGAAGATTGGGGAGCTGCTGCCGGAGGAGATACTCAAGGTGAGGATAGAGATTACGGGCGACGAGAGCCGCCTGATAACCATTGAGGAGCCGGAGGCCTTGCAGTAGGGAGATGCTGAGAAACGTGATATTCGACCTGGGAGGCGTGGTCATAGGCCGTGACTTCAGCCGCTTCGGCGAGAAGGTGGGACACATGTTCGACTTCTTTGCCGGTTTTGACTTCCCGCAGTGCTGGAAGGAGTTCGACCGCGGCACGATGACCAAGCCGCAGGTGGCCAAGGAGCTTGCCGAACTGAACGGTTGCAGTGTGGAGGAGAGCACGGCCGCAATAGATACCGTGAGCCGCCTGCTGGTGGAGATACCCGAGACGGTGGAACTCATAAAGGAGCTGAAAGGCAAGGGGTTGAAGGTGTATGTACTGTCGAACATGCCGGAGGAGTTCTTCGCCGAGATAGGCAAGCTGGCAGTGATGAAGGAGATGGACGGCTGGGTGGTGTCGTATCAGGAGAAGCTGATAAAGCCCGACCCGCGCATATTCGGGGTGCTCATGGACCGCTACTCTCTGGAGCCCGGGGAGTCGCTCTTTGTGGACGACAAGCAGAAGAATGTGGACGCCGCCATGGCGCTGGGCATGCAGGGAGTGCTGTTCACTTCGCCCGACGAGGGGACACGGAGAATCAGGGAACTGACGGGCCTGGTCTGAGAAGGGAGCAGGACGGACCGGACGCGCGGGAGAGAAGGTGCCCCGAAGAGGCACAGGAGCCACAGCCGGGAACGGGACAACGGGAAATGGACAAAAAACAAAAAATAAAGTAAAACGGACAAAAAAGGAAAGAACCATGAAGATTTTGAAAACATTATCGGTTGCGCTGGCCGCAGTGCTGTGCGCATGTTCGGGTGGCAGGACGCTGACGCTCACCAACCCGCTGGCAGAGGAGCGCACGGACTATCCGGTGCTCGTGAAGGATGTACCCGAGTGGGCCGTGTCGGCTGTAGTGACGGTGGACGGTCAGGAGGTGGCAAGCCAGATAGACGAGATAGACGGAGCCAAGGAGCTCGCCTTTGTGTGCGACCTGCCCGCAAACGGCACGGTGACGGCACAGATAGAGTACTCCAAGGAGGCCGGCAAGGAGTATACACCGCGTGTGTTTGCCGAGATGTTCCTCAAGGAGAAGGACGGCAGCATGGTGGAGAAGGATATGATAGAGGGTTTTGAGGACAACATGTACAACCGCCTCCACCACCACGGCCCCGCATTCGAAAGCGAACTGGCAGCCTACCGCATCTACTTCGACAACAAGCAGACGGTGGACATCTACGCCAAGAAGAAACCCGGCCTGGAGATTGAGGACACACGCTGGTATCCCACGCAGGAACAGATGGATGCAGGTTACGGCGACGATGTACTGGTAGTCTACGGCACGATAGGTCTCGGCACGCTCAAGGCTTGGGACAAGGAGCTGCAGGCAGCCGTACACATCAAGGACTTCACACGCCGCGAGGCACGCATCCTGGCCTATGGACCGGTGCGCACGGTGGCACAGATGCGCGTGGAGGGCTGGGACATGGACGGCAAGCTCATCAACTGCACCTCACGCTACATAATGTATGCCGGACACCGCGATGTAGAGATTGAGAATATCTTTGAGGGCAACACGGAGGGCATGACCTTCTGCACGGGCGTGATGAAGATGAAGAACTCCACCAGCCACATCACCGACGATGCTCTGGCAGTGTGGGGCCGCGACATACCCCGTACCGACATCCCGGGCATAGCCGAGGAGTGGTGCGGCCTGGCAGTCTATGTTCCACGCGCAATGCGTCTGGAGCAGACCGAGGACTCGGGCAACTACGTGACCCTGCTCACTCCCGACAAGGATGGCAAGATCTGCTACTCGATGATGTTCTCGGCCGACAAGGAAACCTTCGGCTACCACGACGCCGACTCGTTCTTCGCCTATGTGGACGAGTGGAGCAACAGCCTCAACAATCCTGTGGAGATAAAATAGCCCCCCGAAGAGGGAAAAACAATGAAAAGGCCGGAAAGAGTTTCCGGCCTTTTCATTTTATTGACGTTCAAGGAGTAGGCAGCATGCGGAAATTGCAGAAAAAGGGGCGGCGGGAACGGAATATTTTGACATATTGAAAAAAATTAGTATTTTAGGGGGTTAATTGTGAGCAACTATTATTTCTTACAAACTTAAAATATCAAAACTATGGTCAATTTTTCATTGAAAGGCAAGATCGCATGGGTAACCGGTGCGTCTTACGGTATCGGATTCGCAATCGCTTCGGCATTTTCGGAGGCAGGTGCAAAGATCATCTTCAACGACATCAACCAGGAGCTCGTTGACCGCGGTCTGAAATCATACAAGGAGAGAGGCATCGACGCAAAGGGCTATGTTTGCGACGTGACCGACGAGGAGGCCGTAAAGGCCATGGTTGCCAAAGCCGAGAAAGAGGTGGGCACGATAGACATTCTGGTGAACAACGCCGGCATTATCCGCCGTATCCCCATGATCGAGATGCCCGCAAGCGAATTCCGCAAGGTGATCGACATCGACCTCAACGCCCCCTTCATCTGCTCCAAGGCTGTCATCCCCTCGATGATCAAGAAAGGCGCCGGCAAAATCATCAACATCTGCTCCATGATGAGCGAGCTCGGCCGTGAGACCGTTTCGGCATACGCAGCTGCCAAGGGCGGACTGAAGATGCTTACCAGAAACATCTGCTCGGAGTACGGTGCATACAACATCCAGTGCAACGGTATAGGCCCGGGTTACATCGCAACTCCCCAGACCGCACCCCTGCGCGAGCGTCAGGCAGACGGCAGCCGCCATCCCTTCGACGCATTCATCGTGGCAAAGACTCCCGCCGGCCGTTGGGGCGACGCAGAGAAGGATCTTACGGGTCCCGCAGTGTTCCTGGCTTCGGAGGCTTCGAACTTCGTGAACGGCCACATCCTCTATGTGGACGGCGGTATCCTGGCCTACATCGGCAAACAGCCCGAATAACGGACGGCCGTAACAGACAAGCAAGAAACGATTAAAACAGAAAAAGATGAGTATCAATTGCGACATACGTTATCCTTCACATCAGGACGACGCGAAACATTACGACACGGAGACCCTGCGCAAGCACTATCTCATTGAGAAGGTGATGGCGCCCGACGAAATAAACATGACATACTCCATGTTCGACCGCATCATTGCCGGCGGTGCAGTTCCCGTAAACGGAGAACTGGTCCTTACCCCTCCCGCAGCAGTGCGTGCCGAGTACTTCACGCAGCGCCGTGAGCTCGGCATCATCAATGTGGGCGGCGACGGCATAGTGAAGGTGGACGACAAGGAGTACCGTCTGGCCAAGACGGAGGCCCTCTATGTAGGACGCGGCAACAAGAAGATCTCGTTCCGCAGCGTGGACAAGAACGCCCCCGCACTGTTCTACTTCAACTCGTGCCCCGCACAGTGCGCATACCCCGACAAGCTGGTAACCCTGAAGGATGCAGTGGTGATGCACGCCGGTTCGCTGGAAGGCAGCAATGACCGCACCATCAACCGCCTCATCGTGAAGGAGGTGGTTCAGACATGCCAGTTGCAGATGGGTCTCACCCAGCTCAAGCCGGGCAGCACGTGGAACACCATGCCGGCCCACACGCACGACCGCCGCATGGAGGTCTACTTCTACTTCGACGTACCCGAAGGACAGGCAGTGTGCCACTTCATGGGCCAGCCGCAGGAGACGCGCCACATATGGATGCACAACCACCAGGCAGTGATCTCCCCGCAGTGGAGCATCCACTCGGCATGTGCCACCAGCAACTACACGTTCATCTGGGGCATGTGCGGCGAGAACGACGACTACGACGATATGGACTGGTGCGCAACGACCGACCTGAGATAAGGACGGGACAGCCGCCACGGAAGACCTGCCGAAAAGGGCTGCAAGGCCACTTGCACGCAGGCGGAACGGGGCGGAGTGCGGCACAGCCAGAATGAAACGCAACCCAAGACGGCGGCTTGGCGAGGACAAAACTCCCGAGCCGCCGGCTTGAGGTAAAATGCAGAGGGGTGACAAGCCCCGCTTCGGGCAGCGGGAGAGACCCGCACAACGGGAAAGGCACACCGCAAAAGAGAAGAGGCCCTGCATGGAACCGAGGGGCTCCGAAGTGAAGGAGACCACCATACGGAAAGGGAGGCGCTCTTCGGGAAAATGTGGCCGCACCGCAAAAAAAGAGAAAAAGGAACAAAGTAAGAAAAGATGAAAAAACTTGTTTACATGGCCTTTGCAGCGGCATTGCTGCTGACGGGCTGCAAAGAGAAAGAGGCTTCGGTTGCAGTGAAGATAAGCAACCCCATAGCCCTGGACCGCACCGAGTGTGTGGCCGTTTCATATGCCAAGATTGCAGAGTTGCTGCCGGGACTGACCGACACCACGGTGGTGGTCTGCGATGCCGAGGGCAACGAGGTCCCCTCGCAGATATACTACAACGGCGAGACTCCCCTGCAGATATTTTTCCAGCCCACGGTGGCAGGCAACTCGAGCGCGGAGTACACCGTGAAGTGCGGCACCCCCGCAGAGTATGAGTCCAAGACATTCGGCCGCTACGTGCCCGAGCGCAAGGACGACTACTCGTGGGAGAACAACGTGATCGCATTCCGCTCATACGGCACGGCACTCGAGGTGGAGATGGTTTCGCCCGGCATTGACGTGTGGGTGAAGAGCAGCGACAAGCTCGTCATCAACGAGTGGGTGGCTGCCGAGCAGCAGGAGGCGGGCTGGTATCACCACAACCACGGCGACGGTCTGGACTGCTACAAGGTGGGTGTGACCCTCGGTGCAGGAGCTTCGGCACCCT
This sequence comes from Tidjanibacter sp., assembly GCA_963640325.1. Taxonomy (GTDB): domain Bacteria; phylum Bacteroidota; class Bacteroidia; order Bacteroidales; family Rikenellaceae; genus Tidjanibacter. Next base: position 240,997 of record CAVHXY010000001.1, read on the forward strand.
ACGTGGACGGCAAGCTCATATTCCCCGAGCACAACTGGCAGAAATACACCGAGATAGCCAACGGTCCGCTCATCAAGGCATTCGCCCTCACCTACCCCGCATACAACATCGACGGCAAGGAGATAAGCCTCACGAAGATGTACGAAATAGAGGCCAACTCGAACTTCTGCTATGTGACGGATGTCTACAGCGCAGAGGCTGACGGGCTGACCATTGCAGCCGGCACTATACGCCACAACGTGAAGGATTTCGCACAGGGTGACGACTGGTATGCCATCTATGAGGAGGCATCCGATTCGAGCGACCCCGCACGCGACGGCGACATTGCACTGGCCATGATACTTCCCGGTGCCGACGAGGTGATTGCCGAAGGTGACAGAGGCCATGCACTGATGACCGCCAAGGGAGTGCTGGACGAGGAGTGTGGCGACGTGCACTTTGAGTATATCATAGGTGCAGGCTGGAGCCAGGGTAACGTGCCCAACGCAGAGACATGGGAGAAGATGGTGGCCGACAAGGCTCTCGCCGAGGCCAATCCGCTCCAGACCGAGATTGTGAAATAAACCAACAGAAACGATAAACACTACACTAAAATGAAACAGTTCAACGACGACAACTTTCTGCTGCAGACCAAGTGGGCAGAGCAGCTCTACCACGAGCATGCGGCAAAGATGCCTATCATAGACTACCACTGCCATCTGATTCCGGAGTACATCGCTTCGGACCACAAGTTCGCCAACCTGTCGAAGATATGGCTCGAGGGCGACCACTACAAATGGCGCGCCATGCGTACCAACGGCATAGACGAGCGCTACTGCACGGGCAAGGACACCACTGACTGGGAGAAGTTCGAGAAGTGGGCCGAGACAGTGCCCTACACCATGCGCAACCCTCTGTACCACTGGACACACCTGGAGCTCAAGACGGCATTCGGCGTGACGAAGCTCCTGAACCCCTCGACGGCCAAGGAGATCTACGACCACTGCACGGCACTGCTGCAGAAACCCGAATATTCGGCACGCGGACTGATGAAACACTACAATGTGGAGACGGTCTGCACCACCGACGACCCCGTGGATTCACTGGAGCACCACATCAAGTGCGCCAAGGACAACTTCGGCGTGAAGGTGTTGCCCACATGGCGTCCCGACAAGGCGATGGCTGTGGAGAACCCCGCCAACTTCAGGGCCTACATCGAGAAACTCAGTGAGGTTTCGGGAGTGGAGATCAAGCAGTTTGCCGATGTAATCGACGCACTGAAGGTCCGCCACAAATTCTTTGAGTCGATAGGTTGCCGCCTCTCGGACCACGGAATTGAGGAGTTCTATGCCGAGGACTACACCCAGAGCGAGATTGATGCCATATTCAAGAAGGTGTACGGCGGCACGTCCCTTACGGCAGAGGAGATCAAAAAGTACAAGACGGCCATGATGGTGGAGTTTGCGGTACTGGACTGGGAGACCGGCTGGACACAGCAGTTCCACTACGGTGCCATCCGCGACAACAACAGCCGCATGTTCGCCCAGCTGGGTCCCGACACGGGATTCGACTCGATAGGCGACTTCACGGTGGCAAAGAACATGTCGAAGTTCCTCAACATGCTCGCCTCACAGGACAAGCTTGCCAAGACCATCATCTACAACCTCAACCCGCGTGACAACGAGGTGGTTGCGACGATGCTCGGCAACTTCCAGGACGGCAGCGTGGCCGGCAAGATACAGTTCGGCTCGGGCTGGTGGTTCCTGGACCAGAAGGACGGCATGGAGAAACAGATGAATGCCCTCTCGGTGCTGGGTCTGCTGAGCCGCTTTGTGGGCATGCTCACCGACAGCCGCAGCTTCCTGAGCTATCCGCGTCACGAGTATTTCCGCCGCACGCTGTGCAACCTGCTCGGAAATGACATAGAGAACGGTCTGCTGCCCGCCAGCGAGATAGACTTCATAGGCGAAATGGTGGAGGGTATCAGCTACAGGAACGCCAAGAAATTCTTTAATTTCTAAAAAAAGCCGGCAATTTTGAAAGATTTTATTTTAACGAATAACTATTAACTAACGATGCAAAACAATCAAAACAAAATGACCAACTTCCGTTGGGTCATCTGTGCGATGCTGTTCTTTGCGACCACGGTCAACTATCTTGACCGTCAGGTACTCTCACTTACGTGGAAGGATTTTATCGCGCCCGAATTCCATTGGACAGACAACGATTACGGTACAATCACGGCAATCTTCTCGCTCTTCTATGCAGTCTGCATGCTCTTTGCGGGCAAGTTCGTGGACTGGATGGGAACCAAGAAGGGTTATCTCTGGTCGATAGGAATCTGGTCGCTGGGTGCATGTATGCACGCAGCCTGCGGCTGGGCAACGATGCACATCGGCGGATTTGAGTCGGTGAGCGCCATGACAGCCGTTGCTAGCGGTTCGGCCGCTGCGCTGCTGGTGGCAACCACGAGCGTATGGCTCTTCATTGCGGCACGGTGCGTACTCGCACTCGGTGAGGCGGGCAACTTCCCCGCAGCAATCAAGGCCACGGCAGAGTACTTCCCCAAGAAGGACCGTGCATTCGCAACCTCCATATTCAATGCCGGTGCCTCGATAGGCGCCCTCATCGCCCCTGCAACGATTCCCATGCTGGCTCAGTACTTCAAGGACCACGGCGTAGGAGGCGGTTGGGAGATGGCCTTCATCATCATCGGAGGTCTCGGTTTCATCTGGATGGCCTTCTGGGTATTCGTCTACAACAAGCCCACCGCTTCGAAACATGTGAATGCCGCTGAGCTGGCCTACATCACGCAGGACAACGCAGAGGAGGAGAAAGAGGCCGCAGCCAAGAAGGCCGGGCAGGGTGACGAGAAGAGCGTTTCGCTCTGGAAGTGCTTCACCTACAAGCAGACCTGGTCGTTCATCACCGGCAAGTTCTTCACCGACGGTGTATGGTGGTTCTTCCTCTTCTGGGCACCGGCATACTTCTCCGACCAGTTCGGCTACAAGTCGTCGTCGGGCATGGGTATGATTCTCATCATCACGCTCTATGCAATCGTGACGGTGCTCTCCATCGGAGGCGGATATCTGCCGAGGGTATTTGTGGAAAAGAAGGGCATGAACCCCTATCAGGGCCGTATGCTCGCGATGCTTATGTTTGCGTTCTTCCCCCTGTTTGCACTCTTCGCACAGCCTATGGGTGTACACTCGGCATGGTGGCCCGCAATATTCATCGGTCTGGCAGGTGCCGGACACCAGGCCTGGTCGGCCAACCTGTTCTCCACCATCGGTGACATGTTCCCCAAGGGAGCCATTGCAACCATCACCGGTATCGGCGGTATGGCAGGCGGTGTCGGTTCGTTCCTGATCCAGAAGGGTGCCGGTATGCTCTTTACACACACCGACGAGCTGGGTGAGGCATTCAACTTCCTTGGCTTCAGCGGAAAACAGGGCGGTTATTTCATCATGTTCTGCCTCTGCGGTATCGCTTACCTGCTGGCATGGAGCATCATGAAGTCGCTCGTTCCCAGATACAAGAAGGTAGAGATAGAGTAATTTTGACAGAATGAAAGAGATAATGCTGTGCTTTTGGCTACAGCATTATCTCTTTTTATTACATTTGCATGGCGGGAATTCCTGTCCGGCAGAGAGGGTCAGGCATTAAGGGGCTATTCGCAACGGCCGAGATGAAGAAGAATGACGGCGGATGGACAGACGCCGACTATTTCGATGTGGACAAATAGAGAAAGAGATACAATGTTTAACCTATAATCAACAAAAGAGAAAATGGGAAAAATCGTAACATTCGGAGAAGTCATGCTGAGACTGGCAACTCCCGATTACCAAAGATTCACACAGGCAAAAGAGTTCACGGCAACCTTCGGCGGCGGTGAGGCAAATGTGGCCGTATCGCTGGCAAACTACGGTCTGCAGGCAGAGTTCGTAACCCGCCTCCCGAACAACGACATAGCCAAGAGCTGCATAATGGACCTGCACAAATACGGCGTGAACACCGACCACATAGTCACGGGCGGCGACCGCATAGGTATCTACTACCTTGAGACGGGTGCTGTGGCACGTGCCAGCAAGGTCATCTACGACCGCGCCAACTCGGCAATAGCCGAAATCAAGCCCGGCATGATCGACTGGGAGGCAGTGTTCCAGGGTGCCGAGTGGTTCCACTGGACCGGCATTACCCCCGCAATAAGCCAGGGTGCGGCAGATGCCTGTCTGGAGGCTGTGAAGGTGGCCAACAGGATGGGTGTGACCGTATCGTGCGACCTCAACTACCGCAAGAACCTCTGGAAATACGGCAAGACCGCCAGCGAGGTGATGCCCGCACTGGTGGAGTGCAGCGACGTGATACTCGGCAATGAGGAGGACGCCGACAAGGTGTTCGGCATCAAACCCGAGGGATTTGACGTGACGGCAACCAAGGGCGAGGTGAACTCGGCCGAGTTCGAGAGCGTCTGCACGCAGCTCATGAAGAGATTCCCCCGTGCCAAGAAGGTCATCATCACCCTGCGCGGCTCCATAAATGCCAACCACAACACCTGGGGCGGAGTGCTCTACAGCGACGGCGCGCTCAAGATTTCGAAGCGCTATGACATAACCCACATCGTAGACCGCGTTGGTGGCGGCGATTCCTTCATGGGTGGTCTCATCTACGGTCTGCTCACCTACAAGGGTGACGACCAGAAGGCACTCGAGTTCGCAGTGGCTGCATCGTGCCTCAAGCACACCATATACGGTGACTACAACATGGTGACCGTGCCCGAGGTGGAGAACCTGATGAAGGGCGACGGCAGCGGCCGCGTATCCCGCTAAGGAGGGGCAGAGAAAAAGACAAAAACAAAAAAACGGAAAAAAGAGAAAAGATTATGGCAAGATTTTCGAAAATGGAGGTATTGGCAGCCATGAAATCGACAGGTATGGTGCCGGTATTCTACAACAAGGACATAGACGTTTGCAAGAACGTGGTCAAGGCATGTTACGAAGGTGGCGTGAGGGCATTTGAGTTCACCAACCGCGGTGACTTCGCACACGAGATCTTCAGCGAGCTCAACAAGTGGGCAGCCAAGGAGTGCCCCGAGATGGTGATGGGCGTGGGTTCGATAGTGGACGCCGGAACGGCAGCGCTCTACATTCAGCTGGGTGCCAACTTCGTGGTGGGCCCCCTGTTCAACATTGAAGTGGCCAAGACCTGCAACCGCCGTCTGGTACCCTACACCCCCGGTTGCGGCTCGGTAAACGAGATTGGCAACGCACAGGAGGCCGGTTGTGATCTCTGCAAGATATTCCCCGCCGGCAACGTGGGCGGTCCTTCGTTCGTAAAGAACGTGACGGCTCCCATGCCGTGGACAATGATCATGGCCACAGGTGCCGTGGAGCCTTCGGAGGAGAACCTCTCTGCATGGTTCAAGAACGGCGTAACCGTAGTGGGCATGGGTTCGAAGCTCTTCCCCAAGGAGGCCATGGCAGCCGGAAACTGGGCCGAGATAACCAAAATCTGCAAGGATGCTCTGGCAATCATAGCCCGCTACAAGAAGTAGCATCCTGACCCGCGCACGGCAAGTGCCGGAGCGCAACAAGTCAGGCGGCAAGCGCAAAACGCCGTGGTGTGTCGGACGCCCGCAACGGGACAAGACCTCTACGGCGTTTTCTCTCTCCCCACCCCGATGCAGAGAGATGCGGACAGGACAAAAGACAAAACCATCAAAAAAAGAGAAGACCATGAAAAAGAGAACATTGATTATCGGAATCGCAGCCATGTGCGCCAGCCTGCTGGGCGGTTGCGGCAACACATCCGACACCGCTGCCACAAAGGCAGAGGGAACAAACGAGGTGATTGAAACTATAATGGCACGCCGCTCGGTGCGCGACTACACCGAAGAGCCCGTCTCCCGCGAGGATATGGCCAAAATCATAGAGTGCGGCATAAATGCCCCCAACGGTGGCAACAACCAGCCGTGGGAGGTGCGCGTGATAGACAACAAGGAGATTCTGGACCGCATGACAGCCGCCTATGTGGAGTCGATGAAGGGCACTCCCATGGAGCACATGGTGACTGAACCATCGTTCAAGAACATGTTCCGCAATGCACCCAGCGTGGTATTCATCGCCTGCAAGGCCAACGGTGACGGACAAATCGACTGCGGTCTGATGGGTGAGAACATGATTCTCGCAGCACAGTCGCTGGGCTATGGTTCGGTATGTCTGGGCGGGCCCATGAACTTCTTCCACAGCGAAGCGGGTGCCGAGAGTCTGGCACTGCTCGACTTCTCGCCCGAGTACAAGCTGCTCTATGCCATAGGTTTCGGCCACCCCGCCGACTTCCCCGAGGCAAAGCCGCGTGACACGGGCAAAGTGCGCTACATAGAGTAGCCGCCCGACCGGCGAGTGACAGGAAAGGCGGAAACCGAATGGTTTCCGCCTTTCCTGTATCCCCGCATCATGCCCGGCAAAGGACCCGGCCACGGGAGCGTCACTTTATGCCCAGCAACAGCTTGGCATGTTCGCGTGCGGCATCGGTCACATGGCTGCCGCTCAGCATGTTGCTTATCTCCTCAATGCGTTCCTGCTGCGTGAGGCGCCTGATGTGCGTGCGTGTATCCTTGTAGACCAAAAAATGGGTGTCGCCCTTGGAGGCCACCTGTGGCAGATGGGTGATGTTTATAACCTGCATCGACTGCGACAGCTCTGCGATAATTCCGCCCATCTCGTCGGCAATGCGCCCCGAGACACCCGTATCAATCTCGTCAAAGATGATGGTGGGCAACTTGGTGCTCTGCGCCACCAGTGCCTTCAGGCACAACATGACGCGTGATATCTCACCGCCCGAAGCAATCTTCTCCAGCGGACGCGGCACACCGTCGGCACTCGAGGAGAACAAGAAGGCCACCTCGTCGGCACCGCCCGGCAAGAGTGTCTCCGCCTTGGAGACAACGCATCCGAAGTGCGCACCCTCCATGCCAAGGCGTCCAAGCAACTTGCCCACGCCCTGCTCCAGCCTGCCCGCTGCCGAGACCCTCGCCGCCGTCAGCTCTGCGGCACATGCCACAGCCTTCCCGCGCAACTCCTTGACCCTGCGCTCCAGCTCCGCCACACGATCGCCACTGTCGGTAATCATCTGCAGGCGGCTGCCAAACTCGGCTTCAATGGCCATCAGGTCGTCCACCGACGTGACACGGTGCTTCTGCAGGAGCGAATAGAGCGTGTCGAGACGGCTCTCCACCTCCACAAGGCGCTGCGGGTCGGCATCCATACGCTCCAGTGCATCGGCAAGCCCGGCCGAAATGTCCTTAAGTTCTATCTCTGCGCTCTCCACACGCGAGGCAAGCTCCGCTGCCGGCTGCCATACGTCGGCTACGTGTGCAAGTGCACTGCACATACTCTTCAACGTCACAAGGATGCCCCTCTCGTCGGCATCGAGCGATTCGGCCGACATGCCCAGAGCCTCCTTTATCCGTTCCACATTGGCGAGCTCCTTCTGCTCCGCCTCAAGCTCTTCCAGCTCGCCCTTGCGCAACTTCACCGCTGCCAACTGTTCGTACTGGAAACGGACATACTCCTCGTCACGGCGGCTCTGCTCCACCTCGTCGCGCAGGGCGGAGAGCTCGTGCTCGGCCGCACGCAAGGCGCTGTAGGCCTCGCCGTATGCTTCACGCTCCCTGGCATCCGATGCGATGCCGTCCACCATCTTCATGCGGAATCCGGCCTCGGAAACCAACAGGCTCTGGTGCTGCGAATGGATATCGATAAGTCTCCCTCCCAACTCCTTGAGCACGGTGAGCTGCACGGGCAGGTCGTTCACATAGGCCCGGCTCTTGCCCGCCGGCGTAATCACACGCCGCACCGTAATCTCGCGCGAATAGTCGAGGTCGTTCTCCCCGAAAAAAGCCTCCAATCCGTAGCCGTCGATGTCGAACACACCCTCCACGACACAGTTCTTCCCGCTGTCGGAGAGCGCGGCGACATCGGCCCTGTTGCCCAGGATGAGCCCCAGTGCACCGAGCAGAATCGACTTGCCCGCACCGGTCTGTCCCGTGATGATATTCAGACGGCTGTCCAGCTCGAGACACAGACTCTCGATCAACGCATAATTGCTAACGGTCAGTTTGGTAAGCATTCCCTATATTCTGTTTTCTTGTGATTTTCCCCTTCCTGCGGATTCCGCAACGTTTTCCATATATTGCGGTTCCGCACCTGCTTCTTCGCCCGCTGTCCACTGTGGCACCCGGCCCTGTTCATGACCCCGCCACGACTCTCCAACGGTTCCCTGCCCTCCCGTGAAGTCTCTGGCAGGTTACTCTCTGCACTGCCGCAGTGCCCCGCCCCCCTAACGGCTACGCAGCACCGCCTCCATGGCATCCACCACATGCACCGCCGCCGAAGCCTTGCTCTCCAGCGGGTATGACACGCTCTGCGTGGCATCCATGATGGTTATCTTGTTGGTATCGCCCGCAAAGCCCGCGCCCTTGTCACGCAACGAATTGAGCACTATGAAATCCAGATTCTTACGGCGGAGCTTGCCGGCGGCATTGTCCGCCTCGTGGTCGGTCTCCAGGGCAAAGCCCACGAGAACGCGCCCCTCCTTGCGGCGCCCCAGTTCGGCCGCAATGTCGTGCGTACGCTTAAGATGCAGCGTGAGGCCCTCGCCGTCGTGTTTCTTTATCTTCACGTCGCTGACACTCTCGGGCGTGTAGTCCGCCACAGCGGCACACATCACCGCTCCGTCGCACTCCCCGAAACGCTCCATGACGGCCGTGTACATCTCCCCGGCCGACTCCACATCCACTCTCTCCACACCTCGCGGGGTATCGAGGGCCGTATGTCCGCTCACGAGAACCACCTGCGCCCCTCTTGAAGCCAACTCGGCGGCAATGGCATAGCCCATCTTGCCCGTGGAACGGTTGGTAATGTATCTCACAGGGTCTATAGCCTCAATGGTAGCCCCGGCCGTAACCAGGAATCTCTTTCCGCACAGGGTTCCGCCTGCAGGGCGCACATCTTTTCCGCCAGAGAGGAACTCCCCGACCTGCAAGGCGATATCTTCGGCCTCGGCCATGCGCCCCTTGCCGTAGAGCCCGCTCGCCAGCTCGCCCGACTGGGGCTCGATGAAGAGCACCCCGAGCTCCCTCAGAGAGGCTATATTGCGCTGCGTGGCAGGGTGGTTGTACATGTCCACATCCATGGCAGGCGCCACAGCCACCGGACAACGCGCCGACAGCCAGGTGGTCAGGAGCAGATTGTCGGCCACACCGCATGCCGCCTTGGCGATGGTGTTGGCCGTGGCGGGCGCAATGAGGTAGAGGTCCGCCCACTCGCCCAGTGCCACATGGCTGTTCCACTCGCCGTTCTCGGGATTGAAGAACTCCACATAGATGGGGTTCTTCGAGAGCGTGGACAGCGTGAGCGGCGTGATGAACTTCCTGGCCGTCTCGGTCATGATGACCTTTACCTCGGCACCGCGTTTGACCAGCGCTCTGACAAGTATAGCAGCCTTATAAGCTGCTATACTTCCCGTGACACCGAGTAATATCTTCTTACCCTGTAACATATGACTCTCCCTTTATGAGACTCACCCGACAACGCTACGCCTTCTCCTCGTTCTTGTCGGGGATGCGGTAGTAGAGCTCGCCGTTGAGGAACTCCTCGGTTGCGATTATGACCGGCTTGGGCAAACGCTCGTAGTACTTCGAGATCTCTATCTGCTCGCGGTTCTCGAACGTCTCCTCCAGAGTGTCGTTGTTGCTCGAGAAGTCGGCCAGTTTCTTGTTCAGCTCCTGCTTGATAGCGGTGGAAATCTGATTTGCACGCCTTGCAATAACCACCACCGACTCGTAGACATTGCCTGTCGGGGCCGCTATGTCGCTAAGCTTGCGGGTGATGGTGTTGTTGGGCACGTTGTTCTTTTTAATCTGCATCATCTTCAGTATTTAGTTCTTCATTATTGTCTGTGTCGATATGTCTCTTGGCGAGATAGGCCTTGGCTTTCTCCTGCATCCTGTCCACCTCCTTGCGGTGCTCCGAATAGGGGAATTCGGAGACGAAACTGTAGTAGTAGTCGAGCATGGAGAGGTAACGGTCGGTCTGCAGGGACGGTATCGAATTGGAGGCCAGCTCGTAGGCCGAGACCGTGTTGAGATAGAGCAGCTCCTCCCTGTAAGGGGTCTGCGGATAGAGGTCGAGAGCATTCCCGATGGCTACCAGAGCCGACTTGTAGTTGCCTATCTTGTAGTAGGTGCGTGCATGCATGAACGACTGCTCATAGAGCCTGTTCTGCAACTCATCCACACGTGCCAGGCAGACATCCTTCTTCACGCTCTGCGGATAGTGCGCCAAATACTCCGTGATTGCCGATATGGCCAGGCGGGTGTTGGTCTGGTCCCACTCGGGAGCCGGCGAGGAGAAGTAGTAGCCCATGGCATACATGTACTCTGCATCCTCGACGAACGTACTGCGGCCGAAACGGCGGCGGAAAGTGTCGAACATCTCGCCGCTGGTGGTGAAGTCGCCCTGCTTGTAGTGGCACGTGGCAAGGTAGTAGGTGAGCGAATCCTCCTTGAGAGTACCCACATAGATGGGCTGTATCTGCTCGAAGAGACCTTTGGCCTTCTCGTATTTCTCCTGGTTGTAATAGCTGAGACCCGTTTTGTAGACCAGTTCATAGTCCGGGCTCTTCATGATCTTGTTGTACCCGCTACATGCAGTCATTGCGATAACCACCACAGCCACAGAGGATAAATAAGCGAACGTCTTTCTCATAATTCGGATTCGGTTTGTCATACTTACAATGCACAACAACGCGCAAAGTTATACATTTTTAACGAATAGAGAAAAATTATATTATCTTTTATGCCGATTATTTTTCCACTCCACGCCTCCCGGAACGAAGGGTGCTGGCGGCCGGATAGGTATTTATACTTATTTTTTATACCCGCCACGTGAGAAAAAAGGCAAAACCTGGCAACACAACGCGAATAATGTGTAAATTTGCATATTCGGCTGCGGCCGTAACAGAGAACAAAAATCAACTAAATCCACAAAAAATAACATGGAGATATTAGACAGAATCAAGCACAACTCGGGTGGCCCTATCGGTCAGTACATGAACTACGCACACGGCTACTTCGCATTCCCGAAACTGGAGGGTGAAATAGGCCCCCACATGAAATTCCGCGGCAAGATGATGCTCAACTGGAGCCTTAACAACTACCTCGGCCTGGCCAACCACCCCGAGGTCCGCAAGGCCGACGCCGAAGGTGCCATACAGTTCGGTATGGCAGCGCCCATGGGTGCCCGCATGATGAGCGGACAGACCAAATACCACGAGCAGCTTGAGATTGACCTGGCCAAGTTCGTGGGCAAGGAGGATGCCTTCCTGCTCAACTTCGGCTACCAGGGCCAGATCTCCATCATAGACTGTCTGCTTTCGCGCCGCGACGTAGTGGTCTACGACTCGGAGGCGCATGCCTGCATCATCGACGGTCTGCGTCTGCACACAGGCAAGCGTTTCGTGTTCCCCCACAACAACATGGAGAAGCTCCGCATTGAACTGCAGCGTGCCACTGACCTCGCAAAACAGACGGGCGGCGGAATCCTCGTCATCACGGAGGGCGTCTTCGGAATGAAGGGCGACCTCGGCAAGCTGGACGAGATCACGGCCATGAAGAAGGACTTCAACTTCTGCCTGCTGGTGGACGATGCACACGGCTTCGGCACGATGGGCAAGACGGGTCGCGGTACGGCCGAGCACTTCAACTGCATGGACAAGGTGGACGTGCTCTTCAACACATTCGCCAAGGCGATGGCCGGCATCGGCGCATTCGTTGCAGGTGACAAGTACCTCATCGACTACTTCCGCTACAACATGCGTTCGCAGCAGTATGCAAAGAGCCTGCCGATGCCCATGGTGATAGGTGCCATGAAACGTCTGGAACTCATCAAGACCCATCCCGAATTCAAGGAGAAGCTGTGGACCATAACCAACGCCCTGCAGAAGGGATTCCGCGACAGAGGTTTCGACATCGGCGGTACACTCTCGCCCGTAACCCCCGTATACATGAAGGGTGGCGTGAACGAGGCTACCAACCTTGTATATGACCTGCGCGAGAACCACAACCTGTTCTGCTCGGTGGTTACCTACCCCGTGATTCCCAAGGGCGAGATCATTCTCCGTATCATCCCCACGGCGGCACACACGCTCGAGGATGTGGAGTACACGCTCAACGCATTTGAGTCATGCCGTGACAAACTCATCTCGGGCGCATACCAGAAGCCTATGCCCGACATGCACGAGACCGAGGTCGGCATAAAATAAGAGACCGCGGAGGTTTCCGAATCGTCTTCAAGGGCTGTCCCGATTATGTGGCGGCCCTTTTTTGTTCTCCTGCCCGGCGGATGGGAATCTGCAGACCATATGGGGCAACGGACAAAGGCATTTCAGCAACACGGCAAGGGGCCATGGACAAAAAAACGTAAAATTAACCTAAGGGGGCGACGGGGAGGGGGAAATAAAGAGTATCTTTGCGCCGTCGTGAAAGACAAGGAATCAGGAAGGAAGGTATGGTAAAGGACATGACGGTCGGCAAGCCCGCGGGAGTGATACTGCAGTTTGCGGTACCCGTAATGCTGGGCAACCTGCTCCAACAGCTCTACAACATAGTGGATGCGGCCATTGTGGGCAAGTATCTGGGAATAGAGGCTCTGGCAGGAGTGGGGGCAAGCACGTCGGTGATGTTCCTCATACTGGGATTCTGCAACGGCTGTGCGGGAGGTTTCGGGGTTCCCATAGCGCAGTGTTTCGGTGCAAAGGAGTACAGCAGCATGCGCCGCTGTGTGGCCAACACACTCTTCATCTCGGCCATAATGGCGGTGGTGTTCACGGCTGTCACGGCCCTGCTCTGCCGTGACATTCTCGTGGCAATGAAGACCCCCGATGACATCATAGACGGTGCATACGACTATCTTCTGATTACCTTCCTTGGCATTCCCTTCACCTTCGGCTACAACATTCTCGCTTCGATAATCCGTGCACTGGGCGACAGCAAGACGCCCTTCATGTTTCTCATCGTCGCCTCCATACTCAACATAGTGCTCGACTTCGCATTCATCCTCGGGCTGAATCTCGGCACGGCAGGTGCGGCGCTGGCCACGCTCCTTTCGCAGGCCGTGGCTGCCGTGGCATGCGTGGTCTACATGAGGCGCCACTTCCCCATACTGCGCATGACGGACGAAGAGAGGCGCATAGACGGACGGTACATAAAGACGCTGCTGAACATGGGCGTTCCCATGGGACTGCAGTTCAGCATCACCGCCATAGGGTCGATAATGCTGCAGAGCGCCAACAACGCACTCGGCACGGCCTGCATAGCCGCCTTCACGGCAGCCAACCGGCTGAAGATGTTCTTCATCTGCCCCTTTGAGACGCTCGGAATAGCGATGGCCACCTACTGCGGACAGAACTACGGGGCATGCCAGGTGCAGCGCATAAAGGACGGCATTGTGGCGGCACTGAAGATGATGGCGGTCTATGCCGTCTTCACATTCGTGACACTGCATCTCTTCTCGCGGACGCTTGCGCTGCTCTTCGTGGCACCGTCGCAGACCGAAATCATTGACAAGACCTACCAGTTCCTCGCCACGTCGAGCTCTCTGCATCTCCTCCTCGGGGTGCTCTGCGTGTTCCGCTACAGCATTCAGGGATTGGGATACAGCAAGATGGCAATCATGTCGGGTGTGTGCGAGATGGTCACCCGAGTGTGTCTGAGCCTGTGGGTGATACCTGCTGTGGGGTTCACGGCAGTCTGCTTCGGTGACCCTGCCGCATGGCTCTCGGGAGACCTCTTCCTCGTACCGGCCTACATATGGCTCATCGGACATATAACCCGCAAACTGGCACGCAACGGTTTCTCGCTCCACAACGACGGTGCCCAACCTCTTGAGCAGCACCCGCAAGAACCGGAGGCGCGGCAGTAACGCCCCTGCACTTATATAATTATATATTATGGCATGCCTGACCGGCAGGCATATGACAAGACGGGTCCGCACACCACCAAAGCATGCGGACCCGAATATGTTTGTTTTACGCTCTGCGCTCCCCTACTTGACGGCACGGAACGCTATCTCGGCACCCTGAAGCCCGTCAGACTCGGCACGGAACTTGATGTCTCCGCTCTTGCGTGCCTGCACAATGGCCAGGCACATGCCGCTGTAGGCCTTGCGTTCGGGAATCTTGCACGAAGACAAATCGCGGCCGTTGCCGTTCTCGACACCTATTATCTCGGCTCCCTCAACGCTGAATTTCACGAGGTTGTCGGCAGTAGGCACCACATTGCCATCCTTGTCGAGAATCTCCACCGTGACGTGCGCCACATCGGACCACTCGGGACGTATCTCGCTGCTGTCAACGCTGAGACGGATGCTTGCCGGCTCGCCCGTGGTGACGATGCGCTCGCGGTACTCCTTGCCGTCCTTAATGCCCACGGCAACAATCTCGCCCGGTTCGTAGACCACATCCCAGGAGAGGTGAAGGTCGCTCGTGGAAGAGAAGACCTTGCCCTCGCCGTATATGTTCCAGCCCAGTTCGACACCCTTGCGGGGGAACTCAAGAGTCTTGCGGCCGTAGGACTTGCCGTTCACGAAGAGCTCGACGCTCTCGCAGTTGGTGAAGCACACCACGGGAATCACCTGTCCCTCACGTCCGCTCCAGTTCCAGTGCGGGAAGAGATGGAGGGTGGGCTTGTCGGTCCAGAGGCTGCGGAAGAAGTAGAAGCCGTCCTTCTTGAAGCCGCAGTTGTCGAGATAGCCGGCCGAATGTATGCGCGAAGGCCACATGGACTCGCCGTAGTTGTCAATGCCTGTCCACATGAAGTCGCCAATCACATAGTCGTAGAGCATAGTGAATTTCCAGCGCTGCTCCACATCCGTGAAACGGCTGCCGGCATAGCTTGCATTCACCTTCATGGGATCGTTGCCCAGCGAGTAGCCGCCGCGCGAACCGCCCATGCCGGAGGCCTCGGTAGCCACCACACGACGGTTGGGGAAGGCAGACTTGTCAACCCAGTACATCAGTTCGCGGCGCTCCCTCCAGCGGTCGGGGTAGTTGTAGCCCACAATCTCGTTCTCAAAGGCCGCCAAATACTCGGGCGTTGCACCCTCGATGGCGGCAATTCGGTCGTTGCCCGCCGTGACGAGACGGGTGGGGTCGTTGGCCTTGCAGATGGAGATGAGCTTGCGTGCTATGGCGGGTCCCTCGGCACTCGACTGGTCGGGCACCTCGTTGCCTATGCTCCACATCACAACAGAGGGGTGGTTGCGGTCACGCAACACCATGGCCAGCAGATCCTGCTCGTGCCACTCGTGGAAATAGAGCTTGTAGGAGTATGGATTCTTGCCCTCGGCCCACTCGTCGAAAGCCTCGTCCATAACGAGAAATCCCATGCGGTCGCACAGGTCGAGAAACTCGGGGGCCGGGGAGTTGTGGGCGGTGCGGATGGCATTGCAGCCGCTCTCCTTGAGGAGCTCCAGACGGCGCTCCCACACCCGCTCGGGCACAGCGGCACCGAGACCGCCCGCATCGTGGTGCAGATTGACACCCTTCATCTTGACATGTTCGCCGTTGAGCAGGAAGCCACGGTCCGCATCATACTCTATGGTCCGTATACCCATCACGTTATCCACGCAGTCCACCTCACGGCCGTCCACGTTCAGGTGCGTGCGCAAAGTGTAGAGGGCGGGGTTGTCCAGCGTCCACAGCACTGGAGCGGCAACCTCCATCTTCATGGAAGCACCCTTTGTCTGGCCGCCTGCAACAGAGAGTGACGTTGTACCACGTGCGACCACTGCCCCGTCGGGAGCGATGACCTCGTTCTCCACAGAAGCATCCACGCCCTTGCCGAGACCGTTCACCACATCGGACGAAACCTCAACCACAGCCTTGCCGTCAGCGACGGAGACGGTGCGGTTGAAGACACCCCACTTGCCGAAGTGCACGGGCGAAGTCTCCACAAGCCTTACGTGGCGGTAGATGCCCGAGCCCGAATACCAGCGGGAGTTGGGCTGCAGGGAGTTGTCCACACGCACGGCGATGACATTGCCCGAAGCCTTGAGGTAGGGCGTGAGGTCGTAGGAAAAGCTCGCATAGCCATAGGGGCGCACACCGAGCTGCACTCCATTGAGCCACACGGTACTGTTCATGTAGACACCGTCGAACTCTATGGAGTAGCGTTTCTCCCGGCTCCAGCCCGGCACATTGAATGTCTTGCGGTACCAGCCGATACCCATGGGAAAGTAGCCGACACTGCCGCCGCCGGGGGCGTTCTCAAGGTTTTCGCCCTCGATACTCCAGTCGTGCGGCACGTCCAGCAGCCGCCAGCCCTTGTCGCTGAAGGACTTCTGCTGTGCATTCTGCACATCGCCAAGGTGGAATCGCCACTCCTTGTCGAAATTGGTCGTCCGGCGCGGGGAGTCGCCCGCCCCGGCAGCACGGAGCTGCTGCGCCGGGAATGCCGACAAGGTCAGCAGCACGAGCGCAAGGAATAAAGTTCTCTTTTTCATATCAGGTTTTGTTTTAGGGTTTCTGTCCAAAATATCCGTATGAGAAGCCGTCAGACGGAGCATCTCCATGCACCTCCGTATGGCGGTTCCGGATGCCGGCACCGTTCCGTGACTCTCACTTCAGCACGCACACTACCCCACCGTCACGGTCACAAAGCCCTCGCGGGCAAGGTACTTCTGCGACAGGGAGAGCACATCGGCGGGAGTCATGCTGCGGATGCGCTCCACCATATGGTCCGTATAGGAGTTGTCGAATCCGTTCTGCACATTCTCCATGGTCACGTCCACCAGGCCGAAGGGACCGTCGAGCACACGCATCATCTCGCCCACAATGATATTCCTCACCGTATCGAGCTCCGCCACAGGCACAGGGTCGTTGCAAAGCCTGTCAATCTCGGTGTATATCTCACGCACGGCATCGTCCGTAACGGTGTTGCCCACCTCGGTGGCAATGGCGAAGTAGCCCGCCTCGTCGAAATTGACCATGGCCGAGTAGACGCCATAGGTGTAGCCGTGTTTCTCGCGCAGGTTCTGGATGAGCCTTGAACCGAAGTAGCCTCCCAAGACAGAGGAGACAACCTGCATGCCGATGAAGTCGGGATGACGGCGCGGGAAGAGCATCTTGCCGATGCGGATGGAGGACTGCACGGCACCCTCGAAGGGCACACGCTTCTCGTATTGCGTCTCAGGTGCCGGAAAATGTCTCCCGACACATCCTGTACCGACAGGCAGTTCACCGGCAATCTCACGCAACACCTCTCTGTGCGAGGGCGGAATCTTGCCTCCGGCCACAATGAAACAGCTCCCGGCACGGTAGAGAAGGCGGTAGAGTTTCTCTACATCGTCGCGCGTGAGCGAGTCATAGCACTCCACGGGCGACGAGATGCCATAGGGATGGTCGGCACCGAAGAGAGCGGTGCCGAAGACCTCGCGTGCCGCAAAGTCGGGCTTGGAGCGGCTCACTATCAACTGTTGCTTGCGCTTCATGGCGTATATCTCAAGTTCCTGTCGGGGGAAGGTGGGATGCAGAAGTATCTCGCGGGCAATCTCCATGGTGCGCCCGAAGAACTTGTTGAGACAGCAGAAGGTCACCACGGCATAGTCACGGTCGATGTTCACGTCGAAGAAGGAGCCGTAGAAGTCGAGCTGCTCGGAAATTTCGTGCGACGACATTCCACGCGTACCCTCGCTCAGAAGGTTCACCACGGCAGAGGCGCTGAAGGGCACGCTCTGCCACGAAGTGCCCGCACGGAAGACAAAGCTCACGCGAGCTACATCGCTCTGGCTGCAGTCGAGCACATGCAGCTCCACGCCGTTGGCCAGACGCTCCACATCGGCCGGGAAGGCATCAACGCTCGCGGGAATCACCACGGGCGGCTGTATATCGGGAAATTTTTTCATCTCTTGCTGCGCATTACGAGGGTGGAACACCTTTCGGGCACGAACCGGCACCGTGCCATGTCGATTATCTCCTGCGGAGAGACGGAACGGAAGATGGGAATCTCGCCGTTTATCAGTTCCGTGTCGCCGAGCATATTGTAGAACCCAAGATTCATCGCCTTGTTCATCACGTTCAGTTCTCCGAACAGGGTGTTGGCCTCGAACTTGTTCTTCACCTTTTCGGCCTCACGTTCGGCAACCGGTTCGCCCTTGAGTCTCTCCAGTTCACCCCAAAGCGCCTCTTCGGCCTGCTCCACGGTGACTCCTGGAACCAGACGCCCCGTAACCACGAACATGTTGCTCCTCACATCGCCCGACACAAAGGCATTGACAGTGGAGAAGAGCTGGCGCTCCTTGACGAGCCGTTCGTAGAGGCGCGCCGAGAAGCCGCCCGCCAGGATATCGGTCAGAAAGTCGCACAGGAAGAACTCGCGGTCGGTGCGCCCCTCCATGAGGAAAGCCAGCGTAACCTGGTCCGAAGGGACATTGCGATCCACCTCCATGCGGCGCGGGGCGCACTGCTCGGGTTCGTCGGGAATCACGTCATGCGGCACCTCGCCCGAGGGAATGTCTCCGAACCACTCCTCGGCCATGCCGAACACCCGCTCTGCCTCCATGTCAGCCGAGACGGAGAGTATGGCATTGGAGGGGTGGTAGTAACGGTTGTAGAAGGAGCGCACCTGCTCCATGCCGGCATTGCGCACATGGTCAGGGGTGAGCCCTATGGCCGACCAGCGGTAGGGATGCTCCTTGTAGATGAGAGAACGCAGCAGCAGCCAGTGGTCGCCGTAGGGTTGGTTTACAAAGCGCTGGTTGTACTCCTCGACAACAACCATCTTCTCCGTCTCGAGACCGTCGGGGGAGATGTCGAGCCCCGTCATGCGGTCGGCCTCAAGCCAAAAGGCGGTGGCGATGTTGTCCTTGGGAAGGACTATGTAGTAGTCCGTGTAGTCGTTGCAGGTGAAGGCATTGCTCTCGCCGCAGGCACGCTGTACGGGCAGATCGAAGTCGGGCACACGGCGGGTGCCCCGGAACATGAGGTGCTCGAAGAGGTGGGCAAAGCCCGTGTGACCGGGATCCTCATTGACCGAGCCCACGCGGTAGAGCAGATTGACGGCCGCCATTTTCGACTCCCTGTCGCGGTTGGCCAGCACGGTCAGCCCGTTCGGCAGGGCATATTCTTTATAGGTAATCAATATCGGGAATGTTTTGGAGTTCTCGTTTTGACAAAATTAATAATTAATTTCGTTATCTTTGCATAATCGGCCACATGAAAACGGCCGCATGAACGACCAAAAAGAGAGAAGAATGAAAGGCAGAATGACAGCAATGCTGGCCGCTGTGACCCTGTGCGGCACAGTAGTCCTCGCACAGCCTCTCCGCGCGGCAGAACCCGAGAAGAAGGGAACGGTGCAGGGAACGGCCATGGGCAACAGGTTCATCGACATAGTACAGACCGGCACCGACGGCAAGGAGAAGACCCTCTCGGAGGTGGTGAAGGGCAAGAAGTATGTCCTCATTGACTTCTGGGCAAGCTGGTGCGGTCCCTGCATGCGTGAGGTACCCTACCTCAAGGAGGCCTACGGCAAGTATGCAGGCAAGGGATTCGAGATATTCGGTGTGTCGCTCGACTACCAGAAGAGCGCATGGACGGAGGCCATAGAGAGCAACGGCATGGGATGGGTGCATGTGAGCGACCTGGAGTACTGGAAGAATGCGGCTGCCGTAAAATACGGGGTGCGCTCCATTCCCGCCAACTTCCTGGTGGACAGCGACGGCACCATAGTGGCCGTAAACCTGCGCGGGGAGAGTCTCAAGGAGAAACTCGCCGAACTGCTCGACTGACCGGAGAGGAATACTGTCGGGCGGAATGTTTACATGAAGAGCCGGACATGGCCGGAAACGTTTGGCCGGGCAGAGGCCTTGGCCAAGGCGGCATCCGGCCGGAACAGGATACGGGTCTGAAACGGATACACAACAAAAAGACAATACGATGAAACTTTTTATGACAATTCTCTCGGTGTGCCTCATGGCCACTGCAAGCATGCGGGCGGGCGGCACCAACGAGGATGCCGGAGCCATTGCGGCTGTGGCGCAGGAGAACGCAGGTGCCGTGGCGCACTTCTCCATAGACGACGTGCTGGAACCCCTGCAGGACATAACAGTCAACAGGGAGAAGTACGCTTCGATATTCGAGAACGACTTTTTCGCATTCCTCAAGGAGCTGCATGACGAGTATGGCATATGCGTGACATGCAACCTCTTCTACCGTTCGCACCCGGAGTTTACGCTCGCCGACGTGACCGACGCATTCAAAGATGAGTTCCAGGCCAACGCCTCGTGGCTGCGCTTCTCGTGGCACGGGCGCAACGGATTCGAACGCTACACCGACCCCTCGCTCAACGGGGAGGCCGTGGCCTCGTATGAAGCTGTGAACGGGGAGATATGCCGCTTTGCCGGCAAGGAGTCGCTCTCCACATTCATCCGCCCCTCGTTCTTCTCGGGCAACAAGGCACTCTGGGCGCTGTTTGCTGCGACCGAATACGGACTGGAGGGCATCTACGGTGCCGATGACGAACGCGAGGCCAATGCCGGCCTCGATGCGGAGGAACGCAAAGAGATAAACACCAATTACGAATACACCGACCCCGAAAGCGGAATCAGGTATGTGAAGTCGTTCGTACGCTTCGACGGCAAGAGTGCCGGGCAGGGGCGAACGATAGTGGAGCAGGTCTACAACAGCGGCAAGCCACTCTCGCTCTACGGTATATTCATGCACCAGCAGTCCATCACGCCACTGGATGCAAATGCCTGTGAAGCATGCCGTGAGGCGGTGCGCTTCCTCCGCGAAAAGGGCGTGGCCTTTTCGTTCCCGAAAAAATAATCTCCGCGCACAAGTATGCACTTTAGTATTTTTTTGTATTTTTGTCCGGTGTATAAGTTACTGTTAATCAATTAACTGTTAATTAATTCACAATATCGGGGAAAAGTACAACATTCATTAAATATCACAAGGAAAATGGCAGAGAAAAAATTTATCACATGTGACGGCAACTATGCTGCGGCGCACATCGCCTATTTGTTCAGCGAAGTTGCTGCAGTTTACCCCATTACCCCGTCATCGACCATGGCGGAACTGGTGGACGAATGGGCAGCCAACGGGCAGAAGAACATGTTCGGAGAGACAGTGAAAGTGGTGGAGATGCAGTCTGAGGCAGGTGCCGCAGGTGCAGTCCACGGTTCATTGCAGGCAGGAGCGCTGACCTCTACCTTTACGGCATCGCAGGGTCTGTTGCTGATGATTCCCAACATGTACAAGATAGCAGGAGAGTTGCTCCCCGGCGTATTCCACGTGTCGGCACGTGCTCTGGCAGCACAGTCGCTCTCCATCTTCGGCGACCATCAGGATGTAATGGCAACCCGCCAGACCGGTTTTGCAATGCTGGCTACCAGCAGTGTGCAGGAGGTTATGGACCTCGCCGGCGTGGCACACATCGTGGCAATGAAGGCAAGGGTTCCCTTCCTGCACTTCTTCGACGGATTCCGCACCTCGCATGAGATCCAGAAGATTGAAATCATCGACAGCGACGCACTGGCAGCCCTCTACGACAAGAAGGCACTGGCCGAGTTCCGTGCGAGGGCCCTCAACCCCGAGCACCCCGTAACGCGCGGTACGGCACAGAACCCCGATATCTATTTCCAGACCCGCGAGGCTTCGAACCGCTTCTACGATGCAGTGCCCGACATGGTGGCCGACACGATGAAGGAGATTTCGAAGATTACGGGACGCGACTACAAGCCCTTCTGCTACTACGGAGCAAAGGACGCCGAGAGAGTGGTCATCGCAATGGGTTCGGTAACGGAGACCCTGAAGGAGTGCGTGGACTACCTGACGGCCAAGGGAGAGAAAGTGGGCGTTGTAACCGTCCACCTCTACCGTCCCTTCTCGCCCAAGTATCTCAAGGCTGTATTGCCCGAGACGGCAAAGCGCATCTGCGTACTGGACCGCACCAAGGAGCCGGGCGCATGCGGCGAGCCCCTCTATCTCGACATTGTGGAGGCATTCGCAACATGCGATGACGCCTGCAAGCCCCTCATCATCGGCGGCCGCTTCGGTCTTTCGTCGAAGGACACCACGCCCGCACAGATGCTGGCCGTATTCGAGAACCTGAAGGCCGCAAAGCCCCTCAACCGCTTCACAGTGGGTATCACCGACGATGTGACGAATCTCTCGCTGCCCGTGGGCAAGGAGATCTCCATGGCCAAGGAGGGCACCTTCGAGGCTGTCTTCTTCGGACTGGGTGCCGACGGTACGGTGGGTGCCAACAAGAACTCAATCAAGATTATCGGCGGTTCGACCGACAAATATTGCCAGGCATACTTCTCGTACGACTCGAAGAAGTCGGGCGGCTACACCGCATCGCACCTGCGTTTCGGTGACAAGCCCATTACCTCGCCCTATCTGGTAACCACTCCTGACTTTGTGGCTTGCCACGTGCCCTCGTATGTGGACAAGTACGATGTGCTGAGCGGTCTGAAACAGGGCGGTTCGTTCCTGCTCAACAGCGTGAACGACGTGGAGACCACAAAGGCCACCCTGCCCGACCACATGAAGGTATATCTGGCACAGAACCACATCAAGTTCTACATCATCAACGCCACCAAGATTGCAGCCGAGATTGGTCTGGGCAACCGTACCAACACCATCATGCAGTCGGCATTCTTCAAGATTGCCAACGTGATTCCCTTCGAGAAGGCAGTGGAGGAGATGAAACACGCCATTTACAAGACCTACGGAAAGAAGGGCGAGGATATCGTGAACATGAACTATGCGGCAGTCGACAAGGGCGGTGCCGAGGTACACGAGGTGGATGTTCCCGCCGAGTGGGCCGACATCGTTGTGAAGGAGGTCGTAAAGGACGAGTCGAACGTGCCCGCATTCGTACGCAACATCGTGGAGCCAATCAATGCGCTGAAGGGCGACAAGCTCCCCGTGAGCGCATTCAATGGCCGTGAGGACGGCACCTGGGACAACGGCACGGCAGCCTATGAGAAACGAGGCATCGCAACGGCAGTGCCCGAGTGGAACGTGGACACCTGTATCCAGTGCAACCAGTGCTCGTTCGTCTGCCCCCACGCTGCAATACGTCCCTTCCTGCTGACTGACGAGGAAGCTGCTGCAGCACCCGCCGGAATGGCAGTAAAACAGGGTCTGGCACAGACAAAAGCATACAAATTCCGCATACAGGTCTCGCCGCTCGACTGTACGGGTTGCGGCAACTGCGTGGATATCTGCCCCGCAAACAAGGAGGGCGTGAAGTCGCTCGTGATGAAACCCCTTGCCACCCAGACCGCCGAGGAGGCCAACTGGGACTACTGCAACGGCAAGGTGGGTTACAAGAGCGATGCAATGGAGAGCAAGAGCATGAAGGGTGTACAGTTCTCACAGCCTCTGTTCGAGTTCTCGGGAGCCTGTGCCGGTTGCGGCGAGACGCCCTACATCAAGACCATCACGCAGCTCTTCGGCGACAAGATGATGGTTGCCAACGCTACGGGATGTACCTCCATCTACAGCGGTTCGGCACCCTCGACTCCCTACTGCACCAACGCAAAGGGCCAGGGTCCCGCTTGGGCAAACTCGCTCTTTGAGGACAATGCCGAGTTCGGTCTCGGAATGCATGTGGGTGTGGAGAAGATGCGTGACCGCATCGAGGCCATCATGAAAGAGGCCATCGCAAACTGCCAGAAATGCTCGGCAGAGCTGAAGGCAGTCATGGGCGAATGGATCGAAAACCGTGGCAGCAGCGCCAAGAGCCGCGAAATCACGGACCGTCTGGTTCCGATGATGGAGGCTTGCGGATGCGACTACTGCAAGAAGATACTCGCAATGAAAGACCTGCTCGTCAAGAAGTCGCAGTGGATCATCGGCGGTGACGGCTGGGGCTACGATATCGGTTTCGGCGGTGTGGACCACGTGCTGGCTTCGGGTCAGGATGTGAACATCCTTATCATCGATACCGAGGTGTACTCCAACACGGGCGGTCAGTCATCGAAGGCCACTCCTATCGGAGCTGTGGCAAAATTCGCATCGGCCGGAAAGCGCGTACGCAAGAAAGACATCGGTGCAATTGCCATGACCTACGGATATGTATATGTAGCACAGGTTTCGATTGCCAACCAGAACCAGTTGCTCACCGTATTGCGTGAGGCTGAGGCTTATCAGGGTCCGTCGCTCATCATCGCCTACGCACCGTGTATCAACCACGGAATCAAGGGCGGCATGGGACACACCCCGAGTGTGGGCAAAGAGGCCATCGAGTGCGGATACTGGCACTTGTGGCACTACAATCCCACGCTGGCCGAGCAGGGACAGAACCCCTTCAAACTGGATTCTAAAGAGCCCGACTGGAGCAAGTTCCAGGCCTTCATCAACAAGGAGGTGCGCTACACTTCGCTCATCAAGGCATTCCCCGCAGAGGCAGCCGAGTTGTTCGAGGCAGCCGAGGAGAATGCAAAATGGAGATACAACAACTATCTGCGTTATGCCAAGATGGAGTTCTAAGATATTGTAATGTAACCTATTCGCGTGGATGGGTGCGCCCTGAAGGGGTGGCGCCCATTCACGTTTTTTTATCTGAAACCTATAAACTATCCTAATCTAAAACAAACCCAAAAAAATGAGAAAAAGCACACTTTTATGCTGTACGCTCGTCGCATGCCTCGGCATGGGCAGCATAGCAGCCATGGCTTCGGAAGGCCCGCTTTCGGACGAACAGGCAACCGGGACACAGACAGTGCAGGCTCCGCCGGCACAGGGTCCGCAACTCGCAGCACAGCCTCCGCAGCGCATGTTCGACAACACAATCCGCAAGGTGGACTTCAAGGACCTGGCGATGAGCGATCCGTTCATCTTCGCCGACCCGCAGACGAAGCTCTACTACATGACCAGCACGGGCGGACGGATGTGGAAGAGCAGCGACCTGAAAACATGGGAAGGCCCCTACTCGGTGGTGGAAACCAATCCTGACTCGTGGATGGGCGAAAGGCCCGACATTTGGGCAGCCGAGATACACTACTACAACGGCAAGTACTACTACTTCGGCACATTCACCAACCACGACATTGTGATAGAGGACATCCCGAACCGCTATGCCATTCCGCGCCGCGCGTCGCACATACTCGTCTCCGACAATGTCATGGGCCCCTACCGTCCCATGAGCGACAAACCCTACATGAGTCCCAAGCTCGCCACGCTGGACGGCACGCTTTGGGTGGAGGACGGAGTGCCATACATGATCTACTGCCACGAGTGGCTGCAGTGCGTGGACGGCACGATGGACATGATAAAGCTGTCGAAGGACCTGAGCAAGTCGAAAGGCAAGCCGCACACGATGTTCAAGGCCTCGGAGGGTCCTTGGTCGAGGGAGATGAACTACCTTGGCGAAATCACATACGGTCTGGCTCTCGGCGGACAGGTGACCGACGGTCCCTTCATATTCCGCACGCAGACAGGCAAGCTGGGCATGTTGTGGTCGAGCTGGGGCGAAGAGCGCTATTCGCAGGGCGTGGCCTACTCGGCATCGGGCAAGCTGGCCGGTCCGTGGATTCACGAGGAGCAGCCGCTGAACACGTTCAACCAGGGACACGGCATGATATTCAAGACATTTGACGGCAAACTGCTCATGTGTCTCCACTATCAGGCCGAGAACGCTCCGCGCAAGCCGAAACTTCTCCTGCTGGACAACTCGGGCGACAAGCTCAAGATAATAGGCGAATACATTCCCTAACTGTCTTGACTGAAAGACCGGCAAGTAAAGCGCCCCCGAAACATTTCGGGGGCGCTTTTTTTCGTATCCGCCACAGCACCTCTGCTCCGCCGGCCGTATCCGCCACGGCACAAAAAAGGGAAGCCCCACCACGGGCTCCCCTACCAACCATTGATTATTAAACGCATTACTGCTTGTTTCGCATTATTTCAGATCGTCGCCATAAACCGCCTCGGGCAGCTGGTGCATGTTGTAGGTCGAAGCCATGGAGGCTCCGTAGGCTCCGGCAGTCTTGATGGAGACCAGATCGCCACGGCGGAATTCGGGAAACTCCTCGCTCACGGCAAAGTTGTCGGAGGATTCGCACACGGTACCCACAACGGTGAAGATGTCCTTCTCACGCCCTGCACCATTGAGGTTCTCCAGAGCATGGTGGGCATTGTACATTGCGGGGCGTATCAGCTCGGTCATACTGGCATCGATTACCGCCACACGGCGACCCGACTCATTGACCTTGAGATAGAGCACACGCGAGATGAGTTCGCCGCACTGTGCCACCACGGCACGTCCCAACTCGAAGCGGACCACTGTACCGGGTTCAATCTGCAGGCAACGCGCGAATGTGCCGAAATAGCTCTCCACATCGGGCAGCGGATGTGCATCGGGATTGTCGTAATCAACTCCCAGACCACCGCCCATATCGAGCGAACGGATCTGTATGCCATTCTCCTGGAACCATTTGTAGAGTTTGTTCACCTCGTGGCACAGCAACTCGAACACCGACATGTCCGTAATCTGCGAACCTACATGGAAATGCAGTCCGATGACATTCACATTCTTCAGCGAGGGCAACTCGGCGAGCAGTTCCGCAAGTTCGCGGCGCGAAATGCCGAACTTGCAGTCGGCCTTGCCCGTGGTGATGTGAGCCTCGGTACGGCTGTCGATGTCGGGATTGATGCGCAGGGCGATGTCCACCTTACGGCCCATTCGGGCGGCAATCCCGTCGATAATCTCAACCTCATGTTTCGACTCGCAGTTAAAGGCAAGAATGCCTTGTCCGATACCGTACTCAATCTCCTCGTCACGTTTGCCGACACCCGCAAAGACGATCTCCTTGGGGTCGAAACCCATACCGACCGCATAGACAACCTCGTTGCCACTCACGCAGTCGATGCCGAAGCCGGCCTGCTGCACGCACTGCATGACACGTCGGTCGGAATTGGCTTTCATGGAGTAGTGCATCTTGTAGCCATACTTGTCGCATGCCGTCCTGATGGTGGACAATGTTTTTCTTAACAAGTCCAAATCATAGAGATAAAACGGCGTCCTGTAACTTCCTAACCTATCTGACAGCTTACTACTCAACATTTTTCAACAACTGGTTTATTTCAATTCTGTTTTCCTGTTCCGTTTCCGTCGCCTCTCCGCCATGATGTCCGGGAGACAAACGCACGGCAAATGTAGCACATTTACAGATACAGCGGACAGACTATTTTACATTTTGTTAAATTTTGCACGCAATCGAACCTTTACGCAATTAAACTCACACGCAGTCCCGCCACACATCAAGCAACCCTCTGAGAGAAAGCACATCGGGACGACCCGAAGGCCGTCCCGACGCTCATCATAGTTTATTTCTTGTTCACCCTAACAGGTCATTTTTAGAAGCGGCCGCCACCGGGGCCACCCATGCCGGGTCCCATGCCGCCGCCCATTCCGCCACGGCCACGGCCGCCACGGCCGCTGCTCTCAACCTGGTCGTAGTTGCCGGAGTTGACACCGCCGCCGAAGGCGCGGATGTTGTAGACGAACTTGACGGAATAGTAACGGCCAATCACGTTGTTGGTCATGTTTCTGTAACCCGTGCTCGTATCGAAGTGCATGAAGCTTCTGTTCTGGTTGAAGAGGTCGTTCACGCAGAAGCTCAACTCGCCCAGACGCTTGAACATCTTCTTGCCGATAGCCATGTTCACTATGGTATACTCCTGGTTGTTGCTCTTGTTGGTGAGACTCTTGTACTGGTTGTATGTTCCGTTCACGGCGAGCGTCACACCGCCCCATGCCACCCACTTGAGGTTGGCCGACGCGAACTGGTTGTAGTACTCGTTGTCCTGGTTGCCCTCCAGGGTATAGGTGCTCTTGCTGATGTTGTAGCTGCCGCGGTACATGATGGTGAAGTCGAAGTTCTCGCTGATGTTGCTGCCCAAAGTGGCACCTGCATCATAGTACTGTCCCTTGACATAGGTCTTCACACCGTTGATGATGCTGGGCGACTGGTTGAACATGGCACCGAGGTTGATGTTCAGGTTGCTGCCGAGGAACTTGATGGGGAATCCGTAGCTGACGTTCACACGGGTGTTCCAGTCACCGCTCATATTGACCGACTTGACGAACTGGTTACCGACACCCAGCTGTCTGCCCGACGTATTGGGAAGCTCATAGGTGGGGTTATTGATTACCAGCGAGTCGGAAATGGCATTCTGGTTTATGCTGTAGCTTGCGTTGATCATGAAAGTACGTCCCTTCACTGCGTTGGACTTCACATAGGTTCCCGAGAAGGAGTTGTTGTAGGAGGAACGCAGGTTGGGGTTGCCCGCCCTCACGTTGGAGGTGTTCGACAGGTCGGTGACATTACGCAGGTCCCAGGCCGAAGGGTTGTTCGTCCACGAGTTGAAGTTGAAGCGGAACATGTTCTGCGCGTTGGCATTGATACGCAGCATGGCCGAGTAGGTAATGTTCTCGAAGCGGCTCTCGACCTTGGGGTCCGTGAGTACCGGATAGTCCTGCGTGCCCTTCAGCGCGGCGTTCTCATAGTAGACCGAAGCCGACAGACGCGTCTTGGTTCCGTTCAGACGGAAGCTCGGGCCTATGCTCTGGGTGAGATATCCGCTGTTGTAGATATTGGAGAGGACAGGATCGAAATCGCTGCTGAATGCGCCGAGGGCATCGTCATAGAGGAACGACTTGCGGTCGGCATCGGAATAGTTGTAGGATGCGTTGTACTCGAAACTCAACTGCGACTTCTTCGACAGGGGCTCCGAATAGGAGATGCGGCCATTGACGAAGTAGTTCTTCGAATCGTCCTTGATGCTCTGGTTGAGGGTCTCGTTGGCAGTCGTGCCGAAGGGGGCATAGTACATCAACTGGTTGGAAAGGTCTCCCACATAGCTGTCGTCCATGTTGCCGTTGACGCTGAAGACGATGTTCCGTCCGTTGTCATTGAGCTTCGTGCGGTAGATTATGCTGTTGCCTATCGAGTAGCCGTGACGGTCCATGTCGGAGGTGTTCTCCTGACGCTTCACGTCGTAGAGCGTTGCGCCGGCATCATCGGAGTTCTGGGTGTGTTCGAGCGAGGAGCTGAGTCCGAAGTTCTTCTGGAAGCTTATCGACGGACGCATCATGATGACGTTGCGGTCGTTTATCTTGTACTCGATACGTGCGTTGAAACGGTGTCCGCGGTTGATGAAATTACGCGTGGATGTCTCGTCGGTGTAGACCCTCGTGAGATCGCCGGCATAGGTCATTCCGTCTGTGGCGGAGAGGATGTCGTTGTCATCGTTGTCATAGGAGTAGTTGGCCGAGAGCTCCAGCTTGCCGTCCCACCAGTCGTTGACATAGTTGACCGCCAGGGCTCCGATCTTGGAGATACCGCCTCCGAAGAAGCCGCCTCCGCCTCCACCGCCCCTGCTGATACCTTCGTTGCTCGAAAGTCCGAGGATATCGGTGGAGGTAAAGTCGCGCTGGTTGATGTTGTTCAAAAGCCCCATCACCGTAAGACGGCCGCCAGTAGTCTTGAAGAAGTTGATGCTGCCGCCTACAATATATTTGTCCTCATAACCATAACCTGCATATACTTTACCGAACTTACCGGTCCTTCTGTCCTCCTTGGTGATGATGTTCAGCGCCATGTAGCTGTTGCCGTCATCAAATCCGGTGAACTCCGCCTGGTCGCTCAACTTGGAGAAAACCTCGATGCGGTCCACCACTTCGGCCGGAAGATTGGAGATGGCCGAGGAGACATCGCCCGTGAAGAACTCACGTCCGTCCACCAGAATCTTCTGCACCGTTTCGCCCTGAGCCTCCACGGTACCGTTCGAAACGGTTATACCCGGCATCTTGGAGAGAAGGCCGCTCGCATCGGCATCGGCCGAAACCTTGAAGGCCGCAGCGTTGTAGACCACCGTATCGCCCTTCTGCGAAGTCCTTATGGCCGGCACCTCGATGGAGACCTTGTCGATGGCCTGCGCTCCCTCTTTCATCTTAAGGGTACCGATGTCAGTTGCGCCCGAAACCTCCACCTCCTGCACGAGATTGTCGTATCCCATGAAGGAGAAGGTGAGCTGGTACGTACCGGCTGCCAGAGAGGTGATGCTTATCTTGCCCTCGCCCGCTGTGGTGTAGTTCTTCTTCACGTCGGGGGTCTTGACATTGTGTATCTCTATTACGGCGCCTATAATCGCCTCGTTGGTGGCGTCATCGACGAGCTTTCCCTTAATGGAACCCGAAGACTGCGCCGATGCGCTCCATGCACATGTCAGAATCAATGACAGCAAAAACAAAACTTTCTTCATATCTTTTTATCAATTACAGTTTTTTTCACCCTTGTGAACGGACTCTTTTCTGACGGAAAAATCTGGAGGCCGGTGTGCCGGTCCGGTTTGCTGTGGCTTGATAAAAAGATGTGACCGGCACACCATGGTGCACTCCAAACAAATAATCTTAAAAGAACCTTTGCTCACGCATTGCAAAAGTATATCGTCTGTGCCTTATAACAAACCGGCAAAGGGGTGAAATGACATTTTTGACGGGTGAAACGACCGGAAACGGCCCCGAATTTCGCCCCACACGGGCGAAATGACACGTGGACGGGCTGTGGACGGGTGACGCGGGCGGGTGACGGGAACGGCCAGGACTCCGTCCAAAGCGAAGACGGCGAAGGCATTTCCGCCCCACAAAAACGAAGGGAAGGGAGGAGATGCTCCACTGGACAAAAAAACGGGAAACACAGGATATCCCACCGCACAGGAACGGTGCGGCGAGAGGCGGGATGTCAATGGACAGAAGACTACTTGATGGAGTTCATGCGGATGCTCGCCTTGACGAAGGCCAGGGCCCTTATCTGCGAGACCTTCACATCCTTGTCGGCATGGTGGGGGTTCTGGCTCACGAGCTTCACGCAACCCTCCACATCGGATTTCTGGATATACTTCACGGTGATGTACTCCTCGCCGTCGATGTCGATGGAGAGAAGGTACATGTCGCCCCAGAAGATGTCCTCAATGTCGTGCAGCTGCTTGTAGAGAACGATGTCACCGCTCTTGAGCAGGGGATACATGCTGTCGCCCACCACGTATATGGCACCGTCGCACTTGGGCAGGTTGGGGATGTGGATGTAGTCTATGGGGTGCTGGCTCTCCTGGTCCACAAACAAAGGCACCAGCCCCGCCGTACCCTCTATATTATATAGGGGAACGCTCTGCAGGGGCACCGAAGAGTCCGTGCCGCGCCTGAACATGCGGAACGACTCCTTGGGTGCGTTGAACATCTTGCCACGGCCGTTCTCGAGCCACTCGGGATTGACGTTGAATTCCTGAACCAGAATGTTCTTGTTGCGCTCAGAGAGGGCACTTTTGCCGGTCTCGATCATGGACAATGCACTCTTGCCTACTCCAAGCACAGCGGCAACGGCATCCTGTGTAAGATTCAACTCCTTTCGTATCTGCTTGATACGCATTCCTTTCATGTCAGCCATAACAA
Organism: Tidjanibacter sp.; assembly: GCA_963640325.1. GTDB lineage: Bacteria > Bacteroidota > Bacteroidia > Bacteroidales > Rikenellaceae > Tidjanibacter. The sequence continues at coordinate 272,501 of CAVHXY010000001.1, forward strand.
AACGGGAAGATTAATTCAATTTTTGGGGCAATGAATTCAATTATTTAATCTATCTTTGTAGTGCAAAGTTAAGAAATTTATTTTTATTGACCCGCCCTTAGAGGTAAAAAATTTTCAGCCAAATGAAAGAGAGACACTATAAATCGTCCGCCATATCAATCCCGGGCGGAGCAGAAAGTGAGAAAATGCATAATACAAAGCACATTATAGAGATGCAGGAAGAGGACTACGCCGCTGTGGCCGAAAGGCTGCTCAACCGCATCGGTACACGAGAATATTTCAACGGCACGGTGGAGTGCGCACACGGGGAGTTCTGCTCCGCGCTCACCGCAACGCTCATCATCTACCGTTCGCCCTACCGCTCGCCCCTGTCGCGCACGGGGCCCTTTGAGGAGATAGTGCCGGTGTGGTGGGAGTTCCACACCACAACGCCCGAAGGCGAGAGGGACAACGACTTCAGTTTCCGCACCCTGAAAGAGTATCTGCTCGCATGACACCGGCCGGCATATCGTTCGAAGAGTTCGTGCGCACCGTATCGCCCCAAGTGGAAGTCACCCCTTTCCATGCCGTCTACTACCGTCTGCTCGGTGCGTTTGCCGCAGGGCGCATCCGCAAGCTCATCGTGACCATCCCGCCCCAGCACGGCAAGTCGTTCGGCTCGTCGGTGATGCTGCCCGCCTACATGCTCGCCCTCGACCCCGAACTGCGCATAGCCGTCGCCTCCTACAGTGCCTCGCTCGCCCAGCGCTTCAACAAGCGCATACAGCGCACCATAGAGTCGGAGAGGTATGCCGCCCTCTTCCCCGACACGGCGATAAAACCGGCAGGAGGCCGTTCGCCGCATGTGCGCACAGCCGAACGCACCGAAATCATCGGCCACAACGGCGAGGTGCTGGCTGTGGGACGCGAAGGGTCGCTAACGGGCAACCAGGTGGATGTCTTCGTCATAGACGACCTCTACAAGGATGCCATGGAGGGCAACTCTCCCATAATAAGGGAGAACTGCTGGGAGTGGTACACCTCGGTGGTGCGCACACGCATGCACAACGATTCGCGCGAGGCGATAGTCTTTACCCGCTGGCACCGAGAAGACCTCATCGGGCGCGTGCTTGACAAAGAGTCCCACAGGGAGCTCAAGACATGGAGCGACATCGACACTCTCGGGCGCAACGAGTGGCTCGTATTCAACATGGAGGCGCTGAAGGAGTCGCCGCCCACCGAGACCGACCCCCGCAAGGCGGGAGAGGCGCTCTGGCCCCGGCGCCACTCGGCAGAACTTCTCCGCGAGAAGAGACTGTTGGACCCGTTGCGCTTCGAGTGCATGTACCAGGGCCGTCCCGACAACGAGGAGGGACTGCTCTACGGTGACCGCTTCGCCACCTACACCGCGATGCCCGCCGATATCCGCCGGCATGCCAACTACACAGACACGGCCGACACGGGTGACGACTATCTCTGCTCGGTGAGCTACTGCGTGGACACTGCCGGCAACATCTACATTGAGGGCGTGGTCTATTCGCGCGAGAGGATGGAGGTCACCGAACAGCTCACAGCCGGAATGGTGCTCGGCTGCACCACTACAGACATGCTCGTGGAGAGCAACAACGGCGGGCGGGGATTCGCCCGCACGCTGCAGGGACTGTTGCCGAAGGTGAATGTGGAGTGGTTCTACCAGAGTGCCAACAAGGAGGCCCGCATCATATCCAACGCCTCGGCAGTGATGCGCCGCATATTCATGCCCGACGACTGGAAACGCCGCTGGAGCGACTTCGCCGCCCACCTTGTGAACTACAACCGCCGTTTCAGAAGCAACCGCTGGCACGATGCCCCCGACGTGCTCACGGGAATAATCGAGACCGAGCTCTCGGCCGAGAGCAGACAACGGCACATAATGGCAACGAAGTTCAAGTAGTGAAGCGCACGGCGGGCGAGGCTGGCGGGGCTTGTCGCATGGCCGAAAGGCTGGCCGCCACATGCCCGGCAAGAAGGGGTGCCCCGGCAAAAGGCCGGCCAAGAGGATGGGGAGGGAGTTTCCCCGCCCCGAAGGAAGGGTGTCGGAGAGGGAGTTTGTACCGTAATTTTTTTGTAATTGGCGGTTTATATATATCTTTGTGTCTGCCGTCTCCACTTCTCTGGCGACACAATACATTATAGACAAAACAATTACACACATGAAAAGACATCTCGGACTGCTGCTTCTGCTGGCAGCGTGCACGCTCGGCAAAGCCTCGGCACAACAGAACGAAAAACTGAATATAAGCGGCCACATAGCCACCGCATATGAATACAACGACGATTCGGACACCGACTCCTTCGCTGTCAAAAGGGCATGGCTTGAAGCCAAGGGCAACCTGACCCCCCTGGTGGAGTACCGTCTGCTGCTCGACTTCGCGGTGCAGAACGCAGTGGGCAAGCCCTCGATACTCGATGCATGGGCCAAATTCCACTTCCACGATGCATTCACGCTGCAGGTGGGCCAGTTCAAGTTGCCGCTGACAATGTGCAACACCATATCGCCGCTCAAGCTGGAGACCATAAACTCGCCGCAAATCGTGGGCAACTTCCTCGGCTCGCGCGTGCGTGGCCTTGGCATAGCCGCACAAGGTGTCCTGGTGAGGCACAGTGACTTCACCATTGCCGACTACTACATCGGTCTGGTGAACGGCAACGGAGCCAACACTGCCGACAACGATCACCGCAAGGATTTCGTGGGCCGCATCACGGGCCACATCACCGATGAGCTCTCCATTGCCGGCTCCTTTTACAACGGTTCGTTGCTCACCGCCACCGACGAGCACATAGACAACAACCGTATAGGTGCCGGAATAGAGTACAAGAGCAACATCGTAACGATACGCAGCGAGTACATGGCAGGTGACGTGAACGGACTGGAGAGCGAAGGTGCATACATCCTGGCGAGCTACCGGCTATCGGAGAAGGTGCAGCCGGTGGCAAGCTACGACTACTTCCGTCTCGACAAGGACGGCAGCGATCTCAAGACGAACAACTTCATCATAGGCCTCAACTACAACCCGATGGATTGCGTGATGCTGCAGGCCAACTACACCCTGCGCCACAAGACAGATGCGCTGTATACCGACTACAGCGACCGCAACATATTCTGCCTGCAGTGCGTGGTGAAGTTCTAAGGGCATACACATAATCGCTGATGACATTGAACAAGCCCTCGTACTCTCCCAGTTGTCACGTTCTGCTGCAGAGAGAAGGCACGCGACATAAGTTTCACTACATCCTTCCGTTCGTTGTAGTTATAGTTGTCGAGCCGTTGCCGGTTGATGGCGTAGCCCTTGATGAGGTATTGTTTGAGGATGGCAGTAGCCGCCCAACGCCGGAAATAGGTGGCATTCTTGCCATTGACCCTATAACCGATGGAAATCACCATATCAAGATTGTAGAAAGGTATTTCGCGGACACTCTTTCTGTTTCCCTCCAAACGGACTTGTGCATTTTTTGCACAGGTTGAAGCTTCCTCCGATTCTTGAGTGGCATAAATGTTCTTTATGTGACGAGTAACCGAAGTTCTGTCTATGCCGAACAGCTCTGCCATTTGGCTCTGTGTAAGCCATACCGTTTCGTTCTCCAACCCCACATCAAGTTATGCTGCCGTCGGACGATTTGTGTATGTTTCAATTGCATTAGGCATCTTGTCATTCCTATCTTTTTCAGCAAAGCCAACATTGCAAGTGTTGTAAATCCCTTTCCGCCCAGTCGGCTCTGTCGGCATGCGGTTGCCGATGGCCGATGACCTCGGCGAGGTGTTGGAGTTGCCTTTGAGTGGTCATTGAAGGGGTGACGGGCGAAATTCCACACAGGGATGCATGTCCCCGATGCAGGCTCTTGGGGGGATATGTATTCCACACAAGAGGATTTGGCACGACAGATGTGAACCATCCCCTTGCTACCTGCCATACGCCTTGCCGTCCACGCTGACCACGCGGGCCTTTTCTCCGCTATAGGGAAGAGGCTGATAGACCACGACTTCGGTCCGCCTGCCCTTCTTGTCGACACACTCGAAGCGATAATTGGTGCCTGCCACGACCTGTCGCGAGACCTTGCGGGGTTTCAACTGCAAATCGGCATGCGGCAAGACAACCGCCCTGAAAAGCGAGTCCTCCGCAGCCGTCAGCCTGCCGCTTTTGCCATATGCACCGACCAGGCGTCCGCCCTGGCTGCAGGCACATGATACCGTCATGACAACCATGCCCACAACGGCAGCCGTTTTACGTTTGTCCATTATCCGATATTTTTGTCTTACAATTTCACGCACACGGAATCCGCCTTTCGGAGCCAGCCACGGAGGGTCAGTACTTGAAGACGAGTACGCCTGCAGTGGGGATGTTCTTCTGGCCCACGAGTATCTTGGCCGATGAGGGCAGCTCGAAGGAGTACTCCTTGTCGGAGTAGTTGAGCACTATGCCCAGTCCGTTGCGGTACTCCATGGAGACCCCGTAGGGCAACGACATGACGGAGATGCCCAGTTCGCCATAGAGCTTGCGGAGCACATCGCGCTCGAGGTCGCCGTTTTTGGAATCGACACCCACATAGGTGACACTGCCCTTGCCGAGCGGGCGGTGCGTGACGGCCGGCTTGCCCTTGTAGAACTCGCTGCCGTACGATGCCCACACCTGCGAACGTTTGTCGGTGGGTTTCAGCACCTCGCCCCAAGTCACCCACTCGTAATCCTTGCCGTCCATCGACACCAGGCCACTCTCCACGGAGGGCATCAGCAGGTCGAAGAACTCTATGGAATTGCCCGTCACGTCTCCCAGCAACGAGCCGAACGGAGCCTCGAAGAGACGTCCGCTGCGGTCCTTCTGTCCGCTGCGGCAGGTGATGACAAGGTTGCCTCCCTGCTTGGCATACCCGGCCAGGCGGTCGGCCAGGGCCTTGTCGGCCATCTGGTAGGCGGGCACGATCACGACGGGATAGGCCGAGAGGTCGGCACTCTCGTCCACCACATCGACAGGTGCGCCGAACGACTTGAGCGTATTGTAGTACTTGTTGATATGCGCCCATGTATCCCACAGATAGGTCTGCGGCTGCTGGGCAATGCTCAGCGAATTTTCGTAGTTGTAGAGGATGGCCGTGCGGCGTGCCAAGTAGTCACGGGGTTTCTCGGCCTTGGCGCCCACCTTGCCGCGCAGGGACTTCACTTCACACATGAACTGCACATACTCCTCACCGCCCGGAGTGACCGTCACTCCGTCGGTACCCACAATGCCATAATGGTACTGCTCGGTCCCATAGAGGGGCTGGCGGTAGCGGTAGGTGCAGATGAAGTCGGAACCTCCGGCAAAGACACTCCACAGCCACAGCCTGACGGCCCCGGGCAGGGGCTGCGGATTGATGCCGCCCCAGTTCACCTGACCGGGCTGCAGCTCCATGACACCATAGTACTTCGACATGGGACGGAAGAAGTCGTTGGCAAGGGCAATGCGCAACGGGTCTCCCACACGGTAGCCACGGCTGCCCACACCCATATCGCCGCCATAGACCATGTAGCGGGTGTAGGAGACGAAGTCGAGAACCTTGCTGTTGCCCAGATGGCCCTCGTCATAGTTGGGAATGTAGTTGGTGGTGACCCACTGGTCGGGGGCATAGCGCTTGATGATGTTGCACTGCGCATCCAGGAACCTGTTGGTCTGCGCCGTAGCGAAACGGCGGTAGTCGAGAATCTGGTGGTGGTTCATGAACATCTGCGACACCTTTGGAATGTTTATCTCGTCGAACGAGGAGTAGACCTCACTCCAGAAGGAGGTGCCCCACGCATCGTTCAGTGCAGCGATGTCGTCATGGTACTTCTCGCGCAGGAAGTCGCGGAACTCCGCCTCGGCGGCATCGTTGTAGTCGTACTGCACTCCCGGCTCGTTGTCGAGCTGCCATCCGAACACACGGGAATCCTTGCCGTAATGCTCGGCCAGACGGGCTATCATGCCGTAGGCCTTTTCGCGGTAGAGGGGTGAGGAGAAGGAGGCATGCTGGCGTGCACCGTGGTCCATGGAGGTGCCGTCCTCGTGCTTGATCAATATCTCGGGATGCGCCCGGGTAAGCCACACGGGAGGTGTCGCTGTGGAGGTGCACATGATGACCTTAAGGTTATATTTGGCGGCCAGAGCCACCGCCCGGTCGAGCCATGCAAAGTCATAGACACCCTCGGAGGGCTCTATCTGCGCCCAGGCGAACTCGGCAAGATGGATGAACTCGAAACCAAGGTCGCTGATCTGTTTCATGTCACGTTCCCACTGGCTCTCTTTCCAGTGCTCAGGATAGTAGTACACACCTGTTATGGTCAGTTTGCTCTCGTCGAACCACTCGCGGTCAGACATGGCCGCCGCACGCGGAGCACACACAAAGCCCAAAAGCAGCAGGGCCGATAGGATCACTCTCTTCATGGATAGTTTGGGTTTATTGGTTTTTGAAAAAATTCGCTTGTCTGTTACAAAGATAGCATTTCGCAACGGAAAACCGGCCGTGCAAAGAAAAATACGGCTTTTGGGGAAGGGTTACCCCCAGTGCCCTTCCCCCTGTACAGGATAATCATCTTCAATTTCCCTACATGCCGCAGAATCAGAATATGCTGAAGGCAACCGTGAGGCCGGCCATGACGATGGACACCATGCTCATGAGCTTGATGAGAATGTTGAGCGACGGGCCCGACGTATCCTTGAACGGGTCGCCCACGGTGTCGCCCACCACGGTAGCCTTGTGGCTCTCGGAGCCCTTGCCGCCGTAGTTGCCGTCCTCGATGAACTTCTTGGCATTGTCCCATGCTCCACCCGAATTGGCCATGAATATGGCAAGCACGAATCCCGAGCAGAGACCGCCCACCAGCAGGCCGAAGACACCGGCCACACCGAAGATGACGCCCATGACTACGGGAACTATAATGGCCAGCAGCGAAGGCCACAGCATCTCGCGCTGCGCCCCGCGTGTTGAAATCTCCACGCAACGTGCATAGTCGGGCACGGCCTTGCCCTCAAGGATGCCCTTGATCTCACGGAACTGACGGCGCACCTCGGTGACCATGCTCTCTGCCGCACGTCCCACGGCACCCATCGTGAGGCCGCAGAAGAGGAACGACATCATGGCACCCACGAACATGCCCACCAGGACATTGGGGTTCATAAGATTGACCTCGTAGTAGTTGACGAAGTCGAGAATATTGGCATCGGCCACAGCCTGCACCGTACCGTCGGCGAAGGTCAGCACCTCCTGTCCGATACGCATGAGACCTATCTTCACCTCCTCGATGTAGGAGGCCAGAAGAGCCAGCGCCGTGAGGGCTGCCGAACCTATCGCAAAGCCCTTGCCGGTGGCCGCCGTAGTGTTGCCCAAGGCATCGAGCGCATCGGTACGGTGACGCACCTCCTCGCCCAGTCCGCTCATCTGCGCATTGCCGCCCGCATTGTCGGCAATGGGACCGTAGGCATCCGTGGCGAGGGTTATGCCCAGAGTGGAGAGCATGCCAACTGCCGCAATGGCTATGCCGTAGAGACCAAGCTGCACATTCTGCGCCGTGGTCATCTCGGCCACATTGAAACGTATGGCACAAAGATACGAAAGGATGATTGCCGCACCGATTGTGACGACCGGTATGGCGGTGGATATCATTCCGGTGCCCACACCCGATATGATAACCGTGGCGGGGCCTGTCTCGGCACTCTTGGCTATGCGTTGGGTGGGCTTGTAGGAGTGCGAAGTGTAGTACTCCGTAACGCGGCCTATGATAACGCCCGCCAGCAGCCCCACGATGACCGAGCACGAAATCCATGCCCAGTTGGGAATTCCCAAAAGCCACAGTATCACGAATGTGGCCACGGCTATCAACACCGAGCTGACATTGGTGCCGCGTGCCAGAGAGCCGAGCAGCATCTTCATGTCGGCACCCTCCTTGGTACGCACTGTGAAGATACCCAGAATGGAGAGGAATATTCCCACAGCCGCTATGAGCATGGGGGCTATTATGGCCTTTATCTGCAGTTCGGGGCTCACCGTAGCATAAGCTGCCGCACCGAGCGCAGCAGTGGAGAGGATGGAGCCGCAGTAGCTTTCATAGAGATCGGCACCCATGCCTGCCACGTCACCCACATTGTCACCCACGTTGTCGGCAATGGTGGCAGGGTTGCGGGGGTCGTCCTCGGGGATTCCCGCCTCGACCTTGCCCACAAGGTCGGCACCGACATCGGCCGCCTTGGTGTAGATTCCGCCGCCCACACGGGCAAAGAGAGCCTGCGTGGAGGCGCCCATACCGAAGGTGAGCATGGTGGTGGTTATCGTGACGAGCTTCATGGAGAGCGTGGCCTCTTCAACGAAACAGTTGAGTATCACATACCATATGGAGATATCGAGCAGGCCGAGACCCACAACGACAAGACCCATCACGGCCCCACTGCGGAATGCCACCTGAAGTCCCTTGTTGAGCGAAGTGCGGGCCGCATTGGCCGTACGTGCGGAGGCATACGTGGCCGTCTTCATGCCGAAAAAGCCCGCCAGACCCGAGAAGAATCCGCCCGTGAGGAACGCAAAGGGCACCCAGCCGTTCTGCACGCCGAACCCGTAGGCCAGCACGGCAAAGAAGAGCGCCAGGATGATGAACACCCGCAACACTATCTTGTATTGTTGACGGAGATAGGCCATTGCGCCCCTACGCACATGACCCGCAATCTCTTTCATGCGTTCCGTACCCTCGCTTTCGCCCTTCATGCGGCGGTAGAAATACCATGCGAACAGCAGTGCCGCCACCGATGCGACGGGAACGAGCCAGAAAATCAAAGGTGTGTTTGCCATAAATTCCAACTGTTTTTGATATTGATAAAAAGATTAACTTTGCTATCCGAAAAGCGACTTATACAAATATAATATTTTTATATTATTAAACAAAAATATTTAACAATTTTATTAACTTTTTTTGTTTTACCGGCCTCTCCGGCACACATCTTCCCCATGCTCAAGACAACAAACCAACAGCTCCACCGCCCCTCTCCAGAGGAGTTCGCCGCCATGCCCAAAACACCATTGTGCGTGGTGCTCGACAATGTCCGCAGCCTCAACAACGTGGGCTCGTTCTTCCGCACCTGCGATGCATTCGCCGTGGAAAAGCTCTTTCTGTGCGGGATAACCGCCACACCGCCCTCGCGCGACATACACAAGACCGCCCTCGGGGCCGAGATGACGGTGAAGTGGGAGTATGCAAAGGAGACGGAGGAGGTCATCGCGCGCCTCAAGGAGCAGGGATACACGGTGCTGGCTGTGGAACAGGCCCAAGGGGCTGTCATGTCGGACAGTTTCGTGGCCGAAGCGGGAAGGCGCTATGCGCTTGTATTCGGCAACGAGGTGGAGGGAGTCTCGCAGCAGGCGGTGGACATGTGCGACGGCTGCATGGAGATTCCGCAGGCGGGCACCAAACACTCGCTCAACGTGGCCGTGGCCGGAGGCATAGCAATCTGGACCCTCTTCAGCCAGATGCACACGGCACGGTAGCGTCCGCCGAAAGGCACACCGCAGCCCAGACCGCCTACAGTGCGCCCGCACTTGCCACAAAAGGGGAACAAAAAACCGGAAAAGTAAAAAAAAGCTACCCGGTATCGAAATAAAAGATAACTTTGCACCAATATTTTAGAGAACTATAAAAACATCAAAAATGTCAACAGAGAGTACTATCCGGCCTGTGACCACACTTCGTCTGGCCGAGATGAAACATCGTGGAGAGAAGATCACGATGCTGACAGCCTATGATTTCTCAACCGCCAAGATTCTCGACGCATCGGGAATTGACGCAATTCTCGTGGGTGACTCGGCCGCCAACGTAATGGCCGGCTTCGAGACCACGCTTCCCATCACGCTCGACAACATGATATACCATGCCAAGGCCGTAACACGTGCCGCAAAGCGCGCGCTGGTGGTAGTGGACCTGCCTTTCGGAACTTATCAGGGCAACGCCATAGAGGCGCTCAACTCGGCAGTGAGAATCATGAAGGAGGCCGAGGCCGATGCCGTGAAGATTGAAGGCGGCGAGGAGATAATGGAGAGCGTGCAGAAGATTCTAAGCGCCGGCATACCCATCATGGGACACCTGGGACTCACGCCGCAGTCGATACACAAGTTCGGAACGTACAACATACGCGCCAAGGAGGAGGCCGAGGCCGAGAAGCTCATACATGACGCCCATCTGCTGGAGGATGCGGGTTGCTTTGCGCTGGTACTGGAGAAGATTCCCGCCAAGCTCGCCACGCGCGTGGCACAGGAGCTGACGATTCCCGTGATAGGAATCGGCGCCGGCGGCGGAGTGGACGGACAGGTGCTCGTGGTGCACGACATGCTGGGCATAAACAGCGACTTCTCACCGCGTTTCCTGCGCCGCTATGCCAGTGTGGGCGAGACCATGACCAACGCCTTCAAGCAGTATATAGAGGATGTGAAGAGCGGCGATTTCCCCAACGAATCGGAGCAGTATTGATTTGACACGGCCCGGGTGCGGCGGGACTCTGCCACGGCAATCTCCGCCACTCGCCCGCAAGGCAGGAATATCATAAAACACAACGATACAAGATGAAAAAAACATTGATTTTAGCCCTTTCAACGATTATGATGAGTTGTTCAGGCAGCAAAGACGCCAAAGTTCCGGCCATAGACAAGACCAACTTCGACGAGAGCATTGCGCTCAACGAGGATTTCTACCAGCACTTCAACGGCGGCTGGATGAAGAAGAACCCCATGAAGGCCGAGTATTCGCGCTACGGGGCATTCGACGTGCTCCAGGAGCGCAACGTAATCCGTCTCAACGAGCTCTTCGGTTCGCTGGCCGGCACGGAAAACGAGCACGGCAGTGTGGCACAGAAGATTGCCGACCTCTACAAGCTCGGCACCGACAGCATTCGTCTCAACAGCGAGGGTGCAACACCGCTCATGAAAGAGCTGGGGCTCATCAAGTCGGCCACAGACAAGAAGGATGTCTCCCGTCTGATGGGACAGATGCAGGCCACGCTCGGCGCGCCCTTCTTCTCGCTCTCGGTGGATGCCGACCAGATGAACTCGTCGGTGAACATACTCTACCTCAACCAGGGCGGTCTGGGAATGAGCAACCGCGACTACTATCTCGATGCCGAGAACGAGCAGATCCGTCAGGCATACATGATATATGTGGAGACGCTCTTCAAGCTGGCCGGATACACGCAGGAGCAGGCACAACAGGCCGTGAAGTCGGTAGTGGAGATTGAGACCGCCATTGCCAAGGCTTCGCGCTCGAATGTGGCACTGCGCGACACGCACAGCAACTACAACATGCTCGCTACCACCGACATCAAGTCACGCTACGACAATATCGACTGGGATATCTTTGCCGAGAACTGCGGTTTCACGCTTCCCGAACAGATAAACATAGGCCAGCCCGAAGTCATCGATGCAGTGAACAGCACCATAGGAGAGAGCAGCATGGAGTCTCTGAAAGACTACCTCGCATTCAACTACCTCAACAATGCCGCATCGTTCCTCGGCGACGACTTCTACGATGCCGCATTCAACTTCTTCAGCAAGACCATCTCCGGCATACAGGAACAGTCGCCCCGCTGGAAACGCGCCTCGAACGTGACCAACAGCATCCTCTCGGAGGCAGTAGGCGAACTCTATGTGGAGAAGTACTTCCCCGCCGAATACAAGGAGAAGGTGCTCTCGCTGGTGAAGAACCTGCAGACCGCGCTCGGCGAGCACATCGATGCACTGGAGTGGATGAGCGACGCCACCAAGGCCAAGGCACACGAGAAACTCGACGCATTCTACATCAAGATAGGTTATCCCGACAAGTGGAAGGACTACTCGTCGCTTGACATTGACACCTCGCTGTCGTACCTCGAGAACATCGAGCGTGCCAACGCATGGAGCACCGCCGACCAGCTGGCCGACCTCGGCAAACCCGTAGACCGTGACAAGTGGTACATGAGCCCGCAGACGGTGAATGCCTACTACAACCCCACGACCAACGAAATCTGCTTCCCGGCAGCCATACTGCAGCCCCCCTTCTTCAACCCCGATGCCGATGATGCAGTAAACTACGGAGCCATTGGAGTGGTAATCGGTCACGAGATGACCCACGGATTCGACGACCAGGGTCGCGAGTATGACAAGGACGGCAATCTCGCCGACTGGTGGACCGCAGAGGATGCAGCCGCATTTGAGGCTCGCACCGCCGGTCTTGTGGAGCAGTTCAACAATGTGACAGTCAATGACGAAGGCCTTCACGCCGACGGTGCACTGACACTCGGTGAGAACATTGCCGACCAGGGCGGTCTGCGCGTTGCCTACACCGCAATGAAAAATGCACAGAACGGCATTGAGCCCGACCCCATAGACGGTTTCACGGCCGAGCAGCGCTTCTACATCGGATACGCCACAGTATGGGCACAGAACATACGTCCCGAAGAGGTGGCACGCCGCACCAAGATGGATGTACACTCGCTGGGCAAGTGGAGAGTGAATGCCACCCTGCGCAACATAGATACCTTCTATGATGCATTCGGCATCACCGACGGTGCCATGTATCTTCCCCAAGAGGACCGCATCGTAATCTGGTAGGGGTCAGAGACCCGTTTTCATGGGAAAGAAGTCACGGCTCTTGACCTCATTATTAGGAGGCAACTGACCGGAGCCGGCAATCCAAGGTCAGAGACCCGTTTCCATGGGAAAGGAGTCACAACTATTGACCTCATTATTAGGAGGCAACTGACCGGAGTTGGAAATCCGCAGAGACCCGTTTCCATGGGAAGGGGAACCACGGTTCCTGGTCTCGTTACGGAAGGTGATGAAGCCAGAGCCGGAAAGGCACAGGGCCTATGCAGATTTGGGCAGGTCAAGGACTGCAAGGCCACAGTCCTCACTGCGGACAGAACAGCCCAGGGACGGACATAGACAGAGGCATCCGGGCAACGGATAAAAAAAGAGGAGAGAACCTATCTCAAGGTTCTCTCCTCTTTTTGTCTGCGCCGTGCGGGGCCCGTTGCGGACACTCCTTTTCGGAGATGCCGAGCGGGGTGCTGCACTGCGGCGGGGTTATTGTTTGTGGATAAGCTCCACGCTGCGGCGGATGAAGTTGGTGAGCTGTTCGCCCTTCAGCATGCCGTTCGACAGCAGGGCAAGATCCACGAGCTGTTTTACCAGAGTGTTCTGCGAACCTATCTCCTTCAGGCGATTGGCCCGCTGCACCTTCAACTCTGCCACCTTCTTCGACAACGAGTCGCGCTCGCTCTTCTCCTCGGGCGTGAGGTCGCTCTCCTTCTTGTCCTTAATGAGTGTGAGCATGTTGTTCTCCTGGCTTTGGGCGCTCTCTATCTTACTGTTCATGCTCTCAAGCTTGTCACCATAGGCATTCTCCACATCGTGCAGGATGTCGGCCACAAGGGGATGGTTGGCATTGACGGCAATGGTGTAGTTGTCGGGCATCTGCGCATAGAACTGGCTCATGCCGCCACCGCTCACCTTGGCCATATCCTTCATACGTCTCATGTACTCGTCCTGCGTGATGGTCACGGGGGTATCTGTAGAGGCCATGGGCTCGAAGGAGATGTTGTAGTGAATCTTGTCGTCGGTGGGCAGCTGGCTCTCGAAGACGGGGCGCAGGAGGTCCTGCTGCAGGGAGCTGAGCGAGTTGGTCTGTGCGCTCTCCTTGCGGATAAGCTTGTCGATGACATTGGCATCCACACGCTCGAAGCTCGTCTGCTTGTTCTTCGTCTCAAACCAGTTGATGAAGTGGCTGTCGAGCGGGCTGTTCATCACGAGCACGTCGTAGCCCTTCTCCTTGGCGGCCGAGATGAAGCTGTATTTGTTCTCCGTGTCGTCGGTATAGAGGTAGACGAGGTTGCCGTCCTTGTCGGTCTGGTTGTCCTTGATGAGGTTCCTGTACTCCTCGAAGGTGAAATACTTGCCGTCCACATTCTTGAGCAGCATGAACTTCCCGGCCTTCTCGGCAAACTTCTCCTCGGTGATGATACCGTACTCGATGAAGATGCGCAGGTCGTCCCACTTGCTCTCGTACTCTGTACGCATGGTGTCGAAGAGTTCCTGCAGGCGGTCGGCCACCTTGCGGGTTATGTAGCCCGAAATCTTCTTCACATTGCTGTCACTCTGCAGGTAGCTTCTGGAGACATTCAGCGGGATGTCGGGTGAGTCGATCACACCGTGCAGCAGCGTGAGGAACTCGGGCACGATGCCCTCCACCGAATCGGTCACGAAGACCTGGTTGCAATAGAGCTGGATCCTGTTCTTCTGCAGTTCGAAGTTGTTGCGGATGTGCGGGAAGTAGAGGATACCTGTCAGGTGGAAGGGGTAGTCAATATTGAGGTGGATGCTGAACAGGGGCTCGTCGCTCATGGGATAGAGCTCATGATAGAAGTTGCGGTACTCCTCCTCTGTGATGTCACCCGGCTTGCGCACCCACAGGGGATTGACATCATTCACCACATTGTCCTTGTCGGTGTCGACATACTTGCCGTCCTTCCACTCCTTGACCTTGCCGCATACGATGGGGATGGGCAGGAAGCGGCAATACTTCTTGAGCATGCCCTCAATGCGCGACTCGTCGGCGAACTCGGCGCACTCCTCGCTAAGGTGGAGGATGATGTCCGAACCGCGGCCACGTTTCTCGGCGCACTCCTCAAGCGAATACTCGGGCGTGCCGTCACAGCTCCACAGTATGGTGGGCTTGCTCTCATCACAGGACTGGGTGCGGATCTCCACCTTGTCGGAGACCATGAAGGCCGAGTAGAAGCCCAGACCGAAATGGCCTATCACAGACTGGTTCTTGTACTTCTCCATGAACTCCTCGGCACTCGAGAAGGCTATCTGGTTGATGTACTTGTCGACCTCCTCGGCACTCATGCCGATACCGCGGTCGGAGACGGTGAGCGTGCGGGCATCCTTGTCGACACTTACACGTACACTCAGGTCACCCAACTCGCCCTTGTACTCGCCCTTGGCGGCATAGGCCTTCAGCTTCTGGGTGGCATCCACGGCGTTGGAGACAATCTCGCGCAGGAAGATCTCATGGTCGGAATAGAGGAACTTTTTTATTACGGGGAAGATGTTTTCTGTAGTAACCCCAATTTTACCGTTCTGCATAATCTTGTGTGTTTATATATAAATTTGTTGTATCGCTCCTTTTCGGGGAAATTTTCACACACACCCAATCAATTTGTGTGCCACTGCAGGCGGCATGACATTTTGGCAGACTATGCGGCGGGGCGAATTTTTCATGCCGCGCTCCGGGAATGACAAGTCAAGACAACCGCCTTGCCGGACGGGCAAATGGAGGTATGCTTCCTGCAGGGCACAAGAAGCAAAAGGAGACGGATTTATTTCAGCCCCACTATTTATTATTTATGGACGGAGATGCTGTTTCGGCGAAGAGGTCGGTAAACCACTTGGGGGCGCGGGTCAGGCGGCGCTTGGCGGCATCCATGAAGACCAGTACGACACGACCCGTATTGAGCCTTACGCCCGCCTCGTTGAAAATCTCGTGACTGAAGACTATCTTCACCGTAGTAAGAAGCTCAATGCAGGTGCGGATGGTGAGCAAATCATCGTAATGCGCCGAGGCGAGAAAGACAGACGAGACCTCCCGCACGGGCATCATCACCCCCTGCTCCTCCATCTGGCGATAGGTCACGCCCCTCTCGCGCAACAACTCGGTGCGCGCATATTCGTAATAGACCGCATAGTTGGCATGGTGCACCACGCCCATATTGTCGGTCTCCTTGTATCTCACCCTTACCTTTATTTCATGCGTATACATATGCCACTCCTTTATTTACACGAATTCGACCAATACTTTCCCCTCTGTCGGCACGCTCCGTTCCGCCTCTCTGCCGGAAGCCAGACGCAGGCGCAGGCCGCCACGCAGAACTTCGGCCACTGCAGGCACACCCGGTGCTGCACCGCAGGCGCATCCGCAAGGCAACTGTTTCACAGTCACGCTGTACTCCCCCTCGGGCGGAAGCAGTTTGTCGCGTTCGTCCCACACGAGGCGCCCGTCACTCTCCATACATCCGATCACGATATATGGCCGGCAGAGCATCTCACGCACCAAAGGCATGTCACCGCTCTCCACGGCCTTGCGGACCTCGGTGGACGAAACCTTGCGGTCGCCGAGTCCGCACCGTTCCACGAGCACCACATCGAAGCCATAGGCGGCCTTCATGCTCTCCAGCACATCGAAGCCACGCTCCTTGTCGTGCCCGAAACGGTGGTTATAGCCCACCACGGCGACCTTCATGCCCACACGGGCAACCAACCAGTCGGCAATGAACTGCCGTGATGTGATACGGCTGAAGGCCTCGTCGAAAGGGACCACCACGAGGTTATCCACGCCCGCCTCCTCGAGCAGCATGGTTTTCTCCTCCAGCGAATTGAGCAGTTTCACCCCGTCGTGCCCCAACACCTGGCGCGGGTGCGGCGAAAAGGTCAGCACCACGCTCTGCCCTCCGATACGGGCGGCCTGACGGTGAAGTATCTCTATGATTTGACGGTGGCCATAATGCACCCCGTCGTATGACCCGATGGTCACGACGGCTCCGCCCAGAGGCGGCAGTTGGCCGAACCCGTAGAATACATTCATCTCTCTTGCGTTAAATATGCCTCCCTCTCCTCCGCATGCTCCGATGGTCTGCCACACCTACTCTCCGGTCTCGCCCGTCTCACCCTCCTTGACGAAATAGGCCACCTTCTCGAGCAGAGTGGTGATATCGTAGTTCTCCACCACAATGCCCAACGGGAAGTTGAGCGGTTTGGAGGTAAAGTTCAGCACCCCCTTGATACCGGCATTCACGATGGGAACCACCATGCTCTCGGCCACACGGGTGGGACACGAGAGGATGACGATGTTGATGTCGTAGTCGCTCACGGCCGCCTCAAAGTCGGCCATGTTGATGCAGGGAATGTCGTCGATGGTCGTGCCCACCTTCTCCTTGTCCACGTCGAACGAAGCCACAATCTTCAGCTTCAATCCCTTGCCGTTGAAATACTTGGTAATGGCCTGCCCAAGGTGTCCCATGCCGATGACGCCGATGTTCATGGCCGAGGGAGAATCGAGAATGGCGCTGATGAACGAGATGAGCACATCGACATCATAGCCCTTCTTGGTGTCGCTCGAGAAGCCGATGAGCATCAGATCGCGACGCACCTGCACCGCCGTGATGCCGTGCATGCCCGCCAGCACGTGCGAGAAGATGTGTTTGATGCCCTGCTTGTGGCAACGCACCAGCGTGCGGCGATACTCGCTCAACCGCTCAATGGTCTTCTCGGGAATGGGGTTGGAAACGTTGGCCATAATAAAAAACGTTTGGGTTTTCGCAAAGATAGTAAATTGGATTAACTTTGCGAAAAATTTGCACAGGCATGATCAAAGGGGCGATATTCGACATGGACGGAGTGCTGGTCGACAACGGCGAGGTACACTTCAAGGCATTCAAACTCTTCAGCGAACGGTTCGGCATTAAAGTCTCCACGGAGCAGTTGCGGGGGCTCTTCGGCATGGGCAACGACGACATTTTCCGTGCCATATTCCCCGCCGAAATCATAGAGCGTGAGGGGATGGACAACCTCGGACGGCAAAAGGAGATCCTCTACCGCAGCATCTACAGACCCGTAGTGCCCAACCGGGGGTTGCTGCCCCTGCTGGAAGATCTGCGTGCCAACGGCATAGAGTGTGCCGTTGGTTCGTCGGGACCTACCGAGAATGTGGACTATGTGCTGGGCGAGTGCGGAATAACATCCTTTTTCAAGCGCAAGATAAACGGGGACATGGTCACCAAGCGCAAACCCGACCCGGAGATATTCGACAAGGCGATAGCGGCACTCGGCTTCGAACCCGGAGAGTGTGTGGTATTCGAAGATTCGCTCTCGGGAGTGAAGGCTGCCCGTGCATCGGGGGCAAAGGTGGTGGCACTCACCACGACCTATCCGGCCGAGACCCTCGCACGGGAAGTGCAGCCCGACATCATATTAAAGGATTTCACGGAGATTTCGGCTGCCCGTCTGAAGGAGCTGTTCTAAACATGCCCGACAGGCACCGGCGGTGCCGGCAAAGGTTCCATACACGATTTTTTTACAGCCGGCAGAGTCCGTTACGGCATTTGCGGCAGGCAGCCCCCAAAGAGCTACTGCAGCTCGAACACGGCATAGCCGCTGTTGTCCACATTGACATTGACGATACGCGGTCCGCGGAACTTCTCCCCACCCGGTGCACGCCATGTACCGCGCGGCAGGCGCACCATGCGGAAGCGGCTCTCCTCAAGCACGGGAGCCACCAGATACTTCGACCCCAGCATGAACTCGTCCTCACATGTGTAGAATGTGGAGCCGCCGAACTGGTACTCCAGCGAACGCATGACAGGTTCGGCAGTCACGGCCGACTCCTCCGCCGTACGGGCCATATAGTCACCTATCGACTTGCGCCACTCGAGCATCGACTTCAGCGCACCGGCATTTGTCAAGTTCCATGCCGCACTCGGCACCACCGCCACCGGCATCATGAGCGCCAGCTGCACGGCACGCACCGTAACGGCATCGTCCACATCCAAAACGGGAGTATAGGCAAAGGCTGATTTGCCGAACAGGCTGCTTTTGAGCGACATGGAGACCGCCTGCTTCATGCCTGCCCAGCTGGCCTCCGCGGCCATGCCGAAACCGAAAGCTGCATCGGTATCCAGATTGGGGCTACAGGTCATCACCACGTTCTCCACACCCTCGCAGGCCTTGCTCCACATGGCGGCATACTCGGCCTGAAGGGCCGGTTGTTTGGCATGAAGGCGGTAAGCCTCGCGGAAATCGACATAGAAACCGTCTATACCATATTTGTTATGCAGAGCCTTAAGGTGCGCATTGATTGTCTCCACAGCCTCTTCGGTCATCTTCAGGCAGGCATAATAGCCGCTTTCGGTCTCCACGACCGTGGGCTTGCCGGCACTGTCGGTCTCAAGCAGGCCCGCCTTCTGGAACTCCACATAGTTGCGGCCGTTGGCAGGTACATAGGGAGAGATGGAGAGCATCACCTTGAAACCCATGCCGTGCAGCGAGGAGACCATTTCGTGCGGAGAGGGATAGTCCCCGGAAGAGAACTCCATGGTGGTACCCGGATTGCGCCACCCGTGCGGCACAATCACATAACCCTTGGGGTACTTGTGCGCGGCCACCTTGGAGGCGAACTGGATGACCGCCTCCTGGGTGTGCACCAATTTGTCCTCCAGCTCATAGAGCGGAAGGGAGTATATGTCCGGCGAGAGTGCCGAAGGGGTTGCAGACGAGTGCTTGTGGCGCATCACGAGATAGGCCTCGCGGAGTGAGCTGCCGCCCTTGCGGGCCTCCACCTTCTCGGCTTCGGAGGTGACCGTGAGCTGGCCGTCGGCAAAGGAGACCTTCATAGGCGAGTCGCTCCACACATAGCGG
The DNA here is from genome assembly GCA_963640325.1 of Tidjanibacter sp. GTDB lineage: Bacteria > Bacteroidota > Bacteroidia > Bacteroidales > Rikenellaceae > Tidjanibacter. Next base: position 291,950 of record CAVHXY010000001.1, read on the forward strand.
CCCTTGTTGGAGAGGAGTACGTTGGCGGTATACGAAAGAGGGTCCTTCTCGGCGGTATTGACCGTGAAGGCATGCGAGAAAGGCTGTGCGAAATTCTCGGAGACCTTCAGCCCCCACCACTTCTCGTATGTCTGCGACTTTATCTCTGTTGTATGTTTTTCCTGTCCTGCAGCCGAGAGCGCAACGGCCATGGCGGCGAGGGACATCAAGAAGATTCGGTTCATTGCGTGAAATTTTGCACAAGATAGTGATTTTTCCTTTATCCGGGAAACGGCCCGGAGGGCCTTTTATTGTCCCTTCCGGGCCACAACTTTCGCATTTCGGGCCACAACTGCGACGCCCTCAGGCTGTTTTCAGTGTCCCTTCCGCTTTGCATAAGGCAGGACATGTGGTGGAATGATTTTATTTTTTAGGGAAAACTGTTGCTCGGCAAGAAAAAATATTATTATCTTTGCACGCTGAAACATTTATTAACAACATTCACATATAATGTACGTAATAGTTGAAATAGCAGGCAAACAGTTCAAGGCTGAAAAAGGTCGCAAACTTTATGTCAACCGTCTCAAAGGGGAAGAGAATTCCTCTGTAAGTTTCGACAAGGTCCTGCTGACGGATAACGACGGTCAGGTAAGTGTGGGCACACCTGTAGTGGAAGGGGCCTCGGTAAAAGCAACGATTCTCAAACACCTCAAGGACGACAAGGTCATCGTGTTCAAGAAACGCCGCAGAAAAGGATTCAAGACGAAGAACGGTCACAGACAGTTGCTCACTCAGATCCTTATTGAAGACATCATTGTTGCATAACGTTAAATTCATTTAGAGATGGCACACAAAAAAGGAGTCGGCAGTTCAAAGAATGGACGTGAGTCTGAAAGCAAGAGACTCGGCGTGAAGATGTTTGGCGGAGAATTTGCCAAAGCAGGCAACATTATAGTACGTCAAAGAGGCACCGTGCACAATGCAGGCGAAAACGTAGGTATGGGCAAAGACCACACTCTCTTCGCTCTGGTGGACGGAACAGTTACATTTACCAAGAAGGCAGAGGGCAAATCGTATGTGAGCATAACTCCCGTTTCGGAGTAAGCGCACAGGAAGGCTCTGCAAGAACCATGGAGAGGAGGCTACGACAGTCTCCTCTCTCTATTTTAGCGCCACCCGTTCCCGCACGGCCCTCCGCACGGGAGGACGGACTGACAGTCGGGGCCAGACGGACCGGTACGGGAAAAAGCCGGGCTGAGCACGGCAGAACGGTCCCAAGGGACCCACCAAACGGACCGACGGCGGGCAAGGCAACAGACAAAAAACGGACAATGAGATGGACAAAGAGATCAACATAGAGGCGCGGGTGGAGAGAGCCTGCGCCAACTTCACAAAGGGATACAACTGTTCCCAATCGGTATTCATGGCCTATGCCGACCTGTTCGGGTTGGACGAGGAGTTCGCCGCCAAGATTGCGGCACCCTTCGGCGGAGGTGTGGGACGCATGCGCGAGGTGTGCGGCACAGTGAGCGGAATGGCTCTCTGCGCCGGATTCATCACCCCCTGCACGGCGCCCGACAACAAGGTAAAGATGGCCAACTACAAGGAGGTGCAGGAGATGGCCGAGGAATTCCGCGCCAAGAACCACTCCATAGTGTGCCGCGAGCTGCTCGGCCTGGCCGCCTCGCAGAAGTTGTCGCCCAAACCCGAGGAGCGCACGGCGGCCTACTACGGTCAGCGCCACTGCCTGCAGTTTGTGGGCGATGCGGCACGCATTGTGGGCGAGAGGATTGCCGGGCAGAAGCAATCCGAATGACAAGGCGGCACATCTTGCTGACAGACAGCACCAAGAGGGAGAAAAAGCTACGGAGAGAATTGTTTTTCCGCAAAAAATGATTACTTTTGCGGTCGCAAGCGGTTATGGGGACTGCCTTTGTTGAATGAAGCAGCCTGAGTACCGCCGAAGTATTTTATTAACATTCAAACATTTATTACAATGAAAACCATTCAACTCACTGGTACGAAACGTACCGCATTCGGAAAGAAACAGGCAAAGGACGTGCGCCGTGCACAGCAGGTTCCATGCGTAATCTACGGTGGCACAGAGGGTGAAGTTCACTTCTCGGTAGAGGCCAAGGCTCTCAAGCCCCTCCTCTACACCCCCAATTCATATATCGTCGAGTTCGACATCGAGGGCAAGAAGGAGACCGGAGTTCTCCGTGAGGCTCAGTTCCACCCCGTAAAGGAGTATCCCATGCACCTCGATTTCTATCGTGTAATCCCCGGCAAGCCCGTAGCAATTGACGTTCCCGTAAGAATCACGGGTAACTCGGAGGGCGTGAAGGCCGGCGGCAAGCTCAACGTTTCGAAGCGCAAACTCCGCATCAGCGCACTGGCAGAGTATCTGCCCGATGAGATTGTAGTGGACGTAACTCCCCTGCAGCTGGGTCACACGTTCGCTTGCAGTGACCTGCACATCGAGAACGTAACGATTCTCAACCCCGCATCGTCGTCGATCTGCAACGTTATGGCAACCCGTGCATCGCGCAATGCCGATGACGAGGCAGCCGAGGAGTAATCCAAGACAGCAACAACATGAGCGGCCACCTTTTCGGGTGGCCGTTTTTTTTATCCGCTCAAAGCGGAAGCGTTCCCTTCTCCTTAAAATCATGTCGGGCATCTTGCCCCATTCACCACAAAGAGAGTCACACACCACACAAACGGAACACATGCCACGCTATTGTGCATAATGTCACTTCCGCCGCAATCCGTCACATAACACCCGCCCCCATATGCGTCATTACGCACACCACAGATTTGGCGGTTATACCACCCGGAATACAGCGAGACTCTCACCGCAGTGCTCCGGTGCAAGCCCCTCTCCTGCCCCATCATGCACTCCCCGCCCGGTAAGCAAAAAAGAGAGCGGACCGTTTGTGGTCCGCTCTCTTTTTTGCGTCCTTCAAATGATTAACCCAGGAACGACAGCAGGATACCGGCAGCAACCGCCGAACCTACGACACCCGCAACGTTCGGGCCCATGGCATGCATGAGCAGGAAGTTGCTCGGGTCTGCCTTCTGACCCTCGAGCTGCGAAACGCGGGCTGCCATGGGGACAGCCGACACGCCTGCCGAACCGATGAGGGGATTGATCTTGTTGCCCTCCTTGGAGAACATGTTCATGATCTTTGCAAAGAGCACACCGCCTGCAGTTCCGAAGCAGAATGCCGTCACACCCAGAACCAGAATGCTGAGCGTACGGAAGTTAAGGAAGGACTCGGCAGTGGCCGTAGCACCTACCGAGATACCGAGGAAGATGACCACGATGTTCATCAACTCGTTCTGCACGGTCTTGCTCAGGCGCTCCACTACACCGCACTCCTTCATCAGGTTACCCAACATGAGACAGCCTACCAGGGGAGCGGCACTCGGCAACAGCAGCGATATGATCACGGTAATCACCAGCGGGAAGATAATCTTCTCCGTACGTGACACGGTACGCAGCTGCGACATCTTGATCTTGCGCTCCTTCTCGGTGGTCATCAGTCGCATGATGGGCGGCTGGATGACGGGAACGAGTGCCATATAGGAGTATGCCGCAATGGCAATCGGGCCGAGCAGTTCGGGGGCAAGCTTGGAGGTGAGGAATATTGACGTGGGGCCGTCGGCACCGCCAATGATGGCGATACTGCCCGACTCAGCGGGAGAGAATCCCAGTGCATAGGCACCGAGGAATGTCAAAAAGATACCCAACTGCGCACCCGCACCGAGCAAGAAGCTCTTGGGGTTGGCAATCAGCGGGCCGAAATCGGTCATCGCACCCACACCCACAAAGATGAGGCAGGGGTAGATTCCCAACTTGACACCCAGATAGAGATAGTCTATAAGACCGGCCTTGTCAACAAAGATATCCCAGTGGACATGGCCGCCGGCAAAGAGTTCGGTGTGGTACATCTCCGCACCGGGAAGGTTCGTAAGCAGAATACCGAATGCGATGGGCAACAGCAACAGGGGCTCGAACTTGTGTTTGATGGCAAGATAGAGCAGGAACATGGCTACGCCTATCATGATGAGATATTTGTAGCCTCCTTCGGCAAAGAAGGCCCCGAAGCCCGACTGCGTGCAGAAATCGAGCAGGCTGTCGCCAACAAATGATGACGACGATAACAATCCTATCATACCGTTAAGGCTATCCTATGGTTAACAATGCGGCACCTTCAGCCACGGTGTCGCCTTCGCGAACGGCAATCGACTTAACCACACCTGCACGGTCGGCATCGATGTTGTTCTCCATTTTCATTGCCTCAACCACAAGCAAAGTCTGGCCGACCTTGACAGTGTCACCAACATTGACCTTGATGGAGAGCACCGTACCGGGCAGCGGGCAGCTGATGGTGCCCGCTCCGCCTGCAGCCGGAGCGGCTGCAACGGGAGCCGAAGCGGCTCCTGCGGGGGTTACGCTCAGACCCGAAGATTTCGGGGCAGGTACGACATGGGGTTTCTTGACAGCCGAACGCGCAGCGCCGCCGTCGATCTCGACATTGTACGATACACCGTTCACAACGACACTGGCCGTCGTCGAGCTCTCGTTGATGTCATCTATCGCAACATCGTATTGATGTCCGTTTATTTTAAGTGAATAATTTTTCATTGCAAACTAACTTATTTTCTGCGTTCAGGCATCTGTGTGAGGCCGTAAAGTTTTGAATTCCAAGGCGAATATGCCCTTGCTATACGATTGATGGTGATTATCTCCGACTCGCGGTCGTGCAGATCGCTCTCATAGAGCTTCAGCGCCGTGGCGATGGCAACCACCACCTCGTCGCTCATATGCACCTTGGCCTCGGGAGCCTTCTGGCGGTGCATCTTGAAGAGACTGCCATATCCCTTCATGACATACACCAGCACAACCAGCATCACGATAACCAGCGAGAAGCCGATAAGGGCAACCATACCGATCTTCGACCAGTCAAAATCCGTTATATTCATAATTGCGTCAATTTATTACAAAGGTATGTTCGAATGTTTCTTTGCAGGGTTCTGCAGACGTTTCGTAGCGAGCGACTGCAGTGCGCGGATTATGCGGAAACGGGTATTGCGGGGCTCGATGACATCGTCGATGTAGCCGTATTTGGCTGCATTGTAGGGGTTCGAGAACTTGTCGTTGTACTCCTTCTCCTTCTCTGCAACGATGGCTGCCTTTGCCTCGGGGGTCTCGGCTGCCTTGAGTTCCTTGGCATAGAGAACCTCAACTGCACCGCTCGCACCCATGACTGCAATCTCGGCGCTGGGCCAAGCATAGTTGATATCGCCGCGGATGTGCTTGGATGACATGACGATGTAGGCACCGCCATAGGCCTTGCGCAGAGTGACGGTAACCTTGGGCACCGTAGCCTCGCAGTATGCGAAGAGCAACTTGGCACCGTGGTTGATCACGCCGCCGTACTCCTGACCCGTACCGGGCAGGAATCCCGGAACATCCACCAGGGTAACGATGGGAATGTTGAACGCATCGCAGAAACGCACGAAGCGGGCTGCCTTGCACGAAGCCTTGATATCGAGCACACCTGCCATGAACTTGGGCTGGTTGGCGATGATGCCCACGCTCTGGCCGTTGAAACGGGCAAAGCAGGTAATGATGTTGCGTGCATAGCTCTCGTGTACTTCCAGGAACTCGCCGTTGTCGACAATGGCACGGATGACCTCATACATATCGTATGCTATGTTGTGGTTGTCTGGGATGATCTCGTTGAGCAGATCCTCGCAACGGTTGATGGCATCGGTAGCTGCGACATCGGGAGTGGACTCCATGTTGTTCTGCGGAATGTAGCTGATGATGTTGCGCACAAGGCTCATGCACTCCTCCTCGGTGTCCACTGCAAAGTGGCATACGCCAGACTTGGTCGAGTGCATCGAAGCACCGCCCAACTGCTCGGTGGTAACAACCTCGCCCGTAACGGTCTTCACGACCTTGGGACCGGTGAGGAACATGTAGCTCGTGTCACGCTTCATAATGATGAAGTCGGTGAGTGCGGGGCTGTATACTGCACCGCCGGCGCAAGGACCGAGAATCACCGAAATCTGGGGAATAACACCCGAAGCCATCACGTTGCGCTGGAAAATCTCGGCATAGCCTGCCAGTGCATTCACACCCTCCTGGATACGCGCACCGCCCGAATCGTTAAGACCGATGACGGGAGCTCCGGCCTTCATGGCCATGTCCATCACCTTGCAGATCTTCTCCGACATGGTGATCGATAGAGAACCTGCCGAAACGGTGAAGTCCTGTGCAAATACATATACCAGACGGCCGTCTATCGTACCGTAACCGGTAACCACGCCGTCACCGTAAGTGTGGCTCTTGTCCATGCCGAAGTTGGTGCAACGATGTGTCACGAACATGTCGAACTCCTCGAAGCTGCCCTCGTCGAGCAACATTGCGATACGTTCGCGTGCCGTGTACTTGCCCTTCTCGTGCTGTGCGTCGATCCTCTTCTGGCCGCCGCCCATTTTGGCCTCCTCACGCAGTTTAACCAAACCTGCAATCTTATTCTGAATTTCGCTCATAATGATTTATTATTTGTTTTTGTTTTCGCAAAGCTCCGTCAAGACGCCCTTGGTCGACTTGGGGTGCAGGAACGTAATGGTAAGTCCCTCGGCACCCTTGCGGGGAGTCTTGTCTATAAGTCTGATACCCTTGGCCTCTGCCTCTGCGAGAGCCTCTTCGATGTTCTCGACGGCATATGCCATGTGGTGGATACCCTCGCCGCGGTTCTCAAGGAATTTGGCGATGGTGCTGTCGGGACTTGTGGGCTCCAACAGTTCAATCTTGGTCTGGCCCACCTTAAGGAAAGCGGTCTTTACCTTCTGGTCTGCAACCTCCTCAATGTTGTAGCACTTCATGCCCAACACCTCTTCGTAATAAGGAAGAGCCTCTTCGATGCTCTTGACGGCAATGCCGAGATGCTCGATATGTGAAATTTTCATTTCTTAAATAATTTTAGGATTATACGATAAATTTTATTGATATCACCTTTTCACGAGTTGATATGAATCGTCGCAAATGTACAATATATATTTGACATACGCGCCCTTGAAAGGCTATTTTTTTAACGCTCCGGCTCTTTTTTGCGCTATGCGGTGCACTTTGCGCCACCCCGTGGCGGCCCCACGAAGGCCGTTTGCGGACAGAAGGCCGCACGGCATTGCCGGGCGGGGTTGCAAAGGATGTAAAAAAAGCGGTGCAAGCACCTCTTTTTTCGGTTTTTGTGACGTACATTTGCGGTATGAAAAGAGTGGTAGTGGGACTTTCGGGAGGCGTCGATTCCTCCGTGGCGGCCTATCTGCTCAAGGAGCAGGGCTATGACGTGTGGGGCCTCTTCATGATCAACTGGCACGACACCGTGGGAACGCTCAGCGGCGAGTGTCCGTGGGAGGAGGATTCGCTCATAGCCGAGATAGTGGCCCGCAAGCTGGACATCCCCTTCCGGGTGGTGGACCTGAGCGAGGAGTACCGCCACAGGGTGGTGGACTACATGTTCGCCGAATATGGAAAAGGGCGCACACCAAACCCGGATGTGCTGTGCAACAGGGAGATAAAGTTCGACGTATTTCTCCGCGAGGCGAAGAGGCTGGGAGCCGACTATGTTGCCACGGGGCACTATTGCCGCCGTGACGAAGAGGAGCACGACGGGGTGGTCTACAACCGTCTTCTGGCAGGTTCCGACCCCGGCAAGGACCAGAGCTACTTCCTCTGCCAGCTCTCCCAACGGCAACTGGACAACATACTATTTCCCATCGGGTCGCTGCTCAAGAGCGATGTGCGCCGCATAGCCGAGGAGCAGCACCTCGCCACGGCACACCGCAAGGACTCGCAGGGCATCTGCTTTGTGGGCAAGGTGGACCTGCCCGTATTCCTGCAGCAGAAGCTGAAAGCGAAAAAGGGAGACATCATTGAGATAGACAAGCATTGGAAAGGCTACGGCAAGGCGGCAGACGGAGCCGAGGCAGAGAATGGCGGAACGACGGCTGACGAAGTCGCCGGCACGGCCGTACGCAGCACCTCGCCCGAGGAGACAATGCGCATGGCGCAGACGCTCGCCGAGCCGGAGCTCGCCGCACTCGCCACACCCATAAAATACGCCCCCACGGACGGGACAAAGGCAGGCGGACACAACGGAGCGCACTTCTACACCATAGGACAGCGCAAGGGACTGAATGTGGGCGGCAAGGTTGAGCCGCTCTTCGTGCTGGCCACCGACACGGAGCGCAATGTAATCTATGCCGGGCAGGGGCAGGACCACCCTGGTCTCTACCGCAAGGCGCTGCACATTCTTCCCGGGGAGATGCACTGGATACGTCCCGACCGGGCACTCGCAACCGGTACAGCCGAGCGGTTCTCCATGCGCATACGCTACCGCCAGCCTCTGCAGGGCGGAGTACTGAAGGTAACCGGGCAGGGTGGCTACATCATCTTCGACGAGCCGCAGCGCGGCATCACGGCAGGTCAGTTCGCCGCATGGTACGACGGCGAGGAGCTGATAGGCTCGGGGGTGATAGAGAAATAGGAAAGGCCTTGCCGGCTACGGCAGGGCAATCTCCCGCCGGCAGGAAAGGAAGTCATGAAACGGACAAAAATACATCAAGTCATGTTCGGAATATTCGGAAAACAGCACAGAGAGAGACCCGTCCCCACGGGCGCAAAGGCGAAAGAGTACGGCATAGGAGTGGCACTCGGCGGCGGCGGAGCCAAAGGGGCCGCCCACTGCGGAGCCCTGCAGGCCATGCATGAATACGGCATTGATCCCGACATAGTGGCGGGTACGAGTGCCGGTTCCATTGTTGGTGCTCTCCATGCAGCGGGTGTGAAGCCTGCCGAGATGTGCGGGCTCTTCATGCACATGGATTTCAAGGATCTGCTCAGTCTCCGGATGCCCAAGACCGGTTTTTTTGACCAGACACCCCTGCTGAACCTCCTGCACCGCATAATTCCGGCCCAAACGTTCGCTGATCTAAGCAAGCCCCTGCTGGTGGCTGCCTGCAACCTCGACGAGGGACGCACCGAGATATTCGACCACGGAGAACTCGCCCCGCGCGTCATGGCTTCTTGCAGCATTCCCGTACTCTTCCAGCCCACGGTGATAGACGGGATGAACTATGTGGACGGCGGAGTATTCATGAACCTGCCCGTCTCGCCCCTGAAGGAGAAGTGCGAAAAGGTGATAGGAATCAGCGTGCACGCATCCATAGCGCGCGAATACAAGAAAAACCTGCTCGGGGTGGCCATGCGCTCGTTCTACCTGATGTTCGTGTCGAACACGCTGGACGAGGCTAAGAAGTGCGACATATACATCGACATCAACACGATGGACTACAGCCCCTATGACCTGAGCAACATCGAGAGGCTCTTCTTCACGGGCTATCTGACCACGGTGAAGGCTCTGGAAGAGAACGGCTACACACGCCAAAGGCCGCGCGAAGAGATCACGTTCCCCCACAAAACTGCCCCGAAACCCCACACGGAAGAGCGGTAGCGGCCGTCACTTGGACAGTGAGTCACGAAGACTCCTGTCGTAGATGTCGAGCAGTTCGTGCGCAGCGACATAGGAGCTCACCTTGCTGTTGAGCATGCGCTCCTCGCAATCCTTTATGGCTGCCTCCACGGCCGGATTGCTATAGAAGTTGCGGCGCAAGGTCTCGTTGATCGTCTCGTACATCTGATAGCGGCTCTGTTCCTGACGGTGGCGCTGGAAATATCCGTTGGACTTTATGAATTCGAGGTACTCCTCCACGCCGCTCCACACGTCACCGAGCCCGTTGCCCTTAACCGACGAACAGGTATACACCTGCGGACGCCAGCCCGACTCGGGTTCGGGGAAGAGGTTCAGCGCATTCATTATCTGGCGGCGGGTTAGCTTCGCATTGTTCACATTGGTGCCGTCGCACTTGTTGATGACCACCATGTCGGCCATCTCCATTATGCCACGCTTGATGCCCTGCAGCTCGTCGCCGGCACCCGAAATCTGCAGCAGCATGAACATGTCGACCATGGAGTGCGCCGTAGTCTCGCTCTGCCCCACTCCCACAGTCTCGATGAAAATCACGTCAAAGCCGGCCGCCTCGCAGAGGATTATGGTCTCGCGGGTCTTGCGTGCCACACCGCCCAGCGAACCGGCACTCGGGGAGGGGCGGATGAACACCTTGGGGTTGGACGAAATGCTCTCCATACGGGTTTTGTCGCCGAGTATGGAGCCGCCGCTACGGTTGGACGAAGGGTCGATGGCAAGCACTGCCAGCTTGTGCCCGAGCCCCGTGACCATGCCTCCCACCGCTTCGATAAAGGTAGATTTGCCCGCCCCCGGCACACCGGTGATGCCGATGCGCACCGAATTGCCAGAATGGGGCAGACAGCGCTCTATAATCTCCTGCGCCTGTGCATAGTGGCTGAGGTTGTTGCTCTCGATGAGCGTTATGGCCTGCGAAAGCATGGTGATGTCGCCTTTGAGAATCCCGTCGACATACTGCTCCGTAGAGTATGTACGGCGGCGCACATGATGGAAATAGGGATTCACGATGGGATGGTCGGCAACACCGTCCGCGATGTGGAGGGCACTGTCGAGGTGCTCCTCGCGGTGATGGTTCTCGAAATGGTCTATATTGTGATGACTGTCCATGACTATTGTGTTTTTCCGATTGTCTCTCTGTATCTCTGTCTGTCGGCTTTTCTCATCTGGCGCAGCTCCCGCCGTCCGCCCGTCGCACGCCCTATCCTCTCGTCGGTGAGTGTTGCCGGATCGCCCGACCATGCCACACGGCCCCTACGGTCCAACAGCACGGTACACGGCACTGTCCTCACACCATAACGGTTGAACAGGGTACCGTCGGCATCTATCGCCACGAAACACCGGCTTCCCACGGGAAATATCCGCTCCATGACCTCGGCCGGTTCACAGGCAATGATGACAGTCTCCATGTCTCCGGCATTTGCAGAGGCGATGCGCTCAAGGTGCTCCGCATGGGCGAGAACCGAGGGGTTGGCCGAAGAGAAGAACTCCACCAGCACGGCCGTGCGCTTCAATGACGGCTTGCGGTCGTTGCACCACTCTTTGGCAGACAGTCTCTGCATGCGGCTGCCCGTCACGAAATTCCGGGCATGAAGCACCGTGGCACCGCCCACAAGCGCCAACACCAAAAGATATGTGCGGACTTTCTGCATCATCTCTCCTTTCCCGCTGACGGAACGGCCGACAGAAACGGCTTCTCTTACGCTCCGCCCGCTACTGCGAAGGTAATAAATTTATTCCTAATTGCTTCAGCGGTGGGGTGAATAAAAAGTTGCGGAGGGCATTGCCAGAGGGTTTCATTGTGAAAAATCACGAATTAATTGCTACATTTGCAACCGGTCACAAGAGACCGGTATTCCATTATGAGAAGAAGATTGTTGTCAATGGCGGCGCTGCTTGTCGCAACCCTGCAGTTTTCGTGTTCGGGAGGCGGGAAGAGCGCCGACTACGGCGAGCCGCTCTATACCCCGCGGCATGCCGGCAGTTTTGAGATATATGCCACCGGGGGACAGTCAACCATACTGCGCAGCCTCAACCCCTGGCAGGGGGCACACGATGTGGCCAAGGACCTCTTCATAGCCCGTGACGGCGAAGTGCCGCCCGAGGGATTTGAGGGTGAGGTGGTGAAGGCCGGCCCCGGAAGCGTCATCTGCATGTCCACAAGCCACATTGCATTCATCGACTCGTTCGGATGCGCCGGGGCCGTGCGTGGTGTCTCGGGCAAAAACTATGTATCCACTCCCGTGGTGGCCGAAAACATAGCCCAAGGCAAGGTGGTCGATGTAGGGTATGATGCCAACCTCAACTATGAACTCATAGCCTCCGTGAAACCCGACATAGTCTTCATATTCGGCGTGGCCGGCGAGAACACCGCCGTGACCGACAAGCTCAAGGAGATGGGAATCACGGCATTCTACGTGGGTGACTATCTGGAGCACACACCGCTGGGCAAAGCCGAGTGGGTGGTGGCCCTCGGCGAGATTTTCGACCGCCGTAACGAAGCCTCGAAGGTCTTCGACGGCATAGAATCCTCCTACACGGCCCTCAAGGAGCAGGCCAGGCAATACACCGCCCATCCCCGGGTGATGCTCAACGCCCCCTACCGTGACACATGGTTCGTGCCGGGTGACGAAAGTTATGTGGTTACGCTCATAGCCGATGCCGGCGGCGAGTATGTCTGCAGCGGACACAGCGACGACATAAGCCGTCCCCTGAGCGGAGAGGCGGCCTACATATACCTCACCCGGTCGGACATATGGCTCAACCCCAACCAGGCTGAGAGCATAGCCGATCTGACGGCCGAGAACCCCAAGTTCGCCGATGTGGACGTGGTGAAGAACCGCGGGGTCTACAACTCCACCAGGCGCACCACACCTGCCGGCGGCAGCGACTTCTGGGAGTCGGGCGCGCTGAGAGCCGACATAGTGCTGGCAGACATACTGCAGATACTGCACCCCGAGAGTGCCCCCGGACGCGAACTCTACTATTTCAAACGGCTCGAATAGCACTGCAATGAACAGACGCAACCGCATACTCTTCGTCCTGCTCGCGGCGGGCATCGTGCTGCTCTTCGTGGCAGATGTAATGCTCGGCTCGGTAAGCATACCCGTGCGCGACATATATGCGGCACTAACGGGAGGCGAATGCGATTCGGCCACCCGCTACATAATACTCAACTTCCGCCTGCCCAAAGCAGTCACGGCACTCATAGCCGGAGCCTCTCTCTCGTGCGTGGGTCTTCAGATGCAGACACTCTTCCGCAACCCCCTGGCGGGTCCATACGTGCTGGGCATAAGCTCGGGCGCAAGCCTCGGGGTCTCCATATTCCTGCTGGGACTGCCCCTGCTGGGAGTGGAGGTGGGACCTGCCATAAAGAATATCGGAGTTGTAGGGTCGGCATGGATTGGTGCGGCGGCAATCATGGCGGTCATCATGGCGGTCTCGGCACGCATAAAGGACATTATGGTGGTGCTCATACTCGGTATCATGTTCGGCAGTGCAGCCACGGCAGTCGTGGAGGTGTTGCAGTACCTGAGTCCCGAGAGCGCACTCAAATCATACGTGGTATGGACCATGGGCTCGCTCGGCAGCGTCTCGGCCGAACAGCTCCGCATCATTGTGCCCGTGACGGTGGCGGGGCTCATTGTCTCCATATTCCTCATCAAACCGCTCAACATTCTGCTGTTGGGTGACAACTACGCCTCCACGATGGGGCTCGACATAAAACGCACCCATCTGTGGCTCACGATAGTAAGCGTGGTGCTTGCAGGGACCGTAACGGCCTTCTGCGGCCCGATAGGGTTCATCGGCCTCGCCATTCCGCACGTGGCACGCATGCTCTTCAAGGAGGCCGACCACCGCACGCTGCTGCCCGCATCCATGATGTGCGGAGCGGCATCGATGCTCCTCTGCGACATTGTTTCACAAATGCCGACAACGGGCTACACTCTGCCAATCAACACCATAACGGCCCTCATAGGCATTCCCGTCATAGTGGCCGTGATAATCCGCAACCGTTCCATAATCTCCTGATCCACATGAGTGAAGACACGACATATCCGGTACGCTTGCGCTCGCTGACAGTGGGCTACGGTACACGTCTGCTTGTGGAAAGTGCCGATGTCGGTTTCCCGGCAGGCTGCTTCACGGCGCTCGTGGGACGCAACGGCACGGGCAAGAGTACGCTGCTGCGCACCATAGCCGGGCTTGCCGCCCCCATAAAGGGAAGCGTGGAGATTTTCGGGCGCGACATCGCCGGCATGGACCGTCGGGAAATAGCCGCCCGCATAGCCTTCGTCTCCACCGAAGAGGTACGCATAGCCGACCTGAAGGTCATGGATGTCGTCGCGCTCGGACGTGCCCCCTACACCAACTGGATGGGGTCGCTGTCACCCGAAGACAAAGAGTGCATAGGGAGTGCACTGGAGCTGGTGGGAATGGGTGGATTCGCCCGCAAGTGCATAGCCAACCTCAGCGACGGCGAACGTCAGCGGGTGATGATTGCCCGCGCCTTGGCACAGGACACCGGAATAATCCTCCTGGACGAGCCCACGGCATTTCTCGACCTGCCCAACAAGTATGAAATATGCATGCTGCTGCACCGCCTGGCAGATGAGCAGGGCAAGTGCATACTCTCCACCACACACGACCTCAGTATAGCCCTGGAGCTGTGCGATGCGGTGGCGATGATTGACCGGGGAAGCCTTCTGTGCGACAGTACGGACTCGTTCATATCGTCGGGACTGGTGGAGCGGCTGTTCGATGACACACGGCTCACGTTCGACCGCACGACACGCTCCATAAAACTGAAATGACGCTGCATCACGCAGTTCCACATTCCAACTTTTTTTATTTTTTTTCGCTTTATGGGTTGCGGATAATCTTTTTTTACTATCTTTGCACCGCTAAAATAGACGGGAACGTGGTTCCGTCACCGCCGGGGCCCATTCGTCTATCGGCTAGGACGCAAGATTTTCATTCTTGAAAGAGCAGTTCGATTCTGCTATGGGCTACAAAAAACAGAAAAACAAAAAAATTATATAATAAGGAGAAATATCATGGCAAATCACAAGTCATCAGAGAAGAGGATTCGTCAGACTGAAACCAAAAAGCTTCAGAACAAGTATTATCACAAAACGACCCGCAACGCCGTACGCGCACTCCGCAACACGAGCGACAAGGCCGCTGCAAGCGCTCTGCTTCCCAAAGTGAACGCAATGCTCGATAAGCTTGCCAAGAAAGGCGTAATCCACAAGAACAAAGCCGGCAACCTCAAGAGCAGCCTGCAGCTTCACGTCAACGCCCTCTAACATTCAGGAGCAAGCCCGGAGCACCGGGGGCATTGTGGAGAGCAGACAAGCCTGCACAGACATCCAAACCGGAGGCCGACAGAGAGAAACATTGCAGATGCAGCTGACGAGGCAGGAGTGGCAGGATAGCAAGAGAGTTGGAGAGCTGGTGTAGCTGACAAGGCAGATGCAGCAGGAAAGATACAGATGGTGGATATAGCTCAGCTGGCAGAGCGTCGGATTGTGGTTCCGAATGTCGTGGGTTCGAACCCCACTATCCACCCGAATTACTGGGAACCATGTATAGGAGACTATACATGGTTTTTATTTCCCCGGTGCCTACCCGCCACGACTCGGAGGCACTCTGCCCCGCCGTACAATAGCCACTGCCCGGCCGTATCGAATGCCGGGAATCGGCACCTGCACGCATGCTACGGAGAGTGAGAGTACACGCTACGGAAAAATTTCCTATCTTTACCATATCTACAAGGCATTGGGAACAATGATGCGAAAGATTCTCTACATACCCCTCTTAGCCATGCTGCTGCCCCTCGGGGCCATAGCACAGACCGCCGTGCAGAGGAGCGCCGCAGGGCAGAGAGTGACGGTGCCCGCCATGATAGCCACCCCCGAGGCCCGGGCCCAATATCTGGCGCTCCACTACTGGGACCGCTTCGACTTCAAGAGCGCTGACAACCTCCGCAGCGACTTCACGGAACAGATGTTCGGCGACTTCATAACATGTCTCGGCAACACCACCATGACAACTGCCGCCAAGGCATTGACCGCCCTCATGGACAAAGCCTCAGCAAATACCGTGGCATATGAGCGTTTCGCCGCCCTTGCAGAGCTCTATCTCTACGACCCCAACTCGCCCATACGCAACGACGAATATTTCATTCCCGTGCTCCGGCACCTGACGGCCTCGCCACGCATAGACGCCACGACGAAAGGGCGTTACCGCACGCTGCTTGAAATTGCACTGCGCAACCGTCCGGGCACCGTGGCCGCGGATTTCACCTGCACGACAGCCAAAGGCACCCAATACCGCATGCATGCCGTGGCGGCCGAATATCTGCTGTTGTACTTCTACAACCCCGACTGCAACAACTGCCGTGAAATAAACCGCTGGCTGACCCACAGCGCCTCCGTGGCAGGAATGCAAAGCAGCGGAAAGCTGAAAATCCTGGCCGTCTATCCCGACGGGGAGCTCTCCCTATGGCGCAAGCACCTTGCCGAAATACCCGCCTCATGGCTCTGCGGATATGACAAGGGCACTGCTATACGCAACAACGACACCTACGACCTCAAGGCCATACCCACACTCTACCTGCTTGACAGGAACAAGAAGGTGCTTCTCAAGGACACCACAGCCGACAAGCTGGAGGAGTGGTTCGCCCAGCACCTGCGCTGACAGGCAGAGCGGGAAGACCGGGCAGTGAATATTGGAATCCGAGAGAGATGAAACGAGCAAAGATACAGGACAAGGACCCGCGCTACACGCTGCTCAAGCACATAGTAAATCTGCGCATACACACCGCATTCCGACGAATACGCATCCTTGGAAGCGAGAACATCCCACATGACGGAGCGGTAATCTACGCCCCCAACCATAGCAGTGGCTTGATGGACGCCCTGCTGGTGCTGTGCGCATCGCCCGGCGACAAGGTATTCGTGGCCCGGGCCGACATGTTCGGCATAAAGGGGCTGGCGAAGGTGTTGCGGTTCCTGCGCATAATGCCCATATACCGCATCAAGGACGGCATGCAGTCGCTCGCAGGCAACATCCGCACAATAGACGATGCCGTGGATACGCTCCGTGACGGGGTGCCATTCTGCATATTCCCCGAGGGCACACACCGCCCCATGCACTCTCTGTTGCCCCTCACCAAAGGGGTATTCCACATAGCCCTCAAGGCATGCGGTGAGATGGGCGACGGGAAGAGACTCCGTGTGGTGCCCGTGGGTATCGAATACGGCGACTACTTCCGCTACCGCACTTCAGCCACCGTCCGTTTCGGATGCCCCATAGATATCACGGCCTATCTCGCCTCCCACAGCGGCACAACACAGCCGCACCTCATGGAGCTCCTGCGGGGCGAGCTGACGGAGCGCATGCGCGGACTGATTACCTACATTCCTGCCGATGGCGGCTTTGAGTCCACATGGGAGACGGTGAAGACGGTGACTGCCGAGGCATATGCCACGGGGGCGGATACGCTTCCGGAGCGGCAAGCCGTCGTGGCTACCCTGCAACGGCTCCGCAGCGAAGCGCCCGACAAGGCGGCCACACTCCTCGCCGAAGCCGGAGAGCTTGCACGTCTGCGCCACAAATACCGCATCTCCGGCGCCTCATTCACCGGAGTGCCGCTCGGGATAAGAGTCACCGAGGAGGCAATGAAGGCACTCTTCGGCCTGCCCTTCTGCCTGGTGGCAGGAGTGGCGATGCTACCCGCATGGGCAGCAGACCGGGTGCTTAAACGTTATGCGGTGGAGGACAAGGCGATGTACAACACAGTGACATTCGGCATAGATTTTCTGCTGGTTCCGCTCCTGCTCATTGCGTGGGGAATATTCCTTTTCTGCAACACCCCATGGCAACTGGCCTGCGTGCTGACGCTAATGCTGTTGCCCTCTTTCGCCTATCTGCATGACTATGCGCGCCTGGTGCGTCAGCTGGTTTCGGACTTCCGTCTGGCCTGCCACAGCGAAATGAGGGCGAAACACGAGGCACTGAAGAGACACTACAAAGAGTTTTGCGGAGGCGGAAACGAAGAGGAGGCGGAAGAGTAAGGCCATGCAGAAGAAAGGGACTGCACTATAGAACAAGGCACAACAAGCGAAGCCGGCTCCCTAAGGGACCGGCTTCGTGTTTTTCCGTACAGCCGGCAATGCCGCCTACCCTATCGCCACAAGTATCAGCACCTGGGCAAAAAGGATACGCAAGAACATGGTCAGAGGATAGACCGTCGCATAGGCCACCGACACACGGTCATCCTGCCCCACTGAGTTGGCATATGCCATTGCGGGCGGGTTGGTGGTACTTCCGGCCAAGAGACCCATTATCTCGTAGTAGTTCATCTTGAAGCGCCAACGGGCAATGCATCCCACCGTAAGAACCGGCACTAGGGTAATGATGAATCCATAGAGCACCCACCAGTAGCCACCGCCACGGATGGCATCCACGAAGCCTTCGCCGGCTCCAAGCCCCACGGCTGCAAGGAAAAGCGCAAGTCCCACCTCACGCAACATCATATTGGCGCTTATGGTGGTGAATGTCACCATCTTGTATTTCGGTCCATAGCGGCTTATCAGAATTGCCACCACCAACGGGCCACCGGCCAGACCGAGCTTTATGGGTTGCGGAATTCCGGGTACCATGAAAGGTATCATGCCCAGCAGCACACCGAAGAAGATTCCCACGAAGAGGGGGAAGAGGTTGGGCATATTGAGTCTCTTGAGCGAGTTGCCCAACAGGTCGGCAACCTTCTTTATGCTGTGCTCGGCGCCTACCACCGTGACGCGGTCGCCCATCTGAAGGCGCAGCGAGTAGGTGGCCACAAGGTCGATACCCGCACGGTTCACGCGCGTGATGTTCACACCATAGAGCGAGCGGATGTTCAGCTTGCCGATAGGCACTCCGTTGATTTCGGGCTTGGTAACCACCACGCGACGGGAGATGAGCTGCGGGCTCTCCTTCTCCCAGATGTGCGAATCGATATGCACCTGTTTGCCGAGACAGGCTATGACGGCATCCATGTCGTCGGGTTTCACGATAATACGCAGCACATCGCCCTTCACGACCACAGAATCATCCGTGGCGATATCCACCGAGCAGTCGGCATGGCGGATGCGGGAGAGGACGAAGTCGTAGTTGAGAAACTTGCAGATTTCGCTTACCGTATGGTTCTCGATACCCTCGTTGTGCACCTCCACATTGATGCGGGCCGCCATGGGCGGATTCTCGGCCGTCTCGTCACGGGTCTCGTTGTCGAGATTTATGCGGAAGAGCTTGCGCACAAGAAGCATGGAGAGAATCACTCCGATGACACCGAGCGGATAGGCCACGGCATAGCCCAGCGCAATGTTGCCGTTCTGCACACCCTGCATGTCGGCAAATGTCTGCTGTGCCGCACCCAGTCCGGGAGTGTTGGTCACCGCACCCGACATGATACCCACCATGGTGGCAAGGCTCTCTCCCGTAATGAGGTGTATGGCATAGGTCACCACACAGCCAAGCACCACTATCGTGACAGCCAGCATGTTCTGCGTAATGCCTCCGTGTTTGAACGACGAGAAGAAACCGGGGCCCACCTGCAGTCCGACCGAATAGACAAAGAGGATGAGTCCGAACTCCTTGACGAAATTGCCCATCTGCGCATCGAGCTTCAAGCCGAAGTGCGAGAGGATGATTCCCGTGAAGAGAATCCACGTTATTCCCAGGGAGATTCCTTTTACCTTAAAGTGCCCCAGCACTATTCCGATCCAGATCGTGAGGGTCAGAATGAAAAGGGAGTGTGCCGTACCGGTACCGAACACAAGAGAATTGAACCAATCCATAATAAGGAGTATTTGGTTAATAAAATATTTTTAAAACATATTTAAAATTTCCGCGACAAAGATAAGGGTATTTTTATATTCGCCCATTATTTTCTGCAATAATAAATGATTAAGAAGGCCGGACCGTGGCGGCAGTCCGGATGAAACCGGCGGGACTATTCGGAGAGCTTGCCGATGTCGCGCACGAGATGGCGCATCTCGGTGACGAGCTCCTCCGACTCCTGTATGATGCTCAGATACAAAGTGGAGACATCGATATTCTCGTCGTTCTGAGAAAGCCGTGCCATCTGTTTGCGGCGTATCTCGAGGATGGTGTCCTTGCGCTCCTTTATGCGGTCGCGTATTGGTTCGAGATTTGAATAGTCGAGCGAGGTGATGGCCTTGCGGGCAATCCCGGCAGCCTCGAGAACCAGACTCTTTATATAGAGAATTTCCTTGCGGTACTTGCGGTCCAGAGGAGTGAAGCTATTGTCGACATGTTCCTTGCATGGGTCACATATACGCCTTATGCAATAGAGCATCTGCTCGCAGCAGTTGTATGAAAGATGAAACCATGTGTTCTTCTTTATCGCCACCGAAGGATCCAGACGGCGCATGGCCATAATCTCCTTGCGCTTCATTATCTTCATGTCGCTCTTGGCCTCCACCGCATCGTTTATCGACTTGCGCAACAGACGGATATCCTCCTTCAGGAAACCGTCGATAATCTTGCCGTAGGCTTCACTGGCATAGTCGAGAATCTTGAGTACACTGTTGCGGTTGTGTTCCAGAAGGAGATCCTTGAGTCGTTCGGGGTCGGTGGTGGTCATCATCTCGTTGAAGGCCGAGGAGTCCTTCACCTTGCCCTTGCGGGCCTTCAGGCTGTTCTTCACCACAAGGCTCACCGCCAAAGCCAGCATGGCAACCATGGCAACCACACCACCGTAGTGCAGAATGATGGCAAGCACGAAAGCCAGCAGGAATGCAGCCACAGCCGTAAAGAGCCAGCCGCCAATGACCGAGAAGACACCCGTAACCCTATAGACGGCACTGTCGCGCCCCCATGCCCTGTCGGCCAGAGAGCTTCCCATTGCCACCATGAATGCCACGAATGTGGTCGAGAGGGGCAACATGAGCGATGTTCCCAACGCTATGAGCATGCCTGCCAGGACGAGGTTCACCGAACCGCGCACAAGGTCGAACGATGCCTTGTCCTCCATAATCGCCTCGTTGGAGTTGAAGCGGCTGTCCACCCACTTCTTCACACGTTCGGGCACGCAACTCTCCACCGCCGCAGCCATCTGCGTGATGTTTCGGACCACCGTACGGGCCATGACCGACGAGCCGAACATCTCGTCACCTGTGTCCTGACGGCTCAAATCGAGCGATGTCTTGAGCACTATCTTCGCCTTCTTGGAAGTGGCAAGCGTAATGACCATTATCAGTCCCGCCGTAAAGAGGAATATGAAGGGAGTGGCATATGTCTCGTTGAGCGAACCCATCAGATAGCCGTCGATATTGTCACCTGCATTGGCCGAGAAGTCCACATAGGCATCGTAGCCCGCGATGGGCACTCCTATGAAGTTGACCAGGTCATTGCCTGCAAATGCCATTGCCAGCGCAAAGGTGCCTATCATCACTATCACCTTGAAGACATTGACCTTCAGCCAGTGGAGCACCTGCATGATGACAGTGAAGGCCACGAAGCATACCCCGATGAGCTCCCACGTGTTCTCGTCCAGCCACACTTTCTGCTCGGCCGAGAGCACGGTCGAACTGCCCAACCCCTTGATAAGCATGAAATAGACCAGTGCCGTGGTGGCCACACCGCCGAAGATGCCTATCTTCCAGGCGAGGTTTTTCCTATAGTTGAAGGTGAATATCAGACGTGCAAGATACTGCACTATCATGCCGAATATGAAGGCGATGGCTACCGACAGGAATATTCCGAGAATCATCGAGAATGCCTTGTCGGTATTGATCAGAGCGGCGAAACTCACCGTAGAGTCGCCCGAAATGGCCTTGAGCATGGCCAGCGCCACCGTGGCACCCAACAGCTCGAAGACCATGGAAACCGTGGTGGAGGTGGGCATGCCCACCATGTTGAACACGTCGAGCAGGATGAGGTTGGCAATCATCACCGACATGAAGATGCACATCACCTCCGGCGCATAAAAAAATTCGGGATGAAAGACGCCGTTTCTGGCAATATCCATCATCCCGTTGTTTATGGAGGCGCCGCACAGAATACCAGCTGCGGCGACAATAATGATCCACTTTGTGGAGGCGGCCCTTGTACCTACGGCCGAACTGAGGAAATTGACCGCGTCGTTGCTGACTCCCGCCGACAAGCCCATTACGGCAAGCACCAGCAGAAAAATAACCACTACAAGATAGACTGTCTCCATGCCATTTCAGTTTGCGACACAAAGTTAGGCCAAAGCCCGCAATCTTTCGTCCAAACAATATTACCAGATTGTTACGTAAATGTTACGAAAAGATTAACTCAATGTTAAGCCAATGTTAATTACACTGATTGTCCGACGTTTGGACAGAGACATTTTGGGGAGACAGAACACTCCTGTGTGCAATAAAAACTACAAGTAGCACGTTAGGGACTTTTCGATCCAATAGGAGAAGTCGGCGCCCGGCAGAAGGGGTTCCAGGCACTTCATGCGGAGATAGCCGGGAACTCCGTCGGAGACATCGTGCCACAGGTCGGTGAAGACGCAATCGTAACCGCCGCCGGCCATGCGCTGTTCGGCAAAACGGTAGGCGTCATCGCACACCACCCGCACCTTGTCACGGAAGGGGAACTGCGGCAAAAGGTGGTTTTCGAAGAGACGGATGACAGTTGCGTCACAATCCACCACGGTAACCGACCCGACCCCGCTCTTGCACGACACCATATATATATAATAGCCCAGCCCGAGCCCATAGGCGAGCACATTCCCGTGCGCACGGGCAATTGCCTCACGCATGGTCTCCACCTCGTTGGGTGTGACTGTCATCCATATCCTGCCCTCCTGCAGCACGGCCGGGTAGTCGAAACGGGAGGCGAAGAAGCCCACCTGCGGTATCTGCCGTCCGTCGGCAAGGCGCACGATGTCATTGCAGACGAATGCCTCGAATGGCTTGTAACTCATGCGGCACATCTGCCATGCATCCGAACGGAGCGAAGGGAACTCCACACAGGAGTAATATGGGTCGGAGGCATAGACAGCCTCATCGAGCAGGTGCACTCCGGGGCGCAACTGCCGGACAAACAGCTCCATATCGTCTGCGCTGCCGGCAATGTCGAGACCGCATGCGGCCGCCAGCAGATAGGCGAAAGCCTCCTCCGTGCCGCACTGTGCCTCCCCACAGAACTGCTTCACAAGCTCTGCCGTGAGCGCCTCCGGAGTCTCGTTGAGAAACTCTCCCAGCGCCCCGAAGAGCCTGCAGTTCAAACCCTTTATCCTGTCGTCAATATTCATCCATCTCTTTTTTTTCCATGCAACCCGCCTTTCCCCCTCCATGGGATTCAGACCGACCTACTCGCCGATTTCGCCCCGCATGGAGGTTTCGAGCCGTCTTATAAATTCGCTGTGGCCCAGTCCGCATCCCGCCAGATGCATCATCTTGGTGATAGCCGCCTCGGTGGTTATATCCTTGCCGTCCACGACCCCCGTCTGGCGCAGACGTGCCCCGGTCTCGTACATGGCCATATTGACCTTGCCGCTCCAGCACTGCGTGACGTTCATCACCACCACCCCTCGGCCTATGCACCCGCGCAACGCATCCAGGAACCACCCGCACGTGGGGGCATTGCCCGAGCCGTAGGTCTCGAGCACAATGCCCTTCACACCCTCCACCGAGAGCATGGAACGGAACACCCGCTCGGTCATGCCGGGGAATATCTTCACCACGGCCACGCTCGTGTCGATGCGCGCATCAACCGCAAACCGTCCGTCCTCTTCGGGACGGTGGATGAAAGGTCGGTTATAGTGAATCGTGACACCCACCTCGGCCAGTGGCGGATAGTTGTAGGACGAGAAGGCATTCAGCTCCTCGGCACTTGTCTTCTTCGTGCGGTTGGCACGCAACAGCTTGTTCTGAAAATAGATGCACACTTCGGGCACCATGGCATGCCCCGTCTCGTCCTTGGCCGCCGCAATCTCCACAGCAGTAATGAGGTTCTCCCGGCCGTCGGTGCGCAACACGCCTATGGGTATCTGACTGCCCGTAAAGACGACCGGTTTGGCAAGGGCATCGAACATGAAGCTCAGCGCCGAAGCCGAATAGGCCATCGTGTCGGTACCGTGCAGCACCACAAAGCCGTCGTAGTCGCCGTAACGTTCGGCAATGATGCCGGCCAGCCGCACCCACAGTTCGGGCGAGACATTGGAGGAGTCAATGGGGTCAAAGGGCAACACGTCGATTTCGGTGTCGAGCGTGCGCAGCGAGGGGAACTCTTCGTAGATGAGATTGAAGTCGAAGGGGGTCAGCACACCGCTCTGCGCATCGGTCTTCATGCCGATTGTCCCTCCCGTATAGATCAACAGTACTTTGCTGCTCATGGCTTGTGGGGTTCGTTATGTGTCATAAAAGTACGGCAAATTTACGAAAATCCCCTGTTTCTCCCCGATTTATTTCCCCTTGTCTGCAATGCCTCAAAACGGTGCGTCACCATCCCATATGCACGGGGGCATGGAGTGAAATTTAACAATTTATTCGCCTCGTTTCCGGACACGTCCTGCTGTTTATGATTACTTTTGCGACGATTATGGACAACACGACAAACCAGAGGAACATACCGGCATGGGCCGGACACCTCGCCTGCTTCGGCGCTTATTTCATCTTCGGGTTCAATCTGATAGCCTGCAAGAACATTGCCAATGACGGCTACATATCCCCCTTGGGGCTCTTCTGTCTCAGAGCGGTGGGGGCCTCGCTGCTCCTGTGGGCTGTGTCGCTCTTCATGCCCCGCCACAAGGTTGAGCGCCGCGACCTGCTGAAGATATTCTGCGCCTCCATGCTGGGGCTCTACGTCACGCAGCTCTGCTTTCTGAAGGCCATTACGGTCACCACACCGCTTGACGCATCCATTCTCTCGGCAATGGCCCCCATCATGACGATGTTCGTGGCGGCCATATATCTCAAGGAGCCCATCACGTTCAAGAAGGTGGCCGGTGTGGCAGTCAGCCTCGGCGGTGTACTGCTGCTGATTTTCAACTCGGTGAGCATCAGTGCCGGTGCGACGCACACCACTCCGCTCGGTTTTGCGCTCATGGCATGCAACTGCCTTGCCTTCGCGCTCTACCTTGGACTCTTCAGGCCACTCATCGCCAAGTACGACACGGTAACATTCATGAAGTGGATGTTCCTCTTCTCGGCCATAGTCTCCGTGCCGTTGGACCTTAAGGAGCTCACCACAATAGAGTATGCGGCAGTGGCACCCTCCATAATATGGCAGACGCTCTATGTGATAGTGTTCGCCACATTCATTGCCTACATACTCATTCCCATAGGCCAGAAGGCCCTGCGTCCAACGCTCGTTAGCATGTACTCCTATGTACAGCCCATCATTGCGGCCGCACTGAGCATCTACCTCGGACTTGACAGTCTCGACTGGCAGAAGGTGGTGGCAGCCGTACTCGTGTTTACGGGAGTGGCTATAGTGAACCGCAGCAAGGCCGCACCCCATCCGCACGTGCGCCACACCCAGGCGGACAAGACAGATAACGGGAAGGAGGCCTAAAGGGAGCGCCCCCTTTGCAACGGTTTCGCCCTGAAGCGCCCCTGTGTCCACATACAGCACGGACGAAAACCGCAGCGCATCAAGGCGGCATTGCGGGATTTTATTATCTTTGCATTGGCAAAACCAAAATATTCACACCATGGAACCATCGAAAGTTTATTTCACCAACCTGCGTACCGCTCCCGGCAGAAGTCTCACCGAGAAGATGGTAAACCTCGTAAAGAAGGCAGGCATAGAGACCATTGACTTCAAAGACAAGTTCACTGCAATAAAGATACACTTCGGCGAGCCCGGCAACCTGGCCTACCTGCGCCCCAACTTTGCAGCCCGCATGGCCGAACTGTTGCGCAGCTACGGTGCCAAACCGTTCCTCACCGACAGCAACACGCTCTATTCGGGGCGCCGTGCAAACGGCATTGACCACTACGAGAGCGCCATGGAGAACGGATACAACCCCATCTCGGCGAAGTGCCCCGTATTCATCGCCGATGGCATAAAGGGCACCGACTACCGTGAGATAGAGATAGACGGCGAATACTGCAAGGCCCCCAAAATTGGTACCGCCATTGCCGATGCCGACATCATCATCTCCATGAGCCATTTCAAGGGACATGAGCAGGCCGGATTCGGCGGTGCTCTCAAGAACCTCGGCATGGGTAGTGCCAGCGTGGGCGGCAAGCTGGAACTCCACTCGGCCTCCAAGCCCGCCATCGACAAGGAGCACTGCGTAGGTTGTGGCATGTGCGCCCGCAACTGCGCCCACGATGCCATAAGCGTCACCGACCGCAAGGCCTCCATCGACTACGACAAGTGCGTGGGGTGCGGACAGTGCATAGCCGTGTGCCAGTTCGATGCAGCCGGCACGGGCGAGTATGACACCTCCGAAAGGCTCAACTGCAAGATTGCCGAATACACCAAGGCCGTGCTGCTCGGCAAGCCCAACTTCCACATAAGCTTCATCATGAACGTGTCACCCGAGTGTGACTGCTGGAACCACAACGACGCCGCCATCATCCCCGACCTGGGCATAGCCGCCTCGTTCGATCCCGTGGCACTCGACTGTGCCTGCGCCGACCTGGTGAATGCCGCCCCCGCCATAGACTATACCCGAAATGAAGCCGGAGTGAAGTTCGGCAACATGCTCGCCGAGAAGTGCCAGGGAGCGGAGTGCGGACACGGGCACGACAAGTTCCACCTGCTGCACCCCAACACCGACTGGAAGGCAGGAGTGCGCCACGGCGAGAAAATCGGCATAGGCCATCAGGACTACGAACTCATCGTGGTGAAATAGCGGACAGCCTACTCAAGAGACAAAAAAGGCGGGCGGATAGAGTTCTATCCGCCCGCCTTTTCTTTTCCGTGCGCCCGGGAGCGCTGCGGTGCCTATCCTTTCAGCTGATTAGAAAGCGAAAGTGAGACCCAGCGAGAACACGCTTCTGTCGAAGTTGTCCGAGCCCCATTTGTATTTGTAGTCAGCACCGAAAGTAACGTTCTGGGTCAGCGTGAAGTCGAGACCGGCACCTACGTTACCGATGAACTTGCTGTCGTTGTCGGAACCGAGGGAAGAGTCATAATTCCAACCGAACACACCGAAACCGACCAGAGGATAGAAGTAAACACCGTTGGTCAGGTTGAAGAGGTAGTGTGCGACGAAGTCTACATCCCAGTAGGAGATGTTCTCATTGTCCTTCTCGAAGAAATAGGTGAACGAAGGCTCCAAACGCAGGTTGTCCACTACGGTATACTGGAATTTGGCACCGAGCCCATAGTTGGTGTAGTCATCGCCCGTGCCGATTGCGAAATTAACACCGGCAGCCATCTGACCTTCAGTCTGGGCCGAAACAGTAGTTGCACCTGCCAACAGAGCGGCGCAAAGCACCAAAGTCTTCATCAATTTTTTCATAGCTTTTTGTTTTTAGTTGATTAATAAATAAATGTTGACTATACTGTTATATCAAATTTCTCCTTTTTGATAACGCCGCAAAGATAATCCTATTTTTTAAAAGGAGTAAAAAAATGCACATTCTTCGTCGTTTTTTCGTCTTTTGGGACAATCCAGTGCTTGTTTTGTTATATTTTCAACAATTATGCCGGGCACTACGGAACAAAAAACAGCCGCACCGGTTGCTGCGGTGCGGCCGGAAGTTGCATCCCCCGTGCCGTTCAGGCGGGACTATTTCATATTCTTCTTGTCTTTCTCGCGAATCTCCACACGGCGGATCTTGCCGCTGATAGTCTTGGGCAGCTCGTCCACATACTCTATGATACGGGGATATTTGTAAGGAGCCGAAACCTCTTTGACATAGGTCTGAATCTCCTTGGTGAGTGCCTCCTTGTCGCAGTCCCTGTACTCGGGAGCGAGTATCACGGTAGCCTTCACAATCTGGCCGCGCACATCGTCGGGCACTCCCGTTATGGCGCACTCCACAACTGCAGGGTGTGAAACCACGGCGCTCTCCACCTCGAAGGGGCTGATGCGGTAGCCCGAGCTCTTGATCACATCGTCGGTACGTCCCACGAACCAGAAGTAGCCGTCATCGTCGCGCCATGCCATGTCACCCGTATGGTATACTCCGTTGCTGAATACCGACTTGGTCATCTCGGGATTCTTGTAGTACTCCTCAAAAAGGCCTATGGGCTTGTTGTCGTTATCGATGCGGACTATAAGTTCACCATACTCGCCCGGCTCGGTGCTCTTGCCGTCACGGTTGATGAGGTCTATGTTGTACTGCGGATTGGGGAATCCCATAGAGCCCGGTTTCTGCTCCATCCAGGGAAAGTTGCCAAGGGTGAGGGTGGTCTCGGTCTGGCCGAATCCCTCCTTCACACGAAGGCCCGTAGCCTCAAACCATGCATCCGACACACTCGGATTGAAGGGCTCGCCCGCCGTGGTACAGTACTCCAGCGAGCTGAGGTCATACTTGCCGATATCCTCGCGGATGAGGAATCGGTATATGGTGGGAGGAGCACAGAACGAGGTGACATGATACTTGGCGACCACTGACAGCAGGTCGGCGGCATTGAACTTCTCGTGGTCATATACGAACACGCAGGCACCAACAATCCATTGTCCGTAGAGCTTGCCCCATGCGGCCTTGCCCCAACCCGTGTCGGCCACGGTCAGATGAAGGCTGTTCTCATTAAGGTTGTGCCAGTAGGCTGCCGTGACAATATGTCCCAGGGGGTAGAGGAAGTTGTGCGCCACCATCTTGGGCTGGCCCGACGAACCGGAGGTGAAATATATCAGCATCACGTCTTTGTTGTTGTTTACATGGGCGGGACGCCTGAAGGCGGGAGCTGCGGCAAGGCCCTTGTCGAAGCTGTGCCAACGGCCCTCCTCCGAAGAGCCCGTATTGACCAGCAACTGCACTGTGGGCGACTGCGCCAAAGACTCCTCTATGTGGTGTTTCATGTCGGCATTGTCGGCCGCCACGATCATCTTCACCGATGCCGAATTGTTTCTGTAGACCAAATCCTTGGCCATAAGCATGTGGGTGGCCGGAATGGCTATCGCCCCCAGCTTGTGGAGCGCGATTATGGAGAACCAGAACTCAACGTGGCGCTTGAGCATGAGCATCACTGCATCGCCCTTGCCTATACCGAGCTGCTGGAAGAATGAGGCCGTGCGGTCGGTGTACTCCTTCAGGTCACGGAAGGTGTAGTTGCGGCACTCGCCATTGTCGTTGGTCCAGCACATGGCCCGCTTGTCGGGATGCTCGGCTGCCCAACAGTCTATAACATCGTAACCGAAATTGAAATTTTCGGGTGCTACAATCTGGAAATTTTCCCTGAAATCCTTCAAGGATTCGAATTTGCTCTTTTTAAGATACTTCTCTAACATAACTTTTTCTAACCTTATAGAAATGCGTATGTTTCTCTCCCGCACAGGTCCGTCAATCCCGTAAAAGAATCGTCCATACGAATAAACGTCAATATGTAAAATCCTGGATTTTTTGCGTGTCGGAACCGGAATGTCCCGCACAGAACGGAAGGTCTGTATCCTCTCGGCACTGACGGCCGAAACAGTTGCCCTCCGGAAATTATCGAGCTACAATAGGGCACGCCATCGCGAATCTCTCTCCGTAGAGCTCAGATGACTCGCTAAGGCCGCGTCTGAAATTTTTAGAGTTGTACAAATAGTCCATAAATCGTCTCGATAACATCCTGCCGCATGACCTGCGATGTTGCATTGCGCCCCACACAGTCACTTTCGACGGCACAAATGTATGTATTATTTTCAAACATTGGCCATCCGCGGTAAAAATTTTTTCCATTCTTTCTGCTATGCTCCGTTCGTCGCAGGACACTTCCATGCCCGAGTGCAACGCCTGCCGCACAAAAAAACGGGCCACGAGGGAGGCGCATTACTGAAATTTAGTGTAAATTTGTATGCCGTTCTGCCCCCATTGTCGTGGTGCAGACGGCGGTCTCTCACGACAAACCGATAAAACAAACGATATGAAAAGACACATCATTCTCTCTGCCGCACTGACGGCACTCTGCGCCCTGGCTCTTCAGGCGCAGACCACAACACTGCCCCCCATGCACAATGCCCCCAACACCCCGATAGGTGAAGGCAAGGGCATCCACCCCTCGCGCGTGGCGTGGATACACAATCCGGGCGTAGCCACATGGGACGGCGAAACGGGCTACTGGTTTGAGGACCGCTGGAATGACCAGGACAAAGCCGACCGCATGATCAGCGAGGCCCTGACCACCCTCACAGGAGCGAAGACTCCAGCCAAGGCATGGAAAGCTCTCTTCATAAGCTTCAACAAGACTCACGGCCGTGGTTCGCACGGATACAGGAAGGGCGAGAAGATAGCCATAAAACTCAACATGAACAACACCTCCACACACGAAGACAACGAACAGCTCAACTCCTCGCCGTTCACCACGCTCGCCCTGTTGCGCAGCATGGTCTATGACGGTGGCATAGACCAGCAGGACATCACCGTATGCGAGCCGAGCCGTCTCATCACCGACCATCTCTACAACAAGTGCAAGGCCGAGTTCCCCGACGTGACTTTCGTGGACAACGTGGGCGGTGACGGCCGTGTGAAGGCAGAGTACTACGACAATGCCATACCCTACTCGACCGACAAAGGAGAGTCGGCCAAAGGGTTGGCAAAGTGTATTGTAGATGCCGACTACCTGATAAACAGCGCATTGCTCAAAATACACACCGGTCCTGGAGTGACGCTCACCGCCAAGAACTGGTACGGTGTGACGAGCATCAACAAGGAGTGGCGCAAGAATACCCACAACAGCATCAACCAGAACAAGCGCTCGCCGGTGGCCGCCTACAGCAGCTTCGTTGACTTCATGGGGCACAAGGACGTGGGCCAGAAGTGCATGCT
Source organism: Tidjanibacter sp. (assembly GCA_963640325.1). Taxonomy (GTDB): domain Bacteria; phylum Bacteroidota; class Bacteroidia; order Bacteroidales; family Rikenellaceae; genus Tidjanibacter. The sequence continues at coordinate 322,419 of CAVHXY010000001.1, forward strand.
GTTCATAGTGGACGGCACGTACGGTTCGCGCGATGTGAACGGCAAGCCCGACCCCAAGTGGCAGAAAGCCCCCTTCAACGGCGAATGGGCATGCTCGATTCTCATGTCGCAGGACCATGTGGCAATAGATGCAGTGGGCATGGATATTCTCATGGGCGAGTGGCCCGAGGTGGGCAGTCTGCCCTATTGCGACATGTATCTGGTGGAGGCAGCCTCGCTGCCCAATGCCCCGAGCGGAACGGCCTACGACCCCGAACGTGACGGCACGACACTCGACAAGCCACTGGGTCTGCTGGAGCACTGGAACAATTCGGTGGAGAAGAAGTACACCAAACTGGACATGGTCTACAAAAAGATACAGTAGCCCGTTGCGGCCGGCTTTACGTACACGGCTCCGGCACATATGCCATGGAGGGTAGGACGGATTTGTTCCGTCCTACCCTTCTTTATATTATAATAGTGCCGTTCCGCAGACCGCCCGTCGGAGCGCCGGTGCAACTGAAGCGGGAACCCACAAGAGTTCCGCATAGCCCAAATGTCCCACAGGTGTCTGCAGACAAGGAAATATGGGGCAAAAGGTTCAAAAAAGGGTGCGGAAAATTAGTTTGACACATGCATTTTCCCTATCTTCGCAACGTTTGTAAAACACCAACCATATAATCCAAATGAACCACACTCACTACTCCGCAAGGTTAGGGCGGAGTCTATTCTCATTTGCATTGCTCGCCGCATTGGGCACCGCACCGGTCTCCGCACAGGAGATGGTGAAGTCACAGGAGGGCGAACTCGGCAAGACAACAAGCTACAACGTAGGCAGTTTCACCGACGTAAGGGACAAGACCATGGAGGACATCATAGTAAAGATGCCCGGACTGACGCTCGACCGTGGAGGCGGGGTGTCGTTTTCGTACAACGGAATGTATGTCAACAAGGTATACATTGACGGGGTGGATATGCTCGAGGACAACTACGAACCCATACTGAACATGAAGCCCGAGGATGTCGAACGCATCGAAATCGTGGAGAACCACGAACCGGTGAAGATCCTGCGGGGTGTGCAGTACAGCTCCGACGCAGCCATAAACGTAGTGCTCAAGGAGTCGGCAAAGTCGAAATGGGGCGGTACGGCAAAACTCGGTGCGGGTGCTTCGCCAGCACTCTACAGCGGTGACCTCTATGCCCTCAACACCGGCGGCGACCTGCAGACACTCGTACTCCTGAAGACGGACAACACAGGTCTCAACCTGAGCAACGGTTCGGGAGCCTTCGACGGGTTCTACGAATACGGTTCGTGGGACTACCTCAACATGGAGCCTTCGATGGCTCCGCTGGATGACAAGCGCGTAAGGTTCAACCACAGCACTTTCTTCAACCTCACCAACACGCTGAAGCTCTCGAAGGACTACCAGCTCAACACCCAGCTCTCCTATCTGGCCGACCGGCTGACGGCCGACAGCTACGAGGACAAGACCTACTATGTGGACGGCGGCGGCAGCGTGAATGACATAAAGGCCGAATCGGCCGAATCGAAGAAGAACGAGGTGTCACTCAACGTGGCCCTGCTGGCCAACACCGACCGCATGTACCTCAAGAACACTCTCAATGCCGTGGTGCGCTGGCGCGATGTGGAGAAGAATATCACCGGTACCTTCCCCAACACCCAGAACGTGAAGATGACCCCTTTCGTGATAAAGAACGATTTCGAATACAACAAGGCGCACGGCAAGAACGTGTTCAGCGTAAACTGGAACAGCGCCTTTCTCTCCAAGCCGGAGGACCTGCGCGTCAGCAAGGCCGACGGTGACTTCGTGCAGAACATAGACACCAGAGACATCTTCTCGGAGGCATATGTCGCCTACAAGATATCGGCGAACGGACTGACCGTGAACCTCATGGGCGGCGGAACGCTGAACATGCGCGACCTCGGCTCCTCGGCCACAGCGATATCGGAGGTCACTACGGCCGACAACGATTCGCAACTCTCCTACTTCCGCACCTACTTCAAGCCCTCGGCGACATACATCACCGACAAGATGCAGGTAATGACGGAGCTGCCTTTCGACCTCTACAGCTACTGGTTCACCGACCACAACAACGATGCGAACTCCTCGTCGAAGGACAAGCTCTTCTTCTCGCCCTCGATATCGATGAAGTATGAGGCAAACCGTCGCCTGTCGCTCATCTTCGAGGCATCCACCGCACGCTACGGCATCAACCGTGACCGTTTCTATGCCGGCACCATCATGAGCGACTTCCGCAACATAAACCGGGGCACGCTCCTCTACAACGAAGACGGAAGCAGCCGCATAAAGGGAGCCTTCTCCTATGCCCTCTCCGGAAAATCGCTCTTCCTGAGCGGCGATGTCACGCGCGAATGGAACCGGTCGGCTTTTCTCGACATCATGAGCTTCACGCCCAACTACATCATAAGCGACTACATGCTCAATCCCAAGACCGAAGAGAACAGCAACTGGTACATCAACGGCAGCATCAGCAAGGGCATAGAGGCATTCCGGGGCAAGATAGGGGTGGATGTAAACTTCTCCTCGGGCAAGTCGGCCATGGTGCGCAACACCGCGCTGCTTCCCTTCTCCTCTCGCAACCTCACGGTGACACCATACATAAACGGCCGTCTCTTCCCGTGGCTGAACACCATATACAAGATATCATACAGCACCTCTTCGATAAAGCTCGAAGACAGCGACCGCAACTCCACCAAGGAGTACACACAGTCGCTCGAGATGATATTCTCGCCCGCCCAGAAATTCAACTTCAGCCTTCTCGGCGAACACTACTACACGGAGCTGAGCGAGACACTCTCGAAAGACCTTGTGCTGGTGGACTTCAAAGCCGAGTATACGCTCTCCAACAAGTGGCAGCTGATAGGTTCGGTGACAAACCTGCTCGACCAGGACACCTACAACTACACGATGGTGGACAGCGAAGACTTCACGCGCACACACGCCTCCTACAAGATACGTCCGCGCAACCTGCTCCTGAGCCTCTATTACAAGTTCTGAGCGGCCGTGGCGCACAAGTCTCCTTTTGGGGCATTGCAGTGGCGGAGAAAACTTTCGCACGAGAGGTTTGAAAATCCGCCGTTTTTTGCGTAAGTTTGTATGTTCTCCCGGGGCTCCCCGGGAGACACTTCACAAGCAAAACCGCACCTCCGAATGATACTCAAGAGACTGTCGTTGCTCGACTTCAAGAACATAACCCAGGCCGAGATGGAGTTCTCGGAGGGAATAAACTGTTTCACGGGGAGCAACGGAGCCGGCAAGACCAATCTCCTCGACTCCGTCTACTACCTCTCCATGTGCAAGAGTGCGCTGGCCGCTACCGACGGCCAGAACCTGCGGCACGGAGCGGAGTTCTTCATGATACAGGGTGACTACTCCTCCGATACGGGGCGCAGCGAATCGGTGGTCTGTTCCTTTAAGCCACAGGGCGGGAAGCACGTCAAGCGCAACGGCAAGGAGTACGAAAAGCTATCGGACCACATAGGGGTCATACCGCTCGTGCTGGTCTCCCCGGCGGACATCTACCTCGTGAGCGAGGCGGCCGAGGAGCGGCGCCGCTGGCTCAACTCCTTCATGTCGCAGCTTGACAAGCGTTTCCTTGCCACACTCATCCGCTACAACAACGTTCTCCTGCAACGCAACCGTCTGCTCAAGCAGATCGGTGAAGGTGCCAACGGAGAATTGCTGCCAATTCTCGACGAACAGCTTGCAGTGGCCGGCACGGCAATACACGACATGCGGAGAGAGTACATAGAACGACTTCGTCCCCTCACGGCAGAGTACTACAGCACCATCTCAGGAGATTGTGAAACGGTGGAGATTTCATATCGTTCGGAGCTCAACGACAAGGGGTTCGGCGAACTGTTGGAGTCCACGCGCGAAAAAGACCTCATATGCCAGTTCACCACGGCAGGGGTTCACCGCGACGACCTCGTGATGAAGATAGGGGGGTATCCGCTCAAGAAATACGGCTCGCAAGGGCAACAGAAGTCATTCCTGATTGCACTCAAGCTGGCGCAGCACCGCATATTGGCCGAGCAGACGGGAGAGAAGCCGATACTGCTGCTCGATGACCTCTTTGACAAGCTGGATGTCTCGCGCCTCGAAAAGCTCATTGGGCTGACCTGCCGGAGCGAATTCGGGCAGACATTCATTTCCGACTGCAACCGTGCACGGCTCGAGTCGGTATTCGACTCGTGCGGAGTAAAATACAAGCTGTTCCACATAAATGCCGGCGAGATAGCCGAGACCGCAACCATAGAACGATGAGACGTTGCGAACCCATAAACATAGGCCGCCTCTGGGCTGAATTCAAGCGCCGCAATCCGCAAGTGGAGCGCAAGCTCGCCGCCGGGCGCATACCCGAGGCATGGGGCAAGGTGACGGGCCGCGGTGTGGCTGCCCTCACAAGCCGCCTGGAGCTCAAGGGAGGTGTCCTCAACGTCAGCGTCACCTCGTCCGTAGTACGTCACGAACTCTTTCTGCGCCGTCAGGCTCTCGTACAGGCCATAAACAAAGAAATCGAAGCCGACATTGTCAGGGACATCTACATCCACTGACCGTCGGCTCCGATTTTCTGTCCGGGGACAACTCATTCCGGCCGTACCGGCCTACAAAAGCGCCCCAATATTTCTCCGTACGTTCTTGTCCGGAGGTGGCAATTTCCGCCTATCTCGGCAGTTTGAACTTCTTGCCGTGGCCGTGCTCCTCCTGACGGTGCGATTCGCCGCGTCGTGACTTCCTGTCATGCGCCTTGCGCTTGAGCGCCGCCTCACGTGCCGCAGTCTCCGTATAGGTCTGCCCGGCATTCTCCACACGGTACTCCGCACCGGTCTCCAGGTCGGTGACAGAAACCAGTTCGAAATCGAGCTGCTTGCGTGCCAGGTCGGCCTTCTTCATCTTTATGGTTGCCAGGTCACCCACGGTAATCACACGCCCCGTACGCTGGCCCACGATGGTGTAGGTATTCTCGTCGAAGACATAGAAGTCGTCCGTCAGGTCACGCAGTGCCACCATGCCCTCGATATGGGTCTGCTCCAGTTCGACATACATGCCCCACTCCGAGAGGCCCGAAATGGCACCCTTGAACTCCTGCCCTATCTTGTCAAGCATGAACTCAACCATCTTGTACTTTATGGATGCACGCTCGGCCTCTGCCGCACGTACCTCCATCTCCGAAGAGTGCTCGCACATCTTCTCGTAGTGCGCCTTGTCGGGCGACTTGCCACCGGCGAGATAGTTGGCCAGCAAGCGGTGCACCATCATGTCGGGATAGCGGCGGATAGGTGACGTGAAATGGGTGTAATATTTGAAGGCCAGTCCGTAGTGGCCCACATTGTCGGTCGTATAGAAAGCCTTGGCCATCGACCTCACGGCAAGATTGGAGATGACATTCTCCTCAACCTTGCCCTTCACCTGAGCCATAAGGCGGTTCATCTGCTTCGACACCTCCACGCCCTGTGTGGCATTGAACGAATAGCCGAAGCGCGAGACGAACTGCGAGAAACGTGCCAGTTTGTCGCTGTCGGGCTTGTCGTGCACACGGTAGACGAAGGTGCGCTCACGGTCACCGGCCGCCTTGTCACGCTTGCCGATGAACTCTGCCACCGACTTGTTGGCCATGAGCATGAACTCCTCCACAAGCTGGTTGGCCTCTTTCTGCACCTTGAAGTAGACGCCCAGAGGTTTGCCGTTCTCGTCGAGCTTGAACTTGGCCTCCTCACGGTCGAAAGCCACGGCACCGTTGGCAAAGCGCTGCTTGCGCAGCTTCTGCGCCAGCATGTTCATCGTCAGCACCTCCTCCTTGAAGTCGCCTTCACCGGTCTCTATTATATTCTGCGCCTCCTCGTATGTAAAGCGGCGGTCGGAACGGATGACCGTGCGGCCAATCCACACGTTCGACACGTTCAGGTCGCTGTCTATGTCAAACACGGCCGAGAAAGTCAGCTTGTCTTCATAGGGATTGAGTGAGCAGAGGTCGTTGGAGAGTTTCTCGGGCAACATGGGAATGGTTCTGTCGACCAGATAGACCGACGTGGCGCGCTCGAATGCCTCGTCCTCCAGCACGCCGTCGCGCACATAGAAGGTGACATCGGCTATATGCACGCCCACCTCCCACTTGTTCTCCGCAATCTTGCGTATCGACAGAGCATCGTCGAAATCCTTCGCATCGGCTGGGTCTATGGTGAATGTGGTAACGGAACGGAAATCCCGGCGGTGCGCAAACTCCTCTTCGGTAGCTCCGTTGGGAATCCGTTCGGCAGCCTCCTCCACCCCGTCAGGAAACCTGTAGGGCAAGCTGTACTCGGCCAAAATGGCATGCATCTCGGTATTGTTGTCTCCCACGGGCCCCAGCGTGTCGATGATACGGCCCGATGGCGACTTGCTGTTCTCGTCCCACGCAATTATCTTCACCACCACCTTGTCACCGTCGGTAAGCGCCTCGTTCGACCCGGGAATGAAGATGTCCACGGGCATCTTGCGCGAATCGACCTTCACGAAGGCATGGTTGCGTGTCTTCTCCACAACGCCCACATAGTTGCGCTCGGAGCGTTTTATGATATCGGTAATCTCCCCCTCGGGTTCGCCCTTGGAGTTGCGGCGCGTGATGAGCACTCCCACCACATCGCCCTCCAGCGCATGCGCCGTATGACGGCGGTTCACATAGATGTCCTTCTCCTGCCCCTCGACTTTGACATAGACATCGCCCGAAGCGAGCATATCGACAACACCCTCACATGCTGGCAGATGCTGGGGACTCAATCTGTACTTGCCGCTCGAAGGCTCCACTACCACACCCTCTCTCATCATCGACTCCACCACCTCTTTGGTACGGAAACGTCCCTCTCTGTCATTGCCTCCACTGGCCGATGCCAGTGCCTTCAGAGTAAAGGTTCTGCTCGGAAACGAGCGGAACATGTCGGCTATCACGGCCGCACGGTCTCTCTGGTTACTCATATCTTTTTCGTTTGGTTTACAGTGCCAAAAGTACAAAAAAGCACCGAAACACGGCACGAAACCGCCAAAAGATTTAGGTCCGGCATTACGAAGAGGAACTTCGGGAATGGGGAGAACAACAATTTTCCATAAAAAGAGAAGATTTCCCGCCGGGTCGGATGTTTTTTTGCCAAAAAGATGTATTTTTGTCGTCTATAAAGAAATAATCAAAAATCGCACTATAATGGCAACTAACAAGAAACAGGAAGAGATTGCCCCTGAGCAGGACATCCAGAACGCTCTGGGCAAGACGGAACAGTTCATCGAAAACAACTCCAAGACGCTCATCACGGCGCTCGTGGTAGTCATAGTGTTGGTGGGCGGATTTTTCGGATACAAGCATCTGATTGCATCGCCCCGCACGGAGAAGGCTCTGGCAGCCATGTATGTTGCCGAGCAGACCTTCAATGACGGCGACTATCAGAAGGCACTCGACGGCGACGGTGTAAATGCCGGTTTCCTCGAGATCATCGACCAGTTCGGCTCCACGCCCCAGGGCAACCTGGCAAAGCACTATGCCGGTATCTGCTACTTCAAGGCAGGCAACTGGGAGCAGGCCATCTCCTACTTGAAGAAATACAAGGCAACCAAGGGTTCTCCCAACGTGATTGTCAATGCACAGAACTCGGGTCTCATAGGCGATGCGCTGGTGCAGAGCGGTGATGTAGCCGGTTCCATAGCATACTACGAGAAGGCCGTAAGCACCGGCAGCAACATACTCGTAACGCCCTACTACCTCAAGAAGCTCGGTCTGGCATACGAGCAGCTCGGCAAAAAGGATGAGGCCAAGAAGGCCTACGAGCGTATCTTCTACGAATTCCCCTCGAGCCTTGAGGCCAACGATGCACTGAAATTCATAGGTGCACTTGAGGCAGCCGAATAAGGACACAGAACAAAACAACCATAGGAGGCGGAACGCAATGCGTTCCGCCTCTTTTTCTTCTGTTTTCATCCCATCTTGTCTTCGGTCAGAACGGCCACAAGCATCCGTACCGGATTCGCCCATGGCGAGGGCGGACAAAAATTGTCCGCCCTCGGGAATGAGCCACCCGACACCAATAAAAAATCAGGAGTTCGGCTTCGCAGGGAAAGGCAGGACATTCTGCAGACTCTCGAAGTCCCTGGACATGGAGCTGAAGGAGAACAATGCCGGGAGAGAGCCTGTGCCGCCAGTCCGACACAAACAGCAACGCCGGCAAGGATTCATTCCTTGCCGGCGCACCCGTAATTTACCCTATATATCAATAGCGCTTGGTCGTTACGGAAATGACTCCGTTCGCACCGCGCGAACCGTAGGCCGAACCGTCCTTCAGCACATCGATGGTATCGACATCCCTCAGACTGATGGTCGAGAAGTCGGGCACCACCATACCGTCCAGCAGAAGCAGGGTCTCGTTGGAGCCGTTGATGGAGCGGATACCTCGCATATTGAATCCCGAGGAACTCTCGCCCGTAGTGCTCGAAGCAATGGATACACCTGGCACGAGTATCACCAGTGCTTCGCTGATGGAGTTGAAGCCCATGGCAATCAGGGCATCACCCTTCACGGAGGAACCCGGATCGATACGCATGCTCTTCTTGACGTTGCCGTATGCGATATTCACCAGCTCATCGTCCTCCTCTGCCGAGAACGAACCGTCGGACACACACACAAGCATACTGTTCTTGCCGTTCACAGGAATTGTGTAGTCCACAGACTTGGTGGAGATCTCCACCGAATCGGTGGGGTTCACGTCAAGGAAGGCGAAGTATCCGTTCTTGTCGGTTGTAGTGTGCTGTTTGGCCACTTTCAACTCCACGCGCACCTTCTTGATACCCTTGCCGTTTGCATCCACGACACGACCGTTGAAGGGAACATATTCCTCCGTCTGAGCAAAGGCACTGGCCGAAAGCATCAGACCGATAATCAATAACAAATTTTTCATAAACGTATCATTTGGTTGTTGGTTTCAGGTCGGCGGCAAAGTCCCCGGACATTGGACCCCTACCGCCTCAGTTACAAATATAAGCAAAAAAAATAAATCGGACTGCAACAGACCGATTTATTTTTAATATACACGAATGGAGCGACTACTTTTTCAGGCGCTCGAATATTGCCTCGCTCTCGGCCTCGTAGCCGGGCTTGCGCAACAGTGCGAACATATTCTTCTTGTAGGCCTCCACACCGGGCTGGTCGAATGGGTTCACTCCGAGCAGATAACCGCTGATACCGCATGCCTTCTCGAACATATAGAGCAGTGCACCGATCCAGTACTCGCTGATCTCGGGAATCTCGATCTTGATGTTGGGCACTCCACCGTCGACATGAGCCAGGACAACACCCAGCTCGGCCATCTTGTTCACCTCGTCCATGCGCTTGCCCTCGAGATAGTTGAGCCCGTCGAGATTCTCGGCATCGTGCTCTATCATCACCTCATGTGCCGGTTTCGCCACGCTGATGACCGTCTCGAACATGAGGCGCTCGCCCTGCTGTATATACTGCCCCATGGAATGCAGGTCGGCGGTATAGGTGACGCTGGCGGGATAGATTCCCTTGCCGTCCTTGCCTTCGCTCTCGCCGTAGAGCTGTTTCCACCACTCCGAGATATACTGCAGGCGCGGCTCGTAGCTGGCCAGAATCTCTATCTTGTAACCTTTGCGGTAGAGGGCATTGCGCGCTGCGGCATACTGTGCGGCAATGTTCTGCTCATAGGGGACATTCACGCCAGTAGCCTCCTCCATGTCGCGTGCACCGCGCACCAGCTCGGAGACATTGACTCCCGCTGCAGCCAATGGCATCAGACCTACTGGGGTGAGCACAGAATAGCGGCCGCCGATATCATCGGGAATGACGAAAGTGGCATAACCCTCGCTGTCGGCAAGCTTGCGGAGCGCACCGCGCGACTTGTCAGTAATGGCCGTAATGTGGTGCTTGGCACCCAAGCCGTAACGCCTTTCTATCTCGGCCTTTATGAGACGGAAGGCGATGGCGGGCTCGGTGGTCGTGCCCGACTTGGAGATCACGATGGCCGCAATGGAGTACTCCTTAAGGGCATCCAGCAACTCATAGGTGTAGGTTTCACTTATGTTCTGTCCTGCGAAGATCACATAGGGATGCTCGCGGTGCTTGTGCAGATAGTGGAACGAGTCGCTCATGGCCTCGAGCACGGCCTTGGCACCCAGATAGGAGCCGCCGATACCGATTACCACGACAACCTCGGCATGCCATGCGAGCGATTTTGCAGCCTGCTCAATGGCGGAGAGCTCGGCCGGCGTGATGGACGACGGTAGGTTCACCCAGCCCAGGAAATCGTTGCCTGCGCCCTTGTGGCTATAGAGCAGGCCATTGGCCTCTACTGCAGCGGCCTTCAAGGCGTCGATCTCTTCGCGCCGAACGCCGCAAGCGGTTTGAGAAACATCTAACTTCAACATCTTTAAAAAGTTTTATTGTGTTTTGACATATGGACTTAGCCATTCTTCTCACAAACCTAATAATTTTTCGTTTAACATGGAAAATTTAATATATATTTTTTTACTTTTGTGGGTGACTGAGAAAACATATAATACTTTCATAACATAGCACATAATGGGATTGTTTTCATTGACGCAGGAGCTGGCCATTGACCTTGGAACGGCCAATACCCTCATCATTCACAACGGCAAAATAGTGGTGGACGAGCCCTCCATAATCGCCATCGACAAACATTCGGGCAAGGTCATCGCCATAGGCGAACAGGCCCGCAGCATGGACGGACGTACACACCAGAACATAGAGACCATACGCCCCCTGAAGGACGGCGTGATTGCGGATTTCAACGCTGCGGAACTCATGTTGCGCGGCATGATCAAGATGGTCAAGACCAACAAGAGCATCTTCTCGCCTTCGATGAAGATAGTGGTCTGCATCCCCTCGGGTTCGACCAACGTGGAGATGCGTACGGTGCGCGAGTCGGCCGAGCATGCCGGCGGACGCGAAGTATACCTCATCTTCGAGCCGATGGCCGCAGCACTGGGTTCGGGAATTGACGTGGAGGCTCCGGAGGGACACATGATTATCGACATCGGTGGCGGCACAACCGAGATTGCCTGCATATCGTTGGGGGGCATTGTCTGCAGCGAGAGCATCGATGTGGCAGGTGACGTGTTCACCGAGGACATACAGAACTACGTGCGCGACCAGTATAAAGTAAGGATCGGCAGCCGTACTGCCGAGGACATCAAGATAGCCATAGGCGCAGCCGTGAGAGATCTCGAGGATCCGCCCGAAGACTACACCATCACGGGAGCCAACCTGCAGTCGCTGCCCACGACGCTCACCCTGTCGTACAGCGAGATAGCCTATGCACTTGAGAAGTCGTTGTGCAAAGTGGACGAGGCCATCATGAAGGTGCTCGATGCCACTCCGCCCGAACTCTACAGCGACATCGTGAAGAACGGCATCTACATCGCCGGCGGCGGTGCGCTGATAAAGGGTCTGGCACAGCGTTTCAACGAGAAGACCGCACTGAAGTTCCTGGTGGCCGATGACCCGCTGAGGGCTATCGTCAGGGGAACAGGCATTGCCCTGAAGAACATCGCCACCATGCAGTCCATTCTGATGAAATAGTCCCGCGGCCAAACCCGCAGAGGCTGCCACGAAAGGGGTTGGAAGGACGGAAAGAGGATAGAGGAAACGGGGACGGCCCCGAGCGAGGCCACAGCCGGAGAGCAGGATAATGCCTGCACCGGACTACGCAGGCCGAACCACAATAGCACCAACGCACACGGATGTTACAACTGCTGCTGTTTTTGAAGAGACATTTGCGCACATTGCTGTTCATATTGTTCGAGGCATGTGCGCTATATGTTTATGCAGGCTCGACGAGCTATGCACAGGCACGCATGCTTGTCTTTTCGAACTCCTGCATCGGGGTCATAACCAACAGCATTGCCGGTGTGGGGCACTACTTCTCGCTCAAGGAGGAGAACCGCCAGCTTGCCCAAAATGTGGCGGAGCTGAACAATGCCCTGCAGGAGCGCACTGCAACACACCCGACCGGAACCGGCCCGAATGCAGAGACGGGATTGCAGGAAAATACCGCAGGCATTGAACCCGTGCCCGAAATGACGGCCACAGCCAAAGAGAGTGTAGCCCCCTACTACTACACCTCCGCACGGGTTCTGCGCAACACAGTCAGCAAACGTGACAACTACTTCATAATCGACAAGGGGAGCCATGACGGCATACTCCCCGACATGGCAGTGGTGACCACCGATGCCAGGGCGGTGGGTTTCGTGATGGAGTGCACCGAGCACTTCTCGGTATGCATGTCGATGCTCAACAGCCACTTCAGTCTGGGCGGCATACTCAAAGGCAAGGACTACTTCGGGTTCCTGAAGTGGGAAAACGAGGACTCCCGCCACATTGCACTCAACGACATACCAGTCTATGCCGAGGTAGCCAAGGGTGATACCATCCTCTCCACCATATCGTTCCGCTTCCCGCCCGACATGATGATAGGCACGGTGGATGATTTCAAGGTTTCCGACAATGTGACCAACTACGATATAAGACTGAATCTGGCTGTCAATTTCGGACGGTTGAGCCATGTGCTGGTGGTCAAATACAACGATGCCGAGGAGATGAAAGAGGTGGAGGAGAAGATAGACACCATGATGAAACAATAGCCCGCAGAAGAAGATGAAACGAAGGAACCTCAACTATACACTGCTCTTCATTGCACTGGTGCTCATACAACTGCTGGTGCTCGACTCGATGTATATCTCGGTCTATGTCGCGCCACTGGTATACGTTGCCTTCATTGTGTTGCTACCTACCGACACCTCGCCGCTCTCGACACTGCTGTTGGGGCTGGCAGCAGGTGTCGTGCTCGATTTTCTCTCCGGAGGAATGGGGCTCAACACGGCCTCGCTCCTGGTGGCGGGTTATGTCCGTCCGCTCGTTCTGAGGCTCGTGGCGGGCGATGACATAATGCGCGAACGCTCCCTGCCGGGCATCAAGCGCCTGGGGGCGGCCAAGTTCGTGTTCTACAGTTTCGTGATGTCACTGGTGGTTTCGCTGGTGTTCTTCCTGCTTGAGGCTCTCGACCTCTCCCGGATAGCAGGCACGCTTCTGAAAGTGCTGTGCAGCTCGATAGCCACCACCCTGCTCGTATACATCACGGCCATGGTCTTTACTTTGAAACAGGAATAGAGGCACGGAAATGAACGGACACAGGACTCTCATAATGAAATGCATAGCGATAGGCATCGTTGCGATATTCGCGGCACGCCTCTTCTATATGCAGGTCATTGACAAGGACTACCAGCGTGCCGCCAACAACAATGTGCTCCGCTACGAAATACAGAATCCGCCGCGCGGGGAGATATATGACCGCAACGGTGAGTATCTGGCACAGAGCATCGCCACCTACGACCTGCTTCTCGTGCCGCGCGAACTGCCCAAGGTGGGGTTCGACACGGTGACCCTCGCCGGCATTGCCGATGTGACCGTGGAACAGCTGACGAAGGAGGTGGAGAAGGCCAAGCGCTACTCCATGCACCGTGCCTCGGTGGTGGTGAAGCAGATGTCCAAGGAGTCAAAACTGCTCTTCGACGAGGGCAACTATCCCGGATTCCACACCAACTTCCGCACCAAGCGCTACTATCCACGCAAGGTGGGCGGCAACCTGCTGGGTGACATAGGCGAGGTAACAGAGAAGACTATCAACAACAACTCCTACTACACGCGCGGTGACTACATAGGCTACTCGGGCATAGAGAATGCCTACGAAGATGTGCTGCGCGGACAGAAGGGTGTAAAAATCAACATGGTGGATGTGTACGGAACCGTCGTGGGCAGTTATGACAACGGGGCGCACGACACCAAGAGCGTTCCCGGAACGGCCATCACCACCACCATAGACGTGACACTGCAGGAGCTGGGCGAGGAACTCATGGAGGGCAAGGTGGGCAGTATCATTGCCATAGAGCCCTCTACGGGCGAAATTCTCATGATGGTGAGCAGCCCTACATACGACCCCGACGAACTCATCGGGCGCGACCGTGGCAACAACTACATGAAGATGCTCAACAATCCGCGCCGTCCGCTCTTCAACCGTGCCGTAATGTCGGCATACCCGCCCGGTTCGACATTCAAGATAGCCAACGGGCTCATAGGTCTGCAGGAGGGGGTGCTCACGCCCGAACAGCGCTACCCGTGCTACAGCGGCTACACGGTGGGACGTGGTGTGAAGTGCCACAACCACGCTTCGCCGCTTGACCTGCGTGCCGCCATAGCCAACTCGTGCAACGCCTATTTCTGTTTCGTGCTGCGCAACATCCTCGACAACAAGAAGTACGGCAACATAAAGGAGGGTTTTGCGGTATGGGAGGAGTATGTGCGCAGTTTCGGTTTCGGGCGCAAACTGGGGTCGGACTTCTCGTCGGAACAGAACGGCTCAGTGCCCACAGCCGAATACTACACCCGTCACTACGGGCGCTGGAACTCCCTCTCGGTCATCTCTCTCTCCATCGGTCAGGGCGAGCTTGGGTGCTCGCCGCTGCAGATGGCCAACTTCGCCGCCACGATAGCCAACCGGGGCTATTACTACATACCCCATGTGGTGAAACACATTGACGGACGCGACTCGCTCGATGCCAAGTTCTACGAGAAGCACTACACCAAGGTGGACCCCAAATATTTCGATCCCATCGTGGACGGCATGTACGGCACAGTACACGGAGCCGGCGGAACGGGCCACATTGCCTACATCCCCGGAATGGATGTGTGCGGCAAGACCGGTACAGCCCAGAACCCGCAGGGCCGTGACCACTCGACATTCCTCGCCTTCGCACCGCGCAACAACCCGCGCATAGCCATCTCGGTATATGTGGAGAACGGCGGATTCGGCGGCACGGTAGCTGCCCCCATAGCAAGCCTCATCATGGAACAGTATCTCACGGGCAAGATAGAGCGCGAAGAGCTCCTGACACGAATGAAAACGATGCAGATAGCATATCCCAACTATGACAGGCGCAAATAGATACTCGGCCATACGTCCGAAATCGGGCATCGACCGCAAGTCGGTGTGCATCTTCGTGGCACTGATGCTGATAGGTTGGGTGAATGTCTTCGCCGCCACATGCAAGCCCCCCATCGGGAGTTTCGAATTGGGTTCGGAGTACGGCAAGCAGGCCATATGGGTGGTGCTGTCGCTCTTCACGGGCATGCTCATTCTGCTCTCCTCGGAGAAATATTACCACATCTACGCCTATCCCGCCTATGCGATCACACTCGTATTCCTCATAGCGACACTCTTCATAGGCCGGGAGGTGAACGGAGCCAAGTCGTGGCTCGTATTGGGTCCCGTGTCACTGCAGACCGCCGAATTCATGAAGCTCGGCGCATGTCTTGCCGTGGCCCGCTACATGAGCGAATACAACTTCTCGCTCAACAAAATCAAGAACATTGCGGTACTGGCGGCGCTTATTCTGCTGCCCATAGGCATAATCGTCATGCAGAACGACACGGGCTCGGCCCTGGTCTTCTGCTCGTTCATGTTCATGCTCTACCGTGAGGGCGTGAATGGCTGGATTTACATCATACTGATTTCGGCCGTGGGGCTCTTCGTATGCTCGTTCTGGCTACAGCCTGCGGTGCTGCTGGCCTTGCTGCTGATTCTGTGCACCATTTCGGCAGGTCTCATATACGGCATATGGCGCGAGTGCGCCCGGTATCTGGCAGGTGTACTCCTGCTGACCGTGCTCATATTCTTCGGCACTCTGCTCTTCAGCATTGGGTTCCCGGTCGACAGTGCCCTGCTTGTTGCCTCGGCCGTTTCGCTCGTCTGGGTGGCGGTATTCGCATACAGGCACAAGATGGGGCGTCTGCACCTCACGGGGTTGACATACGTCGGCCTGGTGGTCTACATGCAGTTGATCGACTATGCATTCAACAACCTGCTCAAGGCACACCAGCAGGAGCGCATACTCGACCTGCTGCTGAACAACACGGGCTACAACGTCCGCCAGTCGAAGATAGCAATCGGCTCGGGCGGAGTGCTCGGCAAAGGGTTTCTGCAAGGCACACAGACCAACTACGGATTCGTGCCCGCCCAGAATACCGACTTCATATTCTGCACCGTGGGCGAGGAGTTCGGGCTAT
Organism: Tidjanibacter sp.; assembly: GCA_963640325.1. Taxonomy (GTDB): domain Bacteria; phylum Bacteroidota; class Bacteroidia; order Bacteroidales; family Rikenellaceae; genus Tidjanibacter. Next base: position 338,559 of record CAVHXY010000001.1, read on the forward strand.
GGGGGTCGCTGATTGTGGTGGGGCTCTTCGGCTGGCTCATAGTGAGGCTCATATCGATGGGCGAACGGCAAAAGGAGAGTTTCAGCCGCATCTACTGCTACTGTGTGGCCGGCATATTGCTCTTCCATGTACTGATAAACATAGGCATGGTACTTGGACTGCTGCCCGTGATAGGCATTCCCCTGCCGCTGTTCAGCTACGGCGGGTCGTCTCTACTGGTCTTCAGCATCATGTTCTTCATTGCCGTAAAGCTTGACTCGGCTGGCCGTGAGGAGGTCTGAGCCACGGTCCCATACTGTAGCGGTGCACCTTCCCGCATACAAAAAGCCCAATAAACCGTCCGTCAAAACCATCCTCCGAAGCGAAAACGACACCCGCAAATCCGGATTATTTTAGTAACTTTACCAAAGATTAACGGTGACAAAATGGACGGGCAATCACACACAGAGGCTCTGGAGCTGGACGGCCGGGAGTTCCTCAGCCGCTTCGAGAACTATCTCCGAAGCGAGAGGCGATATTCGGCCGGCACGGTGGAGCACTACATCCATGACATGGAGAACTTCGCCTGCTGCATGGCCGGCACGGTGCAGAATTTCAATCCCCGTCTGACCACAACGGAGGACCTGCACGAATGGATACTGATTCTCTCCGAGCGCCACAAGAAGAACGGCGGCCGGCTCTCGAACGTCTCCATCAACCGCATGATATGTTCGCTGAGATCCTTCTACCGTTATCTCCACAAAGTGCGTCTCATCGACACCAATCCAAGCCTGCTCATCAAACAGCTGAAAGCCCCCAAGCCCCTGCCGGTCTATGTCCAGGAGCACCAGATGTCAGTTGTGGCCGACAAGCTGCTCGACACGGAGGAGGAGTCGGATGACTACACGGCCTGCCGTAATGCATTCATGGTACTGCTCTTCTACGGTTCGGGCATACGTCTTGCCGAGATGGTGGGGCTCACGCTTGACTCGATAGACGAGGCACACACCCAGATACTCATCACGGGAAAGGGCGACAAACAGCGCATCGTGCCGCTTGTGGAGATTGTACAGCGCGAACTTGAAAAATACCTCGACATTAGGGCCCGGATTGTTTGCAATTCTCAGGAAAAAGCATTATTTTTAACCAAGAAACCCAAGCCCGTGCAAGGGTCCGCCGAGAATGGCGGAGAAAATTGCCCGGCGGTCGATATTGACGGAAGAGACGGACAAGTGGCCGGCAAGGCAGACGGACAGGAGGGCAAGACGGATGCGAACAGCAGGGCTGCCGGACAATTAGGCAGTGCTGCAAAGCCGAAGCGCAAACGCAAGCCCAAGGCGGAGCGGGAATATGTGCCGCTGAACCGCTGGGATGCCGGAAGAATCGTGAAGAGGGTGCTTGCGCAGGAGATGGGAATCAAGGGGAAATGCAGTCCGCATGTGCTGCGGCACTCATTTGCGACGCATCTGCTTGACAACGGTGCCGACATACGCGAGATACAGGAGCTCTTGGGGCACTCGTCGCTCCGCGCCACGCAGGTCTACACGCACAACAGCATGGCCGCACTGAAAGATATCTACAATAAAGCCCATCCGAGGGCCGTTATATATAAAACCAAAAAGGAGGAAAAGCTATGAACGTTAAGATTCAGTCCTTGAAGTTCGATGCAGACAAGAAGCTGCTCGATTTCGTAGAGTCCAAAATGGAGAAACTGTCCCGTTTTGTAGAGAGGGTCACCAATGCCGAGGTGGTAATGAAGCTCGACAAAGACGACGAAAAGGGAAACAAGGTCGTTACGATCATTCTCGATGTACCCACGGACAAGCTCGTTGCGGAGTTCCGCAGCAAATCGTTCGAGGAGTCGGTGGACGGAGCTATCGATGCGTTGAAGAAACAACTTGAAAAGCACAAGGACAAGTTCGTAAAATAACACATTGCCTCCCTCTCCGCCCCGCATCCCGCAAATGGCGGCAAGGTCACGGAGGTGTGCTGTCTGAAAAATGGGGGCGGGTTCCGTATCGGAACCCGCCCCCATTGTCTTTAACACTGTATAGCCCTTCTATTTTCTCCCGTGCGCAATCAGCCACTCGGCAATCTGCACTGCATTAAGCGCTGCACCTTTGCGTATCTGGTCGCCCACACACCAGAATGTCAGTCCGTTGTCGGCAGCCAGATCGCGCCTTATACGTCCCACATATACGGGATCACTGCCGGCTACGAACAAAGGCATGGGGTATTTCTTCTCCTGCGGCTCGTCCATGAGCACCACTCCCTCGGCCTTGGCGAAGGCCTCGCGTGCCTGCTCGGGCGAGACGGGTTTCTCGGTCTCCAGCCAAATGCTCTCGGAGTGTGCCCTCAACACGGGTACACGCACGCAGGTGGCACTCACCTTCACATCGGAGTGCATGATCTTGCGCGTCTCGTTGAACATCTTCATCTCCTCCTTTGTGTAGGCATTGTCGGTAAACACGTCGATGTGCGGAATCACGTTGTAGGCCAGCTGATAGACAAACTTCTCCACCGTGGGCTCCTTGCCCTCGTTGAGTTCCACATACTGGTGTTCAAGTTCGGCCATGGCAGCAGCACCTGCCCCACTGGCTGCCTGGTACGAGGCGCAGTGCACCTTGGTGATGTGCGACAACTCCTCAATGGCCTTCAGGGCCACAACCATTATTATTGTCGTGCAGTTGGGGTTGGCAATGACGTTGCGCGGACGGATGAGGGCATCCTCGGGATTCACCTCTGGTACCACCAAAGGCACATCGGCATCCATTCTGAATGCGCTCGAGTTGTCAATCATCACTGTGCCGAACTTGGTGATGGTCTTCTCGTACTCGCGCGACGTGCCGGCTCCGGCCGAAACAAAGGCATAGTCCACACCCTTGAAATCGTCGTTATGGGCCAACAGCTTGACCTTTATCTTTTTGCCACGGAATTCATACTCACGTCCCGCACTGCGCTGCGACCCGAAAAGCAACAGCTCGTCTATGGGAAACTCGCGCTGTGCCAAAATCTTCAAAAACTCCTGACCTACGGCGCCGCTTGCGCCTACAATCGCAATCTTCATCTTTATCTGTCGTTAATTGGTTTTATTGTCTACTGGAAAAATTCGTCCTCCTCGTTCTCCGACTCGTCGGGTGCCACCTCATTCGGGCAATCGTACTCGATAGCCCCCAGCGGTACCTGGAATGTGTCTGTCCGCGAAATGCCCACCGAAGGGTCGGCATAGACCCGCTTCATGAACTCGCCGAATATCGGCAACGCCATCACCGAGCCCTCGCCTCCCGAGGAGACATGCACGCTCTGGTCCTCGGCGCCAACCCAGGTGCCGGCCACCAGATTGGGCAGCACGCCCATAAACCACGCATCGCGGTTCTCCTGCGTCGTACCCGTCTTGCCGCCCACCTGAACATCGCTCATGTTATATTGCCAGTTGAGCCTTCCGGCCGTACCCGACCGCACCACATTCTGCAGCATGCCAAGCATGGTATGGGCCGTCTGCTCGCTTATGGCCACACTTGAAGTGGTGGAGAACGAAGCCAGCTGGTTGCCCTGACGGTCCTCTATGCGGGTGACGAATATCGGTTCGTTGAACACTCCCTTGTTGACGAAGGTGGTATAGGCTCCCACGAGTTCGAACAGCGACACCTCCGGTGTTCCGAGACAGAGCGCATAGGCGGGATATATGTAGCTGTGAATACCCATGTTGTGCAGGAAATCGGCCACGGCTTCGGGCTGCTTGGCCTGTTTCATAATCCATGCCGAATAGTTGTTGCGGCTATGCGCCAGGCCCCACTTGAGCGGGTGCAGCACTCCGTCATACTCCACCTTGCTCGCCTCGCTCGGCGTCCACGGCTCGCCCGAATAGGTCTCAATGGAGACGGGCAGGTTGGGGACGAGAGTGCAGGGGTTGAAGCCCATGTGGTCTATGGCAAAGGTATATATAAAGGGTTTGATGGTCGAACCGATCTGACGCTTGCCCTGCTTGACCATGTCGTACTTGAAATAGCGGAAATCGGGGCCTCCCACATATGCACGCACATACCCTGTGGAGGGATCAACGGCCATGAATGCGGCACGCATGATGCGCTTGTGGTGCAGTATGGAGTCACGCGGCGAAATGAGTGTGTCGACATAGCCGTCATAGGTGAATATCTGCGTCTTGACCTTCGTGCGGAACTCCTGGTCTATCTCCGCATCCGATGCACCGCGGCGCTTGAGGGCTATGTAGCGGTCGGTATAGCGCATGGCACGGTACATGATTTTGTCTATCTCCTCCTGACTGATTCCCTTGAAGAGCACCTTCGTGGCCCTGTAGTTGGCATCCATGGCGGGCTGTATGGTCTTCTTCATCTGGTAGGCCACAGACTCCTCGGCATATTGCTGCAGGCGCGAGTCGATAGTGGTATATATCTTCAGTCCGTCACGGTAGATGTTGTAGTCGCTTCCGTCGGCCTTCTTGTTCTTTATGCACCATCCGTACAGGGGATTGTTCTCCCAGCGCTCCAGCTCCTGCTGGTAGTCCCACTCGAACTGGTACTGGTTGGGCTTGGGTTTCTCGGCCATGAGCACCGAACGTATCATCTCACGGAAATAGGTGGCTGTACCGTCGTTGTGGCTTATGGGTGAGTAGTGCAACTCTATCTCCGTTTGCGAGAGCGAGTCGAGCTGCTTGCGCGAGATGTACTTGTTGGCCTTCATGCGTTCCATCACCGTGTTGCGGCGCGCCAAAGCCCTCTCGGGATTGCGCACGGGACTGTATCGGGTGGGTGCATTCACCACGCCCACAAGCATTGCCGCCTCCTGTATGTTGAGATCCTTGGGGTCCTTGTCGAAGAAGGTGGCCGCCGCCGACTTGATGCCATAGGCATTGCTGCCATAGAATACCGTATTGAAATACATGGCGATGATCTCCTCCTTGGTATAGTTGTACTCAAGCTTCACCGCCGTAATCCACTCCTTGAATTTGGCCACTACCAGTTTGCCTCCTCTGGCAAGAGAGGAGCGGTAGACGGTCGTGTCGCGCGGAAAGAGGTTCTTGGCCAACTGCTGGGTGATGGTGCTGCCACCTCCCTGGTCACGGTTGCCCAGTGCGATGGTCTTGATACCCACACGGGCGAGCGAGATGAAATCAATGCCCGAATGGGAGTAGAATCGCGCATCCTCCGTGGAGACCAGCGCCGCTACCAATGCGGGTGACAGATCCCCGTAGTCCACATATGACCTGTTCTCCACAAAAAAGGCACCGATCATCTTGCCGTCGGCAGAGTAGATCTCAGTGGCGATGTTGTTCTGCGGGTTCTCGAGCTCCTCGAACGAGGGGAGCTTTCCGAACACGCCTATGGCGATGAGGAATATGAGGAAGAGCACCAGTGCCGTCGGCACCAGCAGCACACCCCAGAACCAGCATGTTATCCTATACTCTTTGGAGCCTTTGCGGTATCTTGTCTTCATGTCGTTTTACGGGTCTTCTCAACGGTTCAATCATGCAAAGATACAGAAATATCCGACAATCGGACACTCCGCACGCGAAAAGGTGGATTTACAGCGGCAAGGAGACTCCAAACGCCATTACGGGGCGCTTGTCGAGGCTCGGCACATAGACTGAAAGGCGGATGGATGTTTCGCCCTGGTCGGGCATATTGAAGAAGACGGTGTCGAGATAGAGCGATGCGCCGTAGGACCACACCTCCTTCGTGCGACGTGCCATATCGTAGAGGCCCAGGGAGTTGATGGTCGAGACATTGCTGAAGGTGGAGTACTGCGCATAGTCGTAGAATCCGCCCAGACGCACACGGCGCAACTGGAAGAGCCCGTTTATGCCCCAGTCGGGATATGCCAGCGGCAACTGGTAGTCCACCGAGGCGGCCAGATAGTCGATTGGCGAGGGCGTGTTGGAGAAACCGCGCGGCACGAGGTCGTTCACGGCATACATATACACCGCCCTGCCGTAGAGGTTCTGGTAGTTGCCCCTCAGGGTCACACTGTGGTGCGGTGCCACGCCGGGCAGATAGACACGGCCCAGAAGGCTAAGTACCGAAGTGGTGTGGCCATAGAACGGGTCAAGCCCGAAGGTACCCTTCAGTGCATAGCCGAAGCGGGGAAGGAAGTCCCGTTTGGCACGTTTCACATTGTCGCTGTACTGCAGCGAGGCATAGAGCCAGTTGGTGCCGTGCGTATACTCCCTGTCGCCGGGTTTGTAGACGGGAATGCGCTGGTATTTGTACTCAAGGCTCGGCACCAGATAGCGGGTATGGTATCCGTTCTGCAGATAGACCGGCAGATAGACACGGCCATAGACCTTTAGGTAGTCCCTCAGGCGGCCGGGGTCGGCCTGAGGTTCGGTGGTCTTGAAATACATCTTGCCCTTGTCATAGTAGGTGTAGTAATGCATGGCCGTACCCGGTATCTCGTGCACTATGCGGCGTGGCGAGTACTTGCGGTCCTCCCACGTGACATTGAACTCGAACTTGGGCGCAAAGGCGAGATACTTGACATTCATGCCCACATTGGAATAGCCGTCGAACGAATAGCCGTAGTTGAAATGCGACACCACTGAACTCAGCAGGTTCTGCGAAAAGGCCGAGAGGTTGAACTTCATCTTGGCCCAGTCGCCGTCGGCCAGCTCGTCGGGGTCATAATCCACGGGGCCCCAGCTGTGTATGTTGAATATATTGAAGTTTTTGCGATAGTTCTTCGGACGGTCGGTCTCCTGCTCGGCAGGCACTGCGGCAGGGTCGAAGAGAACGTTGTCCACATTCTCCACATCCCACTTGAAGCGGGGCGGATTGACCACATTGCGGGGCACTTCGGAATAGGCAATCTCCTCCTGCGCCTTCATGTCCTGCACTGCCACTATATAGCCTCTCCCGTCATAGACCGTAAGCGCCACCCTGCTGCCGTCGGGCGAGGGGGCAGGATCAAACGAGCCGTACTCCGACGAGCTGATGCGCCACTCGCGCCCGGAGGTGACATCGAGCATGTGCACCTCGTCCCGTCCGGAGGCTATCGAGCCGAACCAAAGTTTTCCGTCAGCCGCACGCAACTCATTGATGGTCACATGTGCCGCTTGCTTCACCATGCTCCGCTGCCCGGTCGTGGGCGACCATGATTCGATGGACATGCCCTCGTCTGAAAGGAGTATGAAGTAGAAGGCATCCGTCTTCCCGTCGTAGGCAAGCCCGTGCAGCGACACATCCATGCCGAGAGTGAGTGTCCTGTTGCCCGCCACTATGGAGTAGGAGCCGTCATAATCGTAGAGAGCATAGGCTATAGTACCGTCAGCCATCACTTCGGGGAAGATGGCCCGCCGTCCGTCACGCACATTCTCCAACCCCGAATGCAGGGCATGCGCACGACCGTCACGCAGGTCGAGGAAACAGAGCTGTGAATTGACCCTCTGCTCCCAGAAGACACTCTCGCGGTACTCCGTCCAATAGAGCACGCTGTCGCGCAACACAGGGCGTGAGCTGACCGTTCCGGTGTGGGCTATCGTCTTCTCGTCGCCGGTGTGCACATTTATGCTGACCACCCGTGAGGGACGGTCCATATCCGATTTCATGGCCACTATCACCGTGTCGTTCAGGAACAGCGGATAGGAGTATGTGGTGTAGGACTTCACGGGAACCCCGAGACGTTCGGCACTGTCGGTGCTCTCCGGCAACGAGTCCCAATAGTCGTTCAGATCGGCAAATGTCCCGTGGAACACATCCTTGACCGACAGGCCATAGTACTTCTTGAGGGCTGTATTTACGGTGGGAATACGGTAGGGGCGCCGCGAGGAGAAGTCTATCACATCGTCCCACACATACTTGCCAAACTCGGTATTGGTCCACGAGACCATCTGATAGCCAAGGTTGTAGTGGCTGGGGACATAGTCGCGATAGGAACCGGTGAACCACTTGCCGGTGTTGCCGTCCTCCAACATGCGACGGCCTATGGCACGGTACTCCATGGAAAAGGAGGGTTGCAGGGCTCGCCCGAAGGTGGACATCTGCGTCTCGGCATCGGTGGCATCACCCTCGAGAAACCAGAAGGGCAACAGTCCCGTGGAGATGAGCGAAGCCTGCTGGCCGAAGATGCGGCTGAGGGTCTTCACGGCATGGCGATTCATGTTGCTGTATTGCGCTATATGGCGGTATTCGTGGGTGGCCAGCTGCTTGAGCCACGGCTCCGAATAGCTCTCTATCGAGGGAAAGGCTATCATCTCTATGCGGCTCGGGGCCCACATGGCAAGCCCGTTGGATGAGAAGTTCTGGGTCTTGAAGACCACCGGAATCCTCATGAGTGGATACTTGAGACCGTACTCCACGCTGTGTTTCATGGTGTCCATATAGAAGAGCGTGCGGCGGGCGTTGGTCTCAAACCCCTCGGGGTAGATGACCTTCACGCTGTCACGTTCCAAAGTGCGCCATGTTATGGAATATGGTGTCTGGCCGGTATTGTAATACTGTGCCCGGAGATGCGGTGCGACCACAACTCCCACAATGAGCGCTATCAGTAGTCTGGCTTTCATTCCCCTTAATCCGTTAGCCTCCGGCCATCTTGGTCCTTCCGTAGCCCGCTTTCAGGAGCAGGTCGACGACCTTCTGGCGCTGGTTGCCCTGTATTATTATCTCGCCGGCCTTGGCCGAACCGCCCACCCCGCAATGCGTCTTGAGCATGGCGGCGAGCTCCTTCAAAGCCTCTTCGCTCCCCGTGAAACCCTTCACCACAGTGACCTGCTTGCCGCCACGGTGCTTGGTGTCGAGCCACACGCGCAGATTCTGCTCTCCGGCCGGGAGGGTTGCAGCCTCTTCCGTTTCGGATGAAGAGTATGTAAAGTCGGGATTGGTGGAAAAGACCACTCCAAGACGTTTTTTCCAGTCGTTGTCTGCCATAAAAAGACAAATTTATAACCAATATGAGCATTGGAATCCATGCAAATTTACTTTATTTTTCCCATATTTGCAATCAGTATGGGAAAAGCGAAGAAATACAGGCAACATGTTGCCTCCGCGCCTCGTCCGGCAGAATACATTCCGCAGCGTCTGCCGGTCAAGGAGGGCAAACGGTTGGTCTCCGTGCTGGTGGAGGGATACGAGGATGTCTCCTTCTGGCGCGGCATCTTCGACCGCTATGAGGACGACCACGTGACATTCGAGGTCTCCGTGCCGCCACGCAACGACCTGGCCAAGGGAAAGAAGACGCTGCTGGGACTCGCCGGGCAGAGCGGCCGAGACATGATACTCTGCATGGACAGCGACTTCGACTATCTCTTTGCCGACCAGACCGAGCAGGCCCGTATAATCAACTCGTCGCCCTTCATGCTCCACACCTATGCCTATGCCACGGAGAACTACCTGTGTTATGCCCCGTCGCTGCACAACGTGTGCGTGAAGGCCACCAAGAACGACACCCGCATATTTGACTTTGAGAAGTTCTTCGCCGACTATTCGCAGGCCATCTTCCCGGCTTTCCTGTGGTATGCCTACTCGGCACAGATGTCGGTGGAGTCGGTTTTCCAGCTCATGGACTTCAAGTCGACCGTGCGTCTGGGATATCTCGACATAGAAAACAACGGAGCCGAAACCATCGAATGGCTCAAGCGTCAGGTGGCCCGCCGTGTCGCCACGCTCGAAAACAAATACCCCCAGATGGCCGAGACGTTGCCGCAGTTTGAGCAGATGCTCTTCTCGCGCAACGTGACGCACAGCAACGTATATCTCTTCATGCACGGCCACACGCTGATGGACAATGTGGTGATGGTGGTACTCGATGCAGTCTGCAACAAGCTCATGTTCCTCGCCAACCGCCGCATAGACTGCTCGGCACGAGCCGGAGTGGCGCTCGCCAACGAGAAGAGCAACTACAAGAACTCCACCTACAACGTGCGCGACGCACTGCTGTTCAACGAAAACTACAAGGAGTGTTTCCTCTACAAGAAACTGGAAAGTGACATAGAGTGTTTTTTGGCCACATCCGTCTAACCACACATTAGAACATACAGCTTTTCGCCTCCCCCAGCCCGCATAATGCTGTGGGAGAGGGCATGCTATGACCTCTCCAAAAAGGTTTGAAGACTGACTGCCGGACAAACGCCGGACTATTCCCCGTTGCCGGCGGCATCTTCATCCGCAGGAAACTTGACAGAATAGACCAGATGCTCCAGTCCGCGCAACAGATTGCGCTTGGTGTCGCGCGGCGAGAAGACATAGCAGTCGAGCACCACCACACGCCCGGTGGAGGCATCAAGGGTGGAGTAGCTCACGAACGGACCGCCCATATAGTCGTTGGCCGTCTCCCAGAATCCGCGCAACTCGGCCCATGCACGGTCACCCACCTTCTTGTAGCTCAAATCGGGATCGAAAGCCTCGCTGGTGGTCATGTAGGAACCCTCGGAGGGCCCGGGGATATTGGCCATGAATTTGTTGCGCATGGCAACGATGTTCTCCTTTCCGAAGCACTCCTTGCCGGTATAGGGATAGCTGTATATGGCCACTCCCTGCGAAGAGAGGGGATATTCGTACGAGAAGACTATCATGTCGCCGCTATTGAGGCGCCCTTTCAGGGCATATCCGCGCGGGATGTTGATCGTCATGCCGAACATGTCGTTCACCATCTTCATGAGTCCCTTCTCGGCAAACTTCTTGCCCGCCTTCAGGGCACGGTCACGCTCGGCCGTCTCATAGAGATAACTGAGTTCCTCACGGTTGTCGGCGATGTACTGCGCCAGCGACTCCTTGTCGGGAGCTGAAACCGAGACCACAAGCTGCGGTTTGGAATAGCGGTCGAAAGCGGCTGCCGAGACAGGTTCTGTCAGTTCAGAATTGACCGTAGCCGTAATCACGTTGCGGTGCTTGCGCAGGAAGTCCTTGAATGAGGAGGGCTGTATGCGCATCAGATCAAACACGGGTTCATACTGGTTGATGTATTTCACGGGTTCGGCAAAGACTGCCGTCAGCGTATCGCCCACAGCACCCTCCCACACATCCTGCGGAACGACCGCTATCAGTTCGTAAGGAGCACCCGTCGCATCGGGCAGGGCGACCTGACGGTCGTCCGAATGACGGCACGAAACAGCCGTCAGGAGCGAAAAGAGCGCAATGGCTGCAACTATGTATCTCTTCATATCCTGCATGGTTTTATGGTGTCAAAAACAATCTCCCTATAGGGAGACACAAATATACGCAATATTTTGACAATGGTGTGCCGTTGTGCAATCAACTTTTCCATCGTTCTGTGCGGCAGGTACTGACAGCCAAGGAGAACTTTTCAGCCGAAATGTTGTGATAATAGATTAAAACGAATTACTTTTGCGGGCGGTTTTCCAAGGTAGAAGATGTACATAAAGCTTCCTAAAATATTGAGACGGTGCATGCCGCACATCCTGTGGGAGATAGACGACAAGAAGCGGGTGTTCCTCACTTTCGACGACGGTCCCACCCCAGGCATCACCGAATTCATTCTTGACACGCTGGCCCAATACAATGCCAAGGCGACATTCTTCTGTCTCGGCAAGAATGCGGAGCAATACCCCGAGCTGACCAAGAAGATACTTGCGGCAGGCCACAAGCTGGGCAACCACACCACCAACCACCTGAAGGGCTGGAAGGTGACGGGCGAAGAGTATTCCGAGGACATTGCGCACACCGAGCGCATATTCCACTCCGAATTTTTCCGTCCGCCGTATGGCCGTGTAGGACTGCGCAAAATCCGCATGGTGGCCAGGAAGTACCGCATTGTGCTGTGGACGGTGATAAGTCAGGACTATGCCCGCCAGTACACCCCCGAGCAGTGTCTGCGCAAAGTGACCCGTTTCGTGAAGCCCGGCCACATCGTGGTGTTCCACGACTCGTGGAAGGCATGGAAAAACATGTCCTATGCCCTGCCGCGCACACTGGAGTACATCTACTCCAAGGGCTACACGTGCGATGTCATCGACTAAGACAGACATGCACGGGAGCTCCCGGAAGAGGCGGCTCGGCAGCAACGGCATGTGAGCCGGAGCGACAGTGCCGGCACAGGGGAGGCAAAAAACATTGTGCATATCACAGTCAAGGGTTTGCGGATTGTGATTTTTTTATAATTTTGCATTGTTAATCCAATAGATAACGGAGAAATCCAATACTGAAATACAATATGGCAACAGCAGCAGACATCAAGATCGGCATGTGCATCGACATGAACGGCAAGACTTTCCTCGTGGTCGATTTCCAGCACTGCAAACCCGGCAAAGGCCCGGCATTCGTACGCAGCAAACTCAAGAACCTCGAGAACGGCCGCGTGATAGAAAATACGTTCTCGTCGGTGGGCGAGAAGATTTTCCCGGTAAGGGTGGAGCGTCGCCCCTACCAATATACATATGAGGACGATTTGGGCGCCCACTTCATGCACACCGAGACATTCGAGGAGATCATAATCCCCAAGGAGCTCATCGTGAACTTCGACCTGATGGCCGACGGCCAGATTGTGGAGGTGATGTTCCACACCGAGAAGGAGACCGTGCTTTCGGCCGAGCTGCCTCCCATCGTCGATATGGAGGTCACCTACACCGAGCCCGGAATCAAGGGAGATACCGCCTCGACAAACTCGCTCAAGCCTGCTACGGTAAACACAGGCGCAACCATCAAGGTTCCCCTGTTCATCAACACGGGTGACAAGATCAGGGTAGACACCCGCACCCGCGAGTACTACGAGCGCATAAAATAAATAGATACACCGCAAGAAGACGAAGCCGCACCCCGCAAAGGTGCGGCTTTTTTATCCCCATACGGCAAGACAGCAGACGCTCCGCCACATTTCAAGGGGCAGACGGCTTTTTTTCCGACAAAATCACTACATTTGTACTCATAAAAAACAAACAGCAATGAGCAGATTAGTAATAATCCCCACCTACAACGAACGCCAGAACATCTCGGCAATGATAGACAAGGTAATGTCGCATGACCCCTCGTTCGACCTGCTCGTCATTGATGACGGTTCGCCCGACGGAACGGCCGACATCGTCCGCCAACGCACGGCAGAGTTTCCCGACCGCATATTCATGATTGAGCGCAGCGGCAAACTGGGACTCGGCACGGCATATCTTACCGGATTCAAATGGGCTCTCGAGAAGGAGTATGACCATGTATTCGAGATGGACTGCGACTTCTCGCACAACCCCGACGACCTGGTGCGTCTCTACGAAGCGGCACAGGCGGGAGCCGACCTGGTGGTCGGTTCGCGGTACACGCAGGGAGTCAATGTGGTCAACTGGCCCATGTCGCGCCTGTTGATGTCCTACTTCGCCTCGAAATACGTGCGCATCGCCACTGGCATGCGTGTGCATGATGCCACAGCAGGATTCGTGTGCTATTCGCGCGACTTGCTGAAGACCATCGATTTCGACAGCATAAAGATGAAGGGCTACGGATTCCAGATAGAGATGAAATACACCGCATGGCGCTTGGGCTTCACCATAAAGGAGGTGCCCATCGTCTTCACGGAGCGCCGGCAGGGCGTATCGAAGATGAGCGGCGGCATATTCGGCGAGGCCTTCTGGGGTGTGCTCGGATTGCGGTTCCGCAAGATCCGTCCCCGCACGAAAGAGTAGGCAGGCAACAGAGGCCGCCACGTGGCCACAAGACGCAAAAGAGATACGGAAAGCCCCGTCTGTACAAGGCGGGGCTTTCATGTTCATATTCACGGCAAGGGCCTACATCTTTCCGCTCAGGAACCGGGAGAGCGCGGCAACGGCACGGGCGCGGTGGCTGATTAGGTTCTTCTCTTCGGGCTGAAGCTCGGCAAAGGTCTTGCCGTATCCCTCGGGAACGAACATGCAGTCATAGCCGAAACCACCCTCTCCACGCTCCTCCTCCGTGATGCACCCCTCAACGATACCCTCAAAAAGATATTCCTGTCCGTCAAGAATCAAGGCTATGACGGTACGGAAACGTGCCCGCCGGTCCTCCTTTCCGGCAAGATTGCGGAAGAGCAGTCGGCGGTTGGCGGCGAAGTCATGCCCGTCGGTGGCATAACGGGCCGAGTGGACCCCCGGTGCTCCGCCCAAAGCATCGACCTCAAGCCCCGTGTCATCGGCAAAGCAGTCGCATCCAGTACGTGCATGGACATAACGAGCCTTCTGCAGGGCATTGCCCGCTATGGTGTCGGACGTTTCGGGAATGTCCTCCCTTATGCCGCACTCGGCGAGCGGGACGAGTTCGATGCTTCCGTGCAGAATGGCCTTGACCTCCTGCAGCTTGTGTGTGTTGTTGGTGGCAAATATCAGTTTCATTGCTCCTGAGCGAGTTGTTTGAGCCGGTTGTCGGCATAGATTTTGTCAATGATTGTCTTCACTATGGTATCGATGCGGCTGCCGTCCGTATAGTCGGCCGGGCAGGCAAAGTTGCTGCGTCCCTGACGGCACATCAGCTTGGCATTGGCCTCGTGAATCTTCGACCCGGGGCGGTAGACAGCTATGGAGTGGCCACCGCGGAAACGTACCAGACGCATGCAGGGGATGTCGGTCTTGCCGTCACCCACATATATCATGTGTTCGAAACGGATGAAACGGTCCTCGTCGGGTACATAGGAGTTCACCAAGTTGGAATCGCTCACCGACTCGACACCCTTGTTGATTTTGTAGAGGAACTGTGTCTTGTTGGTGTAGTTGAGCGCCACGGCCGGCCAGTAGGCCTCGCCCTTGTCGTTGTAGAGGAACGAACTGGCAAAGATGTTCTTGAACTCACCGGCAATGGGTGTACCCTCTATTATCTCGCGCAACCCCGAGGAGTTGATGTAGTGCAGCATCTTGATGCCACGCCATGCGGCATAGTCATTTATACGGCCGAACCACTCGCGCACTCCCTCGTAGAGCTGTATGTTGCGCCCCGACTCAATGAGCATCTCGCGCTTGATGGGGAGCTGTTTCTCGCTTGCGCTCTGCAACATCTTGTACATGTAGGCCAGGATAGGGTCAGCATCATGGGCAGCCGAGATGCGGTTGCTCTCCTCCCAGAATTCGGCATTGCTCTTGCCTACGGTGGGAATGAAGTCGTACTCCTGCATGTTGCCCGGTGAGAGGGTGCCGTCGAAATCGTATATGAGGGCAGCTGTGAGTTCCTTTTCCATATTGTTAAATTTCCCTAAAGGTACGACTTTGCACGGAAAAATGAGTAAATTTGCGTGAATAAAAAATCTGAAGCATATGGATTTCTTTGAAGTAGTGGAACATCGCCACTCGTTGCGCAAGTTCGCGGAGCGCAAGGTGGAGGACGGGACAATCAACAAGATAATGGAGGCTGTGCTGAAGGCACCCTCGTCGAAGAACACACGCAGTTCGAGGTTCATCGTGATCCGGGACCGCGACATGCTCCGCAAAATTGCCGCCATGCGGGATGCGGGATCGGCCTTTGTGGCAGATGCTCCGGTGGGAATAATCGTTGCAGGCGACAAGGAGGCCACAGACCTGTGGGTGGACAATGCAGCCATATCGGCAACATTCATGCAGCTCGCTGCCGAAGCAGCCGGGCTGGGAAGCTGCTGGGTACACATCAACGGCCGCCCGCACAACCATACGGATGTATCGCAGGGCACGGCAGAGGATTATCTGCGCACCATAATGCCGATTCCCGAGAACTGGGGCCTGCTCTGCATCGTAGCCATGGGCTACTCGCCCTATGACAGCGTGAAACCCCGCCCGGCAGAGGACAACAGCGACAAGGTGCTCTATATAGGATAAAAGGCAGCACGGACACGGCACGGATCGGGCACCGGTCAGGATTGGGTCCACGCCAGCCCTGGCGCTGTTGCGGCAAGGAAACCACGTGTCTGAGCAGAGATGTCCGGCAGGCAGCAAGGCAGAGGGTCCGGCACCCCTACTCTATCATGATTTCATCGGCAAGGTCTATGTAGAGCCTGCCCGAGAGGTGGTCTATCTCGTGTTGGAAGATACGTGCCGTATACCCCTCGACATGCTCCTCGACCGTAAGGAAGGTGTCGGGGTCGTTGTATACGATGTCTATCGCCTGGCTGCGCGACACCCGTCCGTAATGGGATGGAATGGAGAGGCACCCTTCGTAGCCCGTGAGCTGTTCCTCGGAGTAGTTTACTATACTTGGGTTGACATAGAATTCAAACGGTTCGCCCTCCTTGTCAAGCCGCTGCACGGTCACAAGCGCATAGGAGAGGCCCACCTGCGGAGCGGCAATGCCCACACCCTCGTTCTCGGGATTCTGCACCGTGAGGAGCATGCGCTCCTTGAGCACCCCGAAGAGTTCGGAGGCGAAGTGTTCCTCGGTCAGCTGTTTGACCGGCATGCGCAGAAAGAGCGAATCGGTCCTGTCGTCGATGGTCAGCACCCGCATCAGACCGTCGCCCGAAGCGCCTATGCGGTCCTTTTCGTCGGCCGTAAAGCCGTCGTGGCCACAGGAGGCCAACAGCAGCGAGAGGCAAAGTATGTAGAGACAGTTCTTCATAATGTTATTTTTTAGTCGGTTTGTCATTTTTCACCCCAAAGATAATTGTTAGCCTTTTATTTTCAATGGGGTGTATTATTAAAATTATTGACAGATAATAGAAGGCAGGTATTTTTTTAAAAAAACCGTTGTTTTTTTGCATCGTGGATTTTTTTATTTATATTTGTATTCAACAACTATTATTAACCAACATTTAACGGCTATTTTTTATGGAACAATTAGTAAAACAGATCAATGAGCAGATTGCCATTTTCCAGACCAACGCTGCACTACAGCTCGAGAAAGGCAACAAGGCTGCAGGCACCCGCGCCCGCAAAGCAGCTTTGGAAATTTCGAAACTTATGAAGGATTTCAGAAAAGAGTCGGTAAACGCAGCGAAATAATCCGGCGGCCGAACTTGTTTCGAATTAAGAGATGTTCATTGATAAAGACATCTCTTTTTTTATGCCCTGACCGCAAGGGCCTCTTTGCTGTTTCCCGTCATTCCCCCTGCCTGAGGGAGGCAAACGGACAAAAAACAGCGCCAACGAATATCAGTTTGAAATAAAATGCATACCTTTGTCCAAACGAGATGAAAAAGGGATTGTCCATACTCTTCATAGGGTTGTCGGTATTGGTAATGCTGACAGCATCGGCCATTCCGCACCATCACCATAACGGTGTGTTCTGCACCGTCATGGAGCATTGCCCGGAGTGCGACTCCGATAACGGAGATGCGTGTCCGGGCCACCACCATACGGATGACCATTCGTCGTGCGTGGGCGAAGCCATATATCTCGTTTCGGCACAGGTGGACATCTCCACAATTGATGCCGCATCCAGCACCGCACTCTTCGGGGAGTTCGTTCCCGAGACAGCATCTTCTCCCGTCTTAATGGTACCGGCCTTCAGTCCGGTAGTCCGCCCTGAAGCGGGCTGGCCGCTACATGCGGTGGACATCTGCTGCGCCAAAGGACTTCGGGCACCTCCCTGTCCGCTCGCCTGACACACTCTTTCGCAAGGTGTCCGCAGGGAGCAACATTTTCCACGGCAAGAAATCCTGGAACCATGCAACGGCTCAGGCTCTCTTTTTTCAGAGCCCCAACCCATAGCCACGGATACTATCCGTACAAGGCACAGCGCCCACTCTCCCCAAATACCGAAAGAGACAGTCGCACGGCAGACCACAGGGTCCGCAAACGGCTTGGCGCATTGCACGTCAGCCGACGGACCTCATCACAAAGAGAATCCAACAAATCAAAAACCAACAGAATAATGAAGAAAATCTTTACTGTTTCAATGATGTTCGTTGCGGCCTTTCTGATAGGTTGCAACTCGCTGAACAAGAGTACCGAGGCCACGCACGACCACGGTGTGGAGGCCGTACATGACCATGACCACGAAGGCCACAACCATGAGACCGAGGAGGCGCATGACCACAACCACGAAGGCCACAACCATGAGGCCGAGGAAGCGCATGACCACAACCACGAAGGCCACAACCATGAGGCCGAGGAAGCGCATGACCACAACCACGAAGGCCACAACCATGAGGCCGAGGAAGCGCATGACCACAACCACGAAGGCCACAACCATGAGGCCGAGGAAGCGCATGACCACAACCACGAAGGCCACAACCATGAGGCCGAGGAAGCGCATGACCACAACCACGAAGGCCACAACCATGAGGCCGAGGAGGCGCATGACCACTCCTCCCACAGTCACACTCATGCCGAAACTGCACACTCACACAGTCATGCCGAGGGCGAAAGCCACTCGACTGACGAGATAACATTCTCGCCCGAACAGGCAGCTGCAGCCGGTCTTCAGACCGAGGTTGTAAAGGCTGCGCCCTTTGGCGGAGTCATCCGCACAAGCGGGCGCATACTCTCTGCCACGGGTGACGAGCGGGTTATCGTTGCCCCCACCAACGGAGTGGTAACCTTGGGCGGCAATGATATCCTGCCCGGCAAACACCTCTCTTCGGGCCAGGCATTCGCATCGATTTCGGCCCGCGAGATGGCCGACGGTGACCCCTATGTAAAGGTGCGCGCCGCCTATGAAACAGCCCTGAAGGAGTACGAGCGTGACCAGGCCCTCGTTAAGGACCAGATAATCTCGGCCAAGGAGTTCGAACAGTCGCGTCTCGAGTACGAGACAGCCAAGGCTGCATACGATGCCTATGCCGGTCGTTCTGGCGACAAAGGTCTCTCGCTCACTTCGCCCATGAACGGATACATCAAACAGCTCATGGTTTCCAACGGTGACCATGTAAGTGTTGGCCAACCGGTGGCAGTCGTGTCGCAGAACAGCAAACTGCAGCTCCGTGCCGAAGTGGGCGAAAAATACTTCAGCCGCATAGCCGGTATCCGTTCAGCCAACTTCCAGCCCGCCTACGGCAAGACCGTCTACAGTCTCTCGCAGCTCGGCGGACGCCTGCTCTCATACGGCCGCTCCTCTGACGAGGGTTCCTACTTCCTGCCTGTACTCTTCGAGTTCAACAATACGGGTTCGTTCGTTCCCGGCTCATTCGCCGAGATATGGCTGCTTGAGGCCGAGCGTCCGAATGTGATATCGATTCCCACTTCGGCCCTCACCGAAGAGCAGAGCGTCTATTATGTCTATCTGAAACTCGACGAGGAGTGCTACAAGAAACAGGAGGTGCAAATCGGTACTGACAACGGACTGCGCACCGAGATTCTAGGAGGGCTCAACGAGGGTGACGAGGTCGTCACGCGCGGTGTCTATCAGGTCAAGCTCGCATCAGTTTCGGGAGCGATTCCCGAGGGACACACCCACAACCATTAACAGCTCTCCGTCATGCTTAACAAGATTATAAAATTCTCGCTGACGAACCGTTTGCTCGTCATCGTTGGGGCCATACTGCTCTTTGTGGGTGGCCTGTACACCACGCTCCACATGGAGGTGGATGTATTTCCCGATCTGAACGCCCCCACGGTCGTCGTCATGACCGAAGCCAACGGAATGGCACCCGAGGAGGTGGAGCGTCTGGTGACATTTCCGGTAGAGACCGCCGTAAACGGTGCAACGGATGTGCGCCGTGTGCGCTCGTCGTCCACTACGGGATTCTCGGTAGTGTGGGTCGAATTCGACTGGGGCACCGATATCTATCTCGCCCGTCAGATTGTTTCTGAAAAACTCGCTGTGGTGAGCGAGTCGCTTCCCCCCACGGTGGGCAAGCCCACGCTCGGACCGCAGTCGTCCATCCTGGGCGAGGTGATGATCATAGGCCTCACCTCGGATGAGACCTCCATGCAGGAGCTCCGCACACTGGCCGACTGGACCATACGTCCGCGACTGCTCTCGATGGGTGGCGTGGCACAGGTCACGGTGCTTGGCGGTGACATAAAGGAGTACCAGATACTGCTCTCGCCCGAGAAGATGCGCCACTACGGTGTGGGGCTCGACGAGGTGATGGCCGCCACGCAGGACATGAACCAGAATGCCACGGGCGGTGTGCTCTATGAGTACGGCAACGAATACATTATCCGCGGAGTACTCTCCACCGACAAGACCGAAGAGATGGGCCGTACGGTGGTGAAGCGCATGGACGGCACCCCCATAACCCTCTCGCAGATAGCCGACATAACCACCGGGGGCAAGGCTCCCAAGCTCGGTACCGCATCGCACCGCGCAAAGGATGCAGTGCTCCTGACGGTAACCAAGCAGCCCGCAACCTCCACTCTCGACCTCACCGAGAAACTCGACGAGGCGATAGAGGACCTGAAGCCATCGCTGCCTGCCGACGTGCATGTCGCCACCGACATCTTCCGCCAGCAGCGTTTCATTGACAGCTCCATAAACAACATACGCCAATCGCTCTACGAGGGTGCTTTCTTCGTGGTCGTCGTGCTGTTCCTCTTCCTGATGAATGTGCGCACGACTGTCATATCGCTCGTCACGATTCCCCTGTCACTGCTCGTCACAATACTGACTCTCAAACTCTTCGGGCTCACCATCAACACCATGAGCATCGGCGGTATGGCCATCGCCATCGGTTCGTTGGTGGACGATGCCATAGTGGATGTGGAGAATGTCTACAAACGCCTGCGCGAGAACAGGCGCCTGCCGGCAGAACAGCAACGCAACACGCTGCAGGTGGTGTTCAACGCCTCGAGCGAGGTACGAATGCCTATCCTCAACTCCACCTTCATCATCGTGGTCAGCTTCGTGCCCCTCTTCTTCCTCACAGGCATGGAGGGCCGCATGTTGCGTCCGCTGGGCGTGGCTTTCATCACGGCTCTGTTCGCATCCACGTTTGTGGCACTGACGCTCACCCCCGTGCTGTGCAGCCTGCTCCTTGGCAAGGCGCACATGGAACGCAATGACAAGGATTCGTTTGTGGTAAGACATCTGCAGAAAGTCTACAAGGTGGCTCTCGAATGGACGCTGCGCCGCAAGAACATTGTGCTGAGCTGTCTGGCAGTTCTGCTGGTAGTGACGCTCGCCATGTTCTTCTCGCTGGGAAGCGACTTCCTGCCCCCCTTCAACGAGGGTTCGTACACAATCAATGTCAGCACCCTGCCGGGCATTTCGCTCGAGGAGTCCGACAATATCGGCCGCCGTGCCGAGGAACTGTTGCTCTCGGTGCCCGAAATCCAGACAGTGGCCCGCAAGACCGGACGTGCCGAGCTGGACGAGCATGCACTCGGAGTGAACACCTCCGAGATAGAAGCTCCCTTCACGCTTGACAAACGCACAAAGGACGAGATTACGGCCGAAGTGCGTGCCAAGCTCAAGGAGTTGCCGGGAGTGAACATCGAGATAGGACAGCCCATTTCGCACCGCATAGATGCCATGCTTTCGGGCACAAAGGCCAACATAGCCATAAAGCTCTTCGGTACCGACCTGAACCACATGTTCGTGCTCGGCAACCAGATAAAGAACGAAATCGAGGGCGTGGAGGGAATCGCCGACCTCAATGTCGAGCAACAGATAGAACGCCCGCAGCTGCAGATTGTACCCCGCCGCGAGATGCTGGCCCGCTATGGCGTGACTCCCGCCGAGTTCGCCGAAATAGTGGAGGTATATCTGGGCGGCAAGGTGGTTTCGCAGGTCTACGAGGGCAACAAGGTATTTGACCTCACAGTGAAGGTAGACACCATGAACCGCCAGACGATGGCCGAGATAGGCGACATACTGATCGATGCCGACGGACAGAAGATACCCTTCAGCCAGATTGCCGAGATACGTTCGGCAGCCGGTCCCAACACCATCAGCCGCGAGAACGTGACCCGCAAGATTGTCATCTCGGCCAATGTAGCCGGACGTGACCTTCAGGGCGTGGTGAACGACATCCGCAAGATCGTCAAGGAGCGCATCGAACTCCCCGAGGGCTACCATGTAGAGTACGGCGGACAGTTTGAGAGTGCTCAGGCCGCCTCACGCACGCTGCTCATCGCCTCCATCATGTCGATTGCCGTCATCTTCCTGCTCCTCTTCGGACAGTTCCGTGACCTGAAGCAGTCGGCCGTGGTACTGCTCAACCTGCCGTTGGCACTCATCGGAGGTGTCTTCACACTCTACTTCTCAGACGGCACGGTGAGCATTCCCGCCATCATCGGTTTCATCTCGCTGTTCGGTATTGCCACCCGCAACGGAATGCTGCTCATTGACCGCTACAACGAACTGCGCCGCGAGGGACTCTCGCTGCACGATGCCATGATGCGTGGCTCGCTCGACCGTCTCAACCCGATTCTCATGACAGCACTCACCTCGGCGCTGGCGCTCATTCCCCTGGCCGTAGGCGGTGACCTGCCCGGCAACGAAATCCAGAGTCCCATGGCGAAGGTGATGTTGGGCGGACTGCTGACATCCACGCTGCTCAACGGATTCATTATCCCCATCATGTACATGTGGACCAACCGTAACCGCAAGGAGGGAACGGCCGGCGACAGAGAACAAACCATTTTAATAGAAGAGAAACGATGAAAAAGTATCTGATAATGGCGGTGTTGCTTGCAGGTCTCTCTCCTGCGGCCGCCCAGACCAGTCTCGATGACATACTGGCAAGCGTCGAGCGCAACAACATCACCCTCTCGGCCCTGCGCGAGCAGACCGAGGCGGAGAAACTCCAGAACCGGACGGGGCTGCTCCTGCCCGACCCTGAAGTGGAGTTCGGCTACCTGTGGGGTGACCCTTCGTCAATCGGCAACCGCAAGGACTTCAGCGTCACGCAACAGCTGGACCTCGCCACCCTGTTCGGTGCCCGTCACCGTGCAGCCGATGCGCAGAACGGCATGCTGGACGCACAGTACCGTGCCGAACGAATGAACATATTGCTGCAGGCCAAACAGACCTGTCTGCAACTTATCTACTACAATGCCCTGCACAAGGAGCTGGAGATGCGTGTGGAGCATGCACGCACAATCGCCACAGCATATGACGAGCAACTCAAGCAAGGCAACGTGAACATTCTGGAGGTGAACAACGCCCGTCTGGGCCTTTCGAGTGCCGAGGGAGAACTGCGCGCCAACGAGGTGGAACGCCGCAACCTTCTCTCGCAACTGCGTCTGCTCAACGGTGGCGAAGATGTCTCGTTTGACCAGTCCTCGTTCACGAATCCCCAGTTGCCAGCCGATTTCGAGACATGGGCCGAGGAGGCCGCAAAACTGAATCCGGCAATGGCCTATGTGCAGCAGAACATTGAGGTGAAACGCCGCGAGATGCAGTTGGGCAAGTACTCCAACCTGCCCCAGATTTCGGCCGGATATGCCGCCGAATTGGTGCCGGGAAGCAATTTCAGGGGTGTGACGATGGGCATTTCGGTGCCTATATGGTCCACGGGCAACACCATCAAGTCGGCCAAGCATGCCTATGCCGCCGCCGAACTGCAACACCAGGACGCCAAGCTGCAGTTCTACGAGAATCTGAAAATCAGCTATGAACGCACACTCGGACTGCAGAGCATTGCAGCCGACTACCGCAAGACTCTCCAGGAGAGCGACAACTCCGAACTGTTGCGCAAATCGCTCGATGCGGGCGAAATTTCGCTGCTTGAGTACATCGTGGAGCTCCAACTGTACTACACGACAGTGGATGCCGCCCTGGCAGCCGAGCGCGACTACGAGCTGGCACTTGCCGAGCTTCAGGCCGTAACCCTCTAAACCCGCGGCCGGTAATGGCCGCACCATGAAAATAGCCGTTGGTACGGGCCGACTCCGGTCGGTCCGTCCTTTTTTATGCCCATGGCGTCACAGCACCTCACAAGGAGCCGGCCGGCACGCCCACGTGACAGAGAGGGAATTATTTGGTCGGACGGGGTTCGTTTTAGGCAATTTCTTGTTATCTTTGTTTGAATGCATACAAACGGCACAATAACAGAAAAACAGATAATGCCATGTTGAAAAAAGAGACTTACATCCGTCGCCGCAACACATTGCGCGGCAGGATAAAAGAGGGCATAATCATTTTGCCCGGCAACAACGAAGCCCCCAAGAACTACTTCGACAATGCCTACGACTTCCGTCAGGACAGCACATTCCTCTACTTTTTCGGACTCAACCTCGCCGGACTGACCGGCATAATCGATGTCGACAACAACCGTGACATACTCTTCGGCACCGACGTGTCGGTGGACGACATCATCTGGATGGGGCCCCAGCCCACCGTTCAGGAGCTTGGTGCACAGGTGGGCGTGGAACACACCGAGCAGACAGCCAAGCTGGCCGACTACGTCAAGAAGGCCATCCGCCAAGGGCGCCGCATACATTACCTGTTGCCCTACCGCAGCGACACGGCACTGCAGCTCAGTGCACTGACAGGCATTGCACCCGAGTGCCACAAGGAGTACTTCTCCACCGACCTCAACATAGCCGTAGCCGCAATACGCGAAGTGAAGGACGAGGAGGAGATTGCCGAACTGGAGAATGCTTTCAAGACTGGCTATCTCATGCAGACCCGTGCCATGAAGGCCGCCAAGGCCGGAGTGACGGAGCGTGAAATAGCCGGAATAATCAACGGAACCGCATGCCAGTACGGCGAGGGCCTTTCGTTCCACTCGATAGTGACCCAGCACGGCGAGACGCTGCACAACCACAGCCACGACGGGGTGCTGGAGAACGGGAAACTGCTGTTGGTGGACATCGGCAGCGAGAACGCCAACAACTACTGCAGCGACCACACGCGCACCTACCCCGTAAGCGGGCGTTTCACCCAGAAGCAGAAGGAGATCTACAACATAGTGCTTTCGGCCCACAACCATGTGTTCGAGGTGGCTGCCCCCGGAAGGTACATGGACGTGCACAATGCCGCACTGAAAAGGATTGCCGAGGGGCTTATCGCGCTGGGGCTCATGAAGTCCAATGCCGACGAGGCTGTGGCGGCTGGAGCGGTATGGATGTTCATGCCCCACGGATTGGGACACGGAATAGGACTCGACGTACATGACTGCGAAAATATGGGCGAGCGCGGAATCGGAGACTTCTCTGCCCTGGCGGCACGTGCCGACGAGATTGACACATGCATCATGCGCAACAACTGGCGCCTGCGTGCAGGTACGGTGATGAGCAACGAACCGGGCATCTACTTCGTGCCGGCCCTCATAGAGAAATGGAAGAGGGAGAGACGCTGCATGGAGTTCATCAACTACGACCGTCTGGCCGACTACTACGATTTCGGCGGTATCCGCATAGAGGACGACGTGCTAATCACGGAGACAGGATGCAGACGGATAGGCATCGGCAAGCACATCCCCGAAAGTGTGGAGGAGATTGAGGAGTTCATGAGGGGCAATTAGACCACTGTTATATGGAACTGCAGCGGGCGGGAGAGAATCCTGCCCGCTGTGTTTTGGGACTCAAGGGTTGCCTGTCCAGAGATAGCACACCCGTCCGGCACCCCAAGAGGGAGGGCAGACAGAGAGCACCTTCGCGGGGGCGGTGACGGGGCAGTTGTCAGGCTTCGCCTATGTTGTTGAGGGCGTTGTTGCCTCCCGGCTGGTGCATGTTTATGGGACCCATGACACTCTCGTAGCGTGCTATATTCTCCTGCAGTGACAGCAGCAGCCGCTTGGCATGCTCGGGAGCGAGTATTATGCGGCTCTTCACCTTGGTCTTCTCAACCCCCGGCATTATGGCCGCAAAGTCGAGCAGGAACTCGGTCGGCGAGTGTGAAATTATCACGATGTTGGCATATTGGCCCTGCGCCACGCTCTCGTCGAGTTCTATGTCTATGTGTGTCTTCTCGTTCGTCATAGCTGTATGTTTTTGAAAAAAGTTGTACCTCACACAAATATACGATTAAAGCGGCCGGCCCCTCATGTGACGGTTGTTAAATTATCACATAGTTATCAACAAATGCGCATAAAAAAAGCAAACGGTTATGACGTAACTCTTTTTTTGTTATTTTTGCAACAATAGAGACCCTGCAGTGGCATTGCGTGGCCGTCAAGTTAAAAACAACACAATCCGGGCGCACGGCATGCCAAAGGGAGAGGGCAAGAAAAGGGAGAGGCGACACAGAAGCGGTGGCGCAGAACGGTTTGACAGAGAAGAATTTTTAATGACAATAACACCATGAAGACTTTTAAGACAGCCGACAAGCTCAACAACGTCGGCGAATACTATTTTTCGCAGAAGAATGCCGAGATCGCCCGCCGTCGCGCCGAGGGGCATGACATCGTCAGCCTGGGCATAGGCAGTCCCGACCTTCCGCCGCACAAGCTTGTCATAGAAAGGCTCTACAAGGAGGCACAGCGTCCCGATGTGCACGTCTACCAGCCCTACCGCGGTGCAAAGATCCTGCGCGAGGCCATTGCCTCCTGGTACAAGAAATATTATGGAGTGGAACTCAATCCCGAAGGGGAGATTCTGCCGCTGCTCGGTTCGAAGGAGGGTATCATGCACATCTACCAGACATTCCTGAACCCCGGAGACAAAGTACTCATCCCCAACCCCGGATACCCCACATACAAATCGGCGGCTTATCTTTCGGGCGCGATACCCGTGGACTTCAAACTGCTTGAGGAGGACAACTGGATGCCCGACTTCGACGGACTGGAGAAAATGGACCTGAAGGGAGTGAAGCTGATGATAGTCAACTACCCCAACATGCCTACAGGTGCAAAGGCTTCGATGGAGATATTCAGGAAACTCGTCGATTTCGCAAACCGTCACAACATTCTGCTCGTGCACGACAACCCATATAGCTTCACCCGCACCAACGAGCACTTGAGCCTTCTCTCGGTAGCGGGCGCCAAGGAGACAGCCATCGAGATGAACTCGTTGAGCAAGAGCCACAACATGGCCGGCTGGCGTGTCGGTATGGTCTGCGGTGCCAAGGAGATTCTCGACAAGGTGATGATCTTCAAGAGCAACATGGACTCGGGTATGTTCTATCCCGTGCAGGCTGCAGCCGCCGCTGCCCTCACAGAGCTGGATGACGAGTGGTACAACAGTCTGAACGAGATCTATTTCCGTCGTGCGAAGCTCATTGAGCAGCTCTTCGATACACTCGGTTGCACATATGCCCCCCATCAGGAGGGTCTCTTCGAGTGGGCCAAGATTCCCGACAGCGCCAAGGATTGCCGCGAGTTCTCGGACAAATATTTCTACGGTTGCGACGTATTCATCGTGCCGGGTTCGATATTCGGTTCGCAGGGCGAGCGTTATGTAAGGGCATGTCTCTGCGCTCCCGAGGAGAAACTGCAGAAAGCCATCGACAAGGTAAAGGCGATGAAATAAGTGCACCCGACAAAGTGGCCAAAGGCAATGCCCGGAAAAGGATTTCCCTTCGTGTCACCCGACGGGCAGGCAATCTGAAGACGAACAAAAAATCCGTCCACACTGCGGGCGGGCAACATAAAGAGGCCGGTAGCAATACCGGCCTCTTCTTTTTTATCATATCCTCAACAGGCCTGCGATGTGCAGACAATTCCGCGCCGCACGCACCGTTCTCTACTGTACCTGTTCCACTGCATCGCAAGCTTTCTCGGCTGCCGTAATGAGCGGTTGCGACGAGAGCGGAGTCCCCACTGCCTGCTGCATCCAGTATTGCGGAATGAGACGTCCCTGAGAGTATATACGCTCCACCTCACGCCCCATGGTCTTGCCGGCGAAGAACTCCTCCAGCTGGAAATCTATAAGGTGTCCCAGAGGATAGGAGGGCAGATAGAGCGGAATCTCTATCATGTGCGAATATATGGCCAGCACAGGTTCGTCACGTATGCCGAACACGGGTGCATAATACTCGTTCCACACCTCCTTGGCGGCATCCACGACTGCCGTCTGCAACTCGGTCGGAGTGGCCTCGGGATGGGCATACATCCATCTCCAAACCGACATGTCCACCAGGGCGACACCCATTATCTCATAGGCATCCCAGAAGAGGGTAAGCGCACGGAGCGTCTCGGCATCGCTGTCGGCACTCTTCTTGCCGAGCAGTTCCACATCCTTGTACTGGAACACGAAGGCCAGCGCCTCGGTAAATGCATTGTTGGGGACACTGCGCAGGAAATAGTTGTCGACATTGTGGAGCGAAATGACCTGCTCTACATTGTGACCGAACTCATGCACGGCCGTGTTGTAGCCCTGATAGTTCATTCCGTTGTCGGTGATGCGGGTACGCAACAGTGCCTTGCCGCCCCTCAGTTCCGACTGCCACGCATGCCCCGAACCAACGGCATTGTCCACCTGTACATTGTTGTGCACCAGAGTGATGGCTTCAGGCGAGAAGCCCAGACGGGTCAATATGGAGGGCATGTCGTCCTCAAATGCTTCGGCTGTGGGGTACTTGGCCATCACCTCTGCATCGAGCTGCTCGGGCGAAATGGCGCTGCGGCTCTTGAAGCCGTCGTACCAGATATCATAGGGCTGCAGACTACGTCCCAGACGTGCCTCTATTATCTTGCCCACACGGGCAGCCACCGGCGATGAGCAGACTGCCTTGAAGAGAGCCTCCACGTCACTCTCCGGAATCTCCAGCTCGTCGTTGAAGTGACGGTCGATGTAGGTGTTGCCGTAGTAGCTGTCGGCAGCACGCTCGGCATGGAATATGTCAAGCATGTAGCGGTAACGCTCGCCCCCCTCGGGAGTACCCTTTACCTCCGCACCGTCCCTGTAGAGGGTATTGGTGTATGGATTCCAGTTGTAGGCATCATTGTCTATCGCCTGCACAGGGATAGTCTGGTCAATGACACGCTTCATGACCTCGTATATCATCTTCTGCTTCTCCACTCCTGCTGCGCCTTCGGCATAGTCCGATTTCAACTCATCGCGCAAGCCCCAGTGGGAAAGCAGTTTCATGGGCGGGAAAAGGGTTTCGCCGGCATCGTTTACCAGAGTCTCCATGGCGATGTTGTAGTTGGCGATATAGGTCTCGCCGGCCGAACAGGCAGTCGTTATCTTCTGCTGTACCGAGGCCGGCACACGCTCGGTGAACATATCACCCAAACGCACATAGCCCCACTCGCGGGCGCTCCACTCCCCGGCGTGCCCGGTCTTCTGGGCAAGCGTGTAATGGGGGAAGTTGAGTATCGTCACGAAGGCCAGTTTGTTGGCGAAAAGGTCGTCCGAGAGATGGGCCGTTTCGTCATAGCCCGCCATGATGTCATCAATTACAGTCGGCTTGTAGCCCACAATCTGCACAGGACGCTGCAGCTGCTGGTCAATGAGGTTCAAGTGGCCGTAGAGCGCCTCAAAATCGGTGCAGAAACGGTCAAAGAGCTCTGAAAGCTCCTGCTCGCTGCGGCATGCATACTCTCCGCAGAAAGCCACGAACTCCTCTTTCGTGCCGTCCGTCTCCTGCCACAGGGCTGCCGCCTGCTCCACGCCGAGGGAGACCCTTTCGGCGGGAAGCTGTGACTCTGCCTGGGCGGCCTGCACCGCCTTGGCGATAGTGTCGGAGTCGATGAACTGTTTGTCTGTCTGTTTGCACGAGGCCATAAGGGAGGCCACTGCCGTCAAAATTGCCATAATGCCGATAACTTTTGCCTTTTTCATTCCGTTAAAATGTTTTTCCGTTGACTGTCGTCTCCCCTTTCCTTCAAGCCGTTATGCCCAAAGTGCGGAGACAGGACAAAGATATGAATTATTGGCGATAGTTGCGGCATGCCGCCGGCAATTAAAGCACCGTCCCCTTATGGCGGGAAGAATATTATGAGTATCTTTGGACAATCTGCCCATTGGCAACTGGTGGATTCACACATTCCACACCCTGTACCGGCCTCGCACGGTGCGGGAGTGCCAGAGGAAGGAAGAAAGACAACCCCAACGTATTACTGACAAAAAACCAAAACATACATAATCTAAAAAATGGACCGCATGAAAATTACACGAATCCTTGCCGCGATGCTCCTTGCTGGGACATCACTCCACTCTTTAGCTGCCGAACCTCCCTGCGAAGCCTATCTTTTCGCCTACTTTGAGGGCAGCGGAGAGAGCGACCTCAAGGAGCAGCTGCGCTTCGCCGTAAGCGACGACGGCTTCAACTGGAAGGCACTCAACCACAACGCACCCGTCATCTCGTCGGACACGATCGCCCTGACCGGTGGCATACGCGACCCGCACATACTCCGTGGCGAGAACGGCGACTACTACATGGTGACCACCGACATGAACACCGTACGCAACGGCTGGGGCTCAAACCCCGGCATCGTGATGCTCTCCTCCAACGATCTCATTTCGTGGAGCCATGCCACGGTGAACCTCTCAAAGGATTTCCCCGAACACTTCTCCGACGCCTACTGGGTGTGGGCACCGCAGACCATCTACGACCCCGAAGTGAAGAAATACATGATCTACTTCACACTGCGCCGTGAGGATGCATCCAAGGGGCTTGTAACCTATTATGCCTATGCCAACAGCGACTTCTCCGGATTTGAGGGCGAGCCCAAAGTGCTCTTCCGCGCCAAGGACGGCTGCATCGACAATGACATCGTGAAGGGTCCCGACGGCAGATGGCACATGTTCTTCAAGGGAAACACGAAGGACAAAGAGGGCAACGAAATCAAGAACGGCATAAAGAAGGCCACCGCCAAACATCTGCGGGGCCCGTGGAAGGAGTCGTTCGACTACGTGGATGCCTATGCCGGCAAGACTCCTGTAGAGGGTTCCGGTATCTTCAGACTCAACACCACGGGCGAATACGTGCTGATGTATGACCTCTACACCTCAGGGCGCTACGAGTACCAGACTTCAGCCGACCTCTCCGTTTTCTCGCAGGACCCCAAGGAGTTCACCAAGGACTTTTTCCCACGCCACGGCACCATAATGCCCATCACAGCCCAGGAGAAGGAGGCGCTCAATGACAAATGGGGCGAGAATGCCCCCTATGAATTTGTGAACAGGGGCAACCCCTTCATAACCCACAAGCATACGGCCGATCCGGCAACCATGGTCGTGGGCGACACACTGTGGCTCTTCACGGGCACCGATGAACCCGGCAACCAACCCGGTTACCACATGCCCAACTGGTGCGCATTCTCCACCACCGACCTGCAACACTGGACCGAGCATCCCGTACCCCTCCATGTGAACGAATTCGCTGCATGGGACCAGTCGCACACGGCCTATGCAGCACAGCCAATCGAGAAGGACGGCAAATTCTACTACTACATCTCCACCAACGGCTGGGGTATAGGAGTAGCTGTGAGCGACTCGCCGCAAGGCCCCTACAAAGCGGCGACAGACACTCCTATGCTCACCAAGGAGGACTGTATCGGCGCCTCGCACGACTGGGTCTGCATTGACCCCTCGGCATTCATCGACAAGGACGGCCAGGCCTACCTCTTCTGGGGCAACGGCCTCTGCTATTATGCCAAGCTCAAGGAGAACATGATAGAGATTGACGGCGATGTACACCGCATTGATATCCCCGAATTCACCGAAGCCCCATGGGTTCACGAGCGGGAAGGCATGTACTACCTAACCTATGCCACCCAATGGCCCGAAAAGATTGCCTATGCGATGTCCGAAAGCATACACGGCCCGTGGCAGTACATGGGAATCATCTCCGAAGTGGCAGGCAACAGCAACACCACCCACCCCGCCATTGTCCACTTCAAGGGCAAGGACTACTTCTTCTCCCACATAGGCGGACTCGGCGGTGGCAGCGGAAGCCGTGCGGTTATCATGGAGCCGCTCTACTACAACGAGGACGGTTCGATCCGCAAGATAGCTCCCTCCACTGCCGGAACGAGCACCGTCTACTCCACCCTTGACAACAAGCACAACCCCATATTGCCCGGTTTCCATGCCGATCCCGAAATCATATACTCCAACAAGACGGGCAAATACTATATCTACTCCACCACCGACGGCACCCCCGGTTGGGGCGGGCACTACTTCACGGTATTCTCCTCGCCCAATCTGGCCGACTGGACCAACGAGGGCATAATGCTCGACCTGAAGGGTTCGCAGGTTCCCTGGGCAACCGGCAATGCCTGGGCACCCGCCATCATCGAGCGCAAGGAGGGCGACAGCTACAAGTACTACTTCTATTTCAGCGGACACAATCCCGCCAGCAACCGCAAGGCAATAGGCGTGGCCGTAGCCGATGACCCTGTCGGGCCGTTCTATGCACTGGAGACACCGCTCATAGACTTTTCGCCTGTGGGTCGCGGACAGCAGATTGATGTGGATGTCTTCCAGGATCCCCGGACGGGCAAATACTACATCTATTGGGGCAACGGATACATGGCCGGAGCCGAGCTCAATGATGACATGACCTCCATAAAGGAGGAGACCGTCACCGTCATGACGCCCGAAGGGGGAACGCTCGAAACCCACGCCTACCGCGAGGGAACATATGTATTCTACCGTGGCGGCAAATACTACTTCATGTGGTCGGTGGACGACACCGGTTCGCCCAACTATCATGTTGCCTACGGCACAGCCGACTCCCCACTCGGCAAGATCAGCGTTGCCGACCCCTGCACCATACTTGCCCAAAGGCCTGCAGACAAAATCTACGGCACGGCACACAACTCGGTCATCAACATTCCCGGCACCGACGAGTGGCGCATAGTCTATCACCGGATCAACGGGCACTTCATCGACCAAGACAAGCAGCCTGGTGTTCACCGCGAAGTGTGCATCGACCGTCTGGAGTTCTACCCCGACGGCACGATAAAGCCGGTGAAGCCCACGAAGTAGAGTTTCAGTCACTCCGCAGACACTCCGCATAAACGGGAACGAAAGCGGCGGTATGTCAAATGCATACCGCCGCTTTTTTGTCCGGGCCGGACAGGGAACCGTCCCACCCGCGGAATATTAAATCACTATGTTGACAATCTTCTTGGGCACGACAATCACCTTCTTGGGGCTCTTGCCATCGGTATAGCGTTGCGTATTCTCATCGGCCAGCACGGCTGCCTCTATCTCGGCATTGGTGAGTGACAGCGGAAGTTCCTTCTTGAACCGCATCTTGCCGTTGATGGAGACGGGATACTCGAAGGTGTTCTCCACGAGATACTCGGGATTGAACTCGGGATAGGCCGCATCGCACACCGAACCCTCGTGTCCCATACGGTGCCACAGTTCCTCGGTGATATGCGGAGTGAAGGGAGTCATCAGTATCAGCAGCGGCTCCAGAACGGCACGTTTGTTGCAGTCGCCCAATTCATTGAGGCATATCATGAAGGCACTTACGGAGGTGTTGAACGAGAAGTTCTCTATATCCTCGCGCACCTTCTTGATGGTCTTGTGGAGTGTCTTCAACTCGGCTGCCGTGGGCGCCTCGTCGCTCACGTTCCAATTGCCGAAACGGTCGTAGAACCGGTTCCAGAAACGGCGCAGGAACTTGTGCACACCGTCTATTCCGTTCGTGTCCCACGGTTTGCTCTGCTCCAACGGGCCGAGGAACATCTCGTACATACGCAGCGTGTCGGCACCGTAGTTGTCGACGATATAGTCGGGATTGACCACATTGTACATCGACTTGCTCATCTTCTCTATGGCCCAGCCACAGACATACTTGCCGTCCTCCAGGACGAACTCGGCATCGGCATAGTCGGGACTCCACTTGCGGAAGGCATCCAGGTCGAGGATATCATTCTTCACGATGTTCACATCCACATGAATCTCCTGGGTCTCATACTGCTCCTTGAGCCCCAGCGAGACAAACTTGTTGGTGCCCACAATGCGGTACACGAAGTTGGAACGGCCCTGAATCATGCCCTGGTTCACGAGCTTCTTGAACGGCTCGCTCTCGCACACATAACCCAGATCATAAAGGAACTTGTTCCAATAGCGCGAATAGATCAGGTGACCAGTAGCGTGCTCTATACCACCCACATAGAGGTCCACATTGCGCCAGTATTCATTCTCTTTCCTGCCTACCAGCGCCTGATCGTTGCGGGGGTCCATATAGCGGAGATAGTAGGCCGACGAACCGGCAAATCCTGGCATCGTGTTGAGCTCATAGGGATAGCCTTCGGGGGTTGTCCAGTGCTTCACACGGGCCAAGGGAGGTTCGCCCTGCTCGGTGGGGCCGAAGTCCTTGACATCTGGCAACACGAGCGGCAACTTGTCCTCCGTGAGGGGATAGGCCACATCGTCCCTGTAATATATGGGGAACGGTTCGCCCCAATAGCGCTGACGCGAGAAGATGGCATCGCGCAGGCGGTAGTTGATACGTTTCTTGCCTATGCCACGCTTCTCGACCTCGTCGAACATGAGGGGTATCGCCTCCTTTACGTCAAGCCCGGTAAGGAATCCCGAGTTGATCATTTTTCCCGCTTTGGCATCGTAGCTTTCGACGCTTATGTCGCCACCCTCGACAACGGGAATTATGGGAATGTTGAAGTGCTTTGCAAAGGCATAGTCTCGCGAATCGTGTGCGGGCACAGCCATGATGGCTCCCGTGCCATATCCGGCCAGCACATAGTCGCTTATATAGATGGGGATCTCTTCTCCGGTAAACGGATTCACGCAATATGAACCCGTGAAGACTCCGCTCACTCGTTTGGTCTCGGCAATGCGCTCGCGCTCGCTGCGGGTCTTGGTCTGCTCGAGATAGGCTTCAACGGCAGCCTTGTTGTCGGGCGTGGTGAGCTCTGCAACCCACTCGTGCTCAGGGGCTATAACCATGAACGTAACACCAAACACAGTGTCGGGACGGGTGGTGAATATCTCGAGTTTGCGCTCGCTGCCTGCCACATCGAAGAACATCTGCGCACCGGTGCTCCGGCCTATCCAGTTGCGCTGTATCTCCTTCAGCGAATCGCTCCACTGCAACTCGTCCAGACCATCCAGAAGTCTCTGTGCATAGGCCGTCACACGAAGCAGCCATTGCTTCATCTGCTTCTGCACCACGGGGTATCCGCCACGTACCGAAAGGCCGTCCTTCACCTCATCGTTGGCAAGCACCGTACCGAGCTTCGGGCACCAGTTGACCATCGTATCGGCACGGAAGGCAAGACGGTAGTTGTGGAGCGTTGCCTGATGCTCCTTCTCGCTCTTGGCGTTCCATTCCTCGGCCGTAAAGTGCAGCTCCTCCGTGCAGGCCGCATTGACTCCCTCGGTGCCGTATTTCTCAAAGTGAGCCACAAGTTTCTCTATCTTCTCGGCACGGTCGAGTGTCTTGTCGTAGTAGTGTCCGAACATCTGCAGGAACGCCCACTGCGTCCACTTGTAATAGGAGGGGTCGCAAGTGCGCTCCTCACGGTCCCAGTCGAACGAGAAACCGATCTTGTCGAGCTGGCTACGGTAGCGGTTGATGTTGTTCTCGGTGGTTATGGCAGGGTGCTGTCCGGTCTGGATGGCATACTGCTCGGCGGGAAGTCCGAATGCATCGTAACCCATGGGGTGCAGCACGTTGAATCCGCACAGGCGCTTGTAGCGCGAATAGATGTCGGATGCGATGTATCCCAGCGGATGCCCCACATGCAGACCCGCTCCCGAAGGATAGGGAAACATGTCGAGCACATAATACTTGGGACGTGACGGATCGACCTCCACTTTATAGGTTCCCTGGCATTGCCATTCGGCCTGCCACTTCTTTTCGATTTCCTTGAAATTGTACTCCATAGCCTTTATCCTGTTTTTATGTCTTAGCCTTTTATTTCCCCATGGCACCACCGCCCGCCCCTTTGCGTATATGCGCTGAAAGAGAGACGCTATGCCCTTCGGAAAACCAATTTGCAAATATAATCTCTTTTGCCGTCTCTCCCAAGGATACTCCGCCAAAACAGTATTTTTTAGCATTTTCCGCATTTTTGTCCTCCCCACAGGGATTTTCTCCGACAGGCCGTCCTATACAGAGCGCCCCACACCGCGGGCCGCCGCACAAAACAAGTTACAGCTCAGACACATACAAGCACACAAATGCACCGACAAATAAGCAGTGCTTATATTTCCACGCAAATAATAAGAAAAAAGAATAGCAAAAAGCCGCATAAACGGCCGTAAATGCCGAAAAACGAGTAAAAATCAGCCCGAAACGCGGAAAAAAATCCGCCATATATATTGTAATCAATAAATTTTCGATATCTTTGCACGCCCGAAAAGGGTTTACGAGAAATTAACAAAAGTTTTAAAGGACAAAAAAATCTAAGAAATGCCAACTATTCAACAGTTAGTAAGAAAAGGAAGAGTGCAGCTGGAGTTCAAGTCAAAGGCTCCCGCACTTGATGCGTGTCCGCAACGAAGAGGTGTGTGCGTCCGTGTATACACGACGACCCCCAAGAAGCCTAACTCGGCTATGCGAAAAGTTGCGAGGGTGAGATTGACCAACCAGAAAGAGGTGAATGCCTACATTCCCGGTGAGGGTCACAACCTGCAGGAGCACTCGATTGTATTGGTACGTGGCGGTCGTGTAAAGGACCTCCCCGGTGTACGTTATCACCTGGTGCGCGGCACACTCGATTCGGCAGGTGTGGACGGACGTCGTCAGCGTCGTTCGAAATACGGTGCCAAGAGACCCAAGGCAGCAAAGAAATAACCTTGAGGCAAAAGAGAATTGA
Source organism: Tidjanibacter sp. (assembly GCA_963640325.1). Taxonomy (GTDB): domain Bacteria; phylum Bacteroidota; class Bacteroidia; order Bacteroidales; family Rikenellaceae; genus Tidjanibacter. The sequence goes on from CAVHXY010000001.1 coordinate 374,874, forward strand.
TTAAACGAAACGATTAAAAAAATCTAAAAGAAAATGAGAAAAGCAAAGCCTAAAAAGCACATTCTACTTCCGGACCCAAAGTATGGAGACATCTTGGTAACGAGATTCGTGAATAATTTGATGGTGGATGGTAAGAAGAGTATTGCTTACACGATATTCTACGATGCGTTGAATATCGTCGGCGAGAAGATGAAGGATGCAGACAAGGCTCCTCTGGAGATTTGGAAACAGGCACTCGAAAACGTGACTCCCCAGGTGGAGGTCAAATCACGTCGTATCGGCGGTGCAACATTCCAGGTACCTACGGAGGTTAGACCGGAGCGCAAGATTTCTATTTCAATGAAGAACATGATCCTTTTTTCTCGTAAACGCGCCGGCAAATCAATGGCAGAGAAACTTTCTGCAGAAATCATGGCAGCCTACAACCAGGAAGGTGCAGCATTCAAACGCAAGGAGGAGATGCACCGTATGGCAGAAGCCAACAAGGCATTCGCACACTTCAGATTCTAATTTGCGGTTTGAAAATGCTTAAGATTTCTGAAGGAGTGACGATCTGCAAAAAATACGCAGTTGAAGGCAAGGCTGCGAAGCCCGCCGGGAAACAATACCGTATGCTCATGATCACTTCGGCAGACTGACCTAAATGAACAAGACCAACCAATAAACGAAAAAAAGCAAGTAGTAACATTATATGGCAAGAGATTTAGCATATACGCGCAATATCGGCATCATGGCACACATCGATGCCGGTAAGACTACTACCTCGGAGAGGATCCTTTTCTACACAGGAAAGACCCACAAAATAGGTGAAGTTCACGAAGGCGCAGCTACAATGGACTGGATGGTTCAGGAGCAGGAACGCGGTATCACCATTACCTCGGCTGCCACTACGGCCTTCTGGCACTATAAAGACAAAGTTTATCAGATCAACCTTATCGATACCCCGGGACACGTGGACTTCACGGTCGAGGTGGAGCGTTCGTTGCGAGTACTCGACGGCGCCATTGCGACATTCTGCGCAGTGGGCGGTGTTGAGCCCCAGTCGGAGACCGTTTGGCGTCAGGCCGACAAGTACAATGTTCCCCGTATAGGATACGTGAACAAGATGGACCGTACGGGCGCCAACTTCATGGAGGTTTGCTCGCAGGTAAGGGAGCGTCTGGGAGCCAACCCCGTTCCCGTAGTTCTGCCCATCGGTGCCGAGGACAAGTTCGTCGGCATCGTAGACCTTATATATAATAGGGCCGTCATCTACGACGAGAGCCGCAAGAACGAGCTGGTAAACTACACTTACACCGACATCCCCGCAGAGATGCAGGAGGAGGTGAAGGAGGCTCGCGCCAAACTCGTAGAGGAGGTTGCTTCGGTTGACGAGGCTTTGATGGAGAAGTTCTTCGAGGACGAGAACTCCATAACCCCCGACGAGCTTATCGCCGCAATCCGCAAGGCAACCTGCCAGCGTCTGATTATCCCGATGCTGTGCGGTTCATCATTCAAGAACAAGGGAGTACAGCTGTTGCTCGACTACACGGTGGCATTCCTGCCTTCTCCCATGGACGTTGCATCCATCGAGGGAGTCAACCCCAAAACGGACGAGAAGGTGGTACGTCACCCCAACGAAAACGAGCCTTTCTGCGGTCTGGCATTCAAGATTGCAACCGACCCGTATGTAGGCCGCCTGGCATTCGTACGTATCTACTCCGGCAAGATCGATGCGGGCAGTTATGTATACAACCCCCGCACGAACAAGAAGGAGCGCGTGACCCGCATCTACCAGATGCACGCCAACAAGCAGAATCCTCTGGAGTCTGACACAGCCGGCGACATCTGCGCAATAGTAGGTTTCAAGGATATCCGCACCGGTGACACACTGTGCCAGGAGGAGAACCCTATAGTTCTGGAGTCAATGACATTCCCCCAGCCCGTTATCGGTATCGTGGTGGAGCCCAAGACCCAGAAGGATCTCGAGAAGCTCGGCATCGCACTCGGCAAGTTGGCTGAGGAGGATCCGACCTTCACTGTGAACAGTGACCCCGACAGCGGCCAGACCATCATCAACGGAATGGGCGAGCTGCACCTGGATATCATCGTTGACCGTCTGCGTCGCGAGTTCGGTATCGAAATCAACCAGGGTAACCCGCAAGTATCATACAAGGAGGCCCTTACCGCTACCGTCAGCCACCGCGAGGTATTCAAGAAACAGACCGGTGGTCGAGGCAAGTTCGCCGATATCGTATTCGACATCGGTCCTGCCGACGAAGGCGTGGAAGGTCTGCAGTTCGTCAACGAAGTTGTGGGCGGAAACATTCCCAAGGAGTACATTCCCTCCATCGAGAAGGGCTTCAAGGCCGCAATGGAGAATGGTCCTTTGGCAGGCTACGCAATCAACTCCATGAAGGTTACGGTGAAGGACGGTTCGTTCCACCCCGTGGATTCGGATCAGCTCTCGTTTGAGATCTGCGCACGCAACGGTTTCCGCGTTGCAGCCGCAAAGGCAAGACCCGTATTGAAAGAGCCTATCATGTCGGTTGAGGTTATCACTCCCGAGGAGTCCATGGGTGACATCATCGGCGACCTGAACAAGCGTCGCGGACAGGTGATGGGCATGGAATCGAAGGGAAATGCCCGCGCAATAAAGGCCAAAGTTCCTTTGGCAGAGATGTTCGGATATGTAACCGTGCTGCGTAACATTTCGTCGGGACGTGCAACGTCGTCGATGGAGTTCAGCAGCTACGAGGAGGTACCGGGCTCTTTGGCAAAAGAGATAGTTGAGAAACTCAGCGGAAAGAAGAATTGAAAATTATTATAACAAAATGAGTCAAAAAATCAGAATCAAATTAGAGTCTTACGACCACAGCTTGGTTGACAAATCGGCCGAGAAAATCGTAAAAACCGTGAAATCAACGGGCGCAGTAGTTAGCGGACCTATTCCCCTGCCTACGCGCAAGAAAATTTTCACAGTGAACCGCTCTACTTTCGTAAACAAGAAAGCACGCGAGCAGTTCCAGTTGAGCACTTTCAAGAGAATTCTTGACATCTACAGCTCGACCCCCAAGACAATCGACGCTCTGATGAAATTGGAGTTGCCTTCGGGAGTAGAGGTAGAGATCAAAGTCTGAGAAAGCGGACACTCCCCATGCGGTATATAATATATAGGTATGCCGCCGAACAAAGAGAGAAACACTCAAACAAAGTTTTTTAATAAACATTTAACAAGTAATTAGACAAAATGTCAGGACTTATTGGAAAAAAAATCGGAATGACATCCGTTTTCAGTGCCGAGGGCAAGAACATGCCATGCACTGTTATTGAAGCTGGTCCCTGTGTAGTTACGCAAATCAAGACTGCCGAGAAAGATGGTTACGAGGCAGTCCAGCTTGCCTATGACGACAAAAGTGAGAAGCATACCAGCAAAAGTCTGTTGGGACACTTCGGAAAGTCGGGCGTGACGCCCAAGAAGAAGTTGGTCGAGTTCAGAGACTTCCCCGGCGAGGTAACGCTGGGCCAGACTGTCGGTCTCGATGTTATCGAGGAGGGCAACTATGTCAATGTAATCGGCATTTCGAAAGGTAAAGGCTTCCAGGGTGTAGTAAAACGCCACGGTTTCGCAGGTGTGGGCGGTCAGACCCACGGTCAGCACAACCGTCAGCGCAAGCCGGGTTCACTCGGTGCGTCATCTTATCCTTCAAGGGTTTTCCCGGGCAAGAGACTTCCCGGAAGAACGGGAGGAGACCGCGTGAAGGTACAAAACCTTCAAGTTATCAAAGTAATTCCCGAGAACAACCTTCTTTTGGTGAAGGGTTCGATTCCGGGAGCCAAAGGTTCTTATTTAATCATTGAAGCGTAAGAAAGATGGAATTAGCTGTTTATAACACCATGGGAAAAGAGACCGGCAAGAAAGTGGAACTTTCGGATGCGGTCTTCGGCGTGGAACCTAATGACCATGCTATCTGGCTGGATGTCAAGCAGTATTTGGCTGACAACCGTCAAGGAACTCACAAGTCGAAACAGCGCAACGAGGTTGCCGGTTCGACCAAGAAACTCAAACGCCAGAAAGGTACCGGCGGTGCGCGTGCAGGTTCCATCCTGTCTCCGCTGTTCCCGGGCGGCGGTCGCGTATTCGGTCCCGTACCCCGCGACTACAGTTTCAAACTCAACAAGAAGCTCAAACAACTCGCACGCAGAAGCGCCCTCTCCTACAAGGCAAAGGATGCTGCAATCATGGTTGTGGACAACGTGAATATCGATGCCCCCAAGACCAAGACGATGGTTGAGATCGGGAAAAACCTCAATCTGGCAGACAAGAAGGTTCTGCTGGTGGTACCCGCTACCGACCACAACATCTCGCTGAGCGTACGCAACATTCCGAACATCAACGTCATCCAGGCAGCCAATCTGTGTACCTATGACATCATGAATGCCGGAATACTTCTCTTCGAAGAGAGCGCAGTAAATATTATTAATGAAATGTTAGCCTAAAAGCGTAAGACAATGGAAATTATAATTAAGCCTATCCTTACCGAGAAAATGACGGCTCAGGGCGAGAAACTGAACCGCTACGGTTTTTTGGTCGATTGCAAAGCTAACAAGTTGCAAATTCGTCAGGCAGTGGAGGCTATGTACAACGTGGTTGTAACTGATGTCAACACTATCAATTACAGCGGCAAGCTGAAACACCGCTACACAAAGAAAGGCGTTATTTCGGGACGTTTGAACAATATCAAAAAGGCAATCGTCACACTGAAAGACGGCGACAAGATTGATTTTTACAGTAATATCTAAAAGAGATGGCAGTCAAAAAATTCAAACCCATTACAGCGGGTACAAGACATAAAGTTATCGGAACCTTTGATGATATTACATCAACTGTTCCCGAAAAGTCGCTTCTGGAGCCCAAGAAGAGCACGGGCGGCCGCGACAACTACGGTAAAGAGACCGTTCGCTACATCGGCGGCGGCCACAAACAGATGTACCGTGTAATCGACTTCAAGAGAGCAAACGACGGTGTGCCGGCAACGGTGAAGACCATTGAGTACGACCCGAACCGTTCGGCACGTATCGCACTCCTCGTTTACGCAAACGGAACCAAGAGCTACATTCTGGCCCCCAACGGCCTGAAGGTAGGCCAGACCCTGATGAGCGGCAAGACCGCTGCTCCCGATCTGGGCAACACGCTCTATCTGGAGGATATTCCTCTGGGAACCGTTGTTCACGCAATCGAACTCTATCCCGGTCAGGGCGCAGTGATGGCCCGTAGCGCGGGAACTTACGCACAACTTTTGGCTCGTGAGGGCAAATATGCTATTATCAAACTTCCTTCAGGAGAGACTCGTATGGTATTGGTATCGTGCCGCGCAACCATCGGAGCGGTTTCGAATCCCGACCATGCACTCGAGCAGCACGGCAAGGCCGGTAGAAAACGCTGGTTGGGTCGCCGTCCGCGCAACAGAGGTGTCACGATGAACCCTGTAGATCACCCGATGGGTGGTGGTGAAGGTCGTGCCTCCGGAGGTCAGCCTCGTTCGAGAAAAGGTTTGTATGCTAAGGGATACAAGACTCGTAACCCGAAGAAGACAACCACAAAGTTCATTATTTCAAGGAAGAAAAAATAATATAAAAATAGCAATATAATGAGCCGTTCACTTAAAAAAGGACCATACATTGAGCCCAAACTCGAGAAGAGGGTCATCGCCCAGAGCGAAGGGAACAAGAAGTCTGTGATAAAGACTTGGTCGAGAGCAAGCATGATTTCGCCTGATTTCGTAGGTCAGACGATAGCTGTCCACAACGGGAACAAGTTTATTCCCGTATACGTAACTGAAAACATGGTGGGACACAAGCTCGGAGAGTTCGCTCCGACGCGCGTCTTCCGCGGTCATGCAGGTAACAGAAAAAAATAAAGTAGGATATGGGAGCAAGAAAATACAAAATGGCCGAGAAATATAAGGCCGAGAAGAAACAAACTGCTATTGCCAGCCTGCGCAATTGCCCGTCATCTCCGCGCAAAATGCGTTTGGTTGCAGACACTGTAAGGGGCGTTGAGGTAAACAGGGCTTTGGCTCTTCTGCGTTACTCCAAGAGAGACGCCTCGAATGATTTGGAAAAACTCCTTCGTAGCGCAATCGCCAACTGGGAAGCAAAGAATCCCGACTTGAGACTCGAAGACACCAAGCTGTGTGTCAAGGAGATCAAGGTCGACGGCGGTAGACAGCTCAAGAGAATACAGGCAGCGCCCCAGGGTCGTGCACACCGTATTCGCAAGCGTTCCAACCACGTTACGATTATTGTTGATAAAATGGTAAAAGAAGAAAAAGCAGAATAAGATGGGACAGAAAGTTAACCCGATAGCAAACCGCCTCGGAATCATCCGCGGTTGGGAGTCCAACTGGTTCGGCGGCAAAGATTTTTCACAGAAACTTGTGGAAGATACAAAGATTCGCAAGTACTTGAACGCCCGTCTGGCAAAGGCAAGTATCTCGAAGATTATCATTGAACGTACTCTGAAGCTCGTCACAGTGACCATCTCCACTGCCCGTCCGGGAATCATCATCGGCAAGGGCGGCCAGGAAGTGGACAAACTGAAAGAGGAGCTGAAAAAGCTCACCGGCAAAGAGATTCAAATCAATATTTACGAGGTAAAACGCCCCGATGTGGACGCTGTTATCGTTGCCAACAACATAGCACGTCAGCTTGAGGGCCGTGTATCGTACCGTCGCGCCGTGAAGACCGCAATCGCTTCGACGATGCGCATGGGCGCCGAGGGAATAAAGATTCAGATCTCCGGCCGTATCGGCGGCGCCGAGATGGCCCGCAGCGAGACTTACAAGGACGGACGTATTCCGTTGCACACTTTCCGTGCAGACGTGGACTACGCTCTGGCAGAGGCTCTCACGAAAGTTGGTATTCTGGGAATCAAGGTATGGATCTGCACCGGTGAGGTCTACGGCAAACGCGACCTCTTCGAGATAGCAGGCGCCAACTCGGCAGCAGCGCCCCAGGCAGGTGCAGGTGCCCCCAACAAGCCCGGAAGAGGCAACAGAAAGAGAAGAAACAATAAACAATAAGTAGGACATTTCTAAAGACTGAAAGAAAATGTTACAGCCGAAAAAGACCAAATACAGAAGAATGCAAAAAGGACGCATGAAAGGCCTTGCACAAAGAGGCAACGAGCTTGCGTTCGGTTCATTCGGATTAAAAGCACTTGATTCGACCTGGATCACGGGACGCCAGATAGAGGCAGCCCGTCAGGCAATCGTGCGTCATATGAAGCGTGAGGGTCAGATATGGATAAGAATATTCCCCGACAAGCCTATCACCAAGAAGCCTGCCGAGGTCCGTATGGGTAAAGGTAAAGGTAATCCCGAGGGATTCGTTGCCCCTGTTACCCCGGGCCGCATCCTGATTGAAGCGGAAGGAGTACCTATGAGCGTTGCCAAAGAGGCATTGCGTCTGGGTGCGCAGAAACTTCCCATTGCGGTTAAATTTATCGTCAGAAGAGACTTTGTGGAAACCGAAATTTAAGTTATCTTTGTAAGATGAAAGCGATTGAAATCAAAGAATTGTCTGCCGCAGACTTGAAAGAGCGCATCGAGGCAGAGAAGGCCAACCTTACAAGATTGAAGGTTGTACACAGTGTATCTCCTGTTGAGAATACGACGTCAATAAAAAAAGCCCGCAGAGACATTGCTCGCATGATGACTGTTCTGCGTCAGAAAACTTCTAAATAATTTACCGATATGGAAAGAAATCTCAGAAAAGAAAGAATCGGTGTCGTTGTAAGCAACAAGATGGACAAAACCGTCATTGTTGCCGTACGCAGAAAAGTAAAGCATTCGATATACGGTAAGTTTGTAAACAAGACCACCCGCTTTGCCGTAGCAGACAACGAGAACACCTGCAATGAAGGCGATACGGTCAGAATCATGGAGACCCGTCCGTTGAGCAAGACGAAGCGTTGGAGATTAGTTGAAATTATAGAAAGGGCCAAATAGTCATGATACAGCAAGAAAGCAGACTCACAGTAGCCGACAACAGCGGTGCCAAAGAGGTTCTTTGCATCAGAGTGCTGGGCGGAACGAAGAAGCGTTACGCAACCATCGGCGATAAAATCGTAGTTACTGTCAAGAGCGCCTCGCCTTCGGGAGAGATCAAGAAGGGTACGGTATCGAAGGCAGTCGTTGTTAGAACCACTAAAGAGATTAGACGCGCCAACGGCTCATACATCCGTTTCGATGACAACGCCGTAGTGTTGCTGAATAATCAAGGAGAAATGAGAGGCACCCGTATATTCGGCCCGGTAGCCCGTGAGCTTCGCGACGAATTTATGAAGATAATCTCTCTTGCACCCGAAGTATTGTAATCAAAAAAGAAGAACTACAATGTCAGAAAAATTACATATCAAGAAAGGTGACAATGTTTTTGTAATCGCAGGAGAGAGCAAAAACTTGGAGAAACCGGGACGTGTTCTTTCAGTTGACGCCAAGAAACAGCGCGCAATCGTAGAGGGCTTCAACATGATTAAGAAGCACACCAAACCCAACGCTAAGCATCCTCAGGGTGGAATCATCGAGCAGGAAGGCTCGATCCACATCTCTAATTTGATGATTGCGGATCCCAAGACGGGCAAACCTACCCGCATAGGCCGCAAGAAAGACGAAAAAGGAAAATTGGTACGTTACGCTAAAAAATCAGGAGAGGAGATCAAGTAATGGCATACATTCCAACATTAAAAACAACCTACAAGGAGAAGATTGTAGCTGCTCTGATGGAGAAATACCAGTACAAGAGCATCATGCAGGTTCCTAAATTGGAGAAGATCGTCATCAACGAAGGTCTGGGCCAGGCGGTAGCTGACAAGAAACTCATCGAGACCGCACAGGAGGAACTCTCCATCATAGCCGGCCAGAAAGCCGTACAGACCAAGTCAAAGAAGGATATCTCGAACTTCAAGCTGCGTAAAGGTATGCCCATCGGAGTTAGGGTAACCCTCCGTGGCGACCGCATGTATGAGTTTCTGGAGAGACTCATCGCAGTGGCACTTCCGCGTATCCGCGACTTCAAGGGTATTGAGGAGAAATTCGACGGCAAGGGAAACTACTCGCTCGGCATCAAGGAGCAGATCATCTTTCCCGAGATCGATATCGACAAGATAACCAAGATTTTCGGCATGGAGATCACATTCGTGACCACAGCCAAGACCGACGAGGAGGGTTATGCGCTGTTGCGTGAGTTCGGATTACCATTTAAAAACGCTAAAAAAGTTCAGTAACATGGCAAAGGAATCAATGATCGCACGCGAGGCAAAACGCCTTAAGTTGATTAACAAATATCAGCCCAAACGCGAAGCCATCGCAGCCAAGGTAAAGAGCGGCGAAATGACGGAGATGGAGGCATGGCAGGCAATTTCGAAATTCCCCCGCAACTCCAACCCCATCCGCTACCACAACCGTTGCAAACTTACGGGACGTCCCAAAGGCTACATCCGCCAGTTCGGAATCAGCCGTATACAGTTCCGCGAGATGGCTTCGGCAGGTTTGATACCGGGCGTCAAGAAGGCTTCTTGGTAGACGAAAAAAACACTGTATCCGCCTGCGCCCTCTCTGTGAAGAGATGGGTGTCAGGCAGGAAAGAGTGACAACAGATAACAATTAATTTTTAACTTTTAATTCTTTAAAATCATGACTGATCCAATTGCGGATTTTCTCACAAGAATTAGAAACGCGGCGAAAGCCAACCACAAGGTGGTTGAAGCTCCCGGTTCAAAAATTAAACAGGAGATTACGAAGATACTCTATGAGCAGGGCTATATACTTGCTTATAAGTTCGAGGCCGATGAGAAGGGCCATCCGAGTATCAAGATTGCTCTCAAGTATCACCCCGAGACGAAAGTCTGCGCCATCAAGGGTCTGGAGCGTGTATCGCGTCCGGGTCTGCGCCGTTACTCGAGTGTGGCAGAGATGCCCCGCGTAATGAACGGCCTTGGCATTGCAATCGTGTCTACCCCCAAGGGAATCATGACCGACAAGCAGGCCAGAAAAGAGAACGTAGGTGGAGAGATTCTGTGCAACATCTATTAGTGAAATCTCGAATTAGAAACTTATTAAACAAGTAAAACATGTCACGAATTGGAAAATTACCTGTAAACCTGCCTGCCGGAGTATCCGTAACGGTATCGGATAACAACGAGGTATGCGTGAAAGGACCGAAAGGAACCATGACCCAGAAAGTGGATTCTGACATCAAGGTTACCGTTGAGGGAAATGTATTGACAGTGACTCGTCCTACGGACCAGCCCCGCCACCGTTCAATGCACGGTCTTTACCGCGCCCTGATACACAACATGGTGGTAGGAGTATCAACCGGATTTGAAATCAAACAAGAGTTCATCGGCGTCGGTTATCGAGTAGAGATCGAAGGCCAGATTCTCAAGCTCTCATTGGGTTATTCGCACGACATCTATCTGATGCTTCCCGACGAGGTGAAGGCAGAGGTTGTCCAGGAGAAAAAAGGGAACCCCATTCTCACACTCAAGAGTTTCGACAAGCAGCTTGTCGGCCAGGTTGCAGCCAAGATTCGTTCGCTGCGCAAGCCGGAGCCTTACAAGGGCAAGGGTATCAAGTTTGTAGGTGAGGAGCTGCGCCGCAAGGCAGGTAAATCAGCAAGTGCCAAATAGTAAAAAGTAAAAGTTATGTCATTGAATAAGATAGAAAGAAGAGAGAGGATTAAGATGCGTATCCGCAAAATTGTTTTCGGAACTGCAGAGAGACCTCGTATGACTGTATTCAGAAGCAATAAGCAGATCTATGTACAGTTTGTTGATGACTTGAACGGAACTACGCTGGCACATGCCTCATCGAAGGACAAGGAGGTTGCCGAGAAAGCAGCCGGCATCAACAAGTGCGAAGTTGCCAAATTGGTCGGCAAACTCGCAGCTGAGCGCGCTATAGCAAAGGGTATCAACGAGGTTGCATTTGACCGTAACGGATACCTGTATCACGGAAGAGTAAAAATGTTGGCTGACGCAGCCAGAGAAGGTGGTCTTAAATTTTAAGCGAATATGACTAATACTAACATAAAGAAAGTAAGAACAAGCGACCTCGAGCTGAAAGACAGGCTCGTGGCAATCCAGCGCGTTACGAAAGTAACCAAAGGAGGTCGTACATTCAGCTTCTCGGCAATCGTAGTTGTCGGCAACGAAGACGGTGTAGTGGGCTACGGCCTGGGTAAAGCCAGCGAGGTGCAGGCTGCCATTGCCAAAGGAGTGGAAGACGCAAAGAAGAATCTCGTGAAGATTCCCGTAATCAACGGTACGATTCCCCACACGCAGGAGTTCCGTTACAGCGGTTCGCAGGTAATCATCCGTCCGGCTGCTCCCGGTACCGGTGTGATCGCCGGAGGTGCAATGCGTGCAGTGTTCGAGAGCGTGGGAATCAAGAACATCCTGGCCAAGAGCAAGGGATCGTCTAACCCCCACAACCTTGTGAAAGCCACTGTGGGTGCTTTGATGGAGCTCAGAGACGCATTGTCGGTATCGCAGATACGCGGCATATCAATGGACAAAGTATTTAACGGTTAATAACTGAGTGCAATTATGGCTAAATTGAAAATCACACAGATTAGAAGTCGCGTCGGAGCTTCGGCCATCCAGAAGAAGAATCTCGATGCGCTCGGACTTCGCAAAATCAACCAGAGCGTTGAGCACGAGGATTCGGCAATCATCAAAGGCATGATTGAGAAGGTGAAACACCTTGTAGCAGTTGAAGCCGCAGAATAATTTTAGGATTGTAAATTAAATCACATTTGATACGATGAACTTAAGTAATTTAAAACCAGCAGCAGGGTCTACTCATCACGAGAAGAGAATCGGACGCGGACAAGGTTCGGGACACGGCGGCACCTCCACACGTGGACACAAGGGTGCACAGTCGCGTTCGGGATACTCGCGCAAGCTCGGATTCGAGGGCGGTCAGATGCCTCTTCAGAGACGTATGCCCAAGTACGGTTTCACCAACCTCAAGAGGGTTGAGTTCAAGGCCATCAACCTCGTAGCACTGGAAGATCTGGCAACAAAGCACAACTTGACGGAGATCAACATCGACACATTCATCAATGCGGGTTTCGCATCGAAGGATGACAAGATCAAGATCCTCGGCACGGGCGAACTCACCAAGACCCTTACAGTAACCGCACACGCATTCAGCAAGAGCGCAGCGGCAGCTATCGAGGCCAAGGGTGGCAAGGCTATTAAACTTTAATAAAATAAGCGGATGAAACTTATTGAAACTTTCAAGAACATATCTAAGATTGAGGAACTGCGCAACAGACTTCTCTATACGCTGGGACTCATTCTTATATACAGGTTCGGTAGTTTTGTGGTCATTCCGGGTATCGATCCCAATGCATTGTCGGCTCTCCAGAGTCAGGTAAGCAGCAACGGCCTGATGGGTCTGCTGGATATCTTCTCCGGTGGTGCGTTCTCCAATGCCTCGATCTTCGCACTCGGAATCATGCCCTATATCTCGGCTTCTATCGTGATCCAACTCATGGGAATCGTAGTTCCCTACTTCCAGAAGCTGCAGAAAGAGGGCGAGAGCGGTCGCCGCAAACTGAACCAGTGGACGAGATATTTGACCATCATCGTCCTGCTGCTTCAGGGTCCCGCTTATTTGACCAACCTGTATGCCCAGCTGCCTGCATCCGCATTCGTATTGGGTGGCAGCAGCTTCCTCTTCAAATTCAGCGCAATGATAGTGATGATTGCCGGAACTATGTTTGTGATGTGGCTTGGAGAGAAGATTACCGACAAGGGTATCGGAAACGGCGTTTCCCTTATCATCATGGTTGGTATTATCGCCAGACTTCCCCGTGCCCTCTTGGCTGAGTTGAACACCCGTTTCACCGAAGCTACCGGAGGTATGGTCATGTTCGTAGTCGAGATAGTGATTCTGTTCGTCATCTTCATGGCGACCATAGCACTTGTTCAGGCTACCCGCAAAATCCCCGTACAGTATGCGAAGCGCATCGTCGGCAACAAGCAGTACGGCGGTGTACGCCAGTACATTCCGTTGAAGATGAATGCCGCCAACGTGATGCCTATCATCTTTGCCCAGGCACTGATGTTCATCCCCATGCTCTTCGGCAAGTGGGAGAAGACGCAGGGTATCGCTTCGGCCTTCAGCGACTACACGGGATTTTGGTACAATTTCACATTTGCCCTGTTGGTAATTGCCTTCACGTATTTCTACACGGCAATCATCATCAACCCGCAAATGATGGCAGATGAGTTGAAGCGCAACGGCGGTTTCATCCCCGGAGTAAAACCCGGCAAGGAGACCGTGCGTTACATTGACAACATCATGACGAGAATCACCCTGCCCGGCTCCATATTCCTTGCGATTGTGGCTATCTTGCCCGCCTTTGCAAGCCTGTTGGGCGTCAACCAGCAGTTCTCATACTTCTTCGGAGGTACGTCGTTGCTGATCCTGGTCGGTGTGGTTCTGGACACCCTCAAGCAGATTGAAAGCTACTTGTTATTGCGCCACTATGACGGTCTCATGAAGACGGGACGCATAAAAGGTCGCCAGTAAACCAATCAGGCATTTCAAGAAAGCTGAACTACAAGAGTTCTTATTTAGAAGATGATAGAATTAAAGACACAAGAAGAAGTCGAACTGCTGCGCGAGAACAATCTGCTGGTAAGCGCAACGCTTGCCGAAGTGGGCAAACACATCCGTCCGGGCATTACCACGCTCGAACTGGACAAGATTGGCGAAGAATTCATTCGTTCCCACGGAGCAGTTCCGGGCTTCCTTGGTTATGACGGTTATCCCAATTCACTCTGCATATCGGTCAACGAGCAGATCGTGCACGGCATACCGTCAAAATACGTACTGAAAGAGGGCGACATAGTCTCGGTGGACTGCGGTACGGTTATGAAGGGGTTTTATGGCGATTCCGCATATACATTTGCGGTAGGAGAGATTGCCGATGAAGTAAGGCAACTCTTGGACGTAACCAAAGAGGCTCTTTATAAAGGTGTCGCACAGGCTGTGGCGGGTAATCGAGTTGGAGATATATCCGCAGCTGTGCAGGAGCATGCCGAGAAGTATGGCTATGGCGTTGTCAGGGAACTTGTGGGACATGGTTTGGGCAGAGACATGCACGAGGCCCCCGAAGTTCCTAACTACGGCCACAGAGGCAGAGGTCCCTTGTTGAAGGAGGGAATGGTAATCTGCATCGAGCCGATGATAAACATGGGTACCAAACAGGTTGTCTTCGAGAGAGACGGCTGGACGGTAAGAACCCGCGACAGAAAGCCGGCAGCCCACTTCGAATTTGCGGTGGCAATACGCAAGGGAGAGGCGGACGTATTGACAGATTTCAATATTATCGAACAGGCAATTAAAAAGGATTAAGACTCTATGGCAAAGCAGGCTGCTATTGAAAAAGACGGAACGATCATCGAGGCCTTGAGCAATGCGATGTTCCGTGTGGAACTCGACAACGGCCACGTGATAATCGCCCACATCTCGGGCAAGATGAGGATGCACTACATCAAGATTCTTCCGGGAGACAAGGTCAAGGTGGAGATGTCCCCCTATGACTTGAGCAAGGGGCGCATATCATTCCGTTACAAGTAATTGTCATTCAGCGCCGGGCGGAAAGCCGGGCAGTCCGGAGTGAACGGCACTTGGCTGGAGAGTAGAGTGGAGGCCTAAAGACAAAGGCGGGCATTGCGAAGGAAAGCAGGATGCGGTTCAGGAAGAACAGCAGAGGCCGGAAAGCGGAGTGATGGCACAGAACAAAGGCCGACACAAAACGGAAGGCAGGCAGTTCGGGACAAAGGACGGCAAGGCATGAATGCGGAGCGAAGCTTCAAACAAGAAGTGGGCAAAGCAAAGGTAGGCGACGAGAGACAACTTTTTAACAACAGTAAAAGATGTTTGCAAAATGAAAGTAAAAGCATCCATTAAGAAAAGAAGCGAGGATTGCAAAATCGTAAGACGTAAAGGCAAACTCTACGTGATTTGCAAAAAGAATCCCAAATTGAAAATGCGCCAAGGTTGATAACCCGAAAAGCGAAAAACGATTATCAACTCAAGAGTAACATTAAATCAAGAAGAAATTTATGGCACGTATAGTAGGTGTAGATTTACCAAAAAACAAAAGAGGCGAAATAGGTCTGACCTATATTTACGGAATTGGCAGGAGCACATCCCGCAAAATTCTCGACATGGCAGGCATAGATTACGATACCAAGGTTCAGGACTGGACCGATGCACAGGTAGGTGCAATCCGTAACGCCATTGCAGAGAGCGGAATCAAGGTCGAGGGCGAATGCCGTTCCATTATCCAGCTCAACATCAAACGACTGATGGATATCGGTTGCTACCGTGGAATCCGTCACCGTCTGGGTCTTCCCGTAAGAGGACAGAGCACAAAGAACAATGCCCGTACCCGCAAGGGAAAGAAGAAAACAGTGGCAAACAAGAAAAAAGCAACTAAGTAACGAATTTGAATTATGGCAAAAAAACCCGGAACAGTTAAAAAACGCGTTGTTAAGGTCGATGCCCTGGGAATGGCTTTCGTACACTCGACTTTCAACAATGTCATCGTAACTCTCACCAACGGTAACGGTGAAGTTATCAGCTGGAGTTCTGCAGGAAAGATGGGCTTCAGGGGTTCAAAGAAGAATACTCCTTATGCAGCTCAGACAGCAGCCGCAGATTGTGCAAAGGTTGCTTACGACTTGGGATTGCGCAAGGTAAAGGTATATGTAAAAGGTCCCGGACAGGGTCGTGAGTCGGCTATCCGTACCATCCATGGAGCTGGTATTGAGGTAATCGAGATCATCGACGTAACTCCGCTTCCCCACAATGGTTGTCGTCCGCCCAACCGCCGTCGCGTGTAATTGCACTGTTGGTGCTTACAATGTATCGGTCAAAGGAGAGACGTACAGATTAAATTTGAATTATTAAAATTTAAGAAACAATGGGAAAATATATAGGACCAAAAAGTAAAATTGCCCGCAAATTCGGCGAGCCAATATTCGGGACAGACAAAGTTCTTGAGAAAAAGAACTATCCTCCCGGACAACACGGTTTGAACCGTAAACGTAAAAAGGTATCGGAGTACGGAACGCAGCTTACCGAGAAACAGAAAGCCAAATCGACCTATGGCTTGTTGGAGAGACAGTTCCACAAGACATTCGTTGAGGCCTCCAAGATGGGTGGCATCACCGGTGAGAATCTGTTGAAGCTGCTTGAGTGCCGTCTCGACAATGTTGTTTATCGTTTGGGAATCGCCCCCACCCGTGCAGCCGCACGCCAGTTGGTTTCCCACCGTCACATCACCGTTAACGGCACGGTCGTTAATGTACCCTCTTACAGCCTTAAGGTAGGCGATGTTGTTGGCGTTAGGGAAAAATCGAAGAGCCTGGAGGTTATCACCGACTCGTTGGCTGGCCGTCGTAACAGCAGCTCATGGCTGGAGTGGGACGGAGCTACTCTGAGCGGCAAGTTCATCCAGATGCCCGAAAGAGAAGACATTCCCGAAAGCATCAAAGAACAGCTTATCGTTGAGTTGTACTCCAAGTAGTTTTTAACAACCATTAAGTAAAACATTATGGCAATATTAACGTTCCAAAAACCTGAGAAGGTGATTATGCTCGAGTCCTCCTCCACGTTCGGAAAGTTCGAATTCCGTCCGTTGGAGCCTGGATATGGTATCACTATCGGCAATGCACTGCGCCGCATCCTGCTCTCCTCGCTGGAGGGTCATGCGATCACAACAGTGAAGATAGCCGGAGTGGACCACGAGTTTGCCGCCATTCCGGGAGTTATGGAAGGAATGATTGATATTATCCTCAACCTTAAAAAGGTACGCTTCATTCGCACCGTAGACAATGCCGATTCTGAGAATGTCTCTATCAATGTTGCAGGTCAGACTGAACTCACAGCAGGATATATCTCGAATTTCCTCACGGTCTTCAAGGTACTGAATCCCGATCTGGTCATCTGTCATCTCACTCCGGAAACGAAGTTGCAGATAGACCTTACCATCGGCAGCGGCAGAGGTTGGGTTCCCGCAGAGGAGAACGCCCCCGCCAATGCAGAGATTGGTCTGATTCCGATCGACTCGATTTTCATACCTATCAAGAATGTGAAGTATTCCGTTGAAAACTATCGTGTGGAGCAGAAGACCGACTACGAGAAGCTCAACCTGGAGATTACGACTGACGGTTCGATCCATCCGAAAGATGCGTTGAAGGAGGCTGCCAAGATTTTGATACAGCATTTCATGCTCTTCTCCGACGAGAAAATATCCCTCAACATGGAGGATAACAATCCAACGGAGGAGTTCGATGAGGATATCCTTCACATGCGCCAGCTGTTGAAGACCAAGCTCTCGGAGCAGGATTTGTCGGTTCGCGCCCTCAACTGCCTGAAAGCGGCAGAGGTCGAGACAATTGGCGACCTGGTGAGATTCAATCACAACGACCTGTTGAAGTTCAGAAACTTCGGAAAGAAATCGCTTGCCGAGCTTGATGACCTTCTCAATTCGTTGAACCTCCATTTCGGAATGGACGTTTCTATCTACAAACTTGATAAAGATTAACACATCGCACTGCTGATTCCATCGGGGGCGACCCCGACAGGTAACAGACACGAGGCGTAAATTTATGAACATTTGATATGAGACATAACAAAAAAATAAACCATCTTGGCCGTCAGAGCTCACATCGCAAATCCATGTTGTCGAACATGGCAAGCTCTCTGATACTGCACAAAAGAATCGAGACGACGGTAGCCAAGGCAAAAGCGCTCAAAAAGTTCATTGAGCCGCTTATTACAAAATCCAAACAGGATACCACTCACCAGCGCCGAATGGTGTTCAGCAATCTGAAGCAGAAAGAGGCTGTTACGGAGTTGTTCCGTACGGTTGCGCCCAAGATTGCAGAGCGTCCGGGCGGTTATACCCGCATTCTTCACACCGGTTTCCGTGACGGTGATGCAGCCGAGATGTGTATCATCGAGTTGGTTGACTTCAACGAGACCTATGTAGAGGGTGGTGCAAAGACCACTGCAGCTCCCAAGACAAGAACCCGTCGTAGCGGTGCCAAAAAGGCAGCCGAGGATGCAGAGGTTGTTGCAGAGGGTAGCGAGGCTACTGCAGAGAAGAAAGCCCCTGCAAAGAAGGCTCCCGCCAAGAAGAGCGCTCCCAAGGCAACTTACGCAAAAGGTGCAGCCAAAGCTGCATCGGGTGCCAAGGGTGCCGTTTCGAAATCTACCCACACGAAGAAGGGTTGATTGCGGAGCGAACGCTATATGCAAAAAGCACCTTCCGAAAAGGAAGGTGCTTTTTTGTTTCTGCCGCTGACATGTCTGAGCTCTGCTTCGTGGGATTCTGCTCAAATGCGGCTCTTGCCTTATTGCCAATAAAGAAGAAGAGATTATCCGAAGATTTCTTGACCAGAAGAATTGGCCACAGAATCCGACAACGGGTCAGGTTGCAGGTGATGCATCTTCGCTCTTGAAGCGTGAGAGAACCTCCCCGTCATCCATCTCCTTGGAGAGTGCCTTGAGAGTCCTCTCCGGTATGCTCGATATGTCCAACAGCATGAGGGCGTCAATGGAGTCGGCGAAATCGGGATCGAAATCAAACCCTATGACGTGGCTGTTGAGCTGCAAGTATTTCTTTATCAGTACGGGAATCGAACGCTTACCCCCTTCGATATTGCTCACAAGGGCATTTATCAGCTCAATGTCATCCACCCTCTTGACCAGCGAAGTGTCCAACGTGAAGTCCATATTCTCTATCCCCGAGAGGGTCGTCACCATGGTGGCAATCTCGGGATTGTAGTGGTGGCGTTGGAGATAGTCTATTATCAGACCCTTGGAGGTATTGAAGAACTCCCCCGAAATGGTCACGGTACCTATCAGATAGCGGAACCGCTCATTCTCCAGCAACACATGCATTATCCCCTTCCAGAGCAACAGCAGAGGCATGGCCTGACGCTGGTAGCGTTGCGTGATGAACGAACGCCCCAACTCTATGGTCTTCGACAGAATGGGCTCCATGTGGGCCGAATATTCGTATAAAGTACTCGTGTAGAACCCACTGCGTCCGTAGTGGTCCACAATGTAGTCGCCGAAACCGAGACGGTAGGCACCCACAAGCGACTCGGCCTTGTCGTCCCAAATGAAGAGCTGGTGATAATATAGGTCGTACTTGTCCGTATCTATGCTGCTGCGGGTCCCTTCGCCCACTTGTCGGAATGTTATCTCCCTCATGCGGCCAATCTCCACCATGATTGTCGGAATCTCCTCGGGCGGCACGCAATAGATACTGTATTGGGTGTGACGGAAGAGCAGATATTTTCCGCGTATGGCACTTATCTCCCCGAGCAACTGCTCTTTGTCAGGGCGTGCCACAATGTCGTCATACTCATCTTCGATAGCATTCTTCTCCTTCGGTGCACATGCCCGACGGTACTGCAGACTGTCACCCATATAGTCTACCATGGCTCGCAGGTAGTCTCCGTAGGCATCTGTCTCTCCAAGTTTTCCCTGGCACTGACGCGACACGGGAATCCCCACCCTTATCTCTATGTTTGCCCCCTCCTTGTTGTTAATCTCGTGTGGCAGAAGCAGGGTGCGCAACTTGGGGTTTATCTTGCCTGCCAGATGGAACAGGCGGCTGTTGCGCGCATTTATGAACACGGGCACCACGGGGACCCCGGCATGTTTGACGAATTTCACCGCCGCATTGTCCCACTCCTTGTCCCTCAAGCCCTTGAATCCGTCTTGCCATGTGGCGACCTCACCGGCCGGAAAGATAATGAGAGCCCCGCCACTGTCCAAATGCCGCATGGCGGCCTTGAGTCCGGCAAGGTTGTCCTTTCCGCTGCGTTCTTCAAAGGGATTTACCGAAATCACATACTGCCGCATGGGGGCTATGCGTGAAAGAAGGAAATTGCCCAACACCTTCACGTCACGGCGCACCTTCAGCACCGCATTTATAAGCATTATGCCGTCAAGCCCGCCCGTGGGGTGGTTCGACACGATTATCACTCCTCCCTCGGAGGGAATGTTCGACAGCTCCCGGCTGTCTATCTCGTATGTTGCGTTGAGTTCCTCCAATATGGCTGTCGTGAAATCACCGGTACGGTTCTCCACTTTTTCATAAAGTCTGTTGGTCCTGTTGAGACCCGATAGCTCCATAAGTGTTCTGGCTACAAGGGAAGCCATGATACCTTTCTTCCCGAACATCAGATCCTTGTTCTCCACAAACCCCATCCGAAAAACGAATTTTGAATTATATCTTATTTACAAATTTAATTCTTTTTTGAAAATATTGGTATATTTAACAAATTTTTATGCCTCAATGAAAATCGACGTATCGGAACATCTCAGAGAACTTTTGAAACTGATGCCCACCACACCCGGTGTATACCAGTTTTTCAACCGTGCCGGCGAGATAATCTATGTGGGCAAGGCGGTGAATCTCAAGCGGAGGGTCTCGTCCTATTTCATAGACTCGCAGAAACACTCCACCAAGGTGCGCGTGATGGTGGGCAAGATTGTGGATATACACCACATCGACACATCTTCGGAACAGGATGCGCTGTTGCTCGAGAATGCCATGATCAAGAGTCTCAAACCCCGCTACAACATACTCCTCAAGGACGACAAGACATACCCATGGATAGTGGTGCGCAACGAGCACTTTCCCCGTGTGGAGTCCACCCGGCGCATGGTCAAGGACGGCTCGGCATATTTCGGGCCCTACCCGTCGGTCATGCTGCAAAAGAGCATGCTGGAGTTTCTGCGAGGCATATACCGCTTGCGCACATGCCGTCTGAACCTTGCGCCCGAGGCTATAGCCAAGGGCAAATACCGTGTCTGTCTGCAATACCATCTGGGCAACTGCAAGGCCCCGTGCGTGGGAGGGCAGAGCGAGGAGGAGTACCTGCAGACCATAGAGATGGTCAAGAAGAACCTGCGTGGCGAACTGCGCCCTACACGGCAATATCTCGAGGAACAGATGCACGTGGCGGCCGATGCTCTCAAATTTGAGGTGGCAGCCCAGTACAAGACGAAACTGTCAATGCTCGACAACTATGCCGGCAAGTCGATAATCGTGAGCGACTATCTGGGCAATGTGGACGTGTTCTCGCTCCTTGTGGAAGACGATGCGGTCTACTGCAACTTCGTCAGGGTCGTCCACGGTTCGGTCGTAAGAAGTTTCACGGCCGAATTTTCGGCAGGTGCCGAAGATGACCAGGCGACAATTCTCACCTCGGCCATCGTGGCCATGCGTGACGAATTCGACATACGGCTCGCACATGAGGTGATAGTCCCTCTGTTGCCGGACGAGAGCCGTTTTGAGAATGTCACGTTCACTGTGCCGCAACGTGGTGACAAACTCAAACTGCTGGAGTTTTCGCAGCGAGGTGCCAAGATGTACCGATTGGAGAAGATGAAGAACCTGGAGATAAAGAATCCCGAGAAGCACACCGAACGTCTGCTGGCAGCCATGCAAAAGGAGCTGCACATGGACGTGCCTCCGCGCCACATAGAGTGTTTCGACAACTCCAACCTCCAGGGCACCCACCCGGTGGCTTCGTGCGTGGTCTTCCGCGACGGACGACCTTCGCGCACCGAGTACCGTCACTTCAACATCAAGACAGTGGTGGGGCCCGACGACTTCGCCTCCATGCGTGAAATCATCCACCGACGCTACTCCCGCCTGCTGGAGGAACATGCCGAACTGCCCGACCTGATTATCGTGGACGGCGGAAAGGGGCAGTTGAGTTCGGCCTATGCGACCCTCAAGGAGTTGGGTCTGGAGCACAAGATTCCCATCGTGGGACTGGCCAAGCGGATAGAGGAGATATTCTTCCCCGGCGATCCCCTACCCTATTACCTCGACCGCACGGGCGAACCGCTGCGGGTCATCATGCATCTGCGCGATGAGGCACACCGGTTCGGAATCACCTTCCACCGCAACAAGCGTTCGGCCGACTTCATACAGACCGAGCTGGAGTCCATTCCCGGCATAGGCAAAGCCACAGCCGACCGACTGCTGAAGCACTTCAGAAGCATAAAGGCCATACGTGCCGCCTCGCAAGAGCAGCTGGCCGAGGTGGTGGGAGCATCGAAAGCAGCCAAGGTCGCAGCCCATTTCGCCACTGACCCTCAACCCACAGCCGACACCCCCGAAAGCCATTGAGCCGAGGCAGACACCCACGAACAAAAACTCGCAAAAAACAGCTATCTTTGCATTGGAACAAACAATAAAACAGCATAACACCATGAACAACGAACATGTCAGATGTCTCATCATAGGCAGCGGCCCTGCAGGATACACAGCAGCCATATATACTTCGCGCGCAAATCTCTCGCCCATCCTCTACGAGGGTATCGAACCGGGCGGACAGCTCACCACCACCACCGAAATCGAAAACTTCCCCGGTTATCCCGAGGGCATTTCGGGCAGTGAGATGATGGACGAACTGAAGCGCCAGGCCGAGCGTTTCGGCACCGAGGTGCGCCACGGCACCATTACCAAAGTGGAACTCGGCACACGCCCCTTCATTGTGACCGTGGACGGGGCAAAAACCATAGAGGCCGAGAGCATCATAGTCTCCACGGGAGCCACGGCAAAATACCTGGGATTGCCGAGCGAGATGAAGTACCGCGGCACGGGTGTGAGTGCATGTGCCACATGCGACGGATTCTTCTACCGCCGCAAGGATGTAGCCGTTGTGGGCGGTGGCGACACGGCTTGCGAGGAGGCCGTCTATCTGGCTTCACTGTGCCGCAAAGTCTACATGGTCGTGCGCAAGGATTATCTGCGTGCATCGAAAGCGATGCAGAAACGTGTGGAGAAGGCTGCCAATATCGAGATTCTCTACGGCTGCAACACCGATGAGGTGTTGGGTGACGACATGGGTGTCACGGGCGCACGTCTCCGCCGCAATGACGGCACCACCTTCACGATAGACATCTCCGGATTCTTCCTCGCCATCGGCCACCATCCCAACTCGGAACTCTTTGCGGGTCAGTTGGAGCTTGACGCTGAGGGATACATCAAGACCGTACCAGGCACAAGCAAGACAAATGTGGAGGGCGTATTCGCTGCCGGCGATGTCAAGGACCCGCACTACCGTCAGGCCATAACCGCAGCAGGCAGCGGATGCATTGCCGCCCTGGACTGCGAACGTTTTCTGCTCGCCAACTCCTAAAATCCATGGCAGGCCCCTCCGGCAAATGCCGCAATGAGGCTCCATCACTAAAACAACAACGCAAGTGTTAGACATAAAAGAGACAACGTCCATCACCACCGCCGGCGAGTTCGAATGCGCCGCACTGGAGCTTTTCCGCTTCCAAGGTGCGCATTGCGCACCCTACAGCGAGTATCTGCACCTTATTGGATGCTCTCCCGAGGAGGTGGACAAGGTGGAGAAGATACCCTGCCTGCCCATCGGACTCTTCCGAAACCGCAAAGTCTATTGTGGCAGCGGAGAGGCCGAGAAGGTCTTTACAAGCAGTTCGACAGGGTCGGACACCCCTTCGAAACACTATGTGGCCCATCTCGGCGACTATGAAGAGTGCTTCACGAAGGCCTATGACCTCTTCTATAAGGGACGGCCGATATATGCGCTTCTGCCCTGCTATCTTGAACGTGAAGGCTCGTCACTCGTCTATATGGCCGATGCGCTCATCAGGCGCTATGGCGGAGGGTTCTACCTCAATGACCATGCACGGCTGTTGGAGGATCTTGCCGCCGACAACCGCGAAAAGATTCTGCTGGGCGTGAGCTATGCCCTGTGGGATCTGGCCGAAGAGATTGAAGCAGCCGATGTCTCCGCAACAGAGTGCGCGCACGCAGCATTCAATCGTACCATAATCATGGAGACGGGCGGGATGAAGGGACGCCGGGAGGAGATTTCCAAGAGCCGCTTCCATGAAATACTCTGCAAGGCATTCAGGACAGAGAGCATACACTCCGAATACGGCATGGCCGAACTGATGTCGCAGGCATACTCGTGCGGTCAGGGCATTTTCGTATCACCGCCGTGGATGAAGGTGTTTATAAGGGATGTGAACGACCCCTTCACTCTCCTGGAGGATGGACGTAGCGGCGGAGTGAACATAATCGATTTGGGAAACCTGTATTCGTGCGCATTCATCGAGACGCAGGATATGGGCCGGCGCCTTCCGGACGGACGGTTCGAACTCCTTGGGCGCATAGACCACAGCCAGACACGAGGTTGCAACCTGCTAATACAATAGCCGCATGGAGTATACGGAGGAGACATTACGGAGACTGCAAGAGGTGCTGAAGGAGATCTGCACCGAGATAATTCGCGTGTGCGACGAGAACGGCATCGGCTATTTCATTCAAGGCGGGACGGCCATGGGAGCCTTCTTCTTCAGCGACATACTTCCGTGGGATGACGACATGGACCTCGGTATGACCATGGATGACTACAGGCGGTTCATAGAGATTGCCCCCCAGAAACTGCGCCCTGGGTTCTCCCTGCAGGTCTTCGAGACCGAGCCCGACACGCCGTTCTACTTTGCCAAGGTGCGCAAGGACGACACTCTTTTTCTGGAACCGCTCTACAGGGAACTGAAGATTCACCACGGAATCTATGTCGATGTCTTCCCCTATAACCGCATTCCCAATGGACGTACGGCACGGTCGTTGCAACGTACCGCCGTCCGGTTTCTGATCAACTGTTTCATCTCCAAAACCATATGGCTCTGGAAACCGTTGTCGCACAAGAGAGACGGAGAGCGCGGGGAACTCTTCGACAAGAGCCTTGTGGGCGGTCTTGCAATCAAGTTCCACTCGTTCTTCTTCTCCAAGGCACAGCTCTATGCCCAGCTCATGCGGACGCTCACCCTTTATGACCGCCGTCCCTGCAAGGACTACAACATAGTCCGCATGCCCAAGGACATGATTCCTGCCGAAGACATAGAGCACAGCGTGCTTGTCAGGTTGGGAGACATGACGGTACGGTGTCCGCGGCATGTGGAGAGATACCTCCGCAACCACTACGGACCCAACATACAGAAATATCCGCCTGCCCATCTGCAGGTAAACCACGCACCGTTGGAGATCCGCTTCGGGGACAGTACTACCCAAACCGGCAACGGAAAGGAATGGGGCGGAGTTTCACACAAAAGCCCAGAGGAGATATCCTTTTCGGTGGTCATTCCTCTCTACAACAAGGAGCACGAGATAGGCCGTGCCATACAATCCGTCTTGGCGCAAAGTCTCCTGCCACGGGAGATAATAGTGGTGGATGACGGCTCCACCGACTCGGGACCCGGTATTGCCGGTTCGTTCCATTCGCCCCTCGTAAGAATCATCCACCAGGACAACTTCGGGGTCTCAATTGCCCGCAACAGAGGAATCGGCGAAGCTACGGGAACCCACATCGCCCTTCTTGATGCCGATGACTGGTGGGACAGACGCTATCTGGAACGTATGGCCGCCCTCATATGCGACTATCCAGGTTGCGGAGCCTACAGCTCGGCATTCGACATCATAAGCGGCGAAAAGAGAGTGCGTGCCTCTACCCCCACCAACAGAGGCATCGTACACGGATTTTTCCGCCAGGCCATGGAGCGCTACATCTGCCAACCCTCCTCGACCATCATACCACGGAGCGTTTTCGATGCAGTGGGCGGTTTTCCGGCCGGTATGCGACTGGGCGAGGACCAATACATGTGGATAAAAATAGCACGGCAGTACGACATCTGTTTCAGCCCGGAGTGTCTGGTCTCCTATTGCCGCACAGCATCGAACCGTTCATCGGCCATCTACCGTTCGGAACAGACGGAGTATTCGTTCGAGGATTTTCATGACAACGGAGGCGACGAGTGGCAGAACGAGTTTCTGGCCCGTTGTGCCATAGGCAAGGCTCTGACCCTGTCGGCCAAAGGAGACACCGCATTCGGACTTCGCACAGAACGTTTCTTCTGCTACACGAAACACTACCGGCGCGGGTGGTGGAAACTGCGGATACTCAACCGCACGCCACGCTGCATGCGTGCGCCGTTGCATGCCCTCTACAACAGGCTCGCCTGGGCATTGGCCCACAAGGGGCTATGATTTATGCATTTCGGATTTTTGTCCATTCGAACAGACGGCTCTGTCCTTTCGGGCTGAAGTTCTGTTCAGAAAGAGCTCTTCTTTGATGGTTCTGACAGAAGCTCTACTTTATCAGCCCTGCCTGACGGAAACTGAAATCCCCCGTAGCACTTATGATGATGTGGTCCATGACGGCAATGTCGAACAGTTGCGCCGCCTTGGCCAACCTTTCTGTTATCTCCACATCTTCTCCACTCGGCTGTGCAACCCCTGAAGGATGGTTGTGTACCACTATCAGCGAAGTGGCCAACAACTCTATGGCTCGCTTGACGACAAGCTTGCAGTCCACCACGATGCTGCTCACCCCTCCCTGCGACAGGCGCCGTTTCTCCAGTATGCGGTTGGCCGTATTGAGATACAGCACCCACATCTCCTCATGAGACAGATGCGAAAGCATGGGGGCGAAGAGCTCCACCACATCCCGTTTGTCCCTCACCGTCTGCACCTGCGCCGTATCCTGCGCCGCCACACGCCGGCCCAGTTCGAATGCCGCAGCCACTACCGCTGCGCTCTTCATGCCAAGCCCCTCGGTCATCCTCAGTCGGGTGAGCCCATACTCCGCCAGGGCCGGCAGCGAGCCGCCCTCGCTCTCGAGCATGCGCCGTGCGACATCAATGGCACTGCGCCCCGCAGAGGGTGCAAGCAAAAGACTCAGCAACTCGGCATCGTCGAGCGCTCCAACTCCGCGCGACACGAGTTTCTCCTTTATCTCCCTGTCGGAGGAAACCTTGTCTGACAGGTTATTCATTTCCGTTTTTCAGATTGTCTATTTTGTCGAGAATGTAGTAGCCCACTTCGTCGCTCATGACCTTCATGGCAGTAAGCGATGCACTCTGCTCGGCCTCCTTCTTCGAAAGTCCCTCACCGGCACTCACGTTTATGGAGTCGATAAACACATGCGACAGGAACTTGGGGGCATTGAGGTCGGTGTGGTCACACACCGTGGTGTCGAACCGTATGGTGCGCCGGCTCTTCTGGCACCACTCTATCAGGCGGCTCTTGTAGTCGGTCTCCGTGTGCGACATATCACCCAAATCGACATACTTCCTGAAGATGTCGTTTATTAGCATGCGGTTCACGAAATTGTACCCCTTGTCGAGATATATGGCACCTATGACTGCCTCAAAGGCATTGCCGTGCAGATGTTTCTGTATGAAAGAACCTCCAGGGTTGGAAATCACATAACGGTCCAGCCCTATGGTCTTGGCCAGCTCATTCATCGACGCACGGCTCACCAGACGCGAACGCATGCGGGTCAGAAAACCCTCCGGTTCTCCCGGATACTCTATGAAGAGATAGTCCGATACCACGCACTCCAACACAGCATCGCCGAGAAATTCCAGCCGCTCGTTGTTGACGACATTGCCGTCCTCAAGACGTATCGAAGCCGAACGGTGCACCAGGGCAAGCTTGTAGAGGTCAATGTTGTCGGGCGTAAAGCCCAGCATCGAATGGAATATCCTGTAGTACTCCCTGTCACTTCCGATATATCGGCGCAGAAAAGCTAACATACCGTGCAGTGAAGCTTACAGTTTCTTGAATATCAACGTGGCATTGTGACCGCCGAAACCGAACGTGTTGTTCATGGCATACTTCACATCCCTCTTCTGGGCTACATTGAGCGTCAGGTTCAGGTGCGGGTCTATCTTCTCGTCGAGTTTCTCGTTGTTGATGGTGGGCGGAACCACGCCCTCGGTGATGGCCATCACGGAGACGATGCTCTCCACCGCACCGGCAGCACCCAAAAGGTGTCCCGTCATCGATTTCGAGGAGCTTATGTTCACCTTATAGACATTCTCGCCCATCAGACGGCTTATGGCCAGAAGTTCGGGAATGTCTCCCGAAGGAGTAGAGGTTCCGTGGGCATTTATGTAGTCCAGCTCCGAAGGCTTGATGCCTGCATCCTTGACAGCATTGGACATCGCGAGCAATGCTCCGTTGCCCTCGGGATGAGGGGCCGTCACATGATAGGCATCGGCACTCAAGCCACAACCGGCAATCTCGGCATATATCTTCGCACCGCGCTTGACGGCATGTTCATACTCCTCTATCACCAAAGCACCCGCACCTTCGCCCATCACGAAACCGTCACGTCCCGCATCATACGGACGCGAAGCTGTTGCAGGGTCATCGTTGCGGGTAGAGAGAGCCATGATGGCATTGAACGAACCGATACCCGACTCGTTTATTGCCGCCTCCGAACCTCCCGTCATGACAATGTCGGCACGTCCCAGACGAATCTGGTCCACGGCGCTGATTATTGCGCTCGACGATGACGAACAAGCCGACGTGACATCATAGTTGGGACCCGTCAGCCCATATTTCAACGATATCTGTCCGGCAGCCATATTGGTGAGCAGTTTTATGAGCAGGAAAGGGCTGAAACGCGGAGTACCGTCGCCACGGCTATAGGCCGAAACCTCGTCCTGGAAGGTATGCAGACCGCCAATGCCCACGCCCCAAATCACTCCAAAACGGCTCTTGTCCACACTCTCCAGGTCGATGGCAGAGTCTTTCATGGCCTCGTCGGCTGCAATGATGGCATACTGCTCAAAGAGGTCGTGTTTGCGTATCTCCTTGGGGTTGAAGTGCTCTTCCCATTTATAGTTCTTTATTTCGCACGCTATCTTGGTCTTGTGTTTCGAAGCATCGAATGCGGTGATGGCCGATGCGCCACTGACACCGTCCCTAAGGTTCTTGAAGAATTCGGGTACATTGTTTCCAATAGGATTTATCGTACCCATGCCCGTAATTACTACTCTCTTGTTTGACATGTGTATCAGGTTGTTTCTTTGGTCTATTTCTCCCTTTCGGGAACATAAACGGTTACAAATATCGCATTTTTTTTCATATAGCCAAAATACCGACCCTCTTATTCATCCACCGCAATGTCACAGAGCCCAATCATAGACCCGAAATGCCGAGGGGGCGGCAACAAAAAAGGGAACTGCCTCTTTGCAGTTCCCCTTTTGCATATTCCGTAATCAGTTACTACTTGGCCTGATGCTCCTCAATGTACTTGATAGCATCGCCTACAGTAGAAATCTTCTCTGCATCCTCATCGGGAATGGAAATACCGAATGCGTTCTCGAACTCCATGATCAACTCTACGGTATCCAACGAATCAGCACCGAGGTCGTTTGCGAAGCTCGATTCCTCCGTGATGCTGCTTGCATCCGAAACGTAGAGCTTATTCTTGATAATCTCAACTACTTTTGATGAAACTTCTGACATAGAAATTTAGTTTAAGTTTTACTGTTATAAGTTAATATGTGTATATTTCCACAATAGTCCACTACACAAAAATCGGGACAAAGATAACACTTTTTTGTTAAAAGAGACAACAAAATACCCTTTTTCTTGAATCCCGGCCTCGTGGGCATGTCGCAATGCATTGCAAATCATTGCATTAACGCTGAGCTCCCCGCCATGTCCGCAAGAAACGGCCTCTCATGACGGAAAAATTCATTATATTTATGAAACCATTCTCACGACAACCATGCCTACTGACCACAGCCACACCACTTCCCTGCACAACTGCCATGCAGAAGAGCGTGCCGCCTCAGCCTGCGCTCCAGCAGCGGACCGCCATGCACCCCCTGTCACTGCCCTGACGGGAGCCCGTGGCGAAGAGACGGCGGCGGAGTTTCTGCGGGCGGAGGGTTTCACTATAATCCACCGCAACTGGCGCGACGGCCGTTTCGAGATAGACATCGTGGCCGAAAAGGGTGAGCGGCTCCACTTCGTGGAGGTAAAGACACGTAGCGGAGGGTCGTGGATCTCACCCGAGGAGGCTTTCGACGGCAAGAAGAGCCGCATCCTGCTCAGAGCCGCCAACAGATATGTGGAACTCTACAACATTGAATGCGAAGTGCAGATAGATCTCGTGGCGGTGGATGTCGCGGCCGACGGCCAGATGCAGGTCCGCTACTATCCCGAAGCGGCAAATATCTATTGGTAACGGTCAAAAAGTTGCGGATTTAGTAAAATAGCCTTACATTTGCAGAATTGAATCAGCGTTTTGTAATGATATTATACAACCTTGGCATAAGATTGATGTCGGCAGCCATGCATGTGGCATCGTTATGGAGCCCCAAATCCCTCAAATGGGTCAACGGGCGCAAAGGTATTTTCGACAGGCTTGATACGGCGATCAATCCACATGACCGCATCTGCTGGATACATGCGGCCTCGCTCGGCGAATTCGAACAGGGCCGTCCCATAATCGAAGAGATAAAGGAACACCATCCGGAATACACCATTGTCCTCACCTTCTTCTCCCCCTCGGGCTATGAGATAAGGAAAGGTTACCGCGGAGCGGACTACATCTTCTACCTCCCTGCCGACACTCCGGACAACATGCGCCGGTTCATCAAGGTTCTTCATCCCGAGATTGCCATCTTCGTCAAGTATGAATTCTGGCTCAACTGCCTCAACGAGCTCCACAAAGCCGGAAGCAAAGTATATCTGGTATCGTCCATATTCCGTCGCAACTCCGTGTTCTTCCGCTGGTACGGCGGTGCTTTCAGACGTTGTCTGCGGACCTTCAAGGAGATATTCGTGCAGGACGAAAACTCCAAATCGCTGCTT
The DNA here is from genome assembly GCA_963640325.1 of Tidjanibacter sp. Classification (GTDB taxonomy): domain Bacteria; phylum Bacteroidota; class Bacteroidia; order Bacteroidales; family Rikenellaceae; genus Tidjanibacter. The sequence continues at coordinate 405,633 of CAVHXY010000001.1, forward strand.
GCACAGATTGGTATCAACAATGTCACCGTGGCAGGCGATACCCGTTTCGACCGTGTAGCTGCAATAAACGGCTCCATGAAGCGCATTCCGCTCATCGACGAATTCAAGTGCGGCAAGAGGGCATTCATTGCAGGCAGCACATGGGAACCCGATGAGGATCTGTTGCGCCCCGTGATAGAGCGCCACAAGGAGCTCAAGTTCATAATCGCACCCCACGTGATAGACAAGGAGCACATCAAGCGTCTGACCGATATGTTCGGCGACCGCATGGTACGCTTTACATATTGTTCGGAGACTCCCGGATACGACTATTCGGGCAAGCAGATACTGCTCATCGACACCATAGGATACCTTTCATCGGCCTACCGTTACGCATCGTTCGCCTATATCGGCGGCGGATTCGGCGCCGGAATCCACAACACGCTCGAAGCTGCCACATTCGGCCTGCCTGTAGCGTTCGGCACGAACTACCACAAGTTCAAGGAGGCCAAGGACCTGATTTCGCTCGGGGCTGCCCGCAGCGTTGCCGATTCTGCCGAGTTGGAGAGCTGGCTGTGCGGATTCCTCAAGGATGAAAAATCCTACGAAAAAGCATGCAAGACCTCTGCGGAGTACATCAACACACATAAAGGCGCTACCGGCATAATCATGTCGGCCATCTTCGGATAGGCCCTCCAACATTTCGCCCCATTGGGAACCGTAGGCGGGATTCTCCTTCACTGTAAATCCGCCCAAAGTTTCGGTTTTCCAGCATATCACAAAGGGAATCGGGTCAAATCTTTGACAAAAATCCTGGAATCGGGTCAAATTGACCCGATTATTGAGAGAAGATGTGTCCTTTTTGCCCCGATAAAGTTTCAACGGATACATACCACCATACTGTACAAAAGCAGGCACCGACCTTTTGGGTCGGCGCCTGCCTCATAGTGCATCGCTCAAGGAGCGGTTAGTTCATCAAGATTTCCATCATCTTGATGGCTGCCGTAGCGATAGGCGTTCCGGGACCGAATATTGCAGCGGCACCGTCACGGTAAAGTTCGTCATAGTCCTGATGAGGAATCACTCCACCCACAACGACTACGATATCCTCACGGCCCAACTTCTTGAGCTCGGCAATAATCTGAGGAACGAGAGTCAAGTGGCCTGCCGCCAACGAAGAGACGCCCACTACATGGACATCGTTCTCCACAGCCTGCTTTGCTGCCTCAGCGGGAGTCTGGAACAACGGACCCATATCGACATCGAAACCGATATCGGCATAACCCGTAGCGACAACCTTCGCACCACGGTCATGTCCGTCCTGACCGAGCTTGGCAATCATCACACGAGGCTGACGACCCTCTTTCTTGGCGAATTCCTCAACCATGGCCTTAGCCTTGGCAAAATTCTCATCTGCTTTCACTTCGCTTGAATATACTCCTGAAATTGAACGTATTACTGCTTTGTAACGACCTACGACAACCTCGCATGCGTCCGAAATCTCGCCCAACGAAGCACGTACCTTGGCGGCCTCTACAGCCAATTCGAGCAGATTGCCCTTCTTGGTCTTCACGCACTCCGTGATGGCATCCAGAGCCTTTTTGACAGCGGCCTCGTCTCGGTTGGCACGAAGCTCGGCAAGTCTCTTGATCTGCGACTCACGCACAGCGGTGTTGTCCACAGCCAGAATATCGAGCGGCTCCTCGTGGTCCAGACGGAACTTGTTGAGACCCACGATAACCTCGCGGCCCGAGTCGATCTTGGCCTGCTTGCGCGCCGAAGCCTCCTCGATACGCATCTTGGGAATGCCGGTCTCTATTGCCTTGGCCATTCCGCCCAACGACTCCACCTCCTGGATGTGCTCCCATGCCTTGTGGACAATCTCGTTGGTGAGGCTCTCCACATAGTAGGAACCTGCCCACGGGTCTACGTTGCGGCAGATGTTGGTCTCCTCCTGAATATATATCTGAGTGTTACGTGCAATACGGGCCGAGAAGTCGGTGGGCAGTGCCACAGCCTCGTCCAAGGCATTGGTGTGCAGTGACTGGGTGTGTCCCAGAGCGGCACCCATGGCCTCCACAGCGGTACGGGCCACATTGTTGTAGGGGTCCTGCTCCGTGAGCGACCATCCCGAAGTCTGGCTGTGTGTACGCAGTGCCAACGATTTGGGGTTCTTGGGATCGAACTGTTTCACAATCTTCGCCCACAGCAGACGTGCCGCACGCATCTTGGCAATCTCCATGAAGTGGTTCATGCTGATGCCCCAGAAGAACGACAGACGCGGTGCGAAAGCATCGATGTTCATGCCGGCATTGACACCCGCACGCAGGTACTCGAGACCGTCGGCCAACGTGTAGGCCAGCTCAATGTCGGCCGTGGCGCCTGCCTCCTGCATATGGTAACCCGAAATGGATATCGAGTTGAACTTGGGCATGTTCTTCGAAGTGTACTCGAAAATATCGGCGATGATACGCATGGAGAATTCGGGAGGATAGATATATGTATTACGCACCATGAATTCCTTGAGAATATCGTTCTGGATGGTTCCCTGCAACTGGTCGAGCGTGCAGCCCTGCTCCAGACCTGCCACGATGTAGAATGCCAGGATGGGCAACACGGCACCGTTCATGGTCATCGAGACCGACATACGGTCCAAAGGAATGCCGTCGAAGAGAACCTTCATGTCCTCCACTGAGCAGATGGATACACCTGCCTTACCGACATCACCCACTACACGCGGATGGTCAGCATCGTAGCCACGGTGTGTAGCCAGGTCGAATGCGACCGACAGACCCTTCTGGCCCGAAGCCAGGTTACGGCGATAGAAGGCATTGCTCTCCTCGGCCGTCGAGAAGCCTGCATACTGTCGGATGGTCCAGGGACGCATCACATACATCGTGCTGTAAGGACCGCGGAGGAAAGGTGCGATACCTGCGGCATAGTTCAGATGTTCCATGCCCTCCAGATCCTCTGCCGAATAGATACCTTTCACGGGAATCTGCTCGGCCGTCATCCACAACGACTCCTCGCCGTCGTGCTTTTTGGAGCAACAGCTTTCGTTGGAGGCTGCGCTCTGATAGTTCAATTCCGAAAATTTAGCTCTCATATTCCCTTGTTTTTAGATACCCAGTTCTTTAAGATAAAATTTAAGCGTTTCGAGAACGTTCTGCTTGACGCTGATGAAGTTCTTGATGCCCTGCTCTTCCAGCTCGGCCTGGCATGCCGGAGCTCCTGCAACCACCATGATCACCTTGTCGCCCAGCAGTTTCTTTGCCTCGGGAGCCACCGTTGCATAGTCGTCGTCCGACGAGCAGATGACAACAATCTCGGCACCGCTCTTGAGGGCTGCCTCAACACCCTCGGCCACGCTGTGGAAGAAGGTGTTGTCGATGACCTTGATACCTGCACACGCAAAGAAATTGCAGCTGAACTGTGCCCTCGCACGCGCCATTGCCAGACTTCCGCAAGTAAGCATGAATGCCTTGGGCTGCTTGCCGCTGCGGTCTACCGACAGACGCATCTGCTCAAACTCCTCTGCACCCCTGAAGGGTTTCAGGCAGGGAAGTTCGGTTGCCTTGCCAGAGTGGAATCCTGTAATGGTCTCGACCGAAATCTCCTTGCCGGCCGTCTCGTTGAAGTTGGGGAACTGGTTCACACCGAGCAATGCGATGCGGCGCGTAGCCACATTCTTGCGTTTCTCGGCTGCCGACTCGTCCACCTTGCCGCTTATGAAACCGGCCTTGAACGCCTCGGTATATCCTCCCTTGTCCTCAACCTCCTTGAAGAGTGCCCATGCCTGCTCGGCGATGTTCTTCGTGAGGTTCTCGATATAGTACGAACCGCCGGCGGGATCGACCACCTTGTCGAAGTGCGACTCATATTTAAGCAACAGCTGTACGTTGCGTGCAATGTGGCTCGAGAACTCCGTAGGCTCCTCGAATGCTGCGTCAAACGGGGTCACCTCCAGCGAGTGCACACCCACCAGAGCGGCACTCATGGCCTCCGTGGTACCACGCAACATGTTTACATAGGGGTCGTACGAAGAGATGTTCCACATCGAAGTGAGGGCATGCACGAAGAACTTCTCGGCACATGCGCACTTGGGGGCATAGGCATGCATGATGTTGGCCCACAGCATGCGTGCTGCACGGAACTTGGCAATCTCCATGAAATAGTTGGAGCTTACAGCCATCGAGAAACGGATGCTCTTTGCCGCCTGCTCCACGGTGAGACCGCAATCCATGAGCTTAACGACATAGTCGTGGCCGGCTGCCAGAGTAAAGGCAAGCTCCTGGACGATAGTCGAACCCGACAGATTGAACAGGCTGCCCTCAACACCCACGAAACGGACATGCTTGTAGTCGGCATACTTTTTGATATAATCGGCAATCACCGAGAGGTATTTCTCGTCATAGCTTCCCGTAAGCGAGAGATCCCACATAATGGGATCAAGCGTGAAGGCCACCTTCACATCCTCGGCCTTGTAGGCCGACATGCATCCCATAACGGCATCGACAGCCGTACGCACGCACTCTCCCTTGAACACAAGCTCGGTCTGCGTGGGGTCTATACCGGCAGTCAGCACTTTGGCTGCAGCCGCATCAATCTCGCATTTCAGTTCGAAGCCGATGCTCTCCGCACCGCCCTTGAGCGCCTTCAGGGCCTCCTTGTTGGCCTCTTCGGGATTCTTCACAATGATTGTCTCGTGGATTTTCCAGCAGTTGCACGGTTTCACGCCACGCACATAGGGAAACTCACCTGCACCCTTCCCGAGGAATTCGATGCCTTCGAGGTTCTCGGCTCGGTAGTAGGGGCGCACATTGAAACCCTCACCGGTACGCCAGACAAGCTTCTTGTTGTAGTCGGCTCCCTTGAGGTCAACCGTTATCGCACTCTCCCACTGCTCAGTGGAGACTTCGGGAAACTGCGAGAACAGTTTTTCGTTGTTGTTGTTTGCCATAAATGTTAGTTTAAAGACAGTTTGATTTTAGGATTACTGTATGTTATCTTTCTCTAATCTGGTCCAAATGTATATCAATAAAAGACACCGTTTTATGTCGCGGACAACCAATACCGATACAAGTGGCAAATATAGTGTTTTTATCTTACAAAAGGGCATTCACTGTTATTAAAAAAACACTGCGGCGCCATTTTTGTTATTTTCGGCACTCTTCATGAGGGAATGATACGGAAATAGCCGTATCTTGCAGGTTGTAAAATGACGTTTCGATACAACCAAAAAACCTTGCACATGACCGAAAAAGAGAAAATGCTGGCCGGCGAACTCTACAATGCCTTCGACAAGGAGCTGATAGAGATGCGCTCACGAGCCCGCAAGCTATGCCAGGAGTTCAACGGCACCGATATGGACGACACCGCCAGACGCACCGGAATCATCCGCTCGCTGTTCGCCTCCACGGGCGACAACATCGAAATCATGTCGGAGTTCCATTGCGACTACGGCTGCAACATAAGCGTAGGGGAGAACTTTTTCGCCAACTACGGATGCGTGATTCTGGACGTATGCCGGGTGGAGATCGGTGACAACTGTCTAATCGCGCCGCAGGTGGGTATCTATACTGCCACTCACCCGACCGATGCCTCCCTGAGAAAGGCGGGACTGGAGTACGGCAAACCCATAAAAATCGGCAACAACTGCTGGATAGGCGGCCGGGCGGTAATATGCCCGGGAGTCACACTGGGAGACAATGTGGTCGTGGCTGCCGGAGCAGTGGTCATTGACAGCTTCCCGTCCGATGTGGTGGTGGGAGGAGTTCCCGCCCGCATACTGCGCAAACTGGAGCCCAAGAAGTAGCGGCACCTGCACGTGGCGGGTGACCCTCTTTTCGGCAACACTATATTATTATATCTATCATGCGTTCATTATTCTCACGACGCGAAACGAGAGCCCTCGCTCTGCTGGTACCGGTACTTGCCGTATCGGCATGGCTTGTTGTGAGTCTGCTGCACCCGCACACCGATGACACCGAGCGTCTCTATGTCTCGGCCTTGAGCAGGGGTGAGGTGACAGATAGCGGTGCAACAAATACGGATGCGGGACATTCTGCCGACAACGGGATGCAGGAGGAGACCTCCCTTGCCGACAGTCTCTTTGTGTTCGACCCCAACACCGTCTCATACGAGGAGCTGCGTCTGCTCGGAGTGGAGAAACGGACAGCAGCGAGCATCATAAAATACCGCACCGCCGGCAAGGTCTTCCGCATACGCGAAGATCTGGCCACCTGCTACGGAATGACCGATTCGCTCTATGCCGTACTGAAACCCTACATCAGAATCGGCGAAGAGCATGCCTTGAAGCCTAGCTACAAAGATGCGGAGAGCGCCTCTGTCAAACCGTCCGCCGGCGATACCACTGCAGCAGAGGTGCGCCCCACCCCGGAACCATTCCCCTTCAACCCCAACACCGCCGACCACAGCACGTTCGTGTCACTCGGTTTCAGCGAACGGCAGGCGCAAACCATAATTAACTACCGCGAAGCCTGCGGAGGGTTCCGCAATGCCGAGCACTTCGGGAAGTGCCGTGCCGTTCCGGCCGAAATGCTGGAGCGCCTGCGCCCATACATGGTCTGGAGTACCTCAGTTGCGGAGAGCTCCGACAGTTCCGTTCCGAAGACTTACGGCAAGACGGAACTCAACGGTGCCGACTCGGCAACGCTCGTCTCTCTGAACGGCATAGGCGCATGGTCTGCCTCGGAGATACTGAAGTACCGCGCACGGCTCGGCGGTTTCTACAGCGCGGAACAACTGCTCGACCTGAAAGCCGTCACGGAGGAGAACTACAGAAAGATTTGCGAACAAATTTGGATAGACACTTGCAAAATTCAAAAAATATACATTAACTTTGCGACTCCCGAGAGCATGTCGAACCACCCTTACATGACGGGCAGCAGGCTCAGAAGGATATTGATAACCAGACAATTGAAAGGAGGTTGGGATACTGTTGAAGATATGATTGTGGACCATACACTGACCGCTGAGGAGGCTGCAAGGCTTGCTCCGTATCTTCAATTCGTACGAATCGAACCGTAAAAAACTTGATTGTCACGGCCTTACCGGGAATTTAGGGCAGGCCACAAAAGTCCCGCAAGGGCAAACGAAAAGAAACAAAAGAACAAAAAATCAAAAAAGTACAAGGTCATGATTATTATGCCGGTAAAAGAGGGCGAGAACATCGAGAGAGCTCTCAAGAAATTCAAGAGAAAATATGAGCGTACGGGTGTCCTGAAGGAGCTCCGTCGCCGTCAGTACTTCACCAAACCCTCCATCGAGAAGCGTGATGCCATGATGCACGCCATCTATGTAGAGAAACTTCACAAGGAGGAAGAGGAGTAGTCGTCTGACACACACTCTACAAGAAGGGCTTTCCCGCATGGGAAAGCCCTTCGTTCGTTTTTCATCTGCGCCAATGCCACATACTCAAGAGGCATTGGATGGCGTTACCTCACGGTGATTATCACCCGTGCATATCGGGTAAGTTGCGGGGTACCGTTGTCTGTCACCTCGCATATCATGTGTATCGTGTCTCCCGCATGGGCATCGAGCGGCACGCGCAGTTTCATCTTCGCAGCGCACGTTTCTTCTATCTCGCCCGCATATGTCCCCGCCTCGGTGTAGTTCCACCAGCGGAACGAAAGTTCATCGCCGTCGGGATCTGTCGAAGCCGAAGCATCCAGTTTCACGCGCTCGCCCGAGCGGGCAGTCACATTGAGAGGTGTTGCGGCAAGCAGCACGTGTGGCGGATGGTTGGCCGAATCGAACTCCTCAACACACCAGTCGGCCCGTGCCGCAAAATCGTTCTGCACGGCATCGAACCACCGCCAAGTCGGCTCAAAATAGCGGGTGCGCACCGCCACACTGTCGGGAGAGCTCCAGTACTCCATCTGTTTCGACCAGCTGTTCGCAAATCCCCACTGCCCCTCAGGGCGGGTAAATGTCGAGTCGGGCAACGGATCCATCCACACCTCGCCACGCACCTTCTCGTAGCGGCCACCCCACCCGCCGTAGCCGGGCGACTCCATATTGCGCAAGCCCGTGTCTATGGTATGCAGAAACGATGGTGTGTCGCCCTCGGCATTGAAGGCACCGCCATTGTTCTCATAGGCATCACACAGTCGACCGTGTCCGTTTATGATGTTTTCGCTCATCCACTCCTTGGAGAAATAGCCCTTCACTCTCTCCGGCAGCACCTTATACCAGATATAGGCCATACAGTCGAACTGGTCGGCTATTATGGTTGTAATTCCCAAGGGCTCCCAATGCGGACGGATATACTGCTGATACGACTCGTCCTGTTCCCATATGAGATAGAGACGCATGCGCGAAGCCACCTCCGCCATCTTCTCGGGATGGTCCTCCTCTATGATTTTCAGCGCACTCGCCAACGTGTTGCAACCGCCCCAAGCCTGAATCCACACAGGTCGCGGGTCACTGTCATCGAGCAGTATACCGGCGATGAACTCGGAGCCTTCGGTTCGTTTTTCATACTCGCCCACAGCATCGATGTTACCCACACGCCAACGGCTCAGAAGCTCCTCGGGCGAGGGATAGGAGGCATCGTGCTGCAGCAGGTTGCCATACACCCCGGCATAGAGGTCTATGTACTCCTTCACCCACTCAACGTTATGGAAGGCATTCCATCCCTCTCCTCCCATCCAGTGGAACTGCGAAGAGGAGTTGACAATTGCCTCCACCTCGAATTCGTTGCTGCTCAGCAGAAATCGCACCATAGAAGCACGGTCGTCGGCCTCACCGTCGGTGGTCACTATCACACGCGGATATTCGCCCTTTGTCTCCGTAATACGCTTGTTGCCTTTGCGGGTGACATCGCCCGACCCTCCTCCGCATGCGACAAGGAGCATCGCAACGGCAAAGAGCGCAATGATTCTTCTCTCCATCTGTTCCGTTTTTTATAGGGTAAAATGTTGCCGGCACATCCGCCCGACCCTAGGTACAAATATAACAAAAAAAGGATAAACCGAATGTCCCTGTCCGGCCGGCTCTCCGGGAGAGCACCGGCCACACCCGCCGCCTAAAAAGCCCCGGACAGACAAACGGGCCAAAGAAAAAAGGCAACCGCTTGGTGCGACTGCCTCTCCGTGAAAATTTCGAGCCGAAACCGGGATTCGAACCCGGGACCTTTTCATTACGAGTGAAACGCTCTACCGACTGAGCTATTTCGGCCTGCTTTCGGCGTGCAAAGTTATGTATTTTTGAAATAAATCAAAATATTTTTTCAACTCTTTTTTTGTCAAAAGGGATTATTATACGGCATTTGTTAGCTTTATTTATTATTTTTGCAGACAATTTTCATATACCGTTTTCTTATACCGTATTGCAAGATGGGGAAAGTAACGTTAAGTCCAACTACGGACCAGACATACGTAATCGACTATGTCGAAGACGGCAGCAAAGAGACCTTCGATTTCCGCAAGGAGCTTGAGCTCTCGCGAACGCAGGAGAAGGAGAAGAATTTCGAGCTGGCATGCAACACCCGCTTCAAGGCGTTCCAGAGGCTTGTAGAGTTGTTGCCCGAAGGCGAGGAGATTGTCCTCGAGTGGGAGAACGAGGCTTGTCAGGCCGCCATCGAAACGGTATACAACTCAGCCATCGACCACTTTCTGGTGGGAGACTGGGAGATGTGCGCCGGACAGCTGGAGATGTTGCTCGAGCTCGACCCCGAAGACCACATGGAGGCCACAATCATATTGGCCTACACCTACATTGCAATGGAGGAATACGAGTCGTTCGACGAGGTAATCAACGACGTGAATGACAAATATATCGACAAAGTCATCCTGAACCTGTGGAGCGAATTCCGCCGCACGGGCGAAATCGTAAACGGCGAATTGGTTTACCTGCGCCGTCACTTCCCCGCATATTTCGCCGAGCTGGTTGCCGACACCCATCCTGCCGACGAGCAGTACATGGCCGACATCACCGGCGAGCATCCCTCAAAGGAGGCCCTGGCCCGTGAACTCTGGTTCCGCACCGAGCACTTGTGGACCGCATTCCCCGGATTCATCGAAGCCCTGAAAGAGCATGTATCCGTGGGGCGATGACAGACCGCTGAACAGCTACTCGCGCCATTTCAAGGAGCACTTCGGCAACCGTGTCCAAAAGGTGGCGGTAAACGGAGGTTTCACCTGCCCCAACAGAGACGGCACGAAAGGACGGGGCGGCTGCACATTCTGCAACAACGAGGCATTCACGCCGTCGTACTGCAAGGCATCCAAAAGCATATCGCAACAGATTGACGAGGGGATAGAATTCCACCGCTACCGCTACCGCAAGGCAGAGCGCTATCTGGTCTATTTCCAGTCTTTCTCCAACACCTATGCACCCCTGCCCCATCTGCAACGCCTCTATGACGAAGCCGTTGCGCACCCCCAGGTGGTAGGCATAGTGGTCGGCACACGGCCCGACTGTGTGGACGAAGAGAAACTCGACTACTTCGCCTCGCTGCGCAAGCGTTGCTATGTGGCCATCGAATACGGCATAGAGTCATGCCATGACGAAACGCTGAGGCGCATAAACCGCGGACACGACTTCGAGTGCGCCCGCCGTGCCGTGGAGCAGACTGCCCAGAGGGGCATTCCGTGCGGAGGGCACTTCATTTTGGGTCTCCCGGGCGAGAGTGACCGTATGCTTGTGGAGCAGACCGACATCATAAACTCCATGCCGTTCACTACGGTCAAATTCCACCAGCTGCAGATTTTCAAAGGCACTGCCATGGCCGAAGAATACCGCGCCCACCCCGAGCGGTTCCGCTTCTGGAGCCTTGAGGAGTACATCGACCTCTTTACAGAGATACTGCGCCGTCTGCGCAGCAATTTGGTAGTGGAACGGTTTGCGGGCGAAGCTCCGCCCCGTTTCCACGAATGCGAGGGCGGTGGATGGGGGCTGGTCCGTAACGAGCAGCTCATGGCGATGCTTGTGGAACACCTTCGTGAGAAAGGGGCTTTTCAGGGCGAGCTCTACAGAGGATAATTCCGCCACAAGCCTTCGGGCCGACACCATCTCTTAAACGGAGAGGGTATGCAGCAACAAAATGGACAAAAATTCAGAAAAGTTCCGAGAAGATTTTCACCGACCGTATATTGTTCACAGCATCGAGATGATAGCCGAGATATAGCAACAGCGCATCGAGAAATTCACTGCGGGCTGTGTGCGAAAGCTGCACATCCGCAATCTGCTCCACACGGCAATCCATCAGGCAGTGCAACAGCCGCGCCTTCGCAGGGCCGAGTACAAGGTTGCCCGATGGCAGAAAGGCCGTGAAACGCCCCTCGACAATGTCGAAATAATAATCCTCGCCGTAATCGTTCTGGGGGTAGAATCCCAACAGTCCGCAAATCTTCACCATGAACCACAGGTGAAAGTTGGCCGTCCCCTCCTCCATTTCGTCCAATGCGCTCACGCTGGCATCCACGAACTCGAACAGCGCCTCGTCACGCCCGCTCTCCCGTACCAGGCGGTAGAGCACCTCGGCCATGAAGAGGGCAATGGTGCTCTTGCGCACATCGAACGGGATGTTCTTCAACGGCCGGGCCAGACGCACATCCTTCATGCGGTGGAGCTGCATCTTGGGCGACTCAAAGCCCTCGAACTCTATTGGGAACATGGGTTGGAACATGGCGTTCTTGTTGCCCTTGCCACTCTTTTTCACCCCCTGAACCATATAGCTCTGACGGCCGAGCACATCGGTGAGAACATAGGCGACAAAGGAGGTGTCGCCGTATTTCACTGTGTGGAGCACTATGCCTTTGGCTTTGTAGGTCTTCATGTCGGGCGGTGATGGTCGTGGAGCAAATATAGCACTTTAATATGCTTTTTTTGAAAAAAATGTTGCAAAGAACCAAATTGTTTGTATCTTTGCAATCCGAAAAAGGGGCTTAAAGCAAACAGCCGTCCGTCCGTAAGAGACATCTTGGAGAGCGAACCGATTCGAGAGTCGTTCAAAGGGGAAAGAGCTCTGGATATTGAGGAGACGGCAAGGATGCGGAGGGTTCCGTTTTCAATCTCGGGGTGTAGCTCAGCCCGGTTAGAGTACACGTCTGGGGGGCGTGTTGTCGCTAGTTCGAATCTAGTCACCCCGACTAACCGAAAGCCTTGACATTCAGTCGAATGTCAAGGCTTTTTCTTTTGCAGCACAAGGCTGGGAGATGTCTGCATAAGTCTCTGAATCAAAATTTATATCAAAATTTATATCAAAATTTATATCAAAATATTTTTTTTTGCATAAAAAGCACTATATTTATGCCAAGAATGGCGCAAGCCATCTTCAGACATATTCTATAAGAAGCGTTATGTCTTCTTCTTGTAAGTGAAAAGCGTAGGAAACTTAAAACTTATGAACAAGAGAAGGGGTAATGGTCTTCACGCCCATCGCGTGGAGCTGTTGTTTCCATATCTGTTCATAAAGGTATTCCTACCACCTTCACTTAGAGACGTGGCATACAGTTCCACGCTTCTGAGTATTATTAATATAGGAATAATCGTCTTCTGGGAACTGGCGGACACGTTGGCAGACTATGCAAAAGCCCGTTTTCTTTGTCCCGATATTGATTCTCTTGCTGTTGTGCGCAAATGCAGCTCATTCACAAGAGTTTCTCACGGAAGTCCGCACAGCGGACTCTGATATGGTTCTTCCCACCATAGAAACAGCGGCCCTTGTAGCTGATGGCGAGAATCTTCTGCAACGGCAGCACCATCTTTATGTGAAGACCAACTCTGTCGGCTGGGCATTGGGTGTTACCAACCTTGCCGCTGAAGTGGACATTGCTCCCCACTGGTCTTTCTCGCTACCTGTCTATTGGTCATCCTGGAACTATCTCAAACAGACTCTAAAAATCCGCACCCTGGCTGTGCAGCCCGAGGTCCGCTATTGGTTGGCAGAGAGCAACGAGGGTTGGTTTGCCGGAGCGCATTTAGGCATGGCTTCATACAATTTCGCTACCGGCGGCGACTACCGCATACAGGACCACGACGGCCACAGCCCGGCTTTCGGCGGAGGTGTAGTCGCAGGCTACCGCATGCCCCTTTTCCGCAATACGCAATGGCTGATAGATTTTTCTCTAGGGGCAGGCGTCTATAGGTTACACTACGACAAATTCCACAACAAGGAGAATGGCCTTCTGGTGGAAACCAAGCAAAAGACATGGTTCGGCATTGACCAGGTGGCGGTATCAATAGCATATACATTTGATTGGGGAAAGAAAGGAGGCACAAGATGAGAAGAACTCTATTAAACGCCCTTCTTTTTGCTGTCCTGTCGTTGATTTGGGGATGCGATGTCCAGGAGTTTCCCGAACTGCCGGACAAAGTCTCTGTCCATCTGCGGCTAGACTACGAAACGGGCATAACCGAATGGAATCACCTCTACAAAGATTCCAAGACATCCGAGTTGGGACAACGCAAGGTTCTCGACACTCCTCTCGGCTACGGCAAGATGCGCTACATAGTCCGTGCCTACCCGCTGACCGGAGGCCAGCGCTCTGCACAGAAGGAGGCGCAGGAGTTTGTGTTCACGCAGGACATAGCAGAAGGATACAACTACGGAGTGACACTTGAGCTCGCTCCGGGAGACTATGATTTCATGGTGTGGTCGGATTTGACAGAGAACAACGGCGATGCCCCATTCTATAATGCCACCGACTTTGCCGAGATAACACTGTCTGGGACATACCAAGGCAGCAATGACTACCGCGATGCGTTCCGTGGCACAGGAACAATATCATTGAAGGCCGACATAAAGGACCGTGCACCCGACACGCTCTCCATCTCAATGCAGCGTCCTTTGGCCAGATTCGAATTCGTCACCAACGATGTGACTGAGTTCATAGAGAAAGAGACTGTGCGGGCTCTGAACTCGGGCGATGCTGCCAAAGCGGCAACAGCGGAAGAAGCGGCATCAAGAGTGAATGTGGAACAATACCGTGTGGTCTTCTACTTCGTAGGCTTCATGCCCTGTGCCTACAGCATGTTCACCGACAAGCCAGTGGACTCCTCCACTGGAAATTTTTTCGAATCCACCGTAAAGAAACTTTCGGGTTCGGAGGCATCCTTGGGATTTGACTATGTATTCGTCAATGGCAAGGAGTCGGCGGTCACGGTAAAGGTTGGAATCTATGATGACGAGAACAGACAGCTCTCCATAAGCGAAGCAATAGAAGTCCCATTGAAGCGGAACTACCACACCGTGATTCGTGGGCCGTTCCTTACATCGAAGGCTTCGGGAGGTGTAAATATCGACCCCGACTACAACGGAGACTACAATCTTTTTGTCCATTGACGGAAAGGAACGACAAAGAGAAAAAAACATGCGTTGTGTTTATAAATCAATTAACCAATTTTCAAAAAAATGAACAAGAAATTTTTCTTTGGAATGTTCGCTATGGCAGGCCTGCTGTTAGCGACATCATGTTCGAATGAAGATCTAACCGAACAGAATCCGGCAAGTGACGAGCTGGCGACCGTGTCCTTCAACATCTCTACCGAAGGCGCACCCAAGACCCGTGCCATAAGCGACGGCAAGAGTGCCAAGAAACTGGTGTATGCTGTTTATGATGCCAACGGCGAACTTATCAGTACGATAGCCAATGCCGACATAAACGGCCAGATAGTTGACGAAGCTGCCTTCGACAACGGACTTTCAGAAAAGGTATCCCTCACCTTGGCAAAAGGTCAGGAGTATACAGTTGCCTTTTGGGCACAGAATCCGGACTGCACCGCATACAATACCGATAACTTGAAAAACGTTACGGTCAACTATGCAAACGCAGCCAACAACGACGAGACACGTGATGCCTTCTTCAAGGCCGAGACCTTCACCGTTACTAAGGATGCGGTAATCAACATCACCCTCAATCGTCCGTTTGCCCAGATCAATGTAGGTGTTACCCAGGAAAACTGGGATGCAGCCGTTGCCTCTGGCATCAGCGTCAAAGAGTCGGCTGTCGAGATCAAGAATGCAGCCACCGCCATCAACCTGCTCGACGGCAGCGTGTCGGGTGAGACCGCTGTTTCCTACAGCCTCGCCACAATACCTGCCGCCCTGGATACTCCAGAGGCACTGAGTGTTACCGCAAACAATACCACGACCAAATACAAATGGCTCTCCATGAGTTACATTCTGGTAAGTGACGCAAACGGTGGCGCCAACAAGGCCACTCTGGAAAGCGATGGTTTGAAGTTCACGTTCAAATCCGTCTCGGGTGTCGAAATTCCGTTCGATGAAGGACTGAACAATGTTCCCGTACAGCGCAACTGGAGAACCAATATTCTCGGCAACATTCTGACTGGCGACATCACCTTCAATATCTCCATCAACCCAATCTATGACGGGGACAACAATGTTACCGCTTTTGTCTCAAGTAAGACAGAAATGGAGCAGGCTTTGGAGGATTCGCAGATAAGCAAAATTGTTCTTAATGAGAATTTGGACGGTGCGTTTAATGCAACCACCGCCAAGGAGATTGACCTTAACAACAAGACCATAACCGGAGGTTTTCTTGCTAACGCTCCGCTCACAATCAAGAACGGAACTGTATCTTCGACGGATCGTGCAATACAAAGTTATGCCAATGCCGATGTTACGCTTGACAATGTCAACATAACATCAACTGCCACTCCTGGAGATGCATTAATACAGCTTGGATACATAGATAATAATGATCAAAATTGCGGAAATGGACAGGTGACTATAAAAAACTCGACAATCACTTCCTCCGGTGTAGGCATTTTAATATGCGGCACTAACAACAAGCTGAAAATAGAAAACTCCACAATCACTCACAAATGGTTCGGAATCACCCAACACGGGTCTGTTCCCGGTTCGGAGGTAGAACTGACAAATGTAAATATATCAGGAACATACAGTGGTATCTACCTCTCCAACCAGGCCAGCGGAGCCAAGAACGTATTGAAGATTGTCGGCGGCAGCATCCACAGCGACGAGGAATCGGCCATAGAGGTTAAGAAGACCGATATTTCGATACAGGATGCAACTCTGTCCTCCGGTGCTACAACTCAGAGCTATACCCTCTCAGGTAGCGGTTCGAACAGCACAGGTTATGGCATCGTGCTTGCTGGCTATCAGGCAGGTACGCCCTATGAAGGAACCACGTTCTTTGAGAACGTAACTTATAACCTTGCCGCGCAGGGGGCAAACGTTGTCAAAATATTGAAGTACAACGGTACGACCGGAGAAAAGGTAGAGTAACTCACGCTTGCCGCCAAAGGATTCACTCCTTTAATTTACAGACAGGGTTGTCTTTCATATTTGGAAGACAACCCTTTTTGCATTGCCAAAGCACCGGCACACTGTTTGCATAGTACAATGTGCTTGTGTCTCTACTCTTCTGCCGCGAATGAGGCAATATGTTTGTCCATTTTAAGAACACTTCTTTTTGCAATGACGTCTCCCACCGGCTATGCCCCAAAGCCGGCAAAGGCAAAGGCAAAGGCAAAGGCAAAAACAAAAGCCCCGGATTCATTGGATGCCGGGGCTTTTTAGCATATCAGACAGGGCAGGTCTGACAAACAGAGTCTATTCCGTCAGTTTCTCCACAAGCCAGTTTTGCATCTCCATGCTGTGCTCAGAGTACTGCCAATGGGCACAGTCAAGCGGCAGAAGCAATGTCTTGGGGGCACGCACGGCATTGTAAGCCGCAAATGTCGTTGTCGGAGGACAGGTCTGGTCGTTGTAGCCGAGGCAGTACATGCCCTCGGCCTTGACGTTGCGGGCAAAATTGACCACATCGAAATAGGCAACGACCTCAGCCTTCTTGGCAATGTTGGTCTCGTTGGGGTCACGGAATATCGAGGGCCAGCCCGACACCGAACCGTGGTAATAGCCCGCTATCTCGCACAGGGCCGGATAGTTGGCCGTGATGTACTTCACACGTTTGTCAAGTGCTGCCGTAACTATGGTAAGCGCCCCGCCCTGGCTGCCACCGCAGACACCTATGCGCCCTGCATCGACATAGGGCAGAGAGCAGAGGAAGTCTATGGCACGCACACAACCCGTATAGACATGTTTGTAATAGTACTTGTCGCGGTCATCTATGCCGGTCGATGAGTATGCGCCCAGTCCGTTGTTGTTCAGGTTGCGGTATATCTCCGAGTCCATCGTAAGCGGAATGCCGTGGATGCCTATCTGGAGCGACACCACACCCCTCTCAGCATAGCTTGCATCACCCGTTATGGTATTCACGCCCGCACCGGGAGGATTCATCACAGCGGCCAAATGCCTGCCTTCGCGATCCTTGGGAACACAGAGTATGCCGTAGACATAGATTCCCTTGCGGTTGTTGTTGAAGCGCACATGATAGTAGTCCACCGTGGCAGTGCTGCGTTCGGGCAGATAGGTCATCATGGGCTCGAGGGGCACCTGTTGCGCCTGCGCTACGGCTGCACTCCAGAACTCATCGAAATCGGCGGGATACTTCACGGTACCCGTAATCTTGTCGGGGTCGAAACCCACGTTGATGTAGTTGGAGTACTGTTTGCCGTCCACGGTGACCGTGGCACGCAACGTCTTGAAACCGGGACTCTTCGCACCCTTGAGTTTAAGGGTTGTATATCCCCTGCCGGTATTGATTTTGCCGCTCGTCTCCACATCCCTCTTCTCGGGGCCCCACTGATAGGAGACCTCCATATTCTTGAGAGGCACGCTCGAGCGCATGACGGCAACCGTGAACTCCACATCGGAGCCCGTCGCATATGTCCAGTTCCCGCTGTCGGGCGAGAGCTGTATGGTCACATAGTCCTTGAACATGCCCATCTGTGCCGAAGCCATGGCACAGAGGAACAAGGCCGTAACAAGAAGGAATATCCTTTTCATGCTCTTTTCCGTTTTTTGTTCCGTTTTATCTTCTGTCCGCCCTCCACCGTTCCCGCCAACTGTCATGGTGGCGGAAGCGGTGGGGAGAGCGTTATTTCTTGAGAGTGATGACCGTATAGGAGTATTTGGGGAATGTGTACCCGGCATCCTTGCGCTTGAAGGTGGTCTCCGTAATCACGGGTGCCACATTCTCCTTGTTCTCAACGGTGTTGTACTCCGTGAGCTCGCATCCGCCGAGCGTCCACACCGTGGCTTTCTGTTTGAACTTGTAGCCATCGACATTTATCACAGCCTTCTGCGGACGGTCCGTCACATTCACTATATATATCGAGAGTTCCGACTTGTCGTCGTTCGTCTTGGCCGTCACATCCAGCTCCTTGTCGCTGCTGCTCGTTGCCTCCAGCACATTGAAGAGCCAGTTTCTGCTCATCATCTCGTCCTCATAGGCCGAGGGCTGGAACCATATCTCGTTGCTCGTGTAGTGCACACGGCCCTGATCCCACATGTAGTGCTGACGGTGGGGCTGTATGGTGTTGGCCGTACCCAACCATGTAAAGCAGTCGGCATAGCGCTGCAGGGTGTTCCAGTTGTGGGCGTGTGCCAGACCGCGGTCCCAGTCGCAACGGCTGCCGTTCTCCTCCATGGGGTAAAGGGTGAGTTTGTAGCCCGTATCCTTCAACAGGTTACGCTGGAGCGTTATACCCATCTCGTTCTCGAATCCGACTGTATTGTCGGCAAAGTCACGGGCACCGCTGTAGTGGGGGTCCCAACCGAGCTTGTCGGCCTTGCCCTTGGAGATGAACCACTCGAAAAGCTCCTTGGAGAGTTCGTACTGCTCCGTGCCGGGTGCATAGGCTTCGGGACGGGAGCCGATGTTGAGCGAAGTCACGATACTCATCTCGGGGTCGGACTCCCATGCAGCCTCGGCAAACTTCTTCATGCCGGCCACATAGCCCTCGGTTATGCCCTGTTCGTTGTGAACCTGAATGTGTTTCAGGTTGAAAGGTTCGGGGTGTCCGTGTGCAGCACGCAGGGCGCCCCACTCGGTATCGGTCGAACCGTTGACATACTCCACAAAATCGCGGATGTCCTCATAGGTCTCGTTTATGTTCATGCCTATCATGGCCTGCGCCTCAAGTGCCTCGGCCACCTTCAGCATCTCTATTATGCCGAACGTATGGGTTGCATAGGGGTTGAATCCGTTGCGGAAGCAGATGCGGCGTTCATCGATGGGGCCTATCATCTTTTTCCAGCGGTAGAGGTAGGTATCCACACCCACATCGACCATGGAGCCGTTGTAGCGAATCACCTTTATTCCCTGCTTCTTGAGGGCGTCGATGACCATCTTCCTCACCGGCAGGCCCTTTACACGGCCCCACTCACCTGGTTGCATGAATGCAAAGCCGAGTTCCACCTCGCCCTTGCCCTTGAGCGCAATGCCCACGCTGCCGCGTGCGTCGGAGGCCGACGGGGTCAGCTCAAACTCCACCTTCTCATAGCTGCCGTCACCCTTCAGCTGGTAGCCACGCTCGGCAAGCACCCGTCCCTGCGAGTCACGCAAGGAGAGATAGAGGGTCTTTGCGCCATCTGTCTTCACACGGATTATACCGTCATAGGGCATATCCTTCACCAGATTGATTCCCTGTTTATTGAGCCCGGCATTGGTGATTCCCACCTCGCCACTGCCGCCCGTAAAGGCGACCACCTGGTTCTGACGCCCCATGTAGGCATTGCCTCGCTTGAGGGTAAATACACCCTCGGCCGAGCCGCTCTGCAGTTTCGACCAATAGCGGCTTATCTGCTCCTTGCCGTTTATGCGGTCGAGCAGGATGCGCTGGTATTTCTGCGGTATGCTGTCGAAAATCACGAAACGGCCGTAGAAATTCAAATCGCCGATCTTCATGGCTTGTGCGGGACGTGTCTCGGCAGGACGTCCGTCACGTCCGGGCATCTGCTGTGGGGCGGCCGACTGGTAGTAGCTGTCTATCAGGTCACGCGAATTGAAGTCGTATTTATCGGCCAGGTTGTTCCATGTAGTACGCGTGTAGGCATTGGCGGTGGAGAGGAAATGCGGGGTGCGCGTCTCGTCCAGCACCACATACACCTGCACATAATTGTTCAGAGGCAGGTTGAGGAAATCGACATCGATGTTCTCCTCGAATGCCTCGCCGTGTATCAGCTGGCTGAACACACCGCCATTGGTCTGGTTGTTCAGATCCTCAATGTTGGTTCCGTTGAATGTGGCCTTGGCCGTTCCGATCTGTTTGGCGGCATTGACCCTTATCTGTATGGGGTCCTGCGCCCGGAGTGCGGGCGATGACATCGTCACCGCACCCAATAGAGTGATTAGCAGTTTTTTCATCATATTTGTTTTAGGTTATCAAGTGCACACAGTCACAGCGTTGCCGAACAACACCTCCCTACAAATATAACGATTTGTTCCGGATTTGCCATATCCGTCGCCTCTCTTGTTCCGTCTCGTGGCAGCCACAGCTGTTCCTTGAAAATCAACCTTCCTGAGACACACCCGTAAAGAAATCGCATCCCACATGTTCCTCTCCCCACTGCGAGATGCGGGCAATTACCCCGTCGTTGTACGCCCTGTTCACGTTCGACTTGTAGAGAGAACCCTTTTGCGAGAAGAAGAGGTTGACATATAGGATTCTGTTGGGCGAATGCACGATACCGCTATGGTGCAGGCGGCACATGAAGTTGAGCCACAGGTCGTCGGCCCGCAGACAGGTTTGCATTATGGCTTCGCGGTCGAAGATGCGCTTGTCGTATGCCTCGGGCGGATACAGCACCCCTCCCACGCCCGTGGGCAGAATGGCGTTGTCCTCGCAAGGTTGTTCCGTATCGGCCAGCACGCGCCATGTCGCATAGCCGGCCTCGCGTTCGCTCCCTGCCGGCGGCATGAGTCTTCCCCGGTTGCAGCATATGCTGTGCGGATACCGGCGGTGCGTGTCGAGCAGTCCCTGTACGAGGGTCAGCGGATAGAGCACATCGTCATCCACGGTGATGACCTCCGAGCGGGGATATTCAAGGAATGAATAGTAGTATTTCTTGTGCGGTTTGAGGTCCTCGTCCACGAACCTGATGTCGAGTCCCTTGCGACGCTGGCGCAACAGACGGCGCGGCAGATCTCCCTCCCGGTGCGGGAACTGTTCCGCAGAGAGCCACAGGATTGTATGCAACGGCACATCGGCATGCTGGCGCAACAACATCCCCGTAACTTTCCACAACTGCCCGATGCGGGCGGGGAACGATGTGAGCGACACTATCACCCGCTGCGCCCCGTCTTCACACAACACTCCGCCACACTGTCCCCTTCCCCTCAGGCCCAAGGGATAGACAAGCATGTTGGCACACAACCGGCGCAGGAATCTCACGAATCCCACACGACAATAGTTGCCCGCAACAAGGGCATCGTAACAACGTTCCAGCAATCTGTACATATGGAGTCTGCAAACTGTTTCCTGCATCACACATTTGGGACGAGCCTCGTCCGCGGCACATGGCCGGCCCCGGCATTACGCCCGGTGTCCCTTGTGAGTCATTATGTCGAGTATCAGACGGTCGGTCTGCGTCATGCCCTCACGGCCTATGCGTGTCATGTTCATTATCGACTTGTCCACATCGTCGTCAATAATCCCCTCCGACGAATCCACCACCCGATGGTTCATGGCCATCATGGCGGCCAGCACCGCTGTGGACACACCGCTGGTGACCTTCATGGCGCAACTCGGCTTGGCACCGTCGCATATCATGCCCGTAAGGATGGCTATCATGTCCTTCACCGCATAGGAGACCTCCTGGTAACCGCCCCCCATGAGATATGTCAGCCCGCAACTCGAGCCCGATGCAGCCACCACGCATCCGCACAGCGCCGACAGCCGTCCCAGGCTCTGTTTGATGTATATCACCGTGAGATGGCTCAACATGAGGGCCCTCACAAGCTGTTCGTGCGAGGCACCCGTCTCCTCGGCATAGACCACAACGGGCATCGTGGCCGAAATCCCTTGGTTGCCGCTGCCCGAATTGCTCATCACGGGAATCATCGCCCCGCTCATGCGGGCATCGCATGCACCCGAAGTGTAGGCCAGTATGTGGGCGAACATGCCATTGCCGAATATCGAATTGCTGCCCGCCGAGAGTATCGTGCGCCCGAGCGAATGGCCATAATCTGCCTTGAACGAAGCCTCGGCCGCCGCCTTGTTCAGACGCGCCGCCTCCTCTATGAACTCTATATCCTCCAATGGGGCTGTAGTGGCAAAGTCGTAGACCTTGCGCAGTGTAAGAGGCAAATCCTCCTCTCCACCGCACTGGCCGCCTCCACGGCGCTTGTCAAGCAGGACCTTGTCGCCGTGGGAGAGATATATGAAATTGGTGTGTGCACCCGCAATCACGGCCTTGGCGCTCTCCTCTCCGCAGAACACCTCAACCTCAATGTAAAGTATGTCGCACTCACCCTCCTTGAGCGAAATGGCTATCCGCTCTTCGGCAATATATTTCTTGCCGCTCTCCACAGCCTCGGGTGTCACATCGCGCAACACCTCCAGACCATACTCCGAACGTCCGACCGACGCACCCAATGCCAGCGCTATGGGTAGCCCTGTCATGCCCGTGCCCGGTATTCCGACCCCCATGGCATTCTTGAGGATGTTGGCGCTCAGGCGGGCCTCTATCCTCTCGGGCATGCAGCCCAGAGTTTCGGTGGCCTTGGCCGTACACAACGAAACGGCAATCGGCTCTGTACAGCCTATAGCCTTGATTACTTCACGTTTGACAAGGTTGATTATATCTTTGTTCTCCATATGCGGTTCCGCGCTTTTAGAATAGTGTTTTTTGTGCCATCACAAAAATATAATTTTTATCATAGAACGCAAACGATATATGTTTTTTAACACCTGTTCTATGTATTCCTGTTTCGGACAAGGCGGCATATTGGCTGACAAAAATGCGCACAATGCCTGATGTGCCTTATCGGCGGTGGCGCCAATTCCACAAAACCACATTGCGGAAGGACCCGAGCTGGGTTCTTCCGCAATGTGGTTCATTCAATGATTCCCGTCAATGGAAAGACTATTTGGCATATTGGGCCAGCGGTGAGCCAATCGACCGGAGGCCCTTAATGAGCAGTTCGCAGTTGAGTTTTGCGCCCTTCTCTGTAGTATGCACACTGTCGCTGAAGAGCTCGGCCTGGGCCTTGGTCTTGCCGGCCTTCTCGTACTCGCCCGCTGCAAGGTCGTTGAAGTCGAGGAAAGCCACGCCCTCCTGCTCGGCCACCTCACGGCACCACTTGTTGAATTTGTTGTCGAAACGGCTTATGGAGTTCTCTCCCGTCCAACGGTTCTGCGGAGTGGGTGAAAGGACGATGGGGGTTGCGCCCCTCATCTTCGCCTGACGGACATACATGCGGATATAGTGGCCATAGGAGTAGACATCCTCGGGAGCTCCGTTCTTCTCCATGATGACGGTCTGTTTCTCGTCGCTCGTGCCGTCGATAGTGCCGCGTGCACGGCCCGTGTTGAGCGGTGCCTCGTCATTGTGGCCGAACTGTATGAGCACATAGTCGCCCGGCTGAATGGCAGAGAGTATATCCGACCAGCTGTTGTTGTAGAAAGTACGGCTACTCAGGCCGCCCATTGCATCATTCTCCACGACCACCTGATCATTGAGGTACTCTCCGAAGAAGCTGCCCCAACCCCACTGACCGTTGTCACCCGTACCGCGGCCGTTCTTGCAAGTGGAGTCACCTGCAAGGAATACCATGGGCTTGCCCTCCACTCGTGACGAGCCGGGAGCGGCAAACATGGGCATGGGAGCTGCCGGACGGGCCTGTGCACCCTGTCCCTGAGCGGGGGCTCCGGGGAAACCGGCGGGTTGCTGTGCGGGAGCTGCATTGCCGTCAAGCATCTTGAGCGTCTCGGCGGCAGCCAACAGAACGGGACCGTATCCGTGGGGCGCAAGCACACTCACGGGACGGGTATAATAGAACACGGGGGTGAAGCCGAGACCCGTGCCCACGCACGTGTTCTCCACCTGACCCTTTTCGTTGACCTGTTTCACAATGGCATTCCATCCGCTGCGGGCAATGTCCTGGTATGCAGTGCGGTCTATCCAACCCTGGTTGATGGCGTGCGCAATGCAGTAGACATACATGGCACTGGCGCTCGTCTCGAGATAGGAGTCATTCCTGTCAAGCAACTGATGCCACGTTCCCTCGCCCGACTGGTACGAAGCCACCGTGCGTATGAGGGTCTTGAGCTGCGAGAGCACCTCGTCACGTCCCTGCATATTGGCAGGCAGGACATCGAGTACATCGCTCATTGTGAGCATTGCCCAACCATTGGCACGTGCCCAATGGTAGTCAGGGTGTTCACTCATGCCCTCTATCCAGCCATGGCGGTACATCTGTTTCTCGGGTACCCAGAGGTATTTCTTGAAGAGGTTCACCTGGTTGATGGCCTCGTTGTAGAACTTCTGCGTCAAATCGCCGCGCTCGCTCTGGCTCAGCTTGGCACGGAATGCGATGGGGGTAATGCCCATGTACATGTCGTCCAGCCATACGGAATTGGTGGTCGGACGGTTACGTGCCAATATGCCGTTGCCGAAACGGTACTCCTTGTACATCGTGAAGTTGAACCAGTCCTCGATGACATCCCTGTAGTCGCCCTTGGTCTCGGGACGTGCCAGGACTGCCTTTATCATGGCTGCGCACATGGAGCCGCAGTCATCCAGGAAACGCGGACTGACGATGTATTTGAGCTTCATGTCATAGCCCGTCTGCTCGTAGTAATCCTTGATGTAGGGATAGATGTCGCCTATAAACTTCAGTCTCTCATAGACATAGTCGGCATATTTGCCCTCACCCGTAGCTTCGCTCGCCAGCAGCATGCCCGAGTAGGTTACGCCCCACTCATAGGTACTGATACCGAAATCGCCCTTCTGCATGGTGGTGTTCCGGTCTATCTTGCTGTAGTCCGTGAGCACATTGCCGTCACCGTCAACCAGACCGAACGGGGTGCAGGAGTTGAGATAGTTGTAGATTCTGTCGATGACCTCCGTGATCTCGGCCTTCTGGCGCTCGGTGGGATTCATCCTCTGCGCAGGCGCAGGCTGCTCCGTGGCGGCCGTCTTCTTCGCCTTGGTTCCTTTCTGTGCGTAGGAGACCTCTACGCTGGCGATTGCCATTGCGGCAACCAGCACGATTCCAACTGTTTTCTTCATCATTTTATAGTTTTGCATTATTGAAAATCCGCAAATCACAAAAAACGGGACTGCCTCCTTCCTCGGGCACTCCCGTTTACTCATTGCCACCTTACGGCAGCCCTCCCGCTACTCCATATAGAACAGTTCGGGCAGAGGAATCGATACGGGCGAGTTGTCGGGATTGGTCTCCATGATGTCGGCCATGTAAGCCCACCATTTCTGTACAATCGGGTTGCTGCCCATATCCTGCGAGCCAGATTCGCCCTCCACCTTCTGGACTGCAAAGAGGATGTTGGTCTCCTTGTCCCAGAAAATTGAATAGTCATATACGCCACCCTCTTTCAACAGGGCCTTCATCTCGGGCCACAGGGCTGCATGTCTCTTTTCGTACTCTTTCTCGAAACCGGGTTTCAGGAACATTTTGAATGCTTCACGTCTCATTGTCTTTCAGTTTTTTCAGATTAATATTTAGGTTTCAACTCTTCTTCGTCTCTCACGGCGCTTCCCGCACCGTGAGGCAAATATAATAAATTTTCCATTGAGTTCAAACCGGTCTGCAACCAAAAAAACGGCAACGGCACCCTGCCATAAAAAACACGGCTTCACCGATGCCAAAAAAGCGGAGATGCGGAAATGCGTAATTGCAAAATTTTTATATATTTGCACTATATTGGAGTAATCTGAACCAAAACCCATTAACTAATAAAAAACGAGACCTATGAAACGCCTATTCCTTCTCTTGGCAGGAGCCGTGCTGACAGCGGGATTTTGCCTTGCGCAACCCAACGGACCGAGACAGCCGTCTCTCCCGACAGACCCCACCCAAGTGGACCGCGAAGCCACCCTTCGTGCAATGACCACCGTCAATGACTATTTCATGACCCGCTACGCAGATCCCACTGCCGTGAAGCCCTACTGGTCGCGCCAGAGGAACTACGAGTCGAACATATGGACACGCGGAGTCTACTATGAAGGACTCATGGCACTCTATTCGATCTATCCCGACAACAAATACTTCGACTATGCAATGGAGTGGGGAGAGTTCCACAAATGGGGAATGCGCAATGACCAGACCACCACACGCAATGCCGACAACTACTGCTGCACGCAGACCTACATAGACCTCTACCGCATAAACCCGAAGCCCGAAATGCTGCGCAAGACCCTGTCGCTGGCCAACATGCTGGTCAACACCCCGCAGGTGAACGACTGGACATGGATCGATGCCATACAGATGGGCATGCCCGTGCTGGCCAAGTTGGGCAAGACCTTCAACGAACCGGCCTACTGGAACAAGATGTGGGAGATGTACTCCGAGACGCGCAACAACATAGGCGGCGGTCTCTTCTCCACCAAGGAAGGTCTCTGGTGGAGAGATGCCAATTTCGTGCCTCCCTACAAGGAGCCCAACGGCAAGAACCTCTTCTGGGCCCGTGGCAACGGCTGGGTATATGCCGCACTCGTAAGGGTGATGGACGAGATTCCGCATGACGACTCGGCACACTACAAGGAGTATCTGGCCGATTTCGTGGCCATGAGCAAGGCCCTCAAGGCCTGCCAGCGCAGTGACGGATTCTGGAACGTGAGCATGCACGACGAGAGCAACTTCGGCGGCAAGGAGTCTTCGGGCACCTCGCTCTTCGTATACGGTCTGGCATGGGGCATACGCAACGGTGTGCTCGATGCCAAGGAGTACATGCCCGTTATGCAGAAGGCATGGGGTGCGCTCGTCACCGAATGCGTCCACCCCAACGGTTTCCTCGGCTATGTGCAGGGCACAGGCAAGGAACCCAAGGACGGCCAGCCCGTAACATACGACAGCATGCCCGATTTCGAGGATTTCGGCATAGGGTGTTTCCTGTTGGCGGGAAGCGAGGCATACAAAGTTCTGCAGTAACCCATTCACTACTGTTTTAAAATGAAGAGAATATTTGTTTTTGCAGCATCGCTGTTTGCGGCATGCTGTATCGGCACGGTGCAAGAAGCTCAGTCGCAGGAGAGAGTGGACATCTCGGGGCGCTGGGAGTTCGCAATCGACCGCAATGACGAAGGCGAGACCCAAAAGTGGTTCCTGCGCACTCTCGACGACCATATAAACCTCCCGGCATCGATGCCCGAACAGCTCAAGGGAGAAGTGGTCACCTCGCAGACCAAATGGACGGGCAGCATATACGACAGCACCTACTATGTCAATCCGTCGATGGCAAAATATCGCGAAGATGGCAATGTGAAATACCCCTTCTTCCTCACTCCCGTCCGCTACTACCGCGGTGCGGCATGGTACAAGAGAAGCGTCTCGATTCCCTCCGGGTGGAAGAACAGCCGGGTGGAGCTCTACCTTGAGCGGCCCCACATCGAATCGACCCTGTGGGTGGACGGCAAGAAGGTGGGAGTGGAGAACTCCCTCACCACAGCGCATGTCTTCGACCTCACTCCATATGTAAAGGCCGGGCGCACGCACACGATAACCGTGAGGGTGGACAACCGCATAAAGCCAGAGTACAACATAGGACAGGATTCGCACAGCGTAACCGACCAGACGCAGGGCAACTGGAACGGCATAGTGGGCAAAATGGAGCTCCGTGCCACACCCAAGACATACATCTCCGACATTCAGGTGTTCCCCGACCTGAAGGGCAAAAAGGCCGAAGTGAAGGCAACGATAGTGTCGGACAAGGCACTGAAAGGCTCGCTCAGCCTCGAGGCCGAGAGCTACAACAGCGAGCGCAGCCACAAGCCCGCACCGGTAGCCCAGCAGCTCAACATCCGCAAGGGCGTGAACGAACTCACCATTTCGCTTCCCATGGGTGATGACATGCTCACATGGGATGAATTCTCTCCCGCACTCTACAACCTCACTGCCCGCCTGGAGACCACCACCGGCACACAGACCGAGCAGGTGCGCTTCGGCATGAGGGAATTCACGATCGAAGGAAAATATTTCCATGTCAACGGCCGGCAGGCACTCATGCGCGGCACGGTGGAGAACTGCTGTTTCCCCGCAACGGGTTATGCCCCCACCGACGTGGAATCGTGGCTGAAAGTGTTCCGCGCATGCCGCGAATATGGTCTCAACCACATGCGTTTCCACTCCTACTGTCCGCCGGCAGCGGCATTCGAGGCTGCCGACATAGTGGGATTCTACCTGCAGCCCGAAGGACCGAGCTGGCCCAACCATGGAGTCAGCCTCGGCAACGGCGAGCCCGTGGACACCTACCTCATGGAGGAGACCAGGCGCATGACAAAGGAGTACGGCAACTCGCCGTCGTTCTGCATGCTGGCAGCCGGCAACGAGCCTTACGGCAACTGGGTGGCCTGGGTGACCGACTTTGTGGAGTACTGGGAGAAGAGTGACTCCCGCCGTGTCTACACCGGTGCCTCGGTGGGCAACGGATGGCAGTGGCAACCCCGCAACATGTATCATGTGAAGGCCGGAGCCCGTGGGCTGAACTGGAAGCAGACCCGTCCCGAGACCGTGAGCGACTACTCACCCAACCTTGCCACCATAAACGAGCCCTACCTCTCGCACGAGGCGGGACAGTGGTGCGTATTCCCCAACTTTGACGAAATCCGCAAATATACGGGCGTGAACAAGGCGCTCAACTTTGAGATATTCCGCGACATACTTGCCGAAAACGATATGGCCGACATGTGGCACGAATTCCATATGGCCTCCGGCAAGTTGCAGGCTCTCTGCTACAAGCACGAGATAGAACGTCATCTCCGCACACAGGGTTATGCCGGATTCCAGCTGCTCTGCCTGAACGATTATTCGGGTCAGGGCTCGGCTCTGGTCGGTGTCACGGATGTCTTCTTCGACCCCAAGGAGTACATCTCGGCCGAGGAGTGGCGCCGGTTCTGCAACACCACCGTCCCCATCATGCGTACCGACCGCTTTGTCTACACCTCGGCGCAGAGTTTTGCAGCCGATGTGGAAGTGGCCCATTTCGGGGCAGCCCCCATCCGGAACGCTAAGGTGACCTACACTGTAAGGGATGACAAGAATGCTGTTCTGAAACACGGCACGGTGGCCCACAAGGATATAAATATAGGTAATTGCCAACAGATTGGCCATGTGGAGTTCCCGTTGGAGGGTATATCCAAAGCCGGACGTTACAACATAGAGGTGGCCATTGAGGGTACCGAATTCGTGAACGACTGGGATTTCTGGGTCTACCCCACTGAAGTGACTGCCGAGCAAGGCGACGTGTACATTGCCGAAGAGCTTGACGAGCAGGCCATGAAGACACTGCGCAACGGTGGCAAAGTGCTTCTGCTGGCAGCAGGCAAGATCACCTACGGCGACGAGATAAAACAGAACTTCACACCTGTCTTCTGGAACACGTCATGGTTCAAGATGCGCGCACCACACACCACGGGAATATGGCTCAACGACTATCATCCGATATTCAGCGGCTTCCCCACCGACTACCACAGCGACATACAGTGGTGGGAGCTGGTGAACAATGCGCAGACCATGTTGCTGCAGGATTTCCCCAAAGGATTCAAACCCTTGGTTCACAGCATAGACACATGGTTCTTGAGCCGCAAGGCAGGCATGTTGTTTGAGGCCAACGTGCTCGGCGGCCGTCTGGTCATGACATCCATGGACCTGACCTCTGCTCCCGACGAGCGTATCGTGGCACGCCAGCTCTATGCATCCATTCTCGACTACATGAACAGCGACCGTTTCCGCCCTGAGTACGACATCACGGTGGACAACATCCGTGACCTCTACACCAAGCGGGCTTCGGCCATAGACTTGGGTACCAAGGAGTCGCCCGACGAGTTGAAACCGGTCTCCGACAAACGGCCCGGCCCCATGCCTCCGGCTGCGGGACCTAACGGCGGCCAACGTCCCCCGATGCCGAGACAGTAAATACAGAAAAAGACAACTAAAACACATATAAATAAAATATATAAATAAAATGAAGAAGCATATATTTTCAGGTTCGCTCCTCTGCCTCGCCGCATTGTGCTGCACATCGTGCCAAAGCGGTGACGCATGGCGCTACGATCTCTCGCAAGAGGATCTGAGTAACGGCTACACAATCACCATCGCCGATGTTCCCGACGGGAACTACCGGGTGGAAGTGGTGCTCGGCAGCAAGGAGAGTGACGGCATCACGAGCGTGCGCGGCGAGTCGCGCAGGCTTTTCATTGAGAACGAGGCCACCAGAAAGGGCGAGTTCAAGAAGGTGACATTCAACATCAACAAGCGCGACACGCTCATCAGCGAGGGCAACTATGTGAAAATCAAACCCCGTGAGCGCACGAAACTCAATTGGGACAACAATCTCACGATAGAGCTTACGGGCGAAAAGCCGGCCGTAAAGTCGGTGAAGGTGACACCCGCTTCAGACGATGTAATCACAGTATTCCTCTGCGGTGACTCAACCACAGTGGACCAGGATACCGATCCGTGGGCAAGCTGGGGTCAGATGATTCCGCGTTTCCTTGACGACAAGATCTGCGTGGCCAACTATGCCGAGAGCGGCGAGTCATCCAACTCGTTCGTGTTCGAGAAACGTCTTGAAAAGCTCATGACCCAGATCAAGGAGGGAGACTATCTCTTTGTGGTCTTCGGGCACAATGACGAAAAACAGCGGGGCCCGACGGGCGGTGCATTCAACGACTTCAGCAAATACATGCAGATGTACATCGACAGCGCACTTTCGGTAGGCGCACATCCCGTGCTTCTCACCCCCACCCAGCGCCGCAATTTCGATGAGGAGGGACGCATAGTCGATTCGCACGGGGATTTCCCGACTGCCACCAGACAGCTCGGCGAGAAGAACGGCGTGCCCGTGATAGACCTCACGTCGATGACTACCACAATGTACGAAACTCTCGGAGTGGAGGGCTCCAAGGGTGCCCTTGTCCACTACCCCGCCAACACCTTCACGAACCAGCCCAACGAGATGGCCGACAACACACACTTCAACATGTTCGGCGCCTATCAGGTGGCCAAGTGTGTGATACAGGGCATCCGCGATCTCCACATTCCGATTGAGGAGCATATCCGCAGCGACTACACCGCAACATACGACCCGGCCAAACCCGATGCGTTCGACTCGTTCGTATGGACATGGACCACAGTGGAGCTGACCAAACCCGACGGCAATTAGACCTCGGGCACAACAACGATACAACAGAGTACGGCATTAGACAAAGTGCAACAATAAAACACCAATTTTTCTAACTTATTAAAACAGATGAAGAAATACCTTTACCTATTACCCCTGTTGCTGCTGGCTGGATGTTGCGGCAACAGTGAAATTGTCAAAGGACCTGCTTATTCTGCCAAGATGCAGAAAGAGCAGATGAACAGAGGTCTGGTAGCAATCCACAACGGCAACGGCAACGTGTCCGTAAGCTGGCGTTATCAGGAGACCGACCCGATAGACATCGCATTCGATATCTATCGTCAGACCAACGGCGGCGAGAAGGTGAAACTCAACGACACTCCCGTCACCAAATCGACATTCTACATTGACCACAACGTGGACACCACGGTGGAGAACATCTATACCGTACAGATTGCCGGCAAGGAGGATGTGGAGAGCGGAGCCAAGTTCACCATGACCCCCAACATGGCCGCAAAACCCTATCTTGAGATTCCCATCAAAGAGGTCGAGGGATTCGAGTACGGCACCTATACGCCCAATGACGCTTCGGTGGCCGACCTGGACGGTGACGGCGAATATGAAATCGTCGTCAAACTCGAGACCACGACATATGACAACTCCCGTTCGGGTATCTGCAACGAGGGTCTGCTCATTGATGCCTACAAGATGGACGGCACATTCATGTGGCGCGTCGATCTGGGTCTCAATATTCGTCAGGGCGCACACTACACCCAGATGTCGCTCTACGACTTCGACGGTGACGGCAAGGCCGAGCTGGCTGTGAAGACCTCCGAGGGTACCACCTTCGGTGACGGCACGACCATCGGTGACACCGACGGCGACGGCCGCACGGACTACCGTGACCTCGATCCACAGTCGAAGACATACGGCATGATTCTCGAAGGTCCCGAATTCCTCTCGGTAATCGACGGTATGACCGGCAAGGAGCTGGCCCGTGCCGATTACATCTCGCGCGACGACACATTCTCGTTCGGTGACGATGAGGGTAACCGAGTAGACCGTTTTCTGGCCGGTGCCGGCTATTTTGACGGCAAGCGTCCCAGCATACTCATCTGCCGCGGATACTACACGCGTGCGGTGCTCGAGGCATGGGACTGGAGAAACGGCAAACTTACCAAACGCTGGAGATTCGACACCACGGCCAACGATGACGAATATATGCAGTATGAGAAGCAGGGCAACCACAACCTGCGCATAGGCGATGTGGACGGCGACGGCAAGGACGAGGTCGTTTACGGTGCCTGCATGATTGACCATGACGGTACGGGCGGCTACACCACCGGTCTGGAGCACGGCGATGCCATGCACATGTCGGACCTGATTCCTTCGCGTCCGGGTCTGGAGGTATGGTCGAGCCACGAGACCTCTCCCCTGCGTGCCGGCTCGGAGATGCGTGATGCCGCAACGGGCGAACTCATCTGGGGCTTCCCCTCGTCAAGTGACGTGGGTCGTGCCCTTACGGCCGACATCGACCCCCGTTTCGAGGGTTGGGAAGTATGGTCATCGGGCACCAACGGCGTATATACTGCAGACGGACGTATAATCTCGGAGAACAAGCCGAGCGTGAACTTTGCCATCTGGTGGGACGGAGATCTCAACCGTGAGCTGCTCGACGGTTCCTCCAAGACAATGGCTATGGGCATGATGCCCCAGGGCGCTCCCCAAGGTCCCATGCCGGGTGCTCCGCAGATGATGCCGCAAGGTCCCCAGGGTGCCCCCCAAGGTGCTCCGCAGGCTCAGGGCGCACCGCAGATGATGCCGCAAATGATGCCTCAGGGCGCTCCCGCCCAGGGACAGATGCCCCGCATGCCCCGTGTTGACAACAGCCGCATCATGAAGATAAGCAAATGGACCGGTGACGGTGTGACCATGTTCACCCTGCCGGGCGAAGACGAGATTGCCGCCAACAACGGTTCGAAGGCCAACCCTGTCATCTCGGCCGACCTCTTCGGTGACTGGCGCGAGGAACTGGTGGTCCGCACTGCCGACAACAAGACCCTTCGCATCTACATGACCGACATACCTACCGACTACCGTTTCCACACCCTCATGAGCGATCCCATCTACCGCATGAGTGTTCTGTGCGAGAATATCTGCTACAACCAGCCGCCCGAACCGGGATACTACCTCGGCAGCGACCTCGGCAAATTCTGGCAGATCCGCAACATGCGCGACATGAGCCAGGGCTTCTCGAGAGGAGAAAGGGCAAAAGGTCTTTCGGGTCGTCTGAAGAACACCACCGAAGTGGTCATGAAGGATATTGTGGTCTACAGCAACATTGCGGACAAATACACGCTCGATGCAAGGCTCGACTACGACTCCTATGAGTGGACCATCAACGGCAAGGTGCTCAGCCACGACCGCAAGTTGACGCTCAAACAGGCCGACTACGGCTACGACAAGCCCATCTCGATAGGTATCAAGACCACCTACAAGGGTCAGGTATTTGAGGACCAGGGCACCCTCACCTTCTCGTCAGAGACAGGACACAAGGGCGAATGGGACGAACGGGACGCACAGCGCACGGGACGCTACGAATTTTAGTTTAACGATGTCCGGCTTCGGCTTCAAACCGATGCCGGACATTAATAATAAAAACACTACAA
The DNA here is from genome assembly GCA_963640325.1 of Tidjanibacter sp. GTDB lineage: Bacteria > Bacteroidota > Bacteroidia > Bacteroidales > Rikenellaceae > Tidjanibacter. Next base: position 439,442 of record CAVHXY010000001.1, read on the forward strand.
AATGAAAAAGCTATTATATCTGTTGCCCCTTCTGGTATTGGCCGGCTGCTGCTCGAACAATGCGACACAGGAGCAGAAGAAAGGCCCCGCCTATAACTACGACAAGATGCAGAAGGAGTTCATGGGACGCGGTCTTGTAGCCATCCACAACGGTGACGGCAAAGTTTCGGTCAGCTGGCGTTTCCTGCCCGGCGAGGCAACTGACACGGCATTCGACCTCTATCGTCAGAGCGGTGATGGCGAGGCAGTGAAACTCAACAGCGAACCCCTCACGAAATCGACATTCTTCACCGACAACGGTGTGGATACAAGCGTCGACAACACCTACTCGGTGAAGGTCGTCGGTGCAACCAAGGAGGAGGTTGGCGCCACCTACAAACTTACAGCCAAGATGGCTGAAAAGCCCTACATCTCCATTCCCGTACAGCCTGTCGAGGGATTCGACTACGGCACCTACACCCCCACCGATGCTACGGTTGCAGACCTGGACGGTGACGGCGAATATGAGTTCATCGTGAAGATGGTAACCACCGAGTTCGACAACGGTGGCGGCGGTCTCTGCACGGAGGGTTCGTTGCTGGATGCCTACAAGATGGACGGCACATTCATGTGGCGTGTGGACCTGGGTCTCAACATTCGTCAGGGCGCACACTACACCCAGATGATGCTCTATGATTTCGACGGTGACGGCAAGGCCGAACTGGCAGTGAAGACCGCCGAGGGCACCACCTTCGGTGACGGCACAACCATCGGCGATGTCAACGGCGACGGCATTACCGACTACCGCATTACCGACCGCTCGGCACGTGCATACGGCAAGATTCTCGAGGGCCCCGAATTCCTCTCCGTGATTGACGGTGAGACAGGCAAGGAGTTGGCCCGCACCGATTTCATTCCGCGAGGCAGCGAATTTGAGTTCGGTGACAACACGGGTAACCGTGTGGACCGTTTCCTGGGTGGCGCAGGCTTCTTCGACGGCGAGCGTCCCAGCATTCTCATCTGCCGCGGATACTATGCGAAAGCTGTCGTAGAGGCATGGGACTGGAGAGACGGCAAACTCACCAAACGCTGGTGCTTCGACACAACGGCCGACAACGGCAAATACAAAGACTATGAGGGCCAGGGCAACCACAACCTGCGCATAGGTGATGTGGACGGTGACGGCAAGGACGAAGTGGTTTACGGCGCATGCGTCATTGACCATGACGGTACGGGTCTCTATACCACCGGCTTGGGTCATGGCGATGCCATGTATCTCTCCGACATCATTGTAGACCGCCCCGGTCTGGAGGTATGGCAGTCACATGAGAACACTCCCCAGTACGCCAACTCAGAGATGCGTGATGCAGCTACAGGTCAGATGATTTGGGGAATCCCCGGAATCTCGGATGTAGGCCGCGCTGCATGTCAGGATATCGACCCTCGCTTCAGGGGCCTGGAAGTTTGGACTTCGGGTACCGACGGTGTCTACACTGCCGACGGACGTTTCATCAGCGAGGCGGTGCCGGGCATCAACTTCGCAATATGGTGGGACGGTGATCTCAACCGTGAGATTCTGGACGGTTACTACCTGGGCGACACCGAGTTCACCCCTTCGGGCGGTCAGATGCCCGAGGCGCTGCGTGCCCTCATGCCGCAGAGAGGTCCGGGCGGATTCGGTGCACCGCAGGAGGAGCGTGAGACTCCCCGCGAGTTGCAGAGAGTGATGCGCATCACCAAATGGACGGGTGACGGTGTAACTCCCATCGACCTTCCTGACCAGGAGAACATAGCAGCCAACAACAGTTCCAAGTCGAATCCGTGCATCTCGGCCGACCTCTTCGGTGACTGGCGCGAGGAACTCGTAACCCGCACGCAGGACAACAAGGAGATACGTATCTACATGACCGATTTCCCGACCGAATACCGTTTCTACACCCTCATGAGTGACAACATCTATCGTATGAGTGTTCTGGGCGAGAACATCTGCTACAACCAGCCTCCTATGATGGGACGCTATCTGGGTAGTGACCTCGGCAAGTTCTGGAACATCAACTACGTGCGTGACATGAGTCAGGGCCGTCCCGGAAACGGAAAGAGCGGTGTTACGGCCGACGGACGCAAGAACGGCATGAATGCCCGTCTGGAGAACGCTACAGAGAGAGTGGAGCGCGACATTGTCGTTTACAACGATGGTGGTGACAGCTATACGCTCGATGCCAAGCTTGACTACGACACCTATCAGTGGACCGTAAACGGCAAGCCTGCCGGCAACAGCCGCACGCTGACCATCTCGGCAAAGGACTACGGTTACGACACACCCATCGAAATCGGCATACGCACCACCTACTTCGGATGCGTCTTCGAGGACAAGGGCACACTGACATTCTCCACACAGGAGCGCCCCTCGATGATGATGCGCTAATTGTCTGAAGGTGTTTATATAAAGTCCGGAACAGCCTTGGGTTGTTCCGGACTTTTTTATGGCTCATTTGCAATACCACAAGGACAACCGCTTTAACCACAAAAGCATTTGTTCCCTGCCCTTATGCCCCCCTTTTTTTCATTTGCCCTATCCGGGCAGAAATACTTTGAAATTGGAATGTTATTTACAAAACGAAGTCCGGCAACAAATATGTTGCCGGGCTTCGTTACACTACAAGAGGCCCCCATAAGACTTCCGCTCAAGGGCGCCTCCTTATAAAACTTATGACAGCAGATTCTTGACAGCTGCGGAGATTGCCCTGCCGTCGGCAAGACCTGCCAGACGTTTGGTCGCAACACCCATTACGGCTCCCATCTGTGCACACGAAGTGGCGCCCACCTCGGCGATTATCTCCTTGAGCTTTGCCTCAAGTTCCTCTTCGGAGAGTTGTTTGGGCAAATAAGCCTCAATATAAGCAGCTTGTGCCAGCTCGTTGTCGGCCAACTCCTGACGGCCGGCATCGGAGTACATTTGTGCCGACTCCTTGCGCTGTTTCACCTGTTTCTGCATCAGTTTCACGATGTCGGCATCGGTAAGCTCAATGTTTGCGCCCGCCGTTTTGGCCAACAATATGGCCGACTTCACAGCACGCAGAGCATCCAAACGGGTCTGCTCGTGGGCCTTCATTGCCGCCATAATATCTTTCTGGATTTGTTGTTCAAGTGCCATAATGCTATACTTTTTATGTTAAACTTTCTATCCTTGCGGGCACACATCAATGTGCCTCCACTTCTGCCTGCCACCTCACTGCGTCCCAGATGTTCGGTAAATGGCATCTCCTCGGCATCTCTCTCTCGGGATTATGACAAAGATAGCGAAAAGCGAAATAAAGTATTCCGGGGCGCCACAAAATATACGAACTGACGCAAATTATGCGGAGCACATTTTCCTGCTCCTGCGCAAAAAAAACGCGCTTGCCGAAACAAGCGCGTTTTTCCATTGCTCAAACAGGAATCTGCTATTTGTAGGCACCCAACTGTTTCTGGGCAGCATAGCTGATCTTGAGTGCGTTTGCACGACGCAGCTCCTGTTTTACATCGGTGATGATACCCATACGGGTATTCTTGTCGGCCTTGATACAAACAGTCATGAAAGAGCGGTCTGCCTCATTCAGGTTCTCACGCTCCGAAGCGACAAACTGTCCGATCTCCGCAACGTTCTCAGTTCTCACGTACTTGTCGTTGAGCTGAATACGGGGAGCGGTACCGAGCTTTGCCTGCAACTGTTTTACGGGCTGTCCGATATAGATATAACTTACCAATGATTTTTTCTCCAATTTGGTGATTTCGGTTGCTGAAGGCGGTGTGAACTGCACTGCCAGCTCCACTTCACGCATTGAGGTTGACACCATAAAGAAGAACAGAATCATGAATATAACATCGGGCAAAGATGCCGTCGAGATGGCGGGCGTCTGTTTACTGCCTTTCTTTTTTATTACTGCCATATTAATTTCCTCCTACGTTTTTGGGTTCAGCCTCGGATATCTTCAAAGGAACTGCTTTCTGGATGGCATTACGCTGGTCCTCATCGAGTTCTGCGAATTTCTTGCCGAATTTTTCCATCGACAATTCGTCACGTATCTCGTTGAATGCCCGCGTAAGCTCATTCTGCACTTCGATATAGATCTCATAGCTGGTGGCACGGTCGTTCATCAACGAGATGACACCCTGGCTAATGGGATATGTACCTATCAGATCGACCTCGGTATCCTCCTTCTCGGGAAGGTTGGGGTCGTTCGAAGCGTTCAAAATAAATTCTTTTGCTTTATCCTTTACCTGCGTAATATGAACCAATTCACCCTGGACTGCTATCTGGTCGTACATGTTGACATGTACCGACATCAAATTTCGCTCCTTGATTTCGGGAGCGTCTTGCTGGTCTTGATTTTCACTCCAAGGAGGCAACACGCGGTTGATACCCGAATCCACATTCATCGTCGTTGCGACGAGGAAGAAGATAAGGAGCAAGAAGGCGATATCCGCCATCGAACCCGCATTCACTTCCGGAGTTTGTCTTTTATTCATATTATCTTCGGTTTTTAAGAGTTGTTATTTAAGTGCCGCTGCGATTTCGCTGCCAATAGCGACAATAATGGTTATTGCCAATGCGATGTATGCGGTATACAGACCCGTGTCGGTGATCTTCAGAGTAAAGGGATCCTCGAAGAAACCGCCAGCCGAATTAACGACGGGTTCAGCGCTCGACAGCAAATAGCAGACACCTATGATTGCAACAAAACCAACGAAGTAAAGCAGAGTCTTGCCTGCCCCCTTCGGACTGGTGAACATATCCACTACAGGGAATATGATTGCAACGAGAACACACACTGCAAGCATGACATAAGCCCACTTGAGCATGATGTCGACACCGGCATCCTCGGTTCCCTGTACCATGGTAACAAGGAAATAGATGAGGGTGAGGACTGATATTCCCAGCAATGCACCTTCTACATATTTAATCCACTTCATAATATATAGTGCGCTTTTTTAATTATTTCTTACTGTAAGCAGTCAAGATATCAATCAGAATGATTGAGCTGTCCTCCATATCAACAACCAGACCGTCGATCTTGTTGACAATGTAGTTGTAGAACAACTGAAGAATAACGGCTGCGATCAGACCTGCCAGAGTGGTCAACAGAGCGACTTTGATACCGCCGGCAACCAACGTAGGAGATACATCACCTGCTGCCTGGATAGCATCGAATGCACCGACCATACCAACAACGGTTCCCATGAATCCCAACATAGGAGAAAGGGCGATGAACAGCTGAATCCAAGTCAGACCCGACTCCATCAAACCGTTCTGAACCGAACCGTAGGAAGCGACTGCCTTCTCGACAACATCGAGACCGTCACCGTAACGGCTTGTACCCTGATAGAAAATGCTGGCGATAGGACCGCGTACGTTGCGGCAATACTCCTTGGCAGCCTCGATACCCTGCTCGTTGAGAGCTTTCTCATAACCCTCGATGAACTTCTTGGCATTGATCTTCGAAAGGCTCAGATAGAGGATACGCTCAATAGCTACAGCCAAACCGAGAATAAGGAAGAGCAAGATAGGAGCCATCCAACCTGCACCTCCCTCGAGGAATTTCTGTTTGATGACCTGATGAAGCGGCTCGCCGGCAACTTCGGTCTCAGCATCGATTGCAGTTGCTTCAGCTGCGGGAGCAGCAACCACCTCTTCGGTAGCAGGCTCGGCAGCAGCCTCATCCTGTGCAAAAGCATTAACAGTCGCAAGGCTCATTGCGCCCACTACTGAAAGAATCAAAAATAGTTTTTTCATAGTTTAAATTAAAATTAATTAGACTTTAGTGTTTGTTTTAGTTTTGTGTTATTTTTTTGTGTTAATGCCGTATTCCGTTTCTTCCTCTCCCCACTCTGGACTCCGTCCTTCCCGTCACCCGTCATGGCGACCCTTCCGGCCAGAAATTCCCCCACTCTCTTTTTTTGCGGAGAAAGCGGGATTCGAACCCACGATGCCCTTTTGAGGCATACGCACTTTCCAGGCGCGCACCTTCAGCCACTCGGTCATTTCTCCAGGCTTCACAACCGCAGATATCAAAACCACAGAGAGTTACCCGCTCTCCAGGCTCGATTTCCCCGGTTTCAAGATTTTTCCACAGACGCAAAATCAAGTACTTGCGCGGAAAAATCTCCGAAATGTACAAAAATTTTTTTATTCCGTGAAACTTTAACAGTTATTTTCCAACAATATTTTATCAGCCTACAGGCCTTTCTCGAAGACATATCGCCTTTTTCCGCACCACCGCTCCGGCCATTTTCCGAAACAAATCCGACTCACGAGGTTACAATTTGTAGTGAGCCTGTGGAAAATTTCACAAACCGAACATTTTTCTTGCATTTTCCGTCGTCACCGAGGCCACCGTCTCGGGGTCGATACGCTTCGCCTGTGCTATTTTTTCACATATATATACAAGGTATGATGGTTCGTTGCGCTTGCCACGGAACGGCACGGGAGTAAGATACGGAGCATCTGTCTCGAGCACCAGCTCTTCGAGCGGCATCTCTGCCACCGTGTCGGCCACTCCGCTGTTGCGGTATGTAACCACGCCACCTATGCCGAACACGAAGTCTCCCAGCCGACGCACCTTGCGGTAGTTCTCAAGATTGCTCGTGAAGGCATGCATCACCCCTCTCACTCCCCGGCCACGGAATGCCTCGAGCATATCAAGCAATGCCCCCCAGGCCTCGCGCACATGTATCACCAGCGGCAGGTCATACTCAAGCGCCAACTCTATCTGCGCCTCCAGCACCTCCATCTGCTGACGTTGCCTCTCCTTGCTCCAATAGAAGTCAAGACCTACCTCGCCCACGGCATAGAATCGTTCCACAGGGGGCTTGGACAAGAAGCCGGCCACAATGTCAAGGTCTGCCCTGAACGACGGGTTGTCATTCACCGAAGTGGGGTGCAATCCCATCATCGGACGGCACTCGCCATAACGATTGCACATGTCGAACATACGGCCATAGGACTCCTTGTCTATGGCAGGGAACATAAAAATGTCCACCCCGGCCGCATGGGCACGCGCCACAGTCCCGTCGCGGTCCTCGTCGAACTCGGGTTCGTATATATGGGTATGGGTATCTATCATCATATTGCGTCATCTTTTTTCATACATTCTTCCCGGCAACGACCTCACCGCACCACCTATCTCAAGCCCCAGGAGCAGGGAAGCGACCTCCCCGACGCTCATTCCGCTGCGCATGGCAAGCACGCTCACGCTCACCTCCTCGCCCTCCTTGAAACAGTCGGCAAGCCGCTGTTCCTCGACCGAAAGGAGCGGTTGCTCTTTCGCTGCCACAGGAACCCGGCCCGGCACTGCTATGTCCCACCCCAACTCGTGCACCACATCCGCACCCGAGCAGACCAGCGCAGCCTTGCGGTCACGGATAAGCCTGTTTGTTCCCTCCGAACACCTGTCTCCAGCCCTGCCGGGCAGAGCCATCACGCACCTGTTGTATCCGTAGGCATACTCGGCCGTATAGAGCGAACCGCCCTCCCGGGGAGACTCCACAACCAGCGTCCCTTCGCTCACACCGGCAATAATCCTGTTGCGGGGAAGATAGTGGTTGCCGTTCTGCCTGGTCTGCGAGTTGAGCTCCGATATCAGCACTCCGCCCGCCCCGACAATCTCGTCGGCCAGACGGTCGTGCCGTGGAGGCACTATATCCGGCAAAGCACACGGCAACACGGCTGCCGTACGGAGCCCGTATTCCATTGCCGCACGGTGACAGCAGGAGTCTATTCCGAATGCCAGACCGCTGACAATGACCGCCCTGGGAACCGTTTCGCCAACCTGCCCCACAATCACATCGCTCATGCGCATGCCATATTGCGATGCCGTACGTGTGCCCACCATTGACAAAGTCTGTGCAGAGAGTACCGATATGTCTCCGCGGTAGTAGATCACATGGGGATAGTCATCGCACTCCCGAAGCCTTGCGGGATAACCCTCGTCTGTGGCAGCCACCGCACCGAGCCCGCACCGCTCAAGACGTGCAAGTTCCTTTTCAGCCTGACGGTGGCAGGCTCTCTGCGACAGTTGCGCAGCAATATCCCCACGCAGAGAAACACGCTCCACCAGTTCCCGTTCGCCGGCGGCAAAGATGTCGGCAGCCGTGCGGAACACCGTCAGGAGATGTATGACACCCTTGTGCCCCAGCTCAGGCTGCATGGTGAGGGCTATGTCGTCCACTGTCATTCGGAAAGAGTTTTTTGCATTGCAGATTGTGTAAAGATACACATTAATCCCTTATCGCGAAGGTTCCTGGGGATGAATAAACAGGGCATTTAAATATTTTTTAGACGGTGTCTGTTTTGCCGATTGAATTTTATATACTATATTTGCATGCTCTTACCGATGGAGCGTAAATGGTGCGATGGCCGAGCGGTTAGGCACAGCTCTGCAAAAGCTGCTACAGCGGTTCGATTCCGCTTCGCACCTCACGGGAGAGAGGACAACGCCATGTTGTCCTCTCTCTGTTTTTCTGCCTGCCCGGTTTCCCGGAACCATATGTATGCCCACCAATCTTTCTGACCGTTCAGTCAAGTCACGGCCGCTGCGCTGCAAAACGCACGGAATCCCCTCTATAGGCGGCTCAGTTGCTTACCCTCATGTGTTCCCACACGCAACGCGGAACGAGCCTCCAGACCAACACCAGCAGCGAATAGCGCCAGTCAATGACTTTTACGCGCTTGCGTCTGTCGATGGCCTTCACAATCTTGCGCGCCACCCAGTCGGGTTCCATAAGCATGGGATAGAGACGGCCGTCCTGCAACAGAGGTGTGCGCACGAAACCGGGACGGATATCGGTGAATGAGATATCCAGCGAGCGCATGTATGCCAGTTGTGCCAAGGCACTGATATAGGTTGAATCGAAGATTTTGGAGGCCGAATACGAAGGGCTCACACCTATTCCTTTTGTGCCTGCAATGGAACTTATCACAGCTATCTGCCCCTTGCCGCCATGGTCGGCAAAATAGGTAAAGGCCGTGGTCACCATACGGGTGAAACCCATTGCATCGACATTGACAGTATGCAGTTCCACATCCGTAACTACCTTGTGGTTCTGCTTTCCCACACCCGAGGCATGGAAATATATGTCCAGACCTCCCAGCCGTTCGACGAGAGCCATGAAATGGTCCACAGCATCATCGCCTGTAATGTCCGTCACCTCATACTCAACGGTTTCGGGCGAAAGGGCCTTCAGCGCCTTGAGCTCCTCCTCGCGCCGCCCGGCAACACCCACCTTATATCCACGTCCGATATAGATTTTGGCAACTTCGCGACCCATTCCCGAGGTTGCCCCCATGATGATTATCCGTTTCATGTCCCAGTTTTTTGAAGTTTACACCCACAGGTTCCCCAATTTACCGTTACCAAGATATGAAAAATTTTCCTTTTCGGCAACCCCCTGCCGTCAAGCGAAGCGGGATGTTTTCCAAAAAAGAGAGCCTATTTCGACCTATATTATAGAAAAGGGATTCCGGCTCCAAAGAAAAACGGCAAAGGTTTTTGTCCTTTGCCGCCGGTATCTTTTCTTGTACGCCTCTGGTCAGAAACTGACATTCACACCGCTCATTACCGTCGCACCCGGCATGGGGAAACCATCGTTGATGGTGTATGTGCGATTGGTGAGATTCTCTCCCTTCACGAAAATGTTCACGCCCTTGCCATGCGAGCCCACCAGACAGGAGAGTTTGGCATCGAATAGAGTGTAGGCCTCGCGCACGCCTGCCGATGACGAGTCGGGCACCTTGACCCACAATCCGGAGATGTGCTGCATGTCGGCAGTAAGGGTAAACCGTCCGAAGCGGTACACCGCCTCGGCAAAGACCTTGTGCTCGGGCGCGGCCACAAGAGGCTTGTCGGTATGCAGATAACTATAGTTGGCCGAGAGGTCCAAAGCCTTGAAGGGTGTGTATTCTGCCTCCACCTCAATGCCTTTATTGACAAAGGCTCCCGTGTTCGTGTTTTTCCTTCGGCCCTCAACCATCACGGTCTGAATCATATCCTTGCCGTCGATATAGAACAGCGACACTCCCATGGCAAGTTTCGAGCCGACAGCCTGCTCCACGGAGAATTCGTAGTTCATCATGTTCTCGGGCTTCAGGTCGGGATTGGCCGCCACATACATATACAGCTCCCTGATATTGGGGCTGCGGAATCCCTTGCCGGCAGTGAGTTTCAGCACCGTACGGGTCGAGGCATTGTAGGTCACTCCGGCCTGCGGGACCCACTCGCCGCCATAGACCCCATTGTGCTCATAGCGCACGCCTGCATTGAGCGTCAGACGGCCCAGACTCTGTTGCATCAATGCATAGACAGCCTTCTCGGCCACGTCGGTATCAATTATCTCGCTCGTCGTGCCGTCATTGTTGTCATTCCACGCATGACCACCCCAGTTCTTGTAGTCCACACCTGCAGTGAGCGTATTGCCCTCAAACAGAGAGACGCTCTGGTAGAACATGAGTCCGTAGTTGTGGTCGGTGGAGCGGAAGACATAGTCGCGCGGTGTGCCGCCCTCATAGTATCCGTCATTTATCTTGTGGTCACCCCAATTGTAGAAGAACTGGAGAGCACCCGTAAGAAGGTCACCGCTGTTGTCCACCGAGAACGAAGCCGTTCCTCGCAACATGTCTGCCGTCATGTCGAAAATGGGACGGCTCTCTTCACCGGGATTCTCGCCATAGGAGTCCGACAGTGTCAGACGGCCGTTGAGTTTCAGTTTGTCGTTAATGCGGTAGCCGAGATTGGCGAAACCGTTTGTAATCCGAAAGGCCGAATTGTCACGGTGGCCGTCGGTGCGGTCATGGTTGATGGAGACAAAGGAGCTGAAACGCCCCGACTTGTAGCCCGCATCGGCCATGTATTTCTGGGTATTGTACGTTCCGTACATCACGCGCGCATCTCCGTGCAGGCCGTCCTCATGCGGTTGGCGGGTAATGATGTTCACCACACCACCCATCGCATTGGAGCCATACAGCAACGAGCCCGGGCCACGTATCACCTCCACCCTATCGGCATCTGAGGCCACATAAGTATCGGGAATCGAGTGGCCGAACAAACCGGCCCATTGGGGTTGGCCGTCGAACATCATGAGCACCTTGTTGCTCTGCCCCACGCCACGTATATTGACTGTACCCGCGCTGCCCGACGAGACACCAAAGCCGGTCATGCCACGCTCTGTGACGAACAGTCCCGGAATGCGGTGCGACAATACGGGCAGAAGCGCCGACTCGCTCGAATTCTCTATCTTGTCACGCGAGACCACTGTAATGGTCGATGCCACACTGCTACGGCTCACCTGCACCTTGGTGGCTGTCACCACCACATCGTCTATCCCTATCAAAGTATCGAGCACCGGTTCGCCCGGATCCGTATTCCGCCCCTCTTCGGGGAGATTTTTCTCTGCCGTCAACGCTGCATTCGCTCCTGCCACAGAAGCGACTTCGGCACCCACGGTCTGAAATGCCGTCAGCATCGCTGCGCCCAGCAAGAGGAGAGCCCTTACGTTTTTCCCTAACACATTCATTTTCCCAACCTGTTTGTATTCGACATATTTTTTCTGTTTCCGTTCCGGAAGCATTCCCGAGCAGACTCTACCTACAGCCAGTACCCGCTATGCTGTCCGCATCGCAAATTTTGCCCGCCACGGAGTCCGTCGCCGAGAATGTCCGGCCTCAAAAATACAAATTTTTTATATTCCGTTCCCATTCCTTCCTGCGTTTTGACTCTCCATGCACTCCGCTATTTTCTCGTGGCCCCGTCAAAGGGCTGGCAAGTCGGATGAAAAAGGCCGGAGGAATATCTTCAACCGGCCTGATTCCACCACTTATTACACACTGATACCTGTATTTTCTATGCCACTATCTTGGCTTTTGCCGGATAGAGATATCTGCGGATACTCCTCTTGGGAGTCTTCTCGAATTCGTCTGCACATAACTTTATGGCAGCCACCTTCTCATAAGGAGCCACCAGACCGTTCAGCAAATCAAGGTTGTGATCCATAATCTCCTTGAGATGAGCCACATCCCAGCCCTCGCTCTTGGCATGATCGTAGTCGGGCACTACCAAGGCAACCAGCTTGCCCTTGTCCTCTACCACCAGGCTCTCCATCACGCACTCCAGTTCGTTGAGCTTTGCCTCGATGCCCTCGGGATAGATGTTCTGGCCGTTGCTGGAGAGAATCATGTTCTTGCAGCGTCCCTTTATATATATGGTACCGTCCTTGTCCACTATGCCGACATCGCCCGTATGCAACCAACCATCCTTGTCAATCGCCTCGGCCGTAGCCTCGGGGTTCTTGTAGTATCCCAACATGACATTGCGGCCACGCACGCATATTTCACCGGTACCGCTGCCGTTGTCCTCTGTCCTGGCCTCCATGCCCGGCAGAACCGTACCGCATGAACCGGCCTTGTACTTCTGCCAACCCTCGTAGCTTATCAAGGGGGCGCACTCCGTCATTCCGTAACCCACCGTTGCGGGGAACTTTATCTTCAGCAGGAACTGCTCAACCTCCGGGCTCACAGCAGCACCGCCCATGTTCACCTCTTTCATGCAACCGCCGAAGGCTTCGAGCATTGTCTTCTTGATCTTTTTGTAGATGAGCTTGTTGACAAAGGGAATCTTCACCAGTGTACGCAGGGGCTGTTTCTCGAGTTTGGGGAATATCTGCTTGCGTACTATCTTCTCCATTACCAACGGCACGGTGCAGATCAAGTGCGGTTTCACCGTCTTCATGGCATCGATGAGCACCTTGGGGGTCGGTGTACGGCCCAGCAGGGTGATGTGCGAACCTGTGGCCAGCGGGGTCAGCATGTCGAATGCACAACCATAGGCATGTGCCAAAGGCAACAGGGCCAAAACGCGCGAACCGTGGAAATGGAACTTGTGGTCAAGCGCAAACTCCACATTTGCCGTAATGTTGTCCACCGAAAGCATAACGCCCTTGCTGATACCCGTCGTGCCCGAAGTATAGCTTATAATCATCAGATCATCGTCCTTCACCTCCGCAAACTTGAGGTTCCTGGTATTGAATCCGTCGGGATAACGTGCGGCGAACTTCTCGTCGAGGCTCTCCAGTGCCGCTTTGGTCTTGCCGTCTGCCGCGTCGTAAAGCAGCTCGTGGCTCTCCAGCTCAACAGCACCCTTGAGATGCTCGAAACGGCTGCCGCAAGCTTCCGCTCCACCTGCCGCCGTCTGGAATGCCTCCCAAATCTGACGTCCCGCAAAGAGCATCACGGAGTCGGAATGGTTGATGATATTGATTGCATCCATGGGATTGAAATCCGACATGATGGGCACAATTACCGCACCATAGGTTATTACCGCCATGTAGGTTATCACCCACTGTGAATTGTTGCGGCCGATGAGCGCCACTTTGTCGCCCTTCTTCACTCCCGTCTCTTCAAACAGGATGTGCAGGCGCACCACCTCAGATGCCGTCTCCTTGTAGGAGTAGCTCTTCTGTGAGAAATAGTCGGTCAGCGCTATCTCGTCCGAACACGCCTTGAAATTGTTTTCGTAAAGTTTAATAATGTTCTGGGTTGCCATATGTTTGATATAGATTCTCTTTCCGCAAAAATCAGTTCAAAGATAGGCAGTTTCACTTTTAAGAAACTCGCTGCATGTCAATTATGCTACGACAGTCAAATGCCGGCCACAGAACAAGTCCACAGCCGGCATTCGCCATCGAAGCATTTTGATTTTCACTAAATTACACTAAACATTATGCTTTCGTTTGTTCCTATTTTACTATCTCTTTTTACGATATCCGACAACTCATTTAATTTTTCACGGCCTTTTGTGGTCGCTCGTGATCACACCGCCGTTTTCTTCTTTTCCCCTCTCTCTTTTCCTCTTCCGCACCACCGCTCCGACCCGGCAGAAACCCGCCGCAACGGCTCTCCCGAAGGGTTTACACTGCCTGCAGTTTCAGAATCTTGGAGGCATTTATCTTGTCCAGATTCTTCGTAAAGTAGTCGCACACCACATCGGCAATCAGACGATGCCCCTTTTCGTTGGGGTGAATTCCGTCATCGCACAGATACTCCTTGTAGTCGCGCTTGTTCAGAAAGGCCGACGTTATATCTATTATAGGTACATGGCGCATCATGGCCAATTTGAACACCTCCAGATTATACATCTCGTGCCAATTGTTGATGGTCTCGACCGTTCCGCCCAACCACTTGATTATGTTGCTCTTGCTGGCATCGTTAAGCTTGCGCGAGAAATAGTTGAAATATTCGCCCGAGGCCAGTGGTGGCAACGAAAGCAGCACCGGAGTTGCTCCGACGCCCTTGATTTTGTCAAGCATGGTCTCATATTTCGTTATGAAATCGCTTATCGTGGTCTTTGGCGTATGCGCCCCCTGCGGGTCAGCACCAATCTCCTCCCAATGGAAGTCGCAATCATTGCCGCCATACTCCAAAATGGCATAGTCCGCCTCACCTATCTGGTCAATATATCTCTCCACTGCGGCCACGCCGTGGCTCACGGTGCTTCCGAATTTCCCGAAGTTCTTCACCTCTATTCCCAAACGCTGGCTGCACTGCTCCGAGAAGCTGTTCATCGACACCACATATTTCACTGTATCGGCAATGCTCTTTGCCGTATCGATAATGACACCCTTCATTATCGAGTCTCCGAATGCAATTACCTTTGTCATGATTCTTCAGTTTTTGTATGTCCGGCCCAGCCTTGCAACAGGGGGCCTTCTCTTTCCGCAAACAAAAATACCGCCGCGCGCACCCTTGTGCAAGAAAGTGGGATTTACAGGGCGCGATTGTGACCAAAGGGGCGTTTTAGGGATTAAGGGCCGATATTTGGGATTAAATAATATTTTTTGTATTTTCGTCCCGTACAATATGGGATTAACGAAAACTCGGGTAAAATGAAGGAATTGCCAAAAATATTCAGGAAATTCGGGCCCCAGATACTCTACTTTGCGGGGGTGCCCGCCTTCTTCATCAGCTTCGTGCTTCTCTACCGCCCCTTCGATATCGACACGTTGTTGGACATGGGTGCAGGGCTCTATCCGTTCAACATCACGATGACCACATGCATCATGCTGGTCATTATGGTTGCCTCACGGCTCACCTTTTATTTCATGCGCCACCGCATGAAACTCAACAGGGGATGGTACATATTCTGGTGCCTCATGGAGATTGTGGTCATGTCGCACTTCATTTCGCTATATCTGTGGCTCATGTACCGCCACACGCATCTCTTCTTCGAGATACTCGTAACGGTAATGGGGAAAGTGTTCGCCATTCTCATCTTCCCATACCTCTTTCTGGGGCTGGCGCTTGAGCTCTCTGCACGTTCGAACGAGCGTGCACAGGCCGACGATGACGAAAACAGCCGCATAAGGTTCTATGACGAAAAGCAGACTCTCAAGTTCGTGGTAGCTGCGTCGGCAATCCTGTACATTGAAGCCGAAGAGAACTATGTGCGGATTTACTATACCGACTCGGGCAAGCTCAAGAACTACCTTTTGCGCAACTCCATGAAAAACATAGAGGAGCTGTGCCAGTACAACAACATAATCCGTTGTCACCGCTCTTTCTACATCAATTCGGCACATATAAAGGTGCTTCGCAAGGACAAGGAGGGGATAATCTATGCCGAGCTCGACATGCCGGAAGCAAAGCGCATCCCGGTGACCAAACGCTACTATGACCAGCTCTCCAATTTGCTATAGTAGCGGAGTTGTCCAACAACATCCAGAATCTCCCGGCAATCTGCTGACAGTTTCCGCACTTCCGCCAACTATCCGCTATTGGCTCTTTACCACATAGGAGTGCAGACGAGTTCTTCCACGGCAGCAGGCATAGTGTTGTCCTCCTTCAGAGGCATGACCATTGCCTTGTCGGCCTCCGGAAAACCGGTCCCGAAATCGAAATCACCCTCGAATTTCACCGGAAGTGCCAAGTTCTCGAAGCCCATACGTTCGTAGTACCGTACAAGGCCGTCTCCTTGAGGAATCAACACGGCAACATCGTAACCCGCCGACCGGCACCACTCCACAGCACCGCGAACCACCTCTTCGGCATAACCCCTCCGGCGATACTTCTCAAGAGTGGCAACAGCATAGATGTAGGCCGTTCGGCCGAAGGCACTCTCAAACGGGACCACAAAGGCCATCGAAACAACCTCTCCGCACTCCTCATGCACAAATGCCGCTGAGGGCGAATAGAACCTCACAAGGAACGAGTCGATAAATGAATCCTCGTCGCCGAAACACTCCTTCCATATGTGTTTCATGGCACGCATCCGTCCGTCAAGGCGCAATGCGCAGGCATTCTCGCACAGTTCCACCGGATGATATGACATCTTGGCACGCCGCAGACCCTCTATACCCATATCTTCCTCCCGGTTGATGTACTTGAAACCGGAGGGCAGATGTTCGGCAAACAACTTGTTTATCATGGTGAATGCCCCCTCGTAATCGGTGTCAGCCTTCTCGACATGCGTACAGAACACCTCGTCGCACACGGCCGAGCCATATGTAAAAGCGATGAGCCGCCCCTCGCACCACAGTGTACCTCCCACAAGCCCCAACTCCTCGAAGTTGTCGAAGGCGATGCGCATGGCACCATGCTCCATCTCAAGTTCGTCCGAACGACCGCCCCTGCGACGGCACCATTCGTTTTCAAGCCTCATGCACTCGGTAAAATAGTCACGCGTCAAAGGACGGTATTCATATTGATATGCGGAGGTAAAACGGTGTATATGGTTGCGTTTGGAGGCATATTTCTCTCCGCGCAGATTGCGCAGATCTTCGGCAAGGTAGATGTAGTCCTGGTCCGATCGGTCGGTATCGAACATGAATTCGCCGGGCATGGCCTTCTTGACAAGTTCCTCGCCACGCCTATTGAGCCCCGTCAGCCACATGGGGGTGCCGTCCTGTGCCGCATCCTCCACCAGAAGTGGCAGGATGGGTGTAAAGTCGGCCTCGGGGTCCATTGCAAGCGGCATCATGTAGTAGTTGCGGTCCTCGCTCTTGTAGTGGAACTTCACCACCAAAAAACCTTCGCATTCGGTCCATTGTGTGCTGAACATGTCGCGCCAACAGAAGATGTCGGCAAAAGTGCAGTCGCAACCGCGGCACTTGTTGGCATAATAATAGGCGTTCAGGGTCTCCCTGTCGGCCAGGGTGAGTCTCTTGAAATTCATCGTTGTTGCTGTTTTTCGTTCTCTTCCCTATTCCGCGACTAAGATACGAAAATTATTTTGTCCGCACTCTTTCGGATTTGTCAAGTTGCAAGCGGCATTTCAGACAAGACATTGTCGCCACCATTAGGCGCCAAAAAAACAAAAGACAAAAAAGGCGCTGGCCGGTCTGCCGGTCAGCGCCCAAGGGATTTGGCACAACGGGCCGTTGCCCGTCACTGCACTACATGTCAATCACTCTCGTCCAACCGTGCGTATCCTCCGTACGACCGTACTGTATATCCTGTAACATATGGAAGAGCTTGGTGCTCACCTTTCCCGGAGCCTCATAGTGATACGTGACATTCAGGTCGGGATCAAATACGTTGCCGACAGGCGAGATGACTGCTGCAGTACCGCAGGCTCCCACCTCTTCGAATGTCTTTATCTCCTCGTAGGGAATCTTGCGGTCCTCAACCACAAGTCCGCAATCCTTGGCCAACTGGCGAAGGCTCTTGTTGGTAATTGAGGGCAGAACCGAATGCGAGTCGGGAGTGATGTACTTGCCGTCCTTCACACCGAAGAAGTTGGCAGCACCGAACTCGTCGACATATTTCTGCTGGGCTGCATCGAGATAGAGTTCATTGGAGAATCCCTTCTCGTGTGCCGCTGCACCGGCATTGATGCTGGCTGCATAGTTGCCACCCACTTTCGTATGACCTGTCCCGCGCGGTGCGGCACGGTCGTGACGACGCTCGATGATGACATCTATCGGGGCAAATCCGTTCTTGAAATATGGGCCCACGGGAGTCACAAACACCAGGAACAGATAGTCCTTGGCAGCCTTGACACCCACCTCTGCGGTAATACCGAGCAGAAGGGGTCTCACATACAACGATGCTCCCGTACCATAGGGGGGCAAAAATTCGGCATTGGCCTTGATGGCTGCCTCGCACACCTCAATGAACAGGTCCACTGAGGGCGCCGCCATGTTTAGGTAGTTCGCTGAACTGATAAGTCTCTTGGCATTCTCCTCAATGCGGAATGCGCGGGCCTTGCCATCCACTCCACGGAAGACCTTCAAACCCTCGAAAGCCTCCTGTCCATAGTGCAGGCAGGTCGCTGCCATATGCATGGGAATCGTCTCATCGGTGGTGAGTTTCACCTCACCCCATTTGCCGTCGTGAAATTCGCAACGGGCATTGCAGTTGGTCTTTACATAACCAAAGCCCAAATTGGCCCAATCAATCTCTTTCATCTCTATATCTCCTTTACAATAGTTTTGCTTTCTCCTTTTTCCATCTGCCGCAACTCTCTGTCCGCCGGTGGCAACAATCAACCCACCTGCGAACCGCTCTTCACCTTGCCTTCGGGCGAGAGCAGGGCCAGACGGCCGTCGGCATCCTCGGCCATGAGAATCATGCCCCGTGACTCTATGCCTTTCAGCTCCCTCGGTGCCAGGTTCACAAGCACGAGAACCTGCTTGCCCACCAACTCGGCCGGCTTGTAGTATTCGGCAATGCCCGACACAATCTCGCGTTTGTCTATACCGGTATCTATGGTGAGTTTCAGCAGTTTTTTGGTCTTGGCCACCTTCTCGGCCGCCAGAATCGTGGACACTCTGATATCCATCTTCTGGAAATCGTCGAACGAGATGCTCTCCTTCTGCGGTTCCACAACAGCATTGGCCGCAAGGTTGGCTTTCTTGATTTCATCAAGTTTCCTGAGCTGGGCATCAACAACCGAATCCTCAATCTTCTCGAACAGCAGCTCCGCTTTGCCCAACTGGTGTCCCTCGGCAAGAATGCCGGTACATCCCAGCTTGTCCCAGCCGAGACGGCCGCAATTGAGCATGGATATCATCTTCTCGGCACTGAAGGGCATGAAGGGCTCTATCGCCACAGCCACATTGGCCGTAATCTGCAAGGCCACATTCATTATGGTCTTCACCCTCTCGGGATCGGTCTTCACGACTTTCCACGGCTCAGTGTCGGCCAGATACTTGTTGCCCAGACGGGCGAAGTTCATGGCATCCTTGAGGGCCTCACGGAAATGGTAGTTCTCTATGTTGTTCTCGAGCGACGCTTTCAGTGCAGGCAGCTCGGCCAACGTATTCCTGTCGTAGTCGGTCAATTCACCGCATGCAGGCACCTTGCCGTCATAATACTTGCCGGTCAGCACCAGAGCCCTGTTCACGAAGTTGCCCAACACAGCCACAAGCTCGTTGTTGTTGCGTGCCTGGAAGTCCTTCCATGAGAAATCGTTGTCCTTCGTCTCGGGTGCATTGGCACAGAGCACATAGCGCAGCACATCCTGCTTGCCGGGGAACTCTTCCAGATACTCGTTCAACCACACAGCCCAATTCCTCGACGTGGAGATCTTGTCCCCCTCAAGGTTCAGGAACTCATTGGCCGGCACATTCTCGGGCAGGATATAGTCACCGTGCGCCTTGAGCATTGCCGGGAAGACAATGCAGTGGAACACGATGTTGTCCTTGCCTATGAAGTGCACCAGTTTGGTGTCCTCGCTCTTCCAGTATTTCTCCCAATCAGGCGTAAGGTCCTTGGTGGCCGAGATGTATCCGATGGGAGCATCGAACCACACATAGAGCACCTTGCCCTCGGCTCCCTCAACGGGCACGGGGATTCCCCAGTTGAGGTCTCGGCTCACGGCACGGGGCTGCAATCCGGTATCGAGCCAACTCTTGCACTGTCCGTAGACATTCTGCTTCCACTCTTTGTGGTCCTCCAGAATCCATTTGCGCAGGAAGGGCTCGTATTTGTCCAACGGCAGATACCAGTGTTTGGTCTCCTTCATGACGGGCTGCGAACCTGAAATCATGCTGCGCGGATTGAGCAGTTCCGTTGGGCTCAACGTGCAGCCGCACTTCTCGCACTGGTCACCGTAGGCACGGTCGTTCTGGCAGTGCGGGCATGTACCCATTATATAGCGGTCAGCCAGGAATGTCTTGGCCTCCTCGTCGTAATACTGCATTGATGTCTGTTCCACGAACTCGCCCTTGTCATAGAGAGTGCGGAAGAAATCCGATGCCATCTTGTAGTGCGTGGGCGAGGTCGTACGCGAATAGATGTCGAACGAAATGCCCAGACCGGCAAAGGAATCCTTTATTATCTTGTGGTATTTGTCCACGATGTCCTGGGGCGACACACCCTCCTTGCGTGCCTTGATGGTGATGGGCACGCCGTGCTCGTCCGAACCGCAGACCCATATCACGTCACGGCCACGGAGGCGCAGGTATCTCACATAGATGTCGGCCGGCACATAGACTCCCGCCAGATGGCCTATATGTACAGGACCGTTGGCATAGGGCAGTGCCGAAGTAATCAGATATCTCTTGAATTCTTTCATATTTAACCATTTCTTGCAATTTGCAAAATTATGATTTTATTCTCTATTAGCCATAAAAATTTTTCTCTTTTTACACTGCCCGCCTCTTTTTAGTCTTCGGCCATGCAGCAGAGCCGGACAAAAAAACAGGGACCCCCGCAAAGAGGTTCCCTGTCTCTCTTCCAGCCCGACAGCTAGAGTGTTTCACATGCCTATCACAAGCCCGCTCCCAACAGGAGGTGTTCCAGGAACAGCACGGCCAGACCGGCTATATAGCCGATGAATGCAAAGAGCGTTATCTTCTTCAGATACCAGCCGAAGCTGATTTTCTGGAGACCCATGGCGACTACACCGGCAGCCGAACCGATAATCAGAAGGCTTCCGCCCACACCGGCACAGTAGCTGATGACCTGCCAGAAAACGCCGTCCTGCACGAAGTTCATCATGAAGCCCACATCGGCGCTTGCCGCAATCTCGGCAGCCGTATGGAGCGGATACATACCCATACATGCAGCCACAAGGGGCACATTGTCCACTATGGACGACAGGACGCCTATCACACCGCCGATGACGTAGACATTCTCCACGACACTGTCAAGCGAGTTGGCAAACGAACTGAGCAGACCGCTGCATTCCAGCACACCAACCGCCATGAGGATTCCGAAGAAGAAGAGTATCGTCGACATGTCTATCTCGTGGATAATGGAGCTGACACGGTATTTGTACTTCTCGTCTATGCGTTTGAACCTGTTGTAGAACACGTCTGTAACTATCCATATCACTCCAAGGGCCAGCATCACGCTCAAATACGGAGGCATGTTGCAGAGTTCCTTCAGAACAGGAACCGACAGCAGGCCGGCCACACCGAGAATCAGCACAAAGAGGCTGAATCGGCGGCTCACTACAATCTGTTCGTCCTGCTCCTTCACGAAATCATGTTCGGGCAATTTGCCGCTCTCCTTCCTGAAGCACTTCGACACGCAGAGAATGGGAAACACCAATGATACCAGGCTCGGTATCAACAGATACTCCACCAGCGGGCCGGTAGTGACATTTCCGTTCATCCAAAGCATGATGGTGGTCACATCCCCGATGGGCGACCATGCACCACCGCTGTTGGCGGCAATGACTATGATTCCCGAGAAGAGACACAGCTCGTTGCGGTCCGTGAGTATTCGGCTGATAAGCATCACCATGATGATAGTGGTGGTCATGTTGTCCAACACAGCCGAGATGAAGAATGTCGCAACACCGATGAACCACAGAAGCTTCACCTTGTTGTGGGTTGTAACGACCCTCGTAAGCGCATAGAAACCGTCGTGCTTGTCGATAAGCGTCACGATAGTCATTGCACCGATGAGGAACATGAGCGTTTCGCATGTACTGCCGAGTTGCGTCACGGCCTCGTTGGCAGTCTCCTGCAGAGGGTGTCCGCTCAGGAACATGTAGGCGCCCCACATGACACCGCACATGAGCAGCGAAAAGGCCGACTTGTTGACCTTCAGCTTTGATTCGAACACGATCAGACCGTATCCGACAACAAATAGGATTACTAAAATTAGATTCATAAATAACCTCCTTTTACCTGACGAAATGTTTCCAAATTACAACTTGTTACTTGCCGTTCCTGTTCCAATGTGTAATTAAGAATGTCTTTGATTCTTCAAAAGTAGTAATTAATTTTCCTTGTCCGTACCGCAATGGACAGCTTTTTAACAAAAAAACAGCCAAAATATCCATTTTATTTCCCATTTGGAACATATCTGGCCCCTTTCGGGGTTTCGTCGGAGAGCGGGACGGATTGCAGTTTCCGCCGTTTTGTTTAAATTTGTATCTGCATTCACATCCCTGCCATGGAACTCTATGCCGATGTCATACTGCCCATTTCGCTGCCGCCGCTCACATTCCGCGTGGCCGAAGAGCTATGCCCGTCAATTGCCGTAGGGCAGAGCGTGGAGGTACAGCTTGGCGTCCGCAAGCTGTGCGTGGGCATAGTCCATTCCCTGCACGAGAGGCGGCCCGACTACAAGACCATAAAGACCATACGCCGCATCCTGCGCCCCGAAGTGCTCGTCCCGCCCGTGACCATGTCGCTATGGGAGTGGATGGCCGACTATTATATGTGCACGATAGGCGAAGTGATGAGGGTCGCACTGCCGGCCGCCCTCAAGCCGTCGGCACTCGACGAGGCGGCATTCGAGCGCAGCGTCTTCCGTCCCGACACGGAGCGTTTTGTCCGTCTTGGCGCATCGGCCGGAAAAGGCGATATGGAGCATTTCAACGAAGAGGTGGAACGCATGAAGCGACGTGCCAAGGCCCGCTACCAGGCGGTCATGTGCCTCCGTGATGCATTGGGGGAAAAGAGACTCTTCTCCGGAGAGGTGCCTCTTGCCTCGCTCACTGCCCAGGGTATCAAGACAGGCACAGTCAAGGCGCTGGTTGATGCAGAGTTCTTCGCCATAGAGGAGTGCGAGATCAGACACGGAGACACACAACACGGCAGTTTTTCGCTACACCCATTGTCGCCAGCTCAGGAGACAGCCTTTTCGCAACTAAAGCAGGCCTTCGAAAGCCGGCAGACAGTACTTCTGCACGGTATAACCGGGAGCGGAAAGACTGACATATATGCCCGTCTGATAAGCGACACCCTGCACGGCGGACGTTCGGTGCTGGTTTTGCTTCCCGAGATCGCCAATATAAAACAGATAGCCGAGAGACTGCAGGCCATGTTCGGCGACTGCATCACGGTATACAATTCCAAGATGACGGTGCGTGAACGCACGCTGGCCTACCTGAGGCTGTGCAACGACAATGGCGCACGCATCGTTGTGGGAGTGCGTTCGGCTCTGTTCCTGCCACTAAAGCGGCTCGGGCTGATAATAGTGGACGAGGAGCATGACCGCAGTTTCAAGCAGGACGAACCCTCGCCACGCTATTCGGCACGCGACTGCGCCGTGTGGCTGGCACAGAAGATGGGGATTCACACGGTATTGGGCAGCGCCACACCCTCCGTGGAGAGCTACAGCAATGCGCTCAGCGGCAAATACGGGCTCGTACAGCTTCGCGAACGCTACGGCAACGGAGCCCTGCCGCACATAACGATATCTGACACCATCCGTTCTGCCAAGCGAGGAGAGCGCAAGGCTCATGCAAACAAGGAGTTGCTTGACATGATCCGTACCGCACTCAGCAACCACCGGCAGGTTATCCTGTTCCAGAACCGCCGGGGATTCGCGCCATATGTGGAGTGCCCCGAGTGCGGATGGACCGCCCACTGCCCCGACTGCAGTGTGGCCATGACCTTCCACAAGGCCGAAAACCGTCTGCGCTGTCACCACTGCGGACATGCCGAGCCAGTCCCTGGGAGATGCCCCCACTGTGGCAAGGGCATACCGGAGACACGGGGATTCGGCACCGAGCAGATAGGCGAGGATTTCGCCGCCCTCTTCCCCGAAGCGGTCATCGACTGTCTGGATGCCGACACCGCCTCCACCGGAGCCAAATACCGCCGCATAATCGACGATTTCGAACAGGGGCGCACCGACATCCTAATCGGCACGCAGATGATTACCAAGAGTTTCGACTTCCCCAACGTGGACGTCGTGGGGGTTCTCAACGCCGACAATATGCTCAACTATCCCGACTTCCGTGCCACCGAACGCACTTTCCAAAGTATCGTGCAGGTTGCCGGACGCGCCGGGCGCAAGAACAGTCTCGGAGAGGTGGTGGTGCAGACCTCACAACCCTCCCTGCCCATCTTTTCGCAGATTGCCCGCTATGACTACGAGGGCATGTTCCGCGACCAGATGGCCGAGCGGCGCATATTTTCCTATCCCCCTTTCGGCCGTATGATAACCGTTCTGCTCAAACACCGCGACAATGCCCTGCTGCAAAGGTGCGCCACATCATTGGCCGGCTCCCTCACGGCAAGGTTCGGCGACATTGTGAGCGGCCCCTACCAACCGGTCGTGAACCGTGTGTGCGGAATATGCCGCATGGAGATAATGCTGCGCATTGGCCCTGGGGCGAAAGTGCGGCCCGTAAAGGAGGCCCTTGCCGACGAAATCGCCACTGTAAAACGCACGGGCGGATTCGGCCAGGTGAGCATACTCTGCAATGTCGATCCGCAATAATTTTTGTCCCCGCCCCATTTCTCCCCATAGAGCCCCGACTGCAACACTGTATACCGCCATGACACTCCTGAAAGATATCTCCTCGCTCTTTTTCACGCCATCCTGCCCCGTATGCGGACGGTCCATGAACGACGGCGAGTATTTCATCTGTAACGCCTGCCGTTGGGAGGCTCCCCTCACGGGATTCCAGGAGCAGATTGACAATCCGGTGGTACAGAAATTCTGGGGCATAGTGAAGGTTGTGAATGCCTGCGCCTTCATGTATTTCGTCCACGGCAGCGGGTTCCGCTCGCTGATTCACGACTTCAAGTACCGCGGACGGTGGCAAGAGGCACTCATGGCAGGCGAATGGTTCGGCGGTGAGTTGGACAAAAGTCCGCTCTATGCCGACATCGACATCATAGTTCCCATACCGCTCCATCTGCGCAAGTTCCTGCACCGAGGCTACAATCAGGCGGAGTATCTGGCACGCGGCATGGCACGGAGCATGGGGGTGAAGGTGGACACCCGAAGCGTGGTCCGCAAGGTGTACAACGAAAGCCAGGCCTTGCGTCCCCGCCATGAACGCTGGAAGAATGTGGAGGACATCTTTGCCGTCAGCCGTCCAGAAAGGCTTGCCGGCAAACACATCCTTCTTGTAGACGATGTGCTGACCACTGGAGCAACCATTTGTTCATGCGCCGAAGCCATTGAAAATGCCGTACCCGACTGCCGGTTGAGCATTGCCTGCTTCGCCACAGCCTTCGACACCATCGACTGACGCCTGCCCCCACAGCAATAAAACAACAAAGGAGGCGGCCGTTTTGGTCACCTCCTTTGTTTCGTGTCTTCCGGTCTAAAGAGCATCGCGCTCTCCCTCGCCGGAGGGTTTCCGTTAGTATCCGAAGATCTCCTCCTGCGAAAGTTTGGTTACATCGCCGAGCGAATGAAGCTTGTTCATGTCAAGGTCCTTGGTACGGCCCAGCACACCATAGTGGTATACACGGTCCTTCACCCACTTCTGCTGTGCGGCAATTACATCCTCGAGCGTCATGTTCTGCACAGCTTCGTAGATGGCCTTGTTGCGGTCCTCTGCTACACCGAGGTCTTCATTGCTGATATAGTTCCACAGTACACTGCTCTTGATTGTGCGCTGCGTTCTGAGACGACCGAGCAGACCGTTCTTGGCAATGCTGAATGCGGCTTCGCTCTCGGGCATGTTGTTGATGATATCGTCGAATGCCTCTATGGCGGTGGTCATCTTGTCGTTCTGGGTTGCGATGGTAGCCAGGAAATAGTAGCACTCGTCTGCCTTCGAGGGCTGGCGCATACGGCCGCTTGCGGAGTAGGCCAAACCACGGGCCTCACGCATCTCCTGGAATACGATACCGTTCATGCCACCGCTGAAATACTCGTTGTAGAGTGATGTCTCGGCATCGTTGGCAACATTGAACTTCTCGCCACGGTTGGATATCTGGGCATATTTTATCTGGTTGGCATCATATTCGGCAACATATACCTTGGGAGTGGGAGTAAGCACAACATCATAATGCACATTTGCCGGTGCCTCCTTGAACTCGGCGGGAACCTTGTGGCCTGCCTCCAGAGCTGCCGTAAACTCGTTGCGGCTCATGGGGCCGTAATAGAGCACGCGGTGCTTGTAGTCGGCGAATGCCTTGAACTTTGCAAGCAACTCCTCCGAAGTCGCCCCATTCAGTTCGGCATCGGTAACGGTTGTGGCCTTCACATACTCGGGACCATATGAGAGATATGCTCCCAGAGCGGAGTAGTTGCCGTTGGAGCTGAGCTTGTTGTCGGCCCTGTCCTTGAGCATGTCGTTCTTGAGGTTGGCCAGCACTGCTTCGTCGGGCTGTATGTTGGCAATCCAGTCCTCATAAATCTTCATGGCCTCTGCCATATTCTCGCTCAGACCGCTTATCTGCACCGAAGTCCTGGTCTCACCGGGCGAGAAGTTGATACTGCAGGCTATGTCGTAGAGAGCCTCCTTCAATTCCGTGGCACTCATCGAGTCGGTACCGAGGTAGTCGATGTAGGAGGCTACCATGTCGAGCATCTTGTCACCGCTGGTTCCCGTCTCGTAGATATAGTTGAGCTGGAACATGCCGTTGGTCACGTTCTGCTTGTAGAGCACCTGCACACCGTCGGCGTCAAATACTGACATGTCCGTGCTGTAGTCAACGAAGACAGGCTCGATGGGTGTCACGGGAGTGTTCTGAATCTCCTGCAGGAAAGCACTCACATTGTTGCGGTTGGACTCGATGGGGGTGATTTCGGGAGCGGCAATCTTGTGCATGTTGGGGTCTTCGCCCTGACGCTTGTAGACAGCCACATAGTTGTTGTCACCTAACTTCTCGTTGGCGAACTTCACGATATCCTCCTTGGTGATTTTGCCCATACGGTCGATTGTCTCCACCTCGTCCTTCCAGTCAACATTGTTGATGAAGGCCGAAATGAACATCTCGGCACGGCCGTAGTTGGAATCCATGGAGCGCTGCAGGGTTGCATTGTAGTTGTTCACGGCAGCCTTGATGAGCTTCTCGTCAAACTCGCCGTTGCGCAGTTTGGCCACCTCTTCCATGATAAGGTCCTTCACCTCGTCGAGCGTCTGGCCCTCCTTGGGCATTCCGGCAATCATGAAGATGGTGTAGTCCGACATGGTGTTGGGAAGGCTCTGTGCAACGAGTACCTTCTGCTGCTGGTTGAGGTCAATGTCAATGAGACCTGCCTTGCCGTTCGAAAGAATGGCATCCACAAGAGTCACATAGTCATTGTCGGCACTTGAGATACCTCCCATAAGCCAACCCAGATAGATGACCTCCGAATCGTTTCCAAGAACCTCTTTCACAACAGGCTGCGTAAGCGGAGTCTCGGGCTCGTACTCAAAGGGCTTGAGATCGGCATTGGGCTGCATGTCACCGAAGTACTTCTCGATTATGGCCAGCATCTCGTCGGGATCAAAATCGCCCGAGAGGCAGATTGCCATATTGTTGGGCACATAATACTGGTCGTGGAACTTCTTGATGTTGGTAATCGAGGGGTTCTTCAGGTGCTCGGGATCGCCAATGACGGTCTCCAGTCCGTAGGGGTGGTTCTTGATAAGTCCCTCTGCCATGGTCTGGTAAACCTTCTGGCTGTCATAGACGCTGTACATGTTGTACTCCTCGTAAATTGTCTCAAGCTCGGTGTGGAATCCGCGCAGGACGACATTCTTGAAACGGTCGGACTGTATCTTGGCCCAGTTCTCCACCTGGTTGGCTGGAATGTCCTCCACATAGACGGTCATATCCTCGCTGGTATAGGCATTCGAACCGTCTGCACCGATAGCAGCCATGAGCTTGTCGTACTCGTTGGGAATGGCCAACTTGGATGCCTCGTAGCTGATGGAGTCGATCACATGATAGATGGCCTTGCGCTCGGCCTCTCCCGTAGTGTGGCGATATGTCTCGAAAAGCTGTTCGATTTCGTCGAGCATGGGTTTCTCGGCCTCATAGTCGGTCGTACCAAACTGCTGCGTACCCTTGAACATGAGATGTTCGAAATAGTGCGCCAGACCGGTAGTCTCAAGCGGAGAGTTCTTGCCGCCCGCCCTGACAGCAATGCTGGCCTGTATGCGGGGTTCGTCATGATTGACGGTCATGTAGACCTTCAAGCCGTTGTCAAGCGTGTAGATACGCGCATTCATCGGGTCTCCCTTCACCGACTCATAGGAGGTCTTGCCCCCGCAAGCCGACAGTACGGCAACCGTTACGGCCAAAAACAATACCTTAACTGTTCTCTTCATTTTCTTTTTGTTTATGATTGGTAATGAATATCTAAAGCCAACTTTTTATTTTCGGGGCACCACCGCCCTTGCCTTTCACTGCCGGAACAGCGAGTCTCCGCCCACCGACCTGCATGGAATGTCGGTCAGAACAGCCCTTTGACTGTCAGCACCGTCATCCACACCGCCGCCACAAGTTTCAGTCCCGTGCCGAAAATGAATGCGGCAAACGACCCGAAGGCCACCTTGAGAGCCTTGCCGAAGTCATTGCGGTCATACATCAACTCGCCTGCCAAAGCCCCAATGAAGGGTCCCAGCACCAGCCCTGCCGGCATGAAAAAGAGCCCCACCACTATTCCGGCCATGGCTCCGTGCGTAGCATGCTTCGAACCGCCGAACCGGCGTGTGAACCACACGGGCAGGCAATAGTCGGCCACCGTGACGAACACCGTCACCACAGCAGCCCAAATGAGGGTGTGCGTGCTCACATCCATCCCTCCCCACATGGCCAGCAACAACCCCACAAAACATATCGGGGGGCCCGGCAATGCAGGCAGAATGCACCCGGCGATTCCCACCACGGCGCACAGGCATGCCAATATAATCAATACTGTTTCCATGAGAAAGTCAATTCAAGGCGCAAAGATAACCAAAGTTCCTTTCGGTTGTAACCGTTTCCGCCAACGCTATTTACGGCGTTTCTGCGGCTGGATGGGTTTCGCGTAGTTCAGTTTCTGCCCCGGCTGACCCACAACGGTATCGGAAGCTCTCTTTGCGTTGCCCTTTTCGGTCTGGGGCTTTGCTTTCTCCCGGGAGGGCTGCTGTCTTTCGGTTGCCTGCTGTTTGGCCTCCTGCTTCGCTTCCTCCCGCCGGATTGCCTCCTGTTGGCGCGCCACTGCATCCTGCTGACGTTGTAACGCCGACTCCTGACGCTCCAAAGCCCGTTGTTGGCGGGTAGCCTGACGTTGGACCGCCTCCTGCTGGCGGACTGTCTGACGCTGTACTGTCTCGCTCTGACGGTCACTGCGGGTTGCCGTTTGGGTGGATATACTGTTTTCCCGAGCTCTCTCCGATACTCTATGTTGCGGCTCCTGCTGGCGTGCCGAAGCCTGGCGCTGGAGAGTCTCCACGGCAAGCGACGCCCGTTCGGCTGCCGCTGCTGCACGCTCGGCGGCAATGTTCGCCTTGCGTTCGGCCTCAAGTGCCTGCTCGGCTGCCCGTGACAAGGCAATGTCAGCTCTGCGCTCGGCCTTTGTTGCCCGCTCGGCAGCGGTCTGCGCTGCACGTTCGGCAGAAGCAGCGGCCCTGTTTTCGGCCTTGGCCACACGTGCCACGGCTCGCTCGGTGGTTGTCGAACCGTAACCTACCCTTTTCGATGCACTACGGCCATTCATACGCCGTGCATAGTTGAATTTGGGCTGTGACGAAGAATACCTTGAAACACTTTCGTCTGTCGTCTCTCCAAAGAGAGGAGTCTCGCCCGAAGCATCCCCGGCAACATCCTCCGCATCCGCCATAAAGGGAATCTCCTCCGTCACCTCCATCACACGCGGAGTGGAGAGGATACGCATTATCTCAAAGTCACGCAACGCACTCGCCATCACATTCGACGGCACCGTAACGACCACCACGTCCGTCTCGCCCCCATAGGTGCCTTCGTGCCGGGTAGTGGTGAAGTCTGCCTCCTTCATGCCTATGCGCTTTATGAGTTCCGTCTTGACCCGGTTGCACCGCTCGCCCGTCTGCTTGCCGTCCGCACCATAGCCGTCCACAAGCACCGACCCTGCGGCCACTATGTTGGCATTCATCACCATGCACACCGTGTCCATTGCCTGCCCGTTCCCCTCCGTGGAGAGGTCCAGTACCGTGCGCCCCGTTGCAAAGCGGAACGGGACCTTCATGGCATCTACATTCTCGGGAATGGGTATCTGTTCCATGAGTTCCTCGATGGTCTGTGCTCTGAGAGTTGCGACGGCAAAGAGCGCCGCCAGAAAGAGAACCGTAATCCTTTTCATCTGAAAATTCCGTTGTTATCAGTTTCAACCCTGCAAGATAGCAATTTCGGGACAATTGGCACTCGACGGAGAGAGATTTTTCATGCGCAGGGAAAAAACATGCAAAAATGTTGTCATATAAGAAATAAAGGATATATTTGCATTTGCAAAGGTGTCCGCTCGACAAGGAGCGGAATCAAAAGGGAATCAGGTGAGAATCCTGAACAATACCCGTTGCTGTATGTTCCTGTCCGAAAGGACGAAGTGATTTTCCTTTCTTGTGCCACTGGCCTGCGAGGGCTGGGAAGGCGGAAAATCGGAACGAGTCAGAAGACCTGCCTGAGCATTTTAGGATTACGACCTGCGGGCTACGGGGGCGGAATCAAACGGAAATCATTTGATTTTGCCCTCCTCCCACAGTGATTTGCTATCTTCCCGTCCGGCACTTTTCCGTGTACGGCGAGCGCAATCCGTCACATTCCGTACCCTCCCTCTTCATCCGCAGCTGCGGCACCGTTTCTGCCTTCACTTTCTCAAAAGGTCTCATGCAATGCGCATTACTGTACGCAAAAATTTCTCCCTAACAAAAACAACATTGTCTTTTTATGGAATATATTGGTCGCCACAAAATAACAGTTTTCACACACCAACCATTTACTGAAATGAAACAATTTTTGAAATTCATGGCAATCGTCTCCATGGCAGCCGCCATGTTGGTATCGTGCACATCCGAAGAAGATGAAACGAAAATCTACTCAATCTCCATCATCAGTTTCAACTTTTCGGGAGAAGACTCCTCTGCCATTGATGTCGGACTGTCGGAGATGAATCGTTTCGCAACAGCCTTCAAGGACGAGATGGGTTGCGAAGACGTTTCCCTCATCTTGCTCAAAGACAGCGAAAAGAGCGTCACAAACCGCTTCAACAAAGTGGCCTCAGCATTTGAGCCTGCCACCGGCCTGGGCATCAGCGGTTCCTTCAAGTACGGTCTCTATATCCACACTGAGGACGGCAACCTTCTTCTGGCCGCCACTCCCCTGTACCAATACAGCAAATAGCAGGTTGTAGCTGTGACTTGACAAAATACGAGAGGGCTCACTGTCGGGTAAGCCCTCTCGTTGCATCTTTTCCCTACGTCATCGCTCCGTCTTCGCCGACATGCTCAGCGCATGCACTGCCCCGCGGATGATTTTCATGAGCCGTTTGCGCCAATAGACCAGTGCGGCCACGGCCAGCACTCCGCCCACATAGCCTATGTGCGAAATGGAGGCGTGCAGGCACACCGAACCGCCCAGCATCGTCCCACATGCTATGCCCAGATTGAAGATTCCCGAATATATTGACATGGCCACCGCCGACCCCTCCTGCGGCGAGCAGGAGATCACCTCCGACTGCATGGCGACATTGAGCGCCGTAACCGCCGTACCCCACAAGGCACACAGCACGATGACTCCCGGGAATATGTGCGTTGCAGGTGCCAGCAGCCACAGAGCCACCGCCACTCCCGCCAGAGAGAGGCTCACGAAGGCATTGGGATTGCGGAGATAGAATTTCGAGAATGCCAGGCTGCCCAATATTCCCGCCGCCCCGAATATCATCAGCGTGGCCGTAATGAGGTTGTCATGCAGATGCGCCACCTGCTTGAGGAAAGGTTCGATATAGCTGTAGCCCGTGTAGTAGCCCGTCACAAGCACAAACATGAGCAGATATATTCCCGTAAGCGCCGGATTGCGGAGCAGTTGCGGCAATCGGTGCACCGAGAAACCCTCGCCGGCCGAAACCTTGGGAAGGTCTATGAGCAGATATATAAGCGTGGCGAATGAGAATATGCCCACGCAGAGGAACGTCATGCGCCAGCCTATCTGCAGACCTATCACCCGTCCGAGGGGCAGACCGAAAATCATGGCCACCGACGTGCCCGTAACTATCATGCTCAATGCTGCGGGCTTGTATTTGTCGGGCACCAGCTGCACGGCCAGCGGTGAGACCACCGACCAGAACACGGCATGAGTGCACGCCACACCTATGCGCGAAAGCATCAGCATTCCGTAGTCCGCCGAGGCGAACGACAGCACCTGAAACAGGGTGAAAAGCGACACCGTGATGAGCATCAGCCGCCGCAGTTCCATCTTCGACACCAACAGCATGAGGGGCAGCGACAGCAGCATCACCATCCACGCGTAGACGGAGATGAGCATGCCGGCACGTGTTTCGGTAGTGCCGAAATCGACGGCAATGTCGCTCAACAGCCCTATGGGCACAAACTCCGATGTGTTGAAAATGAAGGCTGCACAGGTAAGTCCCACCACAGGCAGCCACCGTTTGAAAGTCATTCCGTTTTCCATCTTCTGCCACTCTCCCGGCCGGTTCCATCCGCCGGTTTTGCGCGGCAAATATACCTCAACGTTGCAGAGATTGTTCCCGCCAAGACGTTATCGAATCATTAAATCGCATTTTGGCCATTTGTGTCCAAACCTCTCTCTGCCAAGAGAAAGCGCACAATTGCCCGGCAACGGGAATGAGGCAGACGCAGATGTTTGCTGCCGGACATTCCGCTTTGGCTACTTTACAAGAAAAATGGTTGATAATCCATTGATTATCAACCATTTGTAGTACCCAGAGCCGGGGTCGAACCGGCACAGGGGTGAACCTACTGGTGTTTGAGACCAGCGCGTCTACCGATTCCGCCATCTGGGCTTCTTTGTATGTGGGTGCAAAGATACATATTTTTCATAATCTGCAAGCCTTGGCCACAAAAATTTTTCTCTCCCTCTCCATGGGCTTTCCGTCCCTCTCCGAGCGAGTTCCGTCTTTTTGCCCCGCACATAGCAGGGCATTGGGAGCACTATCTCTGCCGGGGGAACAGCCTGGTAGACTGCGGCTGCCCCGCATTGCCGGACACAGGGGTGGCTCCCGAAACGGCATCCACAGTCCCGTCAGTTGCACTCCCGTCCTCACCGCCCTGATTCACGGCCGTATAGTCCGTCTCGTCCGTCATGAACTCCTCCACGGGGATGGTGGCATTCATGATGAAGGCCTTGGGAAAGATGTTCTTCACCCTGCCCCACAGCACCAAAGCCTCCTCCTTGGTACGGCAGTTGCCCACCGAGAGGGTAAAATAGGGCTCCGAATAGCTCAAGTGGGTGGAGACATGCGGGTACATGGCCAAAAATTCGTTCTGTGCCGCAAGAGCCTCGGCACGTGCATTCTGCGACTTGCCCGAATAGATGCTCACCCGATAGCCCTCCACCTCCGTACGGTGCTTGACGGTTGCGGAGTAGGTGTCCACGGCACGCATGGCCGAGTCATGTTCGTCCACAGAGATACGCCCCTCGGCAACCGAAGAGCTGTGCGTCAGGCGGTCCTTGAACGAAGCTATGGTCTGCGCCCACGCATCCGTTACCGACAGGGTCGCCACAAGAATCATCGGTATCAAAACTCTCTTCATATGTTCAGAGACTTAAAAAAAACAGACGTTTCAATTTTCGCCAAAATTAGGAATAAATTTCGAAAGCGGCACATTGTGTCTCTCTATACTCTTCGAAATGCCCTTCGCACGGCAACGGCACGTTATGTCAAAGGTGGCTTTCCCAAGGCTTTCGTTCATGTCGCTCATGTCACCCATAAGGCCGAGAGCCGTCAGGGGATTGGTCAGCTTCACGGTCAGAGGCACCGACACCACCTGCTCCGAACGCCGCTCAATGACAATCTCTTCAGCAAGATTCACTGTCCCCACCTTGCGTCCGTCAAAGTAGACCACAGCATCGACATCATCGACATGAATGTCGGCACGCAATCTGTTCTCCACCTTCACATCCACCGTAAGGGAGTTGAACGGCACAAAATCGACGTCCTCCACCCCCATGAACGATACCTTGTCCGTCAACGGACGGCACGAGGCAAGTGCCAGCAGCATCGTCAGAAAAAAAATTGCCTTCTTTATCGTCTTCATTTTACTCCCCTGTAAATCATGGCCACACCATTTGTCAGGCACATGGCCGTACACTCCATGAATCCTGCCTTGCGCATGTGTTCCGCAACGTCCACCTTGGCGAACTCCCTTATGGAATCCATCAGGTAACCATATGCCTTGCCGTCACCCGAAACCATGCCGCCCAGACGGGGCAGCACCATCCGTGAATAGCAGCGGTACAGAGAACCGAAGAGCCTGCTGTGCGGTTCGCCGAACTCAAGCACAAACACACTGCCGCCCTTGCGCAGCACACGGTGCATCTCCCTGAGCGAAGCATCGAGGTTCTGGAAATTGCGCACCCCGAAAGCCACCGTCACACCATCGAACTCATCTCCGGCCGATGGCAGGTTCTCGGCATCGCCTGTCACGAACTCCGTTCGCACATCAAGTCTCGCTTTGGAAGCCTTGTGGCGGGCTATCTCCAGCATCCTCTCCGAGATGTCCACCCCCGTCACCCGCACACCCGGTATCCGGTGCGCCATCATTATCGAAAGGTCTCCCGTTCCGGCTGCAATGTCAAGCACATGCTGCGGATGCGTTGCGGCAACCAGACGCACCAGACGGCGGCGCCATACCTTGTCAATGTCGAGCGACATCACATGGTTCAATCGGTCATACGAGGGCGCTATGGTGTCGAACATGCGCTCCACCTGGTCGCGTTTGGTCTCTTTGTCGTTGTATGGATTCATTGCACAAACTTGATTGTCATTGATAACGCATTGTCTGTTCGGGTCTTATGGCGCCGACCACCATCACTGGAAGCGTCAACAGCAACAGAAGCACCACCGGCACACCGAGATTGAGTCCTATCCACCATGCCCAGTCGAACTGCACAGGCACCTGCGACAGCAGATACCCCGACGAGTCGAGCGTTATGAGTCCCGTGTATTTCTGCAGCAGTGCAATACCAATGCCCACCACATTGCCCCACACGAGCCCACGCACGATTATTCCGCCGGCACGGGCAAGGAACATACGCTGCAACTGTCCGTTGGTCATGCCCAGCGCCTTGAGCACCCCTATCATGGAAGTGCGCTCCAGAAGGATTATGAGCAGCGCCGAAATCATGTTCAGAAGCGCCACGGCAAGCATTATGACAATTATCACCGTGCCGTTCACATCAAGCGTCGCAAGCCAGTCGAACACCCCCATGTACTCCTGACGGATGCTGACCGCATAGAGCATATCTTCGTCCGGCACCACGGCATTGTAGTGGCGCACAGCCGTCTCCACCTGCTCCATCACCTCGTCAAGACGGTCGAAATCGGCAATCGCTATTTCATATCCCGTGGCCTGCATGTCGTCCCAGCGGTTCAGGCGCCGCAGATTGCCGATACCCGTAACGGTTGTCACACGGTCGAAATCGTCCATGCCGGAGGAGTATATGCCGCACACCTTGTAAAGGTCGCGCCGCACGGAGTTGCCGTTGCCAATGAACATGGTCTCCACCTTGTCGCCCACGGCAAATCCGAGCATGTCGGCCGTAAGGCGCGAAATAAGCAGGTCCCGGCTCTGCGACTCCACATCGGGCATAGCCCCCTCCTCCAGCCATCCTTCAAAAGCCGAGAGGTTGCTCCCCCTATCAACGCCTTTGAGCACCACACCGCCTATGGCCTGCGGAGTGCGTATTATACCGCTCTTGGTTGCATACGGCACGATGGATACCACGCCGTCCATCGCCGCAATCTCCTCCGCCAAGGCCTCGCTCCACACCACCGGAGCAGCCTCGTAGGCACTGCCGGCTCCCTGTCCGAGAATCTTTATGTCGGCACCGAAGCCCGTCAGTTTCTCCGTGATTTCGTTCCTGAATCCACCTATAACAGCCAGAGCCACAATCATTACCGCCACGCCTACAGCCACGGAGACTGTCGCCATGCGCACCATTACACCTTTGGCCGCACCGTTGCGGGCCGATATGCGGTGGGCAAGAAAGAGGGCGATATTGATTTTGGACATAATTTGTTTCGGTTGAAAGGTCAAAGTAAGAAAAATTTGATATATTTACCAAAAATATTTAACCAAGCAAGCAAATGAACATGTGCGTATTAATAACCGGAGCGACTTCGGGAATAGGCGAGGCCACGGCCAGAGCATTCGCCGAAGAGGGATTCAACGTCATCGTGACGGGGCGGCGCATCGAGCGTCTCAAGGCTCTGAAAGCCGGGCTGGAGAGCGAATTCGGCATAAAGGTACAGGCGCTCTGTTTCGACATACGCGACAAGGCCTCATGCGAGGCCGCCATAGAGTCGCTCACCGAGGAATTCAGGGAGATAGACGTGTTGGTAAACAATGCCGGACTGGCGCTGGGGCGCGACCACTTCCAGGACTGCGACCCCAACGACTGGAGCACCGTAATCGACACCAACATCAAGGGACTTCTCTACATCAGCCGCGTAGTCGCCCGCCAGATGATACGTCAGGGACGGGGCCATATAGTGAACATCGGCTCCATAGCCGGCATGGAACCCTACGAGGGCGGAAATGTCTACTGCGCCACCAAACATGCCGTGCACGGGCTGAGCGAGTGCATGCGCATCGACCTGCTCGCAAGCGGGATAAAGGTCACGGAGATCTGCCCGGGCATGGTGGAAACCGAGTTCTCAGTTGTGCGTTTCCGTGGCGACAAGCAACGGGCCGACGCCGTCTACAAGGGAGTCGAGCCGCTGCACGGGGAGGACATCGCCGAGGCTGTCCTTTGGGCTGTAAGCCGTCCGGCACACGTGAACATCAACCAGATAACCGTCACCCCCACGGCCCAGGCCAACTCGTTCTACCGTCACGACACGGAAGCACAATAAAACACTGCGCAGGAACGTTCCTACCACATAAAGAGAATAAAAAAGAGAGGAGATAAAACATGGTAATTTCATCGAATATGGCACTCTTGCTCATGTTTGCCATAGGAATTCTGGGATTCATCGTACAGTCCCGTCTGCAATCCGTCTTCGCCAAATACTCGCGCAAGAGTTTCACGGGCGGGCTCACCGGGCGCGAAGTGGCTGAGAAGATGCTGCGTGACAACGGCATACACGATGTGAAGGTAGTGGCCATCCGCGGTCATCTCACCGACAACTACAACCCCGTCAACAAGACGCTCAACCTGAGCGAAAGCGTCTACAACAGCAACAGTGTATCAGCAGCAGCCGTGGCTGCACACGAGTGCGGACATGCCGTACAGCATGCCTACGGATACGGACCGCTGAAGATGCGTTCGGCTCTTGTGCCCGTAATCAGCTTCACCTCCACATGGTCCACCTGGGTAGTACTCATAGGCCTTTTGCTGATAGGCACACTGCCACAGATATTTTGGGCAGGCATCATCATGATTGCCCTCTCTGCCCTCTTCTCGGTAGTCACACTGCCGGTGGAGTACAACGCCTCGGCACGTGCCGTGACATGGCTTGACAGGAGCAACACCCTCAATGCTGCCGAGCTTTCCGAAGCACGCGAGGCCCTGAGGTGGGCGGCGAGGACCTATCTCGTGGCCGCTCTGAGTGCCATTGCAGTACTGCTCTACTACATCGGACTCGCCCGCAGAGACTAAAAATCATCTGATTGCGCAGCAGTTACGGATAACAATACCGCAAAACGTCCCGTCAGCAGGCGGGGCGTTTTGCGGTATTTGGAGTGCGGCCGGTTGCAAATCAAATAATTTTGCACTATCTTTACGACCCTTTCCCTTAAGGGAAAGGAGTCCCGAAAGGAAGAAGATATATGGCAAACGGCAAGACAAACGGAACGGACAACTCAACGACCATTTTGGTGGCGGTGCTTGTAACGACACTGATACTGTCGTTTGTCAGCTTCATTCCCCGCAAGAATCTGGGCAACATCTCCATCAAGCGGGCCAACCTGCTCTCGGACATGGTGGAGTTCGATGACGAAGTGGTGAGTGGCCGTACGAGCAAGGACATTCTGGACACCTCGTTCCTCACAGACCTGAAGCCCGTCAAAGCGCAGCCCCAGAAATCCACGGCCCACCATTCGGACAAAACAGACACGGCACCTGCCGAAAAGAGTGACGACACCGACAACTCTGTCAACGAGGAGACTGACAACGGGACAGCCCTGACCGAGGAGAAAAAGCCGCTTCCCATGCCGGCCGCCGATCCTGTGGCAATAGAGGATTTCAGCGCCGGGGGCAAAATGATGCGGAAGTTCTACAATGCACTCACCACCGAATCGGGACACCGCACAGTACGCATAGCTTTTCTTGGTGACTCGTTCATAGAGAGTGACATTGT
The DNA here is from genome assembly GCA_963640325.1 of Tidjanibacter sp. GTDB lineage: Bacteria > Bacteroidota > Bacteroidia > Bacteroidales > Rikenellaceae > Tidjanibacter. The sequence continues at coordinate 478,044 of CAVHXY010000001.1, forward strand.
CACGGCCGACGTACGCGAACAGTTGCAGGACCTCTACGGAGGCGAGGGGGTGGGTTTCGTGCCGTTCGCCGACCCGCTGGCCAAATACCGTCCCACGGTGACCCACACATACGGCAACTGGGATTGCTACAATCTCCTGAAGAAGAAAAAGGCTCCGGAGCATTACCAGCAGGACTTCTTCGTGTCGGGTCTGGTGTGCGTGGCTCACGAGGGGGCGACATGCAATTTCGAAAGCACTTCCCACAAGCGGCACATCGCAGGCAGCAGGACCGCCCGTTTGCTGTTCAAGAGCCGCGGAGAGTCGGAGATACAGGTGGTAGTGAACGGAACCGACACGCTCCGCTACACGCCCGAGCCGTCGGATGCCATACAGCAGATACTGATTGACCGTGGTACGGAAATCCGTTCTCTTTCGTTGTCGCTGCCGCATAGCAACGATTTCGTAGGCTACGGTGCCGTCTTCGAAAACTATAGCGGAGTGAGCGTCCACAATTTCGGGTTGCGCAGCAACAGCGGGCTTGCGCTCTTCTCGTCCAATCCGGATGTAAACCGGCAGATAGACGACATGATGAACTACGACCTGGTGGTTCTGGAGTACGGCCTCAACGTGATGCAGCACGACGTTACGGACTACACATACTACGGAAACCAGCTCCGCCGTCTGATAGACTATGTCAGACAGTGTTTCCCGTCAAGTGCCATACTCGTCATGAGTGTGGGTGATGTGGGCACTAAACAGGACGAGCGCATAGTGACCTCACCCGCCGTGGAGCACATGATTGCCGCACAGCGTGCCGCTGCCTACGACAAAGGAGTGGCTTTCTGGAATCTCTTCAATGTCATGGGCGGAGAGAATTCCATGCAGCAGTTCGTGGCACAGGGCTGGGCTGCCAAGGACTACACGCACATAAACCACAAGGGAGGCAGCGTGATTGCCGGCAAACTGCTCAATACCATGACTTCGGCAATAAAAGGGATGGAAGGACACTACAACACGGCAGCCATTCCTGTACAGGAGAGGGTCGCCACGTCCGGAACCGGACGGTCAGGGGGCAAGGCGCTCAGATAAGGAACAAAGGCATAACAGAAATATAACAACTCGACAAAATGAAAAACAGAAGTGACAAGATGAAAGACAGATCCGACAGGATAAACGACCTTCTGTCGAGATTCTCTCTGTGGCACAAGGAGGACAAGATCCACTTTGTAGACATGAAGAACGGAACTATTGCGGCCACATCAGCCGACCACATGAACACGACCGGCACAACAGCTTCGCAGGACGAACCGGAGCGCAAGCGCGGAAAGTTGACAGACAGCCTTCTCGGCAGGAACTCCAATGACATAATCCCCGCCATGCAGAAGACTGAGACAAGCACCATATCGCAGGACATGGTCATCACCGGTTCTCTGGAAGCGACCAACAACGTGAAGATCCTCGGCACCATCCTCGGCAACGTGACATCCAAGGGAGAGGTGTGGGTTTCGGGCAAGGTGGAGGGAGACATCTTTGCTGCCCGCCTCAATTTCGACGCCCCCAGCACCAACGGCAACATCAATGTAACGGACACTACAAGGATAGCGGAGCAGAGCACTGTGAACGGAAACATCAACTCTGTGAATGTCTATGTGAGCGGCACTGTCAACGGTGACATAATTGCCTCGGGGCACACTTCGCTGCTGAGCACTGCCGTAGTTACAGGCAATATCGAGACCGGCACGCTGGAGATTGCCTCGGGAGCTGTGATAAACGGCAAGATAGCCATCAAAAGATAAGGGCACATGCCCGACACGGCAAGGATGTCCACTGTATGGGCCGGGGGCATAAAGTGCACCCCGAGCGACAAAGTATGCAATGACATGCCTTAAGACACCTTGCGTCTGCACAGCGCGTGCAACGCACAGCAACAAGAAACCGCACAAGAGATGTTCAACACCGAATCGTTTCTGGAGTTCTGGAAATACAATCCCGACACCCCCCTGCTCTTTACGTCCAAGGGGTTTCTGTTGCTGTTCTGTCTCTTTCTGATAGTCTACAACCTGTTGCGCAACAAGCTGTCGGCGCGCATTCTGTACGTTACCGCCTTCTCGCTCTATTTCTACTACAAGACGGGGGGAATGTATTTCCTGCTGATACTCCTGATGTCGGTCACGGACTACACGATAGGCCTCTTCATCTACCAGGAGCGCAGAGAACGCATACGGCGATGGCTCGTGACGCTCAGCCTGGTCATCGACCTGGGCATACTGTGTTACTTCAAGTACACCGGATTCTTTGCCCAGATACTCTCCGACCTGACAGGCTCGCCCTTCTCCGTGGGACACATCTTCCTGCCGGTGGGCATATCGTTCTTCACGTTCCAGTCCATCAGCTACGTGGTTGACATCTACCGCCGCCAGATAGAGCCGGCCGACCTGTGGATCGACTATCTGTTCTACCTCTCCTTCTTCCCCCAATTGGTGGCGGGCCCCATCGTGAGGGCCAAGGATTTCCTGCCACAGATAAAGCGCCCCCCGCGCATAACCAACGAAATGTTCGGCACAGGGCTGACACTCATCCTTCTGGGGCTCATCAAGAAGGCCGTCATCTCCGACTATATCAGCCTCAACTTCGTGGACCGCGTGTTCGACACACCGTTGCTGTACAGCGGATTCGAGAACCTGATGGGGGTTTACGGCTATGCCCTACAGATATATTGCGACTTCTCGGGCTACTCCGACATGGCCATCGGCATTGCGTTGCTGCTGGGGTTCCGCTTTCCCAAGAACTTCGACCTCCCTTACCGTTCAGCCACCATTACCGAGTTCTGGCGCAGATGGCACATATCTCTCTCCTTCTGGCTGAAGGACTACCTCTACATCTCACTCGGCGGCAACCGAAAAGGCAAGGTGCGCACCTACATCAATCTAATGATAACCATGTTGCTCGGAGGCTTGTGGCACGGAGCGGCCTGGCGGTTCATTCTGTGGGGGGGCATGCACGGCGCCGCACTGTGCGTCCACAAGTTCCTTCTCTCGCACTTCCCTCGCCTGAAACCCACATCCGAAGGCATGACTGCTGGCGGACGGCTGCTCGGCGGTCTCCTCACATTCCATTTCGTATGCCTGTGCTGGATTTTCTTCCGTGCGAGTGATGTGCAGACAGGATTCTCGATACTCTCGCAGATTTTCACCTCCTTTGAGGCTTCGCTCATTCCCGAAGTTCTCTCGGGTTACCGCAATGTATTCCTGGTAATGCTCCTCGGCTATGCCATGCACTTTGCGCCCCGCAATCTGCCCGAGCGCATCCGTCAGGGAGTCACTGCAATGCCGGTAGCTGCCAAAGTGGCGCTCACTGTGGTGGTGATTTGGTTCGTGATGCAGATGAAATCCACCGAGATACAACCCTTCATCTATTTCCAGTTCTAACCGCAGACCGCCCATGGAGACCTTCGACACAAACCTTTTCCTGCTGCTCAACGGTAACGGCGGCCCCGTCATGGACAGCGTGATGCACATCCTGTCGGGACGTGCCACGTGGATTCCTCTCTATCTGCTGATTCTGTGGATGGCGATGCGCCGTTACGGCTGGCGCTACTCGCTGGCTCTGCTGGCCGTGGCAGCAATTGGGGTTGCGGCCTGTGACCAGACATGCAACCTGCTCAAGGAGGGGCTGAAGTTTCTGCGCCCCACACATACTCCGGCAATTGCCGACTTGGTACATACTGTGAACGGCTATCACGGCGGGTTCTACGGCACGGCATCGTCCCATGCCGCCAACTCGCTTGTGCTGATTATAATCTCGTCTGCAGCCCTGAAAGACCGCCGCTACATTGCGACAATGTCTCTCTGGCTTCTGGCGGTCTGTTATTCGCGCATTTATCTGGGAGTCCATTTCCCGAGCCAGATACTATTCGGGCTCTTGGTCGGCACCCTGTTCGGAACGGTGCTCCGACATCTCTTCGCCAAATATGCCGGCCGGCTGAAAAGGGAAACTTCTGGAGAATCCCATAAAGAACAATAATCCCCTGCCACATTTGAATGTGACCGACGGAGCCTTCCGCCCAAGACTAATGCAGCTTGCTGCCTATAAGGGAGAGAAATTCCTGACGGGTCTGCAACTGGGTCATGAACGCGCCCGTGAATGCCGAGGTGGTCGTCACCGAGTTCTGTTTCTGCACGCCCCTCATCTGCATGCATGTGTGGGCAGCCTCTATGACCACGGCCACCCCCACGGGATTGAGCGAACGCTGTATGCAGTCGCGAATCTGCACCGTCAGACGCTCCTGCACCTGCAGACGGCGCGCATAGCACTCCACAACCCTCGCCACCTTCGAAAGACCGGTAATGTATCCGTTGGGAATGTAAGCCACATGCGCCTTGCCGTAGAAGGGCAGCATGTGGTGCTCGCACATGGAATAGAGCTCTATATCCTTCACTATCACCATCTGTTTGTACTCCTCACGGAATATGGCAGACTTGATTATCTCGTCGGGGTCTTCATTATAGCCCTTTGTGAGGAACTGCATGGCCTTGGCCACACGCTCGGGGGTCTTCAAAAGCCCCTCCCGTTCGGGATCCTCGCCAAGAAGGCCGAGAATCGCCTTGTAGTGTTCCATCAACTTCTCCGTAACCTGCGGATTGTAATGCTCTTCCTTTCTGTAATCGCTCATTGTCTCTGTTCTCCTTTTGTTTCTAAGTTTGCTCCTCAGCCCAAGCCCTGCCGTTATCTCTCCACATGGTTTTCCGCCGTGTCCGCTTCGCTCCTGCGGGCATAGGTGTCGGCACTGCGCAACAGCATTCTCCCGCTCTCAAGTGACGGCGAGCACCACTCTATTGCCGAGTAGTCCTCAACGGCCGCCATGTATGGCTTGTAGGCAAAACGCTCCTCGAAAACAATTTTGCGTGCCACCTCTATTGTCGGAATATACCTTATCGAAACGTTCTTCACAGTTATGCGTGGCATACGGTCCACTCCGGCAAGGTTCACCATGCGTACGCACACCTCCCGGTGGCGGTCCGCAAGTGCCACATTGACCGACATGTTTATCCGGGACTCATGTCCCGACATGAGTATATAGCGCGAATTCGACACTCTCTCTCCCGTAAACTTATCGCGCACCGTGATGGATGCAAAGTAGGCCTGCTCCTCCTTACGGTCCTCTATCTCGTAATTCATGTCGAGCTTGTATGTGCCCTCCTTGGCTGCATAGGTCTTTTTCAACAGCAGCGAATCGGCCTTGCGCTCAACGACAATGAGCGTGTCGGCAAAGAGCGAGTCGGTAGCCCTGAGAATCACCTCGTCACTTATCTCGCGGTCGAATTCGAGGAGTCTCTTGTATTTGGCCGATTCGTCCTCCATCTCCTTTATCGCTGCACTTATCACCGATGACAGACGCGCACTCTTGCGCTTGGAGAACGATGTCAGCTTGGCCACGAATTCCTCCGTGGTTGCACCGTACTTATTTATTATAGGTGTATAGATGTCCAGCGAATCGCACTTGACATCGTAGTTGGAGCAATAGGTATTGGCCAGATACATTTCACGGAACATCTCGACGAATGTCTCGTCCGATATCGTCCGGTGTGAGCCGCATCCCGCCAGAACGAGGGCTGTAAAAAACGCAAAAAGTATATTTACTACGCTATGTCTCATAATGTTACGGTGCTTCGTGGCACCATTTTCGCCACCGTAAAGGTAGTGATAATATAATTAACCGCAATAACCGCCGCCGCAACGCCCAGCACATCGCCCGCCTGCAGCACCACCGGATAGGCATCAACGAGAAAAGTCTGAGCATTTATCTTCACCCATCCGAAATGCTGTTGCAACAGACACACCGCCACCCCGAGCACCATACCGACCGCAGCTCCCGACAGGCTTATGAGCATGCCTTCGCAGCGGAAGATGCGACGCAACAGCCCCACATCGGCTCCCATCGTCACGAGGGTGCGTATGTTGTCACGCTTGTCTATTATCAGCATTACGAGCGCCCCCACAATGGAGAACGAGGCGATTATCATCACGAGGAAGACAATCAGGAACACGCCCCACTTCTCATACTTCATTATGCGGTATATGGCCGCATTCTTCTGATAGCGGGTCTGCAACGAGAACTCCTCGCCCGCCACCCGTTCGCAGGCCGCCATGACACTCTCCACATCGGCACCCTTGCAGACCTTTATCTCAGCAGCCGTTGCACGGCCGGGATAGCTCAACAGCCTTTGTGCAAACTCCAGACGGCATATCAGCAGCTCACTGTCCACATTCTGCTCCAGCGCAAAGATTCCCGCCGGCACGAGCCGCCCGCTCTTGAGCGCACTCGCCGGCAACAGCGATGACACTGCACCGCGACGGGGAGTATATACCATTATAGGATTGTAGAAATTGGTGCGTACTCCGAGCGATGCAGCCAGTCCGCGCCCCACAACAGTCTGTTCGCGCTCGCCAAAAAGCAGTTCATAGTCTCCCGTGGCCATAAGGTCCTGCATGGGAATCACGTCGGTATAGTTGTCATCCACACCGCGCAGCACTGCCAGTTGTCTCTGCCCGCGGTAATCCACAAGTACATTCTCCTCCATGACGAACGAAACACCCTCCACTCCGTCTACAGCCAGCAACCCTACACGGTCGAGACTGTCAACGGGGAAGACCTTTCCCTTGGCGGGTTTCACCGTGATGTCGGCATCGGCATAGTCGTATATCTGCTTCACGATACTGCCGAAACCGTTGAATACCGAGAGCAGAATTATCATGGCCGCAACAGGAATGCCCACCGCACACGAACTCACCCTCGAAATGATGTTTATCACCGAGAGAGACTTCCTTGACGAAAAATAACGTCTGGCAAAAAGCAGAGGCAGTCGCATTGCAGCAGCGTGGTTTTACTTCAGCAGTTCGTCTATGTTGCGGATATACTCCAGCGAATCGTCCACAAAGAACGACAACTCGGGCAAAACCCTGAGCTGAAACCTTATGCGTATGCCGAGAGCCTTGCGTATGCGCCAGTTGTCACGTTCCACACGTGCCATGATTTCCTCGTTCTTCTCGAACGGGAACACGCTGAGATATATCTTGGCATAGCCCAAATCCGGACTCATGCGCACTTTCGTTACCGACACCATGGCTCCGTGCACCGTGTCGGCACACTCCTTGAGAAAGATGTCGCTTATGTCCTTCTGTATCTGCCGTCCCACCTTCTGTTGTCTTGTGGTCTCCATTGTCTCCATAACCTATCGTTTTTTGTTTTTTGTCCATTCTGTTTCCACGCATATGCCGGCCTGCCGTTCTTTGCGGTGCTCATTGCATGCCCACTGTTCTGGCCGTCAGTCAGCCACGCTCCTTTCCACCGGCAGTTCCATAGCAGCATCCTCGGCCACCCTGCGCGCCTCACGTTTCATTCTCCTCTGCTCCGCCTGTTCACGGGCGCTCTTGCCCATCCGGTACGAAACACCGAAGCTTACCATTATGTTGTCCAGTGGCGAACGCATGAACATGTTGTCTTCATAGAGGGTCTTGCGCTTGAGAATGTCGGAGTAACCGAAATAGTAGCGTCCCTCGGCCGTGAAGGTAAGGCGTCCCGCATTGTAGCCGAATCCGGCTCCTCCGCACAGGCCGTAGCCCCAACGGTTGTCGCGCACCGATATCATCTCATAATCCTTCTCCGTCACCACTCCCGTATTGAGGTCCTTCTCCGACTCCATGGACGAAAGGTTGTATTGCAGTGTGAGTCCCGCATTGAGGAAGAACAACAGACGTCCCTGTGCCATATAGACATGCGGCTGCCACATGAACGGCAGCACCACCGAATTCACCGTACGTTTGTACTCCACATCTGTCTTGGAGAACGACTCGTAACGGAATCCGCGCTGCAGGAACTCCAACTCCACAGCCACTCCTCCCGCATAGCGGTCCACTATGCTGGTCGCATTCTCCGTATAGTAGTGCCACGTGAGGCCACCGTTAAGCATTCCGCCAACGACTCTCGTGTCGTAGTTGGGGTAGAAGCGCACGTCACCGAAGCCCCAGCCGCCCTTCACACCTATGAAGTGTTGGCCCGATACCGTGGAGACGCACGCAAGAAGCGCTATTAATATTGTCAGTATCCTTTTCATCCTGTTCCCTGTTTGTCTTGTCCGCTATCTGCCCGTCAGACCGCTCAGCCCATTCAGGCTGCCCAGTCCGCTGCCGTTACCGAATCCGGTTGTCCCCATTCCCTGTGAGGAGAGCCCGTTGTCTGTCGAAGTCTTGCTCTGTTTCTCGCGCTGAGCCCGTTCCTCCGCCATTTTGCGTTGGCGTATCCGCTCCAGAAGGGCTATCCGGCTGCGCATCGATTCGGTGGTCACGGGAGCGAATACACTGTTCATATCCACATCTATCTCCACTTCCCAGTTGGCCTTCATGGCCATCTTGTCCTCGCCTGCCGACGAGTAGTATAGTTCGTTGCGCTCGGGGTGGCGATGCAGCACGAGATTGCCAGTATCCCACTCGCCGTTGCCGTTCACGTCTTCCAGAATCTTCAGTTTTACATTGCCCGGCGAGATAAAACGGAACACCGTCTTGCCGCTCATGACATCACGCTTGGTCTGCAACACGCTGCCCGACTCGTTGAGCAGGTAGAGAACATACTTCGCCTCGGGCGTCTTGCCCGTCACATTCACTGAGAGAGTGCCGTACTCCTCGGCCGAAAGTATCTTTATATCGTTGGAAATCGAGTCGTTCTGCTGCCCGGCCACATCGGTAAAGGTCCCCGGCAAAGCCACAATCTTGTAGCTTCCGCCCTGATTCCACTCCGACGACAAGTGCCATGCCCGCACATCGGCCGTGTCGCGGTCCAGAGAATAACGCACCCTGAACATCTTCTCCCCCTCGGTGCGGATCAGCAACAGTTTCGATGTGTCGACCGACGAGAGAGGCAAATCGAACGAGAGTTTCACATGCTGCTCGGGATTGACATTGCCGCGCGTTATGGTGTAACTGAAGGGATTCTTCTTTTCGGGTTCCTTGTACTCCTCGCCGTTGCGTTCGGCACGGGCACGCTTCTTCTCCTCCTCCTCGCGGGCCTTGCGTTCGCTCTCGCTCTCCACATGTTTCCAGAACAGAGCGAGCTTCACCGTGTCGGGCACGAGATTGCTTATAGAGTCGTGCTTCATATATATCATACGGCCCTTCACCGTGTCGGGCAGAGATGCGGAAGGCACATCGAGCCAGTAGTTTATCGTATCCCTGTCGGCCGTCACATACTCGGTAATTATCCGCCCGTTGTCAACTCCATCTATCGCCAGCTCCCTGATATCGGGATAGGGGGCGCTGAACTCCATGTGCAACTGGTGTTGCGAAGGGCGGGTGGAGTTGTTGAGTTTCTGACGTTTGAATGCGGTGTCACGGAAGAGGCGGAAGTTCACCTGCGGGTCAGCCAGAAGGACATTGCGCGTCGTGTCGTACCACACCGAGAAATCGGGCATGTGCAAAGGATTGAGCACGCTGTCCAGAAATGCCACATCGTCCACACCCGGGTCATAGGCGAAGTTCTGGTTCCTGTCCGCCACGGCATATACGCGGTAGTCTATCGGCTTGAGGTTCTGGGCCAGGAATACGCCGTTGCTCTCACCGCGCGCCAGCACGTCGGGAGTGAGATTCAGCAACGTAGAGTCATACTCCGGCACCGAATCCCGCTCGGCACGGTAGAAGAAAATCAGCGGGTTGCTTATGCTGTCGCCCGAATAGGCATTCACGGCATAGCCCGACATGTACATCGAGTCGATTTCACTGCCCGTGGAGAAGACATATCTGAAACTGCCCAACTTGTTCCCCTCGTTGTTGTCCTTTATGCTGTTGCCGAAATTGAGCGCATATGTCGTGTTCTCCTGAAGCGTGTCGAGAATGTCTATCTGCACCCCACGACCCTTGAGCGTCACCGTGGGCTTCTTGCGCAACGGCGGCGATATGAAAAACTCGCTCTGCTGGTTCTGCAGCTGCACATACTCGTTGAAGGAGATGGTAACTCTCTTCTGCTTGAAGTTGGTGGTGTTGAACGATGGCGAAGCGCCTATCACCACAGGGGGCAACGAATCGCGCGGTCCACCCGTGGGCGCCATGGCATTGGCGCACCGCCACAGAAATGCGACGCCGAACATAATCGCCACCATCGCCTTCAACATTATTCCTGTCAATCGTCTGCTCATATCTCCTTGTTCTCTTGTCCATTATTTGGGTCACACAGCCATCGGCCGCCCCAGTGGCTGTGCCGTACCCCCTTCTCCTTGCCCCTTTCCAGGCGCAAAGATACTTTTTATTTCCCTTTCTGCTCCGCCGACTCCTTGTCTCGGAGTCCGTCTCTCAACTCGCCCACGGTCTTGTGCAACAGCGGATGCACCTTCTCCGAAGCTATTTCGCCCAGCGGAGTGAGCACGAAAGAACGCTCCTGCATCCGCGGATGCGGTATCGTAAGCAACGGGGTCTCCATGACGATATCGTCATAGAAGATGATGTCTATATCTATCGGGCGTGAAGCGTACGCCTCACCGCTCTCGCGTTTCACCATTGCCTCCCGCTGCCGGTCGCGGCCGAGGGTGCGCTCTATTATCTGCACCTCCTCGAGCACCTCCTCCGGTGAAAGGTCGGTATCGACCTCCAGTGCCTGGTTGTAGAACAGGCCCTCGGCATTGAAGCCCCACGGAAGGGTCTTGTATATGCCCGAAGCATGGAGGACAACCCCTATGTTGCTATTGACCATTCTCTGGGCCCGGCGCAACGTAGTCTCTGTCTTGCCCGTATTGCCGCCCGTCAACAAATAAACACGTGCCATAGCTTTGCCTCAAAAAATATTTCCTAACCTTTTGTATCCTTATCTCCTGACTATAAACTTGCTCACCGACAACACGAAATGCACGAGCACTATCTTCGGGTTGCCGTTCTGCCTGATATGCAGCAATGCCTTCTCCATCTCTCCCACAAAGGCCTCTATGTTGCCGTTCCCAATGAAGGGGGCAAACTTGCGGGCAAACTCCTTCTCCTCGCCCCAAAGATAGCCGACACCCTCCACTCCGGCCGATATCATATATACCTCGCGCAACATGCCGACAGCATATTCGAAAAACCTCTTCTGCATCTCCCTCCCCTCTTTCGCCAAAGATTCGGCCCAATCAATCAACTTGAGATGGTTATTGGAATAGCATAGCCTCATGAGTTCCGCAAACCGGCCGAAGTTTTCATCCGTACCGCCCTCCTCGCCTGCTGCCAAGCGCCGGAGAGCCAATACATTGCCATCAGCCAAATGCGCCGCCGTGGCGGCTCTGTCGCCGACGAGTCCGAGACTTTCGGCATACCGCCTCATCTCATCCTCGCCCGTGCGCCCCACTTCGGTCTGCTGCACACGTGAAATGATCGTGGGCAACAGTTTGTAGGGCTCCTGCGACACCAGCAGGAACAGGGTCTTCTCCCACGGCTCCTCCAGAATCTTCAGAAGGGCATTGGCAGCCGTCTCATGGAACCGCTCGGGCAACCATATTATAACGGCCTTGTACTCAGCCTCAAAAGCCTTGTAGGAGAGTTTCTTGATTATCTCGTCCGTATCCCGCCTGGGAATCAGGCCCTGCTTGTTGTCTATGCCCAGTTCGCCATACCACTCCTGCTCGTCGAAATAGCCTCCCGTGCGGGCAAATATTCCGCGCCACTTGTCGATGAAGTTGTCCGAAATGTATTTCGAGGAAGGACTGCCTTTGGGGGTGTTGGCGGGGAAGATGAAATGGAGATCCGGATGCATCAGCGCCGCCGTCTTGCGGCACGACGGACACTCTCCGCACGAATCGCCGTCATGACGGTTCGTGCAGTTCAGATACTGCACATATGCCAGAGCCAGAGGCAATGCGCCCCAGCCGCAGAGTCCGCTGAACATCTGGGCATGGCTCACACGTCCGCCGTCGACGCTCTTGCGCAGCACCGACTTCAAAGCCTCGTGACCTATGACATCTGCAAATTTCACTCCTCTTCGCCCTCTCCTCGTTTTATTTTACGTCCGTCGCGGATTATGTTCCACGACATGATTACTATCAGTGCGGCACATATCACTATGCTCCCCACCAGCATCACCTTGATCATGGTCTCGCTCAACCCCGGCAGACTCATCACCAGAGCATCCACCACAATCAGTATCATTCCCAACGACAGCAGCAGCGTGTTGGTCCTGTTCTTCTTTTTCCCTGCCATATCCTTCTTTTATAGCGTTCTCTTTCCCTGTGCCGACCCGATTTTCATCAAGAGCCGGCATTTGCGCCCCGCAGGCCTAACATCCCGTACTGCCGAAGCCCCCTTCGCCCCGTGCCGTGTCGGAGAGAGAGTCGGTCTCCACCCACTCTGCCTTCTCGTGTGCAGCCACAACCAGCTGCGCTATGCGCTCGGCCGGCTTTATCTCGAACTCCTGGTCCGACAGGTTCACCAATATGACCTTTATCTCTCCACGGTAATCGGCATCTATCGTACCCGGAGCATTGAGCACCGTGATGCCGTGTTTGGCTGCCAACCCGCTACGTGGGCGCACCTGAATCTCATAACCGGCCGGAATCTCCACAAAGAGACCCGTAGGAATCATGGCACGCTGCAGAGGTTTAAGTATTACGCTTCCCTCCATGTCGGCCCTCACGTCCATTCCTGCCGAGAGCGGCGTTTCATACTGCGGCAATTCGAACCGCGACTTGTTTATTACCTTTATCTTCATATCCTCATGATTTTTTCACCTTCCCCACAACGGCCTGCGCCATGCCTCGGACATCGATATGCTCCCGGCGCACGGCATATACCGCAAAGGCACATACAAGCACCGTCGCCACACAGTAGCGCAGCACGGCCGGAGCACCGCCGCACAACATTCCCGCTCCATACATCGCGGCTCCCACCAGCAGATACTCGCCCATGCGCCGCAGGTCATAGTCAATGGGATAATGCTTGCGGTTGAGACGGTAGCTCACGACCACCATCGCCGCCTCGCAAACCAGTCTTGCCAGCGCCGCACCGAAATAGCCCAGCTTCGGGACCAGCATAACATTGAACACAAGCGTAAAGAGAAGTCCTGTTCCCGTCACATATATGGCATATTTGGTCGCCCCCACCTGTTTGTACCAGAACGACAGGTTCAGCACCACACCCGAGAGCATGTTCGACACCAGCACCACGGGCAATATGTAGATTCCCTCCCTGAAGTCGCGTCCCACAATCAGTGCAAAGAGATCGGCAAAAAGAGAGATGAGCAGGAAAATGAACACCGATACCAGCACGAAATATTTCAATGCCTCGGCATTCGAATGCTTGAAGTCCTCCTTCTTGAAGTCGGCCAAAAAGAACGGCTCCGCCGCAAGGCGGTACATCTGCGTGAACATCAGCATCACCACACCAATTTTCACCACCGCCCCATAGACACCCAGTGCAGCCATGGCCTCCCCGGCAGGCATGAGGTACTTTATCATCTGACGATCGATATATTCGTTGGCCGTACCAGCAATGCCGCTCACCAACAGCGGCAGCGAGTAGAGCAGAATCTTCCTGAACAATGCGGCATCAATGCGCGGCATCACCTTGTCGCACGAGGGCAACAGCAAGACGAAAGTGGCCGCACTCGCCACCAGGTTGGCCGCAAAGGCATAGCCTGCATCCACCGGTGACGGGAAAAATGCCCACGAAGAGGGCAGTGCATTGTAGAAGAAGACGCACAGCACCAGATTGATGACAACCGACAAAAGGCGGAGCACCACATACCGCACGGCACATCCCTGTTCACGGAGCCGTGCGAAGGGAATGGCATTGACCACATCGAAAAAGACTATCGCCCCCACTATCCAGATGTAGGACCGGTGGTCGGAGTAGTCCATGGCGGCAGCTATCCTCCCCTTGAAGAGAATGGCCACAACGAAGAAAACCGCTGCAGCGGCACTTACTGCACCCCATGTGGTGGCAAACACGCGCCTGCGTTCATCCGCATCCTGTGCCTTGGCCGCAAAGCGGAAATAACCCGATTCCATGCCCATCGTGAGCACAATCAGCAGGAAGGGGATAAGCGCATAGATGTCGGTGATGACACCGTATTCGCTCGGAGGCATGATGCGCGTATAGTACGGCACAAGCAGATAGTTGAGCAGACGCGCAACCACGCTGCTCACCCCGTAAATGGCCGTCTGCCCCGCAAGTTTCCCAAGTGCACTCATCTTTTCCTTGCCGTCCGCCTCTCCGGCAGACATTTTTGTTTTAGTTCCCCATTGTCCATGCGCGCCCTGTAACCCTTGACACAGCAAGGCTGTCAAGCGAAACTGTCGGTAGACAATTCAAATTTCAAAGATACTAATTCTTGCGGAATTTCCCCTCCCGAAAAAGCCCGAATGTCTCTTTATACATATTTTATAGTCCGTACCGTTCAAAAAAGACCCTCTCCGGCTGAATGTCACGAAAATGAATTAACTTTGTCACCGAAACGAAAAACCGGACATTCATGCTGAAAATCATTCTTCTGTCGATTCTGCAAAGCGGACTTATCGCTTTCGGACAGGTCTTTCTCAAGTTCTCGCTCGGTGCTGTGGAGACACTCACCTTCCAGTGGTCGTGTCTGAAGCAGGTCTTCATCAACTGGAATTTCCTTGTCTGTGCTGCGCTGTTCGGTTCGGCCGCCGCATTGTGGATCTACATGATGAAAGTATTTGATTTCTCCATCATCTATCCGCTCACAAGCATTGCCTACATCTTTGCCATATTCGCCTCTCTGTGGATTTTTCAGGAGAGCATTTCCACAATCCGCTGGATTGGCGTCATGGTCATCGTACTCGGCGTTGTCCTCATAAGCCGATAGCCTCCCTGCCGGCATTTTCCTACAAATTTTTCAAAAAGAGTTACCCGCACCAAGAAACCCCGCTGGGGAAAACGGTCTTATTTGCCCATAGTGGAGAGCAAACCGCAGGCCGCCTTTATGTCCTCACCGCGCGAAGCCCGTATGGTGGTGAATATCCCCTTGTGCGTGAGAGCATCACGGAACCTGACCATTGCCCCGTTGTCGGGACTGAAGTAGGGCGAGTCGGGAATCTTGTGGAAACGGATGAGGTTTATCCGGCATTTCAGTCCGTCGAGCAGACGGGCCAATTCCTTGACATGGGCGGCTGTATCGTTCATCCCTGCCAGCACGATATACTCGAAACTCACTCTCCGCTGGCGCCCCATGTCGAATGACCTGATAAGTTTCACCACCTCCTTTATAGGGTAAGCGTTCTCCACGGGCATTATCTCGGCTCGCTCCTCATGGAATGGGTTGTGCAGCGACACGGCCAGATGGACATCGGTCTGCTCAAGAAAGTTCTTCAGGTTGGGAATCACCCCCACCGTCGAGAGGGTTATGCGAGACGGACTCCACCCGAAACCCCACGGAGCGGTGAGTATCTCTATCGAGCGGAACACCTCTTCCGGGTTGTCCAAAGGTTCGCCCATACCCATATAGACAATGTTGGTGAGACGGTCTCGCTCGGGCAGAGAGATTATCTGGTTGAGGATTTCGCATGTGGAGAGACTTCCTCCGAGACCCTGCCGCCCCGTCATGCAGAACCTGCACCCCATCCTGCATCCCGCCTGCGAGGAGACACACAGCGTGGCCCGTTCGCGGTCGGGAATGAAGGCCGACTCTATACTCCGTCCGCCACTGACTTCAAAGAGATATTTCTTCGTGCCGTCCGTCGATTCCGACACGGCCGAAGGTGCCGTAAGTCCCATTTCGAATTCCCTCTGCAACAGTTCGCGGTTCTTTAGCGAGAGGTTGCTCATGGAGGCGATGTCGCCCACGAACTTCCCATAGAGCCACGACACCACCTGCCGGGCTGCGAACTTGGGCAGACCCAACTCTGCGAACCGCATCTGCAGTTCATTGAGTGTCTTTCCGTAGAGGGTATCCATCGTGTGTCTCGTTATAGACCGGCGGTCCCGGCCTTCCGTCCACCGCTGCAGTGGTTTTTCCGACTGGCGGACCGATGCGCAAAGTTACGCTTTCCGACGGGAAAAAAGCAAATTTCCGTTCCCCGATTTCACAATATCACCCATGCCTGCAACGTTACATACTCAAGGGGCATCTCCGATTCGGGCGCCGAGAAGGGTTTTAAACGGAATAAATGGCGCAAGAAGGCCAAAAAAAATGCCGACAATGTTTTGTTTTTATTTTTTGTTACTATCTTTGTAGGGATAAAAATCCTTCCTCGTCAGGAACGGGGGAGCGTTTTTTGTCACAGTACGTGAGTGGAGGATACAATAAACTAAAATCAAACTTTAATATGGAACTGAAAAAAAACCCGAAAGCAGATCTTGGCAGGAGAAAATTCCTCTTCCTTGAGATCGGTCTTGTCATCTCTCTGGGTCTCGTCATCGCAGCCTTTGGTGTCAGCCAGAAAGAGAAGAAAGTAGAGGTGTTCGACCTCGGTACCGTTGCGGACGAAATCGAGATGGTCGACATCACCAAACAGGAGGAGCCCAAGCAGGAGACTCCCGTAAAACAGTCCATTCAGGTTATCTCCGATATTCTGAATGTCGTAAAGAACGATACCAAAATCACCACTTCGTTCGATTTTGCCGAGTTTGACGAGATGAGCGACATCGATGTCCAGGCATTCGAAATTGAGGTGACCGAGGAGGAGATTGAGGAGGACGCACCGTTCCTCACCGCAGAGGTGATGCCTTCGTTCAAGGGAGGTACGCTCGCCGATTTCCGTACCTGGGTTATGGAGCGTCTTAAATACCCCGTAATCGCACAGGAGAACGGTATCTCGGGTCGTGTAGTCGCACAGTTCGTCATCGAGCGCGACGGTTCACTCTCGAACATCCAGATTCTTCAGAGCCCCGACCGTTCGCTGTCGGAGGAGACCACCCGTGTTCTCCAGAGCTCGCCCAAATGGTCTCCCGGCAAACAGAGAAACGTTGCATGCCGTGTGAAGTACATTTTGCCTGTCGAGTTCACCATCAGCGACTAAGCCGTACTTAGAGCACGACAAACAAAGAACACTTATAGAGGGTTCCCGTGCGGGAGCCCTCGTTTTTTAGCAATGGAACCCTTTATCAAGACCACCCAACAAGAACGCGCCATACTCGTGGCAGTAGTGAGGGACCGGCAGGACCAAGACCAGGCCGACGAGTTCCTCGACGAGCTGGAATTTCTCGCCGAGACAGCCGGCATTGTGACCGTCAAGAGATTTACGCAACGTCTCGTTGCACCGCTTTCGGGCACTTATGTGGGCTCGGGAAAGTTGGAAGAGCTTGCCTTGTACTGCGAGGAGAACGAAATAGATGTCGCCATATTCGATGACGAACTGACCCCGTCGCAGACCCGCAACCTTGAGCGGGGCATGAAGTGCCGCGTATCGGACCGCACGCGACTGATTCTTGACATATTCATGCAACGAGCCACCACGGCCTATGCCAAAACCCAGGTACAACTTGCGCAGTATGAATATCTTCTGCCCCGACTGACGGGTATGTGGACACACCTTGAGCGTCAGCGCGGAGGCACGGGAACTCGTGGCGGAGCCGGAGAGCGGGAGATTGAGACCGACCGGCGTATCATCCGCAACAACATTGCCAAGCTGAAGGAGGAGCTGAAAAAGATTGACCGTCAGATGGCCGTACAGCGCGGCAACAGGAGCGGGCTGGTCCGGGTTTCGCTGGTGGGCTACACCAATGTAGGCAAGTCGACCATAATGAATCTGTTGAGCAAGAGCGATGTCTTTGCCGAAAACAAGCTCTTCGCCACGCTTGACACCACCGTGCGCAAAGTGGTGCTGGACAATCTGCCTTTCCTGCTCTCGGACACAGTGGGATTCATCCGCAAATTGCCCACACAGCTTGTGGAGTCATTCAAGTCCACTCTGGACGAGGTGCGCGAAGCCGACCTTCTCCTGCATGTTGTGGACATATCGCACCCCTCGTTCGAGGACCAGATACGGGTAGTGAAGGAGACCTTGCGTGAAATAGGCGCTGGAGACAAACCCGTGTTTTTGATATTCAACAAGATTGACAACTACACCTTTGTGGAGAAGGAGGAAGACGACCTCACGCCAGCCACCAAGCAGAACATGTCGCTTGAGGATGTAAAGAACAGTTGGATAGCCAAGGACAACACTCCCTGCATTTTCATTTCGGCCAAGGAGAGAACTGGCATCGACAAGCTGCGCAAAGATATCTACGGCATGGTACGCGAGATTCATGCCGGCCGTTACCCCTTCAACAACTTTCTCTACTAAAGGGGCGTTGCTCACTCCTTTTGCCCCCGCAAGAGATATTGCCGGTTGGTCAATAACCCGGGAATGGAAACTGAATACGGAGAAAGCAAGGGAGAGCCATGCGCACGGGAAGAGGAATCAGGGCAGATGCAACGAAACAAACAATCACTAACCATACAATTCAGCAAGGCCTATGTTACACATCATGAGTAAAGAGAACACCATTCTCAACAACTTCATCGCTCAACTGAGAGATGTTGACATCCAGAAGGACAGCATGCGTTTCCGCCACAATCTCGAACGCATAGGTGAAATGACGGCTTATGAAATCAGCAAGACTCTCGTCTACGAACCTGCCCTGGTGGAGACACCGCTGGGCGAGGCGAATCTCATGCTGGCAAGAGACAACATAGTGCTGGCTACGATAATGCGTGCCGGACTGCCCTATCACCAGGGTTTCCTCAACTGTTTCGACAATGCCCGAAGCGCTTTTGTCTCCACATTCCGCCGCTACAGCAAAGACAACTCGTTCAAGATAAACGTGGAGTACATCTCAAGCTGCAACCTGGAGGGCAAAATACTCATACTGGTCGACCCACTGATTGCCACGGGGGCCTCAATTGTGTTGGCCCACAATGCCCTCGTCGAGAAGGGAGGAACACCCAAGGAGACCCATATAGCAACCGTTATTGCCAGTGAGGAGGGGTTGGACTACACAAGCCGGAATCTTCCGCCCGAAGCGCACATCTGGTGCGGTGCGGTGGACGAGGAGCTGACAGTACAGTCATTCGTAGTCCCCGGCATGGGTGATGCAGGCGATTTGGCCTACGGAAGCAAAACCGAATAGCCTCCGCCCGTTCCGCACAAGGGCGGACGGGAGTGACAAGATATATTATATATGCATAATTTTTGGGCGAAGGGATTTCCCAAGGCCCAATGGATAGAGAAATGAAAAAGAGAATCGTATTTATACTGACACTGTTCGTGACACTCACGCTGCTCTTTGCGATACAGAAACCTCTGTTCATGTGGTACAACTCCTCGTTGGCCACGGGAAGTACGGCGGGCGACTGGCTGGCCGTGATGTGGCACGGACTCTCGCTTGACATGACCATAGCCGGCTATCTCATGCTGTTGCCCACGCTGATGGTTCTGGCCACAATTTGGATTAGGGGCCGCTTCTGGCGGGCTGTATTCAAGTGCTATTTTGCACTAATGGCCATCGTGACCGCCATAGTGTTCGTGGCCGACATGGCCATCTATCCATACTGGGGCTACAAGCTCAACTCAAGCGTGTGGTTCTATCTCTCCTCGCCCAAGGATGCAGTGGCAAGCCTCGAGTTCTGGCCAACTGTCGCACAGATACTCATGATTGTCGCCTATGCCGTTCTATTCTATATTGTAACCGTTCGTCTGGTTCTTCCTCTGCTTCTCGGGCACAGCAGAAACGACAGACTCGTCGGCAAAGATACCTACACTCAGGAGGTTGTTGCCTGCATTCCGGGAGACAACGGCAGAGAGACCATCCTGTCCAAAGTGCTCTCCTCGCTGTGTACTCTCGTTCTGCTCGGCTTGCTTATTCTGCCCATACGCGGAGGCACACATGCTTCGGTGGCCAACGAGGGACGCGTCTACTTCAGTTCCGACATGTTCCTGAACCATTCGGCAGTGAACCCGTGTTTCACCCTTCTGGACTCATCGACACGCCGGCAGAGCTTTGCGGAACAGTACCGCTACATGGATGATGACAAGGCCATCGCAACGGTTGCCGAAATGACTGCCGGGCACTTGCCTGCGATCTATTCGGCCGAACGTGCCCCCCAAATTGCGGCGGGACAGCAAAGCACGGGCGAGACAGCCGGAACAACCATAAAGAACCTCCTCAAGACCAAGCGTCCCAACATCGTGCTCGTCATTCTGGAGAGCTTTGCAGGCACCACTGTAGGAGCTGTGGGCGGTGATGCAAGCATTACTCCCAACCTCAATGCCGTCGCCGCAGAGGGCGTGACATTCAATCGCATCTATGCCAACTCGTTCCGTACCGACCGCGCGCTCGTATCCATCCTCGCCGCCTACCCGGCACAGCCAACTTCGTCCATTATGAAATATCCGGCCAAGAGCCAGACCCTGCCCGGCATGGCCGGGGCATTGCGCGATGCCGGCTATGCCACTTCAATCTACTACGGCGGCGATATCGACTTCACCAACATGCGCTCCTTCTTCTACGGCTCGGGCTTTGACGAGGTCGTGGGACAGGATGCGCTCTCATTCAGCGAGCCTATGGCACAGTGGGGCTACGACGACCGCCTTATGTGCGACTACTTCGCCGAACGCATTATAGAGAAGAGCGCGCAGGAGAAGCCCTTCTTCACAACCCTGCTCACGCTCAGTTCCCACGAACCGTTCGATGTCCCGTTCCAAAAGTTCGACAATCTCTATGCCAACTCCGTGGCATTCACCGATGACTGCATAGGGCGAATGATGGAGCGCTTGCGCCAGTCTCCCGCATGGGACAACACTTTGGTAATCTTCACTCCCGACCACTCGTTCCTCTATCCCGAGAATGTTGCCCGCTACTCTCCCGAACAACACCACGTGTTCTTCATCTGGGGCGGTGGTGCCGTAGCACAGAGCTCTGTAATTCCACGTGTGGGCACCCAGACCGACCTTGCCGCAACGCTCCTTGGACAGCTTTCGCTTCCTGCCGACAGCTTCGCCTACAGCAAGGACCTGCTCGACAACGCGGCCCCCGAATTCGCCTTCTACACATTCAACAACGGATTCGGCATGGTGGACAAGGAGGGCAACTCCGTGGTGTGGGACTGCACTTCGCAGAAGGTTTCCATGGAGCAAGGTTCGCAGACCGACCGTCTTGTGGAACAGGGACAAGCCTATCTGCAGCTACTAATGGAGGACTTCGACTCCCGAGGCAGCAGCCGTACAGCAGTTGCGCACTAACTTTGAGCCGGCTCTCGGCCCGGCTCAAAAAAGACGGCTGACCCATTCCTCAGGCCCGTAAAAGAGTCGCAAACGGAAGACAGCTCAGTCATCCCTACAATCAAAAATATCGGGAAGGGGAAATAAAAGCGGAGGAGATTTGTCTCTCCTCCGCTTTTATTTTGTGCCGGCAGCTACGCTTTGCCACCGTGCCGCAAGACCGTTTATACAGTCATTATCTCTTTCTCCTTCTTGGCGACCTCTTCCTCCAGTTTCTTGTTCATCTTGTCCAGAAGTTTCTGGATTTCGTCTTCGCCACCCTTGGCCTCATCCTCGGCCATGCCATCTTTCTGGGCCTTCTTGAATGCCTCCAGAGATTCCCTGCGGGCATTGCGCATACCTACACGGGCATTCTCCGCCTCTGCACGCACCTGCTTGACGAGCTCCTTACGGCGCTCCTCGGTCAGAATGGGAACATTCAACCTTATCGACTCTCCGTTGTTCGACGGGGTCATGCCTATATTGGCATTGATGATGGCCTTCTCTATGGCCGAAATCAGATTTCTGTCCCACGGCTGGATGAGAATTGTCTTCGCGTCGGGAATCGTCACACCTGCCACCTGGTCAATGGGGCTCTGCGTTCCGTAATAGTCAACTGTAATGCCTTTGAGCACATTGGGAGAGGCCTTGCCCGCCCTGATGCTCAGCAACGTTTCGGCAAGAAAGCCCAACGTTTTTTTCATTTTGTCCTCGGCGTTATCGAGAATCAACAAACCGGCTTCTGTCATATCTTCTTGAAAATTATTTGTTTAGTAATGATTCTGCTTTCTTTATCAGCTCCTTGAACTCTCCAGCCGAATAACCCACTCCAAAGAAGGCCACCTTGCCATCCTGATCAATGATGAAGTTGCGTGGAATATATTGGCTCGCAAAGAGTCCGTAGACCGACTCGTCTGTGTCCAGTCCCGGCACGAACCCATAACCGTTCTCTTCCAGAAAGGCCTTGACCGTCTCCGCATCCTCGCCACGCGAGATGGGAATGAAAGTGAAGTCCTGGCCGGCAAAATGGTCTATGATGTCGCTCTGCACCCGGGTAAGTTCCTCACGGCAGGGCGGACACCATGTCGCCCAAAAGTTTATCCACACCACCTCGCCCATGTGCTCGGCAATGTTGAACTGCGTGCCGTCAAGTTTTTCCACCGTAAATTGCGGTACCGCATCGCCCACCTTGACAAGCGTTCCCTCCGAATTCTTTCCTCCGCACGACATCATGAGCGCCATGCAGACCACAAACAGGAAAATCTTTTTCATATCGCTATAGTTTTACCAGTGTTCCTATCTTCTCGCCCGCCATCAGCTTCTCCAAGTTGCCGTAACGGTCCATATTGAAGACCACCAGAGGCAGGCCGTTCTCCTTGCAGAGAGTGAACGCCGTGAGGTCCATAATCTTCAGGCCACGACGGTATACCTCGTCGAAGGTTATCTCTCCGAACTTTTCGGCCGTAGGATCCTTCTCCGGGTCGGCCGTATAGATGCCGTCCACTCGGGTGCCTTTCAACAACACGTCAGCCTCAATCTCTATGCCGCGCAGGGCCGAAGCCGTGTCGGTAGAGAAATAGGGGTTTGACGTTCCGCCACCGATAATCACCACACATCCCTCTTCGAGATATTCGAGGGCCGCCGCTTTGGAGTAGTACTCGCCCACCGGCTCCATACGTATCGAAGTGAGCACCTTGGTCCTGACACCGGCCGACTCCAGAGCCGACTGCAGTGCCAGCGAGTTGATGATGGTTGCCAACATTCCCATCTGGTCTCCCTTCACACGGTCGAATCCCTTGCCCGCGCCCTGCAGGCCCCGGAAGATGTTGCCGCCTCCTATCACTATGCCTATCTGCACTCCGCTCTCGGCCACCCGCTTGATCTGCTGGGCATAGGAATTGAGCACCTCCACGGAGATGCCTCGGCCCTCTGCTCCCGCAAGCGATTCACCGCTCAGCTTCAGCAATATTCTTTTGTATCCCATCGTCCTTGTTCTGAAATTTTTCAAATCAACAAATTTGCCGGTCTCCTTTCGGGTCCGGCTCTATGGTACGAAGATACGTATTTTTTTCAAAAATACCGAGCCTTCCACAATTTTTAATAGGTGTGTGAAATGAGCGTTAAATTTGACGGCAAGGAGGGTTATCTGTCCATTAATGCTTATCTTTGTATATATTTTATGGAATCGTGACTGAGAACAATTATAGATACCTGAACAACATAGACTACCCCGAGGATCTCAAGAAGCTGCGGACTGAAGAGTTGGAGTCTTTCTGCGGAGAATTGCGTGACTTTATAGTGCGCAGTCTTGCAGAGAACCCCGGTCACCTCGCATCCAACCTCGGCACTGTGGAGTTGGCCACGGCATTGCACTATGTCTACAACACACCCCAAGACAAGATTCTTTGGGATGTGGGACATCAGGCCTATGCCCACAAAATAATAACGGGCCGCCGCGAAAAGTTCCACACCAACCGCCAGCAGGGCGGTCTGTGCGGATTCCCCCGCCGTGATGAGAGCGAGTACGATGCCTTTGTGGGAGGCCACTCCTCCACCTCCATCTCGGCAGCGCTCGGAATCGCCATAGCCGAGCGCATGAAGGGAGGCACAAACAAGACCATAGCCGTGATCGGTGACGGAGCCCTCACCGGAGGACTTGCATTCGAGGGCATCAACAATGCGGGAGCCTCGAAGGCCGATCTGCTTGTGATACTCAACGACAACAAGATGTCCATCAGTCCCAACGTGGGTGCCCTCAACGAGCTGTTGCTGAACATCACCACCTCGCACGGCTACAACAGAATAAAGGGCAAGACATGGAAAGTGCTCGAAAAATGCCCCAACACACGGAATTTCTTCCAGAAGATGAGCTCGTTCCTCAAGAACGGCCTGTTGCAACAGAGCAACCTCTTCGAGAGTCTCCACCTGCGCTACTTCGGCCCTGTGGACGGTCACGACGTAAAGGCTCTTGTGAAGGTGTTGGGAGACTTGAAAAATCTGCCCGGCCCCAAACTGCTGCATGTGATAACAGTCAAGGGCAAGGGATATGCCCCGGCCGAAAACGGGAACCCCGAGGTGTGGCACTCGCCGGGACGCTTCGATGTCGCCACAGGCGAGCGTGAGGCCAGCGGCAAGCGGTTGCCTCTCAAGTTCCAGTATGTCTTCGGGAACACCCTTCTGGAGCTGGCGCACAAGGATGACCGCGTGGTGGGTGTCACGCCGGCCATGCTGACAGGCTCCTCTTTGAACATACTGCAGAGAGAGATGCCTGAAAGGTGTTTCGATGTGGGCATCGCCGAGGGGCATGCCGTTACATTCTCTGCAGGGCTCGCCACCCAAGGGTTCATTCCGTTCTGCAACATATACTCGTCGTTCATGCAACGCGCCTACGACAATGTCATCAACGATGTGGCCCTGCAGCGGTTGCATGTGGTGATGTGTCTCGACCGTGCGGGAGTTGTCGGCGAAGACGGTGCGACGCACAACGGAGAGTTCGACCTCGCCTATCTGCGGTGCATCCCCAATCTGACCGTGGCAGCACCCATGAACGGCAACGAACTGCGCAATATGATGTACGCGGCACATGCAGCCTCTGGGCCCGTGGTGATAAGGTATCCGCGTGGCAGCGAGGAGGGAGAGATTGAGGAGACACCAGAAATCCTGACCATCGGCCGTGGCCGTATGCTGAAAGACGGGCATGACGTGGCTGTGCTGACCATAGGCGCAACGGGCAACAGTGCGGCAAGGGCCATAGCGAGAGTGGAAGCCGAGAGGACGGGGGTCTCCATTGCACACTACGACCTGCGCTGGGCCAAACCGATGGACGAGGAGATACTGGAGCGCGTGGTTCGCGATTTCGGCGAAATAATCACCGTGGAGGACGGCGTGAGAGACGGTGGTGTAGGCAGTGGAGTGGCCGACTATGTCGCCTCCCGGGGAGCCGGATGCCGTGTGACGCGCCTCGGAATCGACGATATTTTCGTGGAGCATGCAACCATTGCCCAGCAGAAAGCATCATGCGGATATGACAGTGACGGTATTTACACCACGATAATGACTATTTTGGACAACAACCATCAATCATAAGGCCATGAAACATTCATTGGGACGGATCATTTCACTTTGTGCCGCAACGGTTGCGGCTCTCACGCTCTTTTCGTGCTCCTCGTCCGAGAAGGGCACCAGGTTCGATGCCGAACTGCTCTCGGGCAAATGGCTCTCAGGCACGGAGTACTATTTCTTCTCCTCAACCGGCACCGGCTACACATGGGACTCGGCCGAAGTGGACGAGAGCGAAGCCCAGAGTTTCACCTGGAGTCTGTCGGGTTCCACGCTCACTCTAAAACACCAGATGAGCATCAGCACGGCGGAGATCACCAAGACCTACACCGTCACGGAATTGACCTCCAGTACCCTCAAATTCAAGGACTCCTACAAGACTTTTTCTTACACCAAGGCCTCCTGAGGACAGGCCTAAGAAAGATTTTCAACAATGAAAAGAGGATTGAAAACCGCTGCGATCTGCCTGTTGGCGGTCGTGGTGTTGCTTATAGCAGGAGTGGCCATTGCGGTGGGAGTTGTCTCGTCGTCACCGAAACTGACATCCATTGTCAACAAATATGCACATGAACTGATGCCGTGCCCCACCGAAACAGGGCGTGTAGAGTTGGTCTTCTTCAAGACTTTCCCGCATGTGTCTCTCAAGGTGGATGATGTGGTTGTGCTGAACCCTTATGAAGGGGCCCAATCCGACACCCTCTTGCGGGCAGGCTCTCTCTATGCGGGCATAAATCTCCGCAAACTCCTCTCTGAGGAGCGCCTGGAGTGCGACCGAGTGGAGATAACGGACGTGGCGGCCAACATCTTCTTTGACTCCACAGGTGGCTCCAATCTGGATATTTTCACTTCCACCGAGGAGGAGCCAACAGATGACGAGCCGTTCGAAAATCCGTTCCGACTGGTTGAACTGCGCCGTGTTGCGCTGGAAAATGCCGACATATCATACATCGACCGACAGAACGGCATGGACGCCTCGGCCAATGGAACCTCTCTCCTGCTGAAAGCCTCGGCCGACAAGGAGACCGCCACAGTGGAGGAGATGAAGCTCTGCGGTCAGAAAATCATTTTCTCAAGCGAAGCCCAGAAGCTGGATGTCGTACTGCAGGATATTGCCGCTAATCTAAGCGGAAAGCTGAACAGCTCCGAAGCGGACGGAACCCTGAGGCTCTCCCTGCCGCACATCACAGCAAGCATGGACGGTACGGAGTACGCAAAGGACATTAAGGCCGAAGCCGAGATTCCCGTAAAAGCCTCCCTGCAGAAGGGGGAATACACTCTCGAAAATGCTTCGCTTAAGGTCGGCGCTCTCTCCCTGACACTGAACGGCACGGCGGGCATTGCCGGCGACGACATCTCAACCGACCTTGCGTTCAGTGGCAAAGAGTGGAAAATCAATGACATTCTGGCTCTCGTTCCGGAGAGTTACGCCTCCTATACAAAAGACATCGAAGCTGACGGCACAATCGGTTTCGACGGCACTGTGCGCGGAACATACAGTGCCGAGGAGATGCCACGCATAACCCTCTCTGCCTCACTGACCGACGGCAGTGCCCGTTATGACAAGCTGTTGCCCTTCCCCGTGGAGGGAATCGAACTGCATGTCTCTGCCGCCACCGACCTCAGGGATGAGGGGTCGGCCACGATAGAGATCCTTTCGGCACGCACACCCAAATCAAAACTACAGGCCAATGGCACGATAGACAATCTGCTTGCCGACATGTCATACCGCCTCAACCTTGCGGCAGACCTCTCTTTGGAGGAGTTCGCCCCATTCATTCCCGACACCCTGCCCGTCACAATAGCAGGCATGCCCCACATTGAGGCACAGGCCGCATTCCGGATGTCGGACATAGAGAAGGAACGCTACGAAAAGATACTCCTGGACGGCTCCATTGAGGTTCCTTCCCTGCAGGCACAATACGACACGATTAACGCCTCTGCCACGGCAGCGAAACTGAAGTTGCATCTGCCGGCCGGTCAATCCTCCGCAAAGGAGAAAAAGTTCGCTACAGCCGAGCTCTCTTTCGGCAAACTGTTGGCCACTGCCGGAGGCACAGCAATCAGCGGTGACGGTACCGAACTAACAGCCGGAATTGCCGACTTCCCCGATTTGTCACGTCACAATGCCCTCTCGGGCAAATTCTCTTTCGGCAAACTGCAGATTGAAAACGATACGCTCCGCACTGACATCTCCTCGCTCAAAGGCGACTTTGATGCACAGGGAGTCTTTGCCGACACCACTTCGTTGCCTGACGCACGGGTGACACTCTCTCTGGACGCTCTTTCGGCCCAGATGTGCGACACCGTTTCGCTCGACATGCGCAATGTCTCGCTCTCTGCCCAGGATATCGTGTCGGGTGACAGGACCCGCCCGCAAATCAAGATAGAGTTCAGCCAAGGAGCCATGACCGCTGCCATGGGCGGACAGTCGCTCACCACAGGCAAGACCGGGATTAAAGCCGACCTGCAGGGAGACCTCTCGCAGAAAGAGCTGTTGTTGCAATGGACTCCCTCGGGGTTCGTCTCGTTGGAGAATGCCGTAGCGAGACTCAATGCCGTGCCTGGCCAGATAAAGATTCCCGAGATAGATTTCGTATTCACCCCCGAGGAGTATAAAATCAACCGCAGCAGCGTCGAGCTGGGACAGTCCGATTTCGAGCTGAGCGGCACGCTGCACAATGTGAACTCCTATCTGCACAGCGACTCGCTCCTGCGGGCCGAGCTGAAGTTCGTTTCGGGTGTGACGGATGTCAACTACTTCATGAATCTCTTCAGTGGGATGGGGGATGTGTCATCTGGTGGCGATGTGGAGTATGCTCCCGACGAGATAGTAGTTGCCCCGCAGCTCTCCAAACTGAATGACACCACAACCGACACAACGCAGACCTCCTCTGCCACAGACACCGAGAACGGTGTGGCAGAGAGCAGCGGTCCCTTCATGGTGCCCAAGGGAATCTCGGTAGTGCTTGACACCCGTATTGACAATGCCTTGATAGGTACCAATGTGGCACGCAACGTGAACGGAACGGTAACCGTGGATGACGGAGTGCTCGTGCTTGACAACCTGAACTTCACCTCCTCAGCCGCCGACGTACAGCTCACGGCGATGTACAAGTCTCCGCGCCGCAACCACCTCTATGTAGGTCTGGACTACCATATGCTCAATGTGGAGATTGGCGACCTTCTCTCCACGTTCCCCGACCTGGGCGAAATGATGCCCATGCTCAACTCCTTCGGAGGAACGGGCGAATTCCACATGGCCGTGGAGACGAACCTCGACTCACTGTACAACCTCAAGAAATCGACATTGCGGGGGGCAGCTTCGATATACGGCAAAGACCTTGTGCTTATGGACGGAGAGACCTTCTCCACCATTGCCCGCAAGCTCCACTTCAAGAAAGATGCCGAGAACCGTATCGACAGCCTTTCAGCCGAATTTACGGTGTTCCGCAACGAGATAGACATCTACCCGTTCCTCATTGTCATGGACCGCTACAAAGCCATCGTGGGCGGACGGCACAATCTCGACATGTCGCTCAACTACAACATCTCCATGATTCAGAACCCTCTTGTCCCCATACGTCTTGGAGTTGACGTGTTCGGCACACCCGAGAATCTGAAGTTCCGTCTGCGACGTTGCCGCTACGATGCCGACTATCGCCCTGTAGGCCGCAAATCACTCGCTGCCGAGCAGATCAACCTGCGCAACATGATATACAACTCACTCTCCTCCGGAGTAATACGCGCCGGAGCCACAATAGAGACAGAGGAACCATTGGAGTGACAGGCTTGCGCCCTTTAAGGGCTGCAACAACGAAAAGGAGTCGGCCGGAACATAAATTCCGGCCGACTCCTTTTCTATAGATATTTCTCCTGTGCCTACACACAGGGAGCGGACTACTCGTCCTTGTCTTCGTCCTGGTACTCCTTCAGGAGCTTGTCCTGTACATCGGCAGGAACCTGCTCATAGGCGGAGAACTTCATCGTATATGTAGCACGTCCGCTCGTGATAGCGTTCAGCGTGGTGGCATAACGATACATCTCCGACAAGGGTACCCGTGCACTCAGGCGACTGTATTTACCGTCGGAATGCATGCCCATAATTGTTGAACGACGGTTGTTGAGGTCACTCATCACATCACCCATGTTGTCCGAGGGGACCAGAATCTCCACATCGTATATAGGCTCCATGATTTTCGGGCCTGCATTGCGGAAAGCTATCTTGAAGGCGTTGCGGCCTGCAATCTCAAATGCGATAGGCTTCGAATCAACGGGGTGCATCTTTCCGTCGAATATGATTACGCGGATGTCGCGGGCATACGATCCCGTCAGAGGACCTTCGTCCATCTTGCTCATGATACCTTTCAGTATCGAAGGCATGAAGTTGGCATCGATTGCACCGCCCACAATGGCACTGTAGAACTGCAGTTTGCCTCCCCACTCCAGAGGATACTCCTGTTTGTCCTTGATGTTCATCACAAGCTCCTTGCCGGCAATCTTGTACTTTCCGGGCTCGGGCATGCCCTCCGTATAGGGCTCAATGACCATGTGAACCTCGCCGAACTGTCCGGCACCGCCCGACTGTTTCTTGTGGCGATACTCCGCAACTGCAACCTTGGTGATGGTCTCACGGTAGGGAATCTTGGGTGCGAAGAACTCTATGGCAATCTTGGCAGTGTTGTTGATGTAGGCCTTCAGTGTATTGAGGTGCATCTCCGTCTGGCCGTTCACGATAACCTGTTTCAACTCCTTGGAGTATTCGATTACATATGAGGGGTCTTCATATTTGGCCTTGTTGAGCATCTCGCCCAGTTTCTCTTCATCTGCCTGTTCCACAGCACGCACTGCGGCGCGGTAGCGGGGCTCGGGGAAATCGATAGGCGAAATCTGCGGTGCCGAAGCCGAAACCGCCAGCGTGTCGTTGGTCTTTGTGGCCTTCAGTTTCACGGTGCAACCCAGATCGCCGGCTACGAGCTCGGTAACCTTCACACGGTTTTTGCCCACCGAGGCAAAGATCTGCGAGATCTTCTCCTTGTTGCCGTTGCGCGGATTGACCATATCGAGTGACTCTGTAATCTTGCCCGACACCACTCTGAAATAGGTAACCTCGCCCACATGCTGCTCAATGGCACTCTTGTACACAAAAAGGCTTGCGGGGGCCGATGAATCGGCCTTGACTATATTGCCGTTCACATCAAGCAGTGTGTCTGCATCCTGCGGATTGTGCGCCACATTGATGATGAACTCGAAGAGTCTCTTGATTCCCATGCACTTCTTGGCCGAAACGCAGAAGATGGGCATGAACGTGCGCGATGCTGCTCCCAGACGCAGACCGCGTCTCACCTCGTCTATCGTGAGGTCACCGGTCTCGAAATACTTCTCCATAAGAGCCTCTTCGCCTTCGGCAGCCGCCTCCACGAGATGTTTGTAATACTCATTGAATCTGTCGGCCTCCGATGCCGGAACATCCGACTCGACCACCGTACCGTTCTCGTCCTTGAAGGTATAGAGCCTGTTGGTCAGCACATCCACAATGGCATTGAATCCCGTGCCGGGGTTCAGCGGATACTGCACGATGACGGGATGGAGCTTGGCGCCCTCCTTGATACTCTCAATGGCGCTCTCCCAGCTCACGTTCTCCTTGTCAAGCTGGTTCATCACACCGATGACGGGCTTGCCGGCCTTGGCTGCATAACGGTCCTGCACCTCGCCTATCGGCTCGAAACCGTTGGCTGCATTGAAGACCATGATGGCCGTATCGGTAACCTTGTATGCCGAGAACACACTTCCGCAATAGTCGTCCGAACCCGGAGCGTCTATGAAGTTTATCTTGTGGTTCATGAACTCTGCATAGAACAGCGAGGGATAGATACTGCGTTTGTAGTAGTGCTCCAAATCGGAGCTGTCCGACAAAGTCGAGTCGTTTTCGATGCTACCCCTGCGGTCTACGGCCTTACCCTCGAAAGCCATCGCCTCTGCAAGGGTAGTTTTCCCGACACCGGGAGCACCCACCAGAACGATGTTTCTGATTTCTGAAGTTTGATAATTTTTCATGTTCGTCTTATGGTTAGATTCAAGTTTTTTAGTCAATGGAGTAAAGATAAC
The DNA here is from genome assembly GCA_963640325.1 of Tidjanibacter sp. Lineage (GTDB taxonomy): Bacteria > Bacteroidota > Bacteroidia > Bacteroidales > Rikenellaceae > Tidjanibacter. Next base: position 509,391 of record CAVHXY010000001.1, read on the forward strand.
TATTTTTCTTCAAAAATCCCACTCCAGCAGCGCTATTTGAGCCATTTTGGAGAAAATTTATGCGGAGACACTATCGGACTGTACGACAGCGTCTCCGCAAATATTGTCTCTCTTCCCTCGTCAGACGAACAGGGAGGGTATCAGTGCGCACCCTCGGCCAGGAACTCGGCCACCGATTTCTTGAAGTATTCCACCGTCTCGCCCATCGACACAAAAGACTTGCCGCCCGCTGCATTCTTGTGGCCTCCACCGCCGAAATACCGGCGGGCGAAGACATTGACATCCACCTCGTCGCCACGCGAACGCAAAGACACGCGGATGAACTTGTGGGTCTGCATGAACAGTGCCGACATCTTCACTCCCGCAATCGAGAGCGGGAAATTGACGAACCCCTCGCTGTCGCCCAACTGGAAGTTGAAGCGCCGCATCTCCCTCTCCGACAAATCGATATAGGCCACACGACTGTCTTCTATGAGGGTCATCTTGCGGTATAGCGCATACCCCAGGAGCCTCATGCGCCCCTCGGAAAAGGCATTGTACACGGCGGTATTGACCCGGGGGATGTCCAACCCGAGTTTCAACAGTTCGGCAATTGCGCAGAAGAGCCGGGGGGTAAGGAAGCTGAACGAGAGGTTGCCGGTGTCGGTCATTATTCCCGTATAGAGATTCTCCGCATCGGTTCTGTCAAGTGCCTCCACGCCGAACATCTCCTCTATCAGACGGTAGACGACAAACGAAGTGGCACAATCCTGAGGATAAGAGAACATCAGGTCGTAATAGGTAGGCGGATTCAGATGATGGTCTATGAGAATGCGCTTGGCCTCACTATTGGCCTCTATGGCCGACAACAGGTTGTCCAGGCGTTCTATCAAATTCAGGTCGAGACAAAAAATCAGTTCCGCCCCGCCGATTGCCTCCAATGCCTTGTCGGGATTCTCCTTGGCTATCACGAAACGCTCTATGCCTGTCATCCACTCCAGAAATGACGGATATCGGTTGGGCAATATGCATGTCACCTCATTGCCGTTCTCTTCGAGCACGTGTGCCCATGTCAACGTCGAACCTATGGCATCCCCGTCTGGGTTGGTATGGGAAAGGACCACTACCTTCTTGCCGCCCCCGCATATCATCTCCTTGAGCGTTGCCGCTTTCTTCTCGAACTCTTCCATCGTCACCAATGAATATATTGCATGTTGATTTTTCTGTAAATATAACGCTTTTCGGGGCTCGTTGCATCTGGCGCACCCGAAAAACGGCACATCTGCAGTTAATGCCTGCAGTGGCAGTCATCTGCCGTACATCCTACAGCATTCCCCCCTTGGGGTTTGCTCTTTGGGGAGATGTCTATACCCCGCTGAAGCTGCTGAATCCACCGTCAACAGGCAACACAGCCCCCGTGATGAAGCTTGCCGCATCGGAGCAGAGGAACTGCACCGCCCCGTTGAGCTCGTCTATCTCGCCGAACCGTTTCATGGGAGTCTTGGCCAGCACCTTCTTGCTGCGTTCGGTGAGCGAGCCGTCGGGATTTATCAGCACCGCACGGTTCTGGTTTCCTATAAAGAACCCGGGAGCCACCGCATTCACCCTCACTCCGTCACCGAACTTCATGGCCAATTCCATCGCCATCCACTGTGTCACGCTTATGATTCCCGTCTTGGCAGCCGAATAGCCCAACACACGCGTTATGGCCGAATAGGTTGCCATGGAGGTTATGTTCACAATCGCCCCCTTGCCCTTCTCGGCCATGACCTTTCCGAAGGCCAGCGTGGGGTATACCGTACCGTTGAGATTGAGACTCGTCACGCGCTCCCATGCCTCCACCGACATGTCGAACACCGTCTTGTCATCGGGGATATTGGCATCGGCCATGTTTCCTCCCGCCACATTGACCAGTATGTCTATCGTGCCCAGGCCGGCAACCACCTTGTCGGCAGCCTGTCGCATCGCCTCGACATCGAGCACATTGCCCGTGATTCCCATCGCCTGCGCTCCCTGCGCCTGCAGCTCTTTCACTATTGCCTCTATCTTCTCCGCATTGCGGCCCAGAGCTGCGATTTTGGCGCCCTGCTCTGCAAAACTGCGGGCAATGCTCCCTCCCAGCACTCCACTTGCGCCGGTTATGACAGCCACTTTGCCCTCTATGCTGAACATCTCATTCATAATCATATGTGTTTAAATCAAACCTCTCTTCCGCTCATCCTCCACAGCAGCCATCAGTCCGCACACCTGTCCGAAGGCGAGCATGCGTCCATGGAACGAATACCCGGGATGGTATCCCTTGTCCGCATCGCCCAACATGTCCCGCCCGTGGTCCACACGCATAGGCACATCGGGGTTCTCCTTGCGGAACGCCCTGAGCACCTCCAGCAGATTGCCCCGTCCGGCAAGATGCGACGCCTCCACAAAGTTGCCCGAAGGCTCCACATCGGTGGAGCGCAGGTGCACAAAGTGGGTCCGGCGAGCATACTTGCGTGCCAGGGCCGCCACGTCGTTGCGCGGGCTTGCGCTCAACGAGCCTGCACAAAGGGTCAGTCCGTTGTGCGGATTCTTCACTGCATCCAAGATCCATGCGAAATCCTCGTCACATCCAGCTATTCGCGGCAAACCCAACACCGGATAGGGGGGATCGTCGGGATGGATGCAGAGGTCCATGTCATAACGGTCACACACCGGCATCACCGCCTCAAGGAAATATTTCAGATTGTTGCGCAAGGCCGCAGTGTCCACTCCGTCATAAAGCGACAGCAGCTCATTGAAGAGCTCTATGGGACGGAGTTCGTCCTCGGCAATGTTGCCGTTCACAAATCCCTGCGTCTTGAGTATCACTGCATCGACAAGAGCATCGCGCTCGGCTTGGCTCACCGTGCGGTCCATCCGTTCCACAGCCTCCAGTTCGGCCGGAGAGTACTCTTTTTCGGCCCCCTTGCGGTGCAGAATCCGGCAATCGAAATAGGCAAACTGCAGTTTGTCGAAATAGAGTGTCGTAGTGCCGTCCGGCAGCTGACGGTGCAGGTCTGTACGAATCCAGTCTATGACGGGCATGAAGTTGTAGCACACCTTGTGCACTCCTGCCTTGCCGAGATTGGCGAGACTCACCGCATAGTTCTCTATGAATTCGTCTCGCTCCTTTCCCCCATACTTTATCGCCTCGCACACGGGCAGGCTCTCCACCACCGACCACCGCAGGCCGCTGCGTTCAATGAACTCCTTGTGGGCAAGAATGGCCTCCGTGCTCCACACTTCGCCGTTCTTTATCTCATGCAGAGCTGTCACTACGCCCTCCACTCCGATTTGGCGCAACATCCCGAGTGTAATCAGGTCGTTGCAGCCAAACCATCTCCAACATTTTTCCATCATGTCGTTTAATATCTTACAATGCGCAAAAATACAAATATTTTTAAATTATATTTGCCACAAGGAACCGGACGCTGCTGTGTGGGGCAAAGCCCGTTCCCCAGAAATTTTCTCCGACAGCCCAGAAGTCGAACGAAGTTTCGCAACGACATATATAGAAACCGCTTCGTTGGCGGATGTGTGTCCCTGCCGGACGGCACTGTCCGGCATACCTTGAATCCCATTGCCTTGAGAGCAATGCAGAGAATCTGCCGGCGAGACAAATATATATTGTATGGAACAGCGAATCGTGAAATTCACCAAAATGCACGGGCTCGGCAACGACTACATCTATGTAGATGTCACAAAGACCCCGCTTCCCAACCCCTCACACCTTTCGGAAATATGGAGCGACCGGCACAAAGGCATCGGCGCCGACGGTCTTGTCCTTATCGGAAACTCCATGAAGGCCGACTTCAGCATGCGAATCTTCAATGCCGACGGCTCTGAGGCCAAGATGTGCGGCAATGCCTCGCGTTGCATCGGCAAATATGTCTACGATCACCATCTGACCCGCAAGAAAGAGATCTCGCTCGAAACTCTCTCGGGAATCAAGACTCTGCGGCTTTCTACCGACCATGAAGACAAAGTTGTCTCCGTGCAAGTAGACATGGGGGTCGCCTCGCTTCTGCCCGTAGAGGGGGAATGCTTCGAAATGAAGGGAATCGAGGCAGCCGGCCGGCTCTTCACCGGCACTGCCGTTTCGATGGGCAACCCCCATCTGGTACTCTTCGTGGACAACATGGCACAGACCGACATCGTCGCCGCCGGCAGTGAATTGGAACATTCGCCGCTCTTCCCCGACAGGGTGAATGTGGAGTTCGCCCAAGTTCTCTCGCGCAACGAAATCCGCATGCGGGTGTGGGAGCGGGGCAGCGGCATAACGCAAGCCTGCGGGACGGGAGCCTGTGCAACAGCGGTCGCCTCGGCCATGGCGGGAAAGACAGACGACACCGACTGTCGCATCGTGATGGACGGAGGCGCACTCGCCGTATCGTGGAACCGCACCACGGGTCATGTATTCATGACGGGCGATGCCACCGAGGTCTTCTCGGGCGAAATACAAATCGAACTATAAACCATAGGGATTAAGAATATGGCATACGTAAACGAAAATTTCCTCAAGCTCCGCAGCAGTTATCTCTTCTCGGAAATTGCCCGGAGAGTGGCTGCCTACCGACAGGAGCACCCCCAGGCACACATCATCCGCCTCGGTATAGGAGACGTGACACGCCCCCTGGCCCCTGCCGTAATTGCAGCCATGCACGAAGCCGTGGAACAGGAGGCACACAAGGAGACCTTCATGGGTTATGGTCCCGAACACGGACACGATTTCCTGATAGACGCAATCATCGCCCACGATTTCGCCCCACGCGGCATACAACTCTCGCGCGATGAGGTATTCATCAGCGACGGCGCCAAGAGCGACACCGGTAACATAGGCGACATACTCTCTACCGACAACCTGATTGGCGTGACCGACCCGGTCTATCCTGTCTATGTGGACACCAATGTCATGGGGGGCCGTGCCGGCGAATGGAACGGCACAAAATGGAGCAACCTATATTATATAAGGTGTGACGAGGGCAACGGTTTCATGGGCGAACTGCCCGACCGCCGGATTGATGCAGTGTACCTGTGCTACCCCAACAACCCCACGGGCGCGGTCATAACACGTGACAGGCTTAAAGAATGGGTCGGTTGGGCACACGAAAACGATGCGCTCATACTCTACGATGCCGCCTATGAAGCCTACATCCGCGACCCCGGGATCCCCCACTCGATATTCGAGATAGAGGGGGCCGAGGAGTGCGCCATAGAGTTCCGCAGTTTCTCCAAGACGGCAGGCTTTACGGGGACCCGGTGCGGTTATACCATCATTCCCAAACAGGTTACGGCCCGCACGAAAGAGAGAGGACGGGTTGCCCTCAATGCCCTTTGGGAGCGTCGCCAATGCTCCAAATTCAACGGAGCCTCCTACATTTCGCAACGCGGTGCGGCCGCCGTCTTCTCCCCCGAAGGTCAGCGCCAGACCCGTGAGACAATCGACTACTACATGCAGAATGCCGCCATAATCCGCTCCTCGCTCTCCTCCATGGGTCTTCGGGTGTTCGGCGGAGAGAATGCCCCCTACATTTGGGTTGCCACGCCGAAAGGAGCCGACTCATGGGGATTCTTCGAACGTCTGCTACGTGAGGCCGAGGTCGTCACCACTCCAGGAGTGGGTTTCGGTGAGGCAGGCGAAGGTTTTCTGCGCATCACCGCCTTCGGCAACCGCGAGGACACTGTCGAAGCCATGCAGCGCATCGGGAAATGCATCGGATAAAAAGGGGGAGCTGCCTCCTATACAAAACCGTTTTCGGGAAAAACTTCTCCGGAAACGGTTTTTTGTTGTCTGCAGGCTGTTTCAGAGGCCTCATCCTACAGAAAACACTGCTTTCTATTACAACACCCCCTATTTAAATGGGGTGTTATGTAAAATAATTGTTATTTATAACCCGAATACCCCATGAAATTAGGGGGTCAAAATATTTTTTACATATATTTGCATCGGAAAAACAATCCCGAACGATAAAAAGAAACGGAAATGAAATCGGTCGAATCTGGAAGAGGTTATTGCATGAGCGCCGAACACGAAAGCGAAAGAATTTTGGTGTTTGAAGAGCCTTTGCGTCATTGCAGAGGCTTTTTGTTTTCATGCCTCCGGACGGCCGACACCGAAGAGAAGACATACAAAGGAGCAAAAGCAAACGGTAGAAGACAGCCCAGTCCAATATCAGAAATCAAGAGTTCCGGAACTCTATTTTTCAATAGTTCAATTTACAAGATTATGAAAAGGTTAGGCAAGAATTCAATTGCGTGTCTCGCGGCAATGCTCTTTGCTGCAGGCACGGCCTTCGCACAGGAGGGAGTGGAGACTGCCGTAGGTGCCGACCTTGTGAGCGGCTACTACTGGCGCGGACAGAAACTGAGCGGTGTCTCCATACAGCCCTATGCGTCGGCCTCCTACAAGGGTCTCTCGCTGACGGCTTGGGCCAATGTGGCTTTTACCGGCAATGCGGACAATGTCAACGAACTGGATTTCTCGCTCTCCTACACCCTCCAGGGGCTGACGGTTGGCATTACGGACTACTGGTTCGGCGGACATGACTATTTCCACTACGGAGCACATTCGACAACCCACGTATGGGAAGCCAATATAGGCTACGATTTCGGATGTGCGGCGATAAACTGGTACACCAACTTCGCCGGTTGCCAGGGACGCAAATCCAACGGCGACTATGCCTACTCATCCTACTTTTCCCTCTCCGCACCGTTCACCTTGGGCGGACTCGAATGGAGCGCCGAGATAGGAGCCACGCCATGGGAGAATTCCTTCTATAATGACGGAAGCAACGGCTTTGCAGTTTGCGACATAAGCCTCGGAGCCAAGAAGGAGGTGGCCGTGACCGACCGTTTCTCGCTCGCCATGTTCGGCAAGTTGTCGGTAAACCCCGCAACGGAGGGGGCCTATTTTACATACGGCATACACTTTTAACCTGTCGGGAACACAAAGAATCACGACACAAAACGAATGAAACATGAAAAAGATTGAAGCGATAATACGCAAAACCAAGTTCGAAGAGGTAAAAGAGGCACTCATGGAGGCCGACATCAACTGGTTCACCTACTCTGAGGTAAAGGGTATTGGCCAGTCGCGCCAGGAGCGCATATGGCGTGGTGTGATGTACGACACCGATATGATTGAGCGTGTGCACATAACGATAGTATGCCGCGACCAGTTCGTGGAGCCCACTGTGGAAGTGCTGCTCAAGACGGCCCACACAGGCAACGTAGGTGACGGACGCATCTTCGTCTCTCCCGTTGAGGAGGTCTATTCGATACGCACGGGCGACAAGGGAGACACGGTAGTAGCCGACAAAAAATAGTGCCGGCACACAAAAATTCGTATTAAAGGACAAAAAAGAATCGATTATGTTTTTGGATACAATAGCCACGGATTCTCTTACCAACGTGGCGTCTACAATAGCTGATGCGCTTCCGGCAATCGAAGAGACCATTGCCGAAAACACCGAATCAATAAGCGGTCTCAACACTGTATGGATGCTCCTTGCCGCCATGCTCGTATTCTGGATGCAGCCCGGCTTCGCCTTGGTTGAGGCAGGCCTCACACGGTCGAAGAACACGGCCAACATTCTGATGAAGAACTTCTGCGACTTCATCATAGGATCCATTCTCTTCTGGCTGGTAGGCTACGGTCTCATGTACGGAACCGGCAACGGCTTCATAGGTCACGAGAAACTCGGCTGGATAGGCAGCGACGGCAATGTGCCCGCCGAATGTATGCTCATCTTCCAGACCATGTTTGCCGCCACCTCCGCAACCATCGTCTCGGGAGCCATGGCAGAGAGGACCAAGTTCTCCATGTACCTGCTCTATTCGATAGTTATCTCGCTGCTCATCTACCCCATCGAAGGACATTGGTCCTGGGGAGGCGGCTGGCTCTCCGAGCTTGGATTCCACGACTTCGCCGGGTCCACCGTCGTACATGCATGCGGCGGATTCCTCTCGCTGGCCGGAGCCATTGTGCTCGGTCCGCGTATCGGAAAATACGGCAAGGACGGCAGGTCAAGGGCTATTCCCGGACACAGCCTTTCGCTCGTAACGTTGGGAACCTTCATCCTGTGGCTCGGTTGGTTCGGATTCAACCCCGGTTCACAGATGGCTGCCGACGGTGCCGAGAACGCAACTGCCATATCGCATGTAATGGTCACCACCAATATGGGAGCAGTCATCGGCGGACTTACCGCACTTCTGTTTACCTGGGTTTACAATGGCAAACCTTCGCTCTCTATGACCTGCAACGGCATTTTGGCCGGTCTTGTGGGTGTTACGGCCGGATGCGACACTATCAGCATAGAGGCTTCGCTCGTGGTAGGTGCCGTGGCATCGTTCATGATGTGTCTCTCGGTCAACTTCATCGACAAGGTCCTGAAGGTGGACGATCCCGTCGGTGCCATCTCGGTACACGGCGTAGGCGGTCTGGTAGGAACCATCCTTGTGGGTGTATTCGGACGCAACGGCGAGACACTCGGGGCTCAGCTCATTGGCGGCCTGACCGTTTCGCTCTGGGCTCTGGCCTGCGGATTCGTGCTCTTCACTTTGATGAAGGCCTTCTTCGGACTTAGGGTCGACAGACGTGTAGAGGAAGAGGGTCTCGACATCTACGAACACGGTGAAAGTGCCTACAACGCATAAAGACAATTTATAGACAAACCAATATTTCCAAAGAATTATGTCAACACTGAGATTCAAAATGGTGGAAGAGGCGATCAAAAGGAAGCCCTGCACCGTAACGGCCCCCGAGGGACGTCCGTCGGAGTATTTCGGAATGAAAGTTTTCAACAAGGCCGCAATGAAAAAGTACCTTTCGGGAAAGGTCTACGAGGCAATGGAGGAGACAATGAACAACAACGCTCCCTTTGCCCGCGAACTGGCCGATGCGGTAGCCATCGGCATGCAGAAGTGGGCCGTCGACAACGGCGTAACCCACTACACCCACTGGTTCCAGCCCTTGACCGGCAGCACGGCCGAGAAACACGACTCGTTCCTTGAGCCCGACGGCAAAGGCGGTGCCATAGAGGAGTTCTCGGGCAAGCAGCTCTTCCAGCAGGAGCCCGACGCCTCGAGTTTCCCCAGTGGCGGTATCCGCAACACCTTTGAGGCCCGCGGCTACAGTGCATGGGATGCCACGTCGCCCGCATTCATCGTCGATTCCACATTGTGTATCCCTACAGTGTTCATTGCCTATACGGGCGAGGCGCTCGATTTCAAGACTCCGCTTTTGCGCTCCACGAAAGTGCTGAGTGATGCAGCATCACAGGTCTGCAGATATTTCGACTCTTCGGTAAGGAAAGTCTACTCCTATCTGGGCTGGGAGCAGGAATACTTCCTTATAGACGAGTCGTTGTGGGCTGCCCGCCCCGATATAATGCTCACGGGACGTACCCTGATAGGTGCCGAGAGTGCCAAGAACCAGCAGCTCGACGACCACTACTTCGGCGCGATTCCCATGAGGGTCAAATATTTCATGGAGGATCTGGAGCAAGAGGCGTGGAAACTCGGAATCCCCGTCCACACACGCCACAACGAGGTGGCACCCAACCAGTTTGAAGTGGCTCCCGTATACGAGGAGGTAAACCTCGCCAACGACCACAACCTGCTGCTCATGTCCATCATCGATGACATCGCCCACAAACACGGCTTCCGCTGCCTGCTGCACGAGAAACCCTTTGCCGGCATCAACGGTTCGGGCAAGCACAACAACTGGTCGATAGGCACCGACACGGGAGTCAATCTGCTCTCGCCGGGCAAGACACCCAAGGAGAACCTGCAGTTCGTCACCTTCCTCGTAAATGTCCTCATGGCCGTGTACAAAAACAACGGTCTGCTCAAGGCAAGCATCTCGAGTGCCACCAATGCGCACCGTCTGGGCGCCAACGAGGCCCCTCCCGCAATCATCTCGGTATTCCTCGGCACACAGGTCTCCAAGGTGCTCGACAAGATTGAGGCCAACAAGGAGTCGGAGATTGTGGTGGGTGGCAAGAAGGGATACAAAATGCCCGGACTTGACCAGATACCGGAGTTGTTCATCGACAACACCGACCGCAACCGCACCTCGCCGTTCGCCTTCACGGGCAACCGCTTCGAATTCCGCGCAGTTGGTTCCATGGACAACTGCGGCAGCGCCATGTCGGTGCTCAACACAGCCGTGGCGGCACAGCTGGTGGAGTTCAAGAAAGCAGTGGACAAGAAGACGGCCGCCGGCATGGATACCGACAAGGCCATCTACACTGTTGTCCGTTCATACATAAAGAGTTGCAAGGCCATCCGTTTCGACGGAAACGGCTACAGCGACGAGTGGAAGACGGAGGCTGCCAAGCGTGGTCTTGACTGCGAGACGTCCGTGCCCATCATTTTCGACAACTACCTCACCAAGGAGTCGGAAAAACTCTTCACCTCTCTGGGTGTGATGAGCAAGAAGGAGATTGAGGCCCGCTGTGAGGTCAAATGGGAGACCTACACCAAGAAGATCCAGATTGAGGCCCGCCTGCTGGGCGACATCGCCCTCAACGAGATTCTGCCCGTGGCTTCAAGATACCAGGCCATGTTGGTGGACAAGGTCAGCAAGATGTCCTCTCTCTTCCCCAAAGAGAAACTCGCAGAGCTCGACCGCTGCGACCTGGCCATCATCGAGAGCATATCGGAGCATGTGAATGCCATCCGCGAGATGGTTCACGACATGGTGGAGGCACGCAAGGTAGCCAACAAGATCACCTGCGAGCGGACCAAGGCCATCGCCTACCACGACACAGTGGTTTCGTACTTCGACGGTATCCGCAAGCACATCGACAAGCTCGAGATGATTGTCGACAACGAGATGTGGCCGTTGCCCAAATACAGAGAAATGTTGTTCATAAAGTAACCCGAAAAAGTATTGAAAGAAATGGAGCATCAACAATACGCAATGCCTCGCAGACAGGGCCTCTACGACCCCGCCTGTGAAAAAGATTCGTGCGGAGTGGGACTCGTCGTGAAAATCGACGGGTCCAAGTCGCATGAGATAGTGGAAAACAGCCTGCATGTCCTTGAACACATGGTACACCGTGGTGCCGAGGGAGCCGACAGCAAGACCGGCGACGGTGCAGGCATCATGGTACAGATTCCCCACGAATTCATCCTTCTGCAGGGAATTCCCGTACCCGAAATAGGCCGCTACGCCACCGGGCTCGTCTTCCTGCCCAAGGACGACAGGGAACGCGAAACGGCTCTGGATATCATCCGCCAGACAGTGGAACAGGAGGAGTTGAGCCTGTTCCATGTGAGGGACGTACCTGTCAACAGCGAGATAATAGGCGAGGCGGCACGCGCTACGGAGCCATGCATCAAGCAGCTCTTTATAACCTGCTCACCTGCCATGGACAAGACACTCTTCACCAAGAAGGTCTATGTGGTGCGCAAGAAGATAGAGCGCCGCATTGCCGAGTGCGACAGCTTCTCGGACCGTCGCAATGTCTATGTGGTGAGCCTCTCGACGAGCAACATCGTCTACAAGGGCATGCTCACCTCTCTGCAGCTGAGGTACTACTATCCCGACCTGATGAATCCCTATTTCACGAGCGGCATTGCGCTGGTGCACTCCCGTTTCTCCACCAATACCTTCCCCACATGGTCGCTGGCACAGCCCTTCAGGCTGTTGGCGCACAACGGGGAAATCAACACCATCCGAGGCAACCGCAGCTGGATGCACACCCGCGAGAGCGTTCTCAAGGACGAGGCAATGGGCGACATGGCCGACTTCTGCCCTATCGCACAGCCCGACATGAGTGACAGCGCCACGCTCGACAATGTGCTTGAGTTCTTTGTGGCCAGCGGCATGAGCATACCCCATGCCCTCACCATGCTGGTACCCGAGAGCAGCAACGACAAGAACCCCATATCGGACGATCTGCGTGCATACTTCGAGTACCACAGCATCTTCATGGAGCCGTGGGACGGCCCCGCCTCTCTGCTCTTCAGTGACGGACGTTATGCGGGAGGCATGCTCGACCGCAACGGCCTGCGTCCCGCCCGCTACTTCATCACCAAGGACGATGTCATGGTCATTGCCTCCGAGACGGGAGTGATTGACGTGGAACCGTCGCAGGTAAAGAAGAAAGGGCGTCTGCACCCGGGCAAGATTGTTCTGGTGGATACCAAGGCCGGCAAGGTCATGGAAGACAAACAGATAAAGGATCTCCTCGCTTCGGAGTACCCCTACAAGCAGTGGCTTGAGGACAACCGTGTGGAGTTGGACAAGGTCTTCTCCGGTCGTCAGGTGGCGCACGGAGTGAATGACTACGAACGTCTGTTGCGTGTGTTCGGATACACCAAGGAGGACATAGAGAAGATTCTCATGCCCATGAGCACAAGCGGTCAGGAGCCCGTGGGCTCAATGGGCAACGACACTCCTCTGGCCGTCTTCTCCAAGAAGCCACAGTTGCTCTACAACTATTTCAAGCAGTCCTTCGCCCAGGTAACCAACCCGCCCATCGACCCCATACGTGAAGAGCTTGTGATGTCGACCAAGAGCTACATCGGTGCCGTACAAGGCAACATCCTTCACCCCTCGCCCGAACACTGCAAGGTGGTGAAGCTCAAGAGCCCCATCATCACCAACCGCGAGTTCGACAAACTCAAACACCTGCAGTACAAGGGGTTCCGCACTCTTTCACTGCCCATGCTCTTCAATCCTGCGGGTGGCAGCGAAGCTCTTGGGAAAGCAATCGAGGAGCTGTGCGAACTGGCCGCAAAGGCAGTTGACGACGGTTACAGCTATGTAATCCTCAGCGACCGCGGAGTGGATGCCGAACACGCCCCCATTCCCTCTCTGCTTGCCCTGTCGGCTGTGCACCATTTCCTCATCGACCACAAGAAACGTTCGCAAATTGCCCTCATCGTTGAGAGCGGTGATGCGCGCGAAGTGATGCACATGGCCCTTCTGGTAGGTTTCGGTGCAAGCGCCGTGAATCCCTACATGGGTTTTGCCGTACTCAACGATCTTGTGGAGAAGAAGGAGATACAGCTCGATTTCGACACCGCCGAGGCGCACTACATGCAGGCTCTCCGCAAGGGACTGCTGAAAATCATCTCCAAGATGGGAATCTCCACCATTCGAAGCTACCGTGGAGCCCAGATATTCGAGACAACAGGCCTCTCGCAGAAGGTGCTCGACAAGTACTTCGACGGCATGACCTCCAAGATTGAGGGTGCCGACTTCGACGACATTGCACGCGACACGATATTCTTCCACACGCAAGGCTTCGGCGAAGATTTCGAGCAGGGGCAGAGCCTCAAGACGGCTGGCAACTACACCTACCGCCGTGACGGCGAGGCACATGCATGGAACCCAGAGACGATTTCAACACTCCAGATAGCCACCCGTCTGGGAAGTTACAAGAAATACAAGGAGTACACACGGCTTATCGACGAGAAAGCCGACCCGATGTTCCTCCGCGACCTCATGACAATCAAACGCAACCCCATAGACATTTCGGAGGTGGAGAGCACCAGCGAAATCATGAAACGTTTCGTGACGAGCGCCATGTCGTTCGGAGCCATCAGCAAGGAAGCCCACGAAGTATTGGCCATCGCCATGAACCGCATAGGAGCCATGAGCAACACAGGTGAGGGAGGCGAAGACTCCTCGCGCTTCACCCCGCGCGAGAACGGTGACAATGCCTGTAGCGCAGTGAAACAGGTGGCTTCGGCACGCTTCGGCGTCAATACGGAGTATCTGGTCAATGCCCGGGAGATTCAGATAAAGATTGCGCAGGGAGCCAAGCCGGGAGAAGGCGGACAGCTCCCCGGATTCAAGGTAGACGAGATGATTGCCAAGACACGCCATTCGTTGCCGGGCATCACACTCATCTCGCCGCCACCCCATCATGACATCTATTCCATTGAAGACCTCGCACAACTTATCTTCGATCTGAAAAACGTCAATCCGCGCGCACGCATCAGCGTCAAGCTGGTTTCCGAAAGCGGAGTGGGTATCATCGCAGCAGGTGTCGCCAAGGCCAAGGCCGACATGATACTTATCAGCGGTGGGGACGGAGGCACAGGCGCAAGCCCCATGAGTTCCATAAAGCATGCCGGCCTCCCGTTCGAGATCGGTTTGGCAGAGGCACAGCAGACTCTTGTGCTCAACAATCTGCGCGGCAAGGTTGTACTCCAGGCCGACGGACAGATGAAGACGGGCCGCGATATCATAATAAGCGCCCTGCTGGGTGCCGAGGAGTATGGTTTCGGCACGGCGGCTCTCATCGTTCTGGGGTGCGTGATGATGCGCAAGTGCAACCTCAACACCTGCCCCGTGGGTATCGCCACACAGAGTGAGGAGCTGCGCAAGCATTTCATGGGCAAGGCAGAGTATCTGATCAACTTCTTCAACTTCATTGCCGAGGATGTACGCGAGCATCTGGCCGAGATGGGATTCCGTCACTTGGACGACATTATCGGCCGCAGCGACCTCATGGAGAAGAAATCGTTCGACCCCGCCACAAAGCTCGGCAAGGTGGACATCTCAAAGATAATATACCGCCCCACGGTACCCGACACCTATGCCCTGCGCAAGTGCACAGACCAGAACCATAAGATAGACATGGTTATCGACCGCTCGCTCATCAGCATGCTGCAACCGGCCATAGAGGGCGGACGGGTCACCAATCTCACCTACCCGATAAACAACACCGACCGTTCGGTGGGTGCCATGCTCTCGGGTGAAATCGTTTCGAAATACAAAGGGGCCGGTCTGCCCGACGGAACAATCAACGTGACCTTCAAGGGAAGTGCCGGACAGAGTTTCGGTGCATTCCTCACCCACGGAGTCACATTCCGCCTTGAGGGAGACGCCAACGACTATGTGGGCAAATCTCTCTCGGGAGGCAAGATAATCATCACACCCCCAACGGGTTCAACATTCGCTGCCGAGGAGAACATCATTGCCGGCAACACGATTCTCTACGGAGCCACCGAGGGAGAAGTCTACATCAATGGCCAGGTGGGCGAACGCTTCGCCGTGCGCAACAACGGTGTAACAGCCGTTGTGGAAGGCGTGGGTGACCATTGCTGCGAATACATGACGGGCGGACGAGTGGTAGTGCTCGGCCCCACGGGACGCAACTTCGCCGCCGGCATGAGCGGAGGCATTGCCTACGTGTGGAACAAGACAGGCATGTTCGACTACTACTGCAACATGAACATGGTGGAGCTCTCGCTTCTGGAGGACACGGGAGACATAAAGGAGCTCTTCGACCTCATCAACCGCCACTATCAGGCCACCGGCAGCCGCATCGCCAAGAAGTTCATTGACAACTGGCAGTCCTACCACGGCGAATTCATCAAGGTGATGCCGTTTGAGTACAAAAAAGTGCTGGCAGCACAGCACATGGCCGCCCTGGAGGCGAAGATAGCACAGGCAGCCATCGTAAACGATTAAAAAGAGGAGGAAACAGATATGGGAAACCCTAAAGCATTTTTGACCATAAACCGCAAGGAGGGCGGCTACAGACCCATCAACGACCGTATAGACGACTACTCGGAGGTGGAGCAGACTCTCAATATCGAAGACCGCCGTCTGCAGGCCTCGCGCTGCATGGAGTGCGGCGTACCGTTTTGCCACTGGGCTTGTCCGCTGGGCAACAAGCAGCCCGAATGGCAGGACCTTGCATACAAGGGAATGTGGGGAAAGGCCTATGACTCGATAACCGAGACAAACGACTTTCCCGAATTCACGGGACGAATCTGTCCTGCACTGTGCGAGAAGGCATGTGTGCTGAAACTCCACGACCAGCCTGTAACCATCCGTGAGAACGAGGCAGCCATTACCGAGCGCGCCTACTTGGAGGGATACATCAAACCTCGCATGCCTCGCAAGCACACCGGGAAAAGGGTGGCTATCATCGGCAGCGGACCTTCTGGCCTGGCCTGCGCCAACCAACTCAACCACATGGGCCACAGCGTGACCGTATTCGAGAAGGATCCGGCCATAGGCGGACTGCTCCGTTTCGGTATCCCCGACTTCAAGTTGAGCAAGAAGGTAGTGCAGCGCCGTGTGGATCTCATGACGGCCGAAGGAGTGGAGTTCCGGTGCAATGTGAAGGTGGGCGACGAAACAAAGCCCTTGCAACTGCTGAAAGAGTATGATGCAGTCTGCATCGCAATAGGTTCGGGCACTCCCCGCGACCTCTCCGTGGAGGGCCGTTCGCTCAAGGGTGTCTACACGGCTCTCGAACTGCTCAAGATGCAGAACCGCCTCAATGCAGGTATAGAGGTGCCGCCCGAAGATCTCATTTCGGCCAAGGGGAAACACGTGCTTGTGATAGGCGGTGGAGACACCGGTTCCGACTGTGTCGGCACTGCCACGCGACACAAGGCCGCACATGTCACCCAAATAGAGATTATGCCAAAGCCCCCCGTGGGCTACAACCCCGCCACACCGTGGCCCATGTATCCGCAGATACTGAAGGTCTCCTCATCTCACGAGGAGGGCTGCGACCGTGAGTGGAATCTCGACACCAAGCGGTTCATAGGCAAGAACGGAGTGCTCACCGGTGTGGAGGTGGAGCGAGTGGAGTGGACCAAAGACGAGCAGAGCGGCAAGATGAACCTTGTACGCACAGGCAAGACCAAGATCATCAAGGCTGACATAGTACTGCTGGCCATGGGTTTCGTGCACCCTGTACACGAGGGACTGCTCGACGAACTGGGAGTGGAGTACGATGCCCGCGGGAATGTGGCTGCCAAGGAGTGCAAAAGCTCCGTGGAGAAGGTCTTCGTGGCAGGCGACGCCGGTAGCGGAGCCTCACTTGTAGTGAGGGCCATAGCCTCTGGTCGCCGCACGGCCGAGGCCATAAACGCCTATCTGCTCGCAAAGTAGAGCCACAGTCCGGTGGACCGGAAGCAAAAGAACAAAAAGAACAATGATTTATAGAGTGTTGGCATTATGTGTGGAATAGTGGGGGTCTTCGACCTCAAGCGTCCTGCCCTGCAACAGAGGGGGGAGGTACTGAAGATGGCAAAGAAAATCCGCCACAGGGGGCCCGACTGGTCGGGCATCTACTGTGGCGAGGGGGCGATACTGGCGCACGAGCGCCTCTCTATCGTCGACCCGCAATCGGGCGGTCAGCCGCTCAAGAGCCGTGACGGACAACTGATACTGGCCGTAAACGGAGAGATCTACAACCACCGACAGATCCGCGAACGGCTCAAGGGGAGATATGAATTCCTGACCGGGTCGGACTGCGAAGTCATTCTCGCCCTCTATCGCGAAAAGGGCATAGCCCTGCTTGACGAGATCAGCGGAATGTTTGCCTTCGCCCTCTACGATGCCTCCATGGGCGACTACCTCATCGCCCGCGACCATATGGGCATCATCCCTCTCTACATCGGTTGGGACAACGACGAACAGCTCTATGTCGCCTCCGAGCTCAAGGCCCTCGAAGGGGTGTGTCAGGTAATCAAACCTTTCCCTCCGGGCTGCTATTGGAGCAACCGGACGGGGCGGTTCACCCAATGGTACTCACGCGATTGGGCACGATACGACGCAGTGAAGGGAAACACCACGTCCATAGAGGCTCTGCGCGAGGCCCTCATGAGTGCCGTAAAGAAACAGCTCATGAGCGATGTGCCCTATGGGGTGTTGCTCTCGGGCGGTCTCGACTCGTCCATCGTCTCGGCCATTGCCAAGAAATACTCTGCCCTAAGGGTCGAGTCGGGCGACACGACGGCCGCATGGTGGCCTCAGCTCCACTCCTTTGCAGTGGGACTCAAGGGGGCTCCCGATTTGGCTGCGGCCCGCAAGGTTGCCGAACACATCGGCACCGTGCACCACGAAATTAACTACACGATAGAGGAGGGGCTGGATGCAATCCGCGATGTCATCTACCACATCGAATCCTATGACGTGACCACCGTGCGCGCCTCTACCCCCATGTATCTTCTGGCCCGTGTGATAAAGAGCATGGGAATAAAGATGGTGCTTTCGGGCGAGGGTGCCGACGAGATCTTCGGAGGATATCTCTATTTCCATAAGGCTCCTAACGCCAAGGAGTTCCACGAAGAGACCGTGCGAAAGCTGCACAAGCTGCATCTCTACGACTGCCTGCGTGCCAACAAGTCACTGGCTGCCTGGGGTGTGGAGGGGCGAGTGCCCTTCCTCGACAAGGAGTTCCTCGATGTGGCAATGAACATCAACCCTGCCGACAAGATGATTCGTGGGGGGCACATGGAGAAGTGGGTGTTGCGCAAGGCGTTCGAGGACATGTTGCCGCACGACATCGTGTGGAGACAAAAGGAACAGTTCTCCGACGGAGTGGGGTACAGCTGGATTGACACGCTGAAAAAAATCACGGCACAAGCCGTGTCCGATCGCGAAATGGAGCTTGCTGCCGAAAGATTTCCGATAAATCCGCCAAAAAATAAGGAAGAATACTTTTATAGATGTATCTTTGCAGAACACTTCCCCTCGCAAACTGCCGCACAATGTGTGCCTTCGGTCGCTTCGGTGGCATGCAGCACGGCAGAGGCGCTGGCGTGGGACGAATCGTTCCGCAACATGAACGAACCTTCGGGGCGCGCGGTGGAGGGAGTGCATATTGACGTGGAATAAACATCCGCCTTCCCATTTCCCGGAGCCGAAAGCGCTGCAGGCAGAGGGCGGACAAAACATGTGACATTATGCCATTATTATCCCAAAGGGCGGTGAAGATGCCCGAGTCGCCCATCAGAAGACTGTTTCCACTTGCCATGGCCGCCAAGGCCCGTGGCACGAAGGTCTATCACCTCAACATAGGCCAGCCCGACCTGCCCTCACCGCAGGAGGGGCTTGATGCGCTGAAGAAGATTGACCGCAAGGTACTGGAATACAGCCCGAGCGACGGATTCCTCTCGTTGCGCAAGAAACTGGTGGACTATTACGACCAGTATCAGATAAACGTCACGGCCGACGACATAATCATTACGGCCGGGGGCTCCGAGGCAGTGCTGTTCGCTTTTCTCGCATGCCTCAACCCGGGTGACGAGATAATCGTACCCGAACCCGCCTATGCCAACTACATGGCATTTGCCATCTCGGCCGGAGCGGTGATAAAGAGCATAACCTCCTCCATTGAGGACGGCTTTGCATTGCCGAGTGTAGACCGTCTCGAAGCCCTCATAACCAAGAAGACCCGCGGAATACTCATCTGCAACCCCAACAACCCTACCGGCTATCTCTACACCAAACAGGAGATGGACAGCATCAGGGACCTCGTGAAGAAATACGGCCTCTATCTCTTCTCGGACGAAGTTTACCGCGAATTCATCTACACAGGGTCGCCCTACATCTCGGCATTCCACCTCAAGGGAATAGAAGACAATGTGGTTCTCATTGACTCCGTATCGAAACGATACTCGGAATGCGGTATCAGAATCGGAGCCTTCATCACCAAGAACAAGGCTCTGCACGACGCCGTGATGAAGTTCTGCCAGGGCCGCCTGAGCCCTCCGCTGCTTGGCCAGATTGTGGCTGAGGCCTCGATAGATGCTCCGCGGTCATACCACATCAACACCTATCAGGAGTATATCCAGCGACGCAACTGTCTGGTGAATGAACTCAACAAGATTCCCGGCGTCTACTCTCCCGTTCCCATGGGTGCGTTCTACACCGTGGCACGGCTCCCGATAGATGACAGCGACAAGTTCTGCGAGTGGTGTCTGCGCGATTTCTCATACGAGAACGAGACAGTGATGATGGCTCCCGCCTCCGGATTCTACTCCGAGCCCGACAAAGGCCATAACGAGGTGCGCATCGCATATGTGCTCAACATCAACGACCTCAAGAGGGCGATATTCCTCCTCGGCAAGGCTCTTGAGCAGTATCCGGGCAGGGTTCTGTAAACAACGGCAGGTCTGTCTGCGCTGGAATCGGGACATCCGAATTGACAACAAAACAGCCCTCTTTTTCCCCTTGGACAGGGAGAAAGAGGGCTGTTTGTAGCAGAGGCCGCATCGCACTGCGCAACTGTCCGTTTTGTGATCCCGAGGGGAATCGAACCCCTATCGTAAGAACCGGAATCTTGTATTCTATCCATTGAACTACGGGACCGGAAACAGAGTACAAAGATAGCTATTTTTGTACTAATTGCTCCTTTCCGCAAAGGCAATTATTTTTCTTCTGCCCGACAATGGTCTACCACTATGACAGTATACCTTGCTACGGCAAAAAATACGGGACAAAGGACAGAATTTGCTTGTTGCCGATAAAAAGAGTAAATTTGAGGCGTGGGAGTTCTTTGCGTCTCCGCAGAACATGTCGGGGGCAAAGAACATGCAAGGAACGGATTTTTATAACGGCAAAACATTTCTGTCAATGAATGTCAAGACGATAAACGGCTTAGCGGGCATAATGGCTCTCATAACGGTGGCGGTTACTGTGCTGTTCGCCATCATCGTGGATTCGTTCGGCCGAATCAACACACTGGTCATCGCCGCCGTAATTCTCTTGGCCGCACTGGCGGTATGGGGGTTCTCCCGGCATGCAATGCGGAAATTCATCATCTACAAAATCCGCCCCGTCTATCAGGTGGCCCTCTCGCGCGAAGTGAAAACCAAGGAGCTCGAAAAGGACCTTCTGCACGGAGCCAGTTTCGAGAAGAAGATGAAGGACGAACTGACTGAAATAAGCGAGAACACCCGTTACGAGATCGCACGGCTGAAGGAGAACGAGCAGTACCGCAAGGAGTATATCGGCAACGTGGCACACGAGCTCAAAACCCCCATCTTCAACATCCACGGGTACATCTCCACCCTTCTCGACGGAGCCATGGAGGACAAGGAGATAAGCCACAAATACCTTGAATTTGCCGAGAAGAACATCGACCGGCTCGTGAACATCGTCAACGACCTTGACAAAATCACCAAACTCGAGTCGGGAACACTCAACATGCACATGGAGAGCTTCGACATCGTGGAGCTCACGACCGACATAGTGGACACCATAGAGTTTGAGGCAACCAAGAGACACATAAAGATTATAATCGGCGATGAGGACCGCATCGAACAGCCCAAGATAATGGTAATGGCCGACAAGGCATACATGGAACAGGTGCTGGTGAACCTCATCATCAATTCCATACACTACGGCAAGGAGGGTGGCACAACGCACATCAATTTCATCGATCTCTTCGACAAGGTCATGGTGGAGGTGTCAGACAACGGCATAGGCATATCCAAGGAGGATTGTCCGCGCATCTTCGAGCGTTTCTACCGCACCGACAAGAGCCGTTCACGCGAACAGGGGGGCACGGGATTGGGCCTGGCCATAGTGAAACACATCATAGAGGCACACAACGAGACCATCACTCTCCGCAGCGAACTCGGCGTGGGCAGCACCTTCTCGTTTACACTGAGCAAAAGCTAAGCGAAATTTTCGGCTTGAAAACAATACAGGATATCTCTCTTCAAGGCACGTGTCTGCAGAGGGGCAATAAAAAGGAGAAATCATTATGTTACAGGGATTTTGGGCGATAGTTTGGGACTTCGACCCCACATTTTTCAGAATAGGAAGTTTCGATGTCCGCTATTATGGACTGATGTGGGCCTTGGCCTTCATCTTCGGGATTCTCTTCTTTACCAACTTCGCCAAACGCGAAGGGTTGCCGGACTCCATTCCCGATTCGGCATTCTGGTACGGAGCGATAGCGACCATCATAGGTTCGCGTCTGGGGCACTGTCTGTTCTATGAACCGGGATTCTATCTGACCCACCCCCTGCAGATACTCAACCTGCGGGCGGGAGGCATGGCAAGCCATGGAGCAGCCATCGGCCTTCTGATAGGACTGTGGCTCTTTTCACGCAAGAACCGGCTGCCGTATCTGTGGTCGCTGGACCGCATTGTCGTTCCCGTGACGATAGGCGGGGCTGCCGTGCGGCTGGGCAATCTGTTCAACTCTGAAATCTACGGAGTGGCGACCGATGCTCCCTGGGGGTTCATCTTCGTGAGGGCCGGCGAGACTGTGGCCAAGCACCCCACGCAACTCTACGAGGCTCTGTGCTATGTGGTGGTATTCCTCATTTCACTGTGGCTCTACTATCGTGCCGATGCAGGGCGCAAACACCCGGGACTGATGTTTGGAGTGGGACTTGTCGGAATATTCCTGTCGCGGTTCTTCATCGAGTACATCAAGAATCCGCAGGTGGATTTCGAGAGCGGAATGAGCCTGCTGATGGGACAGTGGCTGAGCATACCGTTCATCGTTGCGGGCATCGTCATGATCTTTGTCGGACTGCGCAACAAGGAGCAGGACCTTAGTACCGCGCTGGCATTCCGGCACAAGAAGGATGTTGCAGAGGCCAAGAAGAACAGGAAAAGGTAAAACGGAAACAGAATGAAAGCTATAGACAAACTGCTGTTCAACACGCTCGTCAAGCGACAGGGCGTCAGATTGCCGGGTGAAGGTTCGCTGGAGCTTGTATATGAGTCGGCACAGATGATTGCCGACAATATCTATCCGCCGCACTGGAAAGTGGTGTTCTCCAGCGAGGAGAAAGAAGCCCTGCCCTCACTGGTGAAGATGGTGGAAACTTTCGGCCAGACCGACTCCGACACAGCGGCCGCCCGCTATGCCAAGTGGCTTGCGGAGTCGAGACAGGGCGAAAGGCTGGTTTTCGACGGGGTGGGCGAGGTGAAGGGTGGCAATTTCCGGCCGAGCAAGGAGCTCACGGCGGCACTTGCGCCCGAATCCTTCAAGTGGCACCGCATGAAGCGCCGTTCCCATATCGGAGTTTGGTTCGGGTTGGTGCTTCTTGTGATTCTCGTCTCTGTCGGTGTCTATTTCTACAATGCAGGAATGTTGGAGAAGTGGGTCACATTCCGCTCCGGAAAGACGGCTGTACAACACGTTGATTCTCCCGTGGCGACAGCAACTGACGGGGCTGCCGAAATGCCGGCAGTGGCCGACACCCCCGTTACGGAGGCTGCAGACGGAGAGACCATAGAAGGTTCGGCAGACAACAATGGAGCGACAGACGAAACCACAACAACCCAAAGCGCAAAAGTCTCCGACCACGGAAGATTCTGTCTTTCGGTGGGTGTATTCACCATTGCCGAAAATGCCGACAAGACGATTGCCAAAGACCCGCTGAAGATTGGCATGGAAAACTACTCCCGTCTCGACTGGCGAGGCCGTGTGCTGGTCTATGCTTTCTCGTCGGACGACAGGGCGGAAATCAACCGCCTGTATGCCAAGTATGTGAATGTCTACTCCGACATTGCCGTGTTTGACACCGAGGAGTAAGGGCAGGAAATAAAGACGAGGCCAAACGCCTCAACATAAAAAGAGATGCGACGGTTTGTCGCATCTCTTTTTTGTTGCATCTTATGGTACCGCGGACCGGATTCTCCCATTGCTTTCAGTCCGGCATCTGCTCTCTCCCGCCTGGTGGTCAAGGATTCCCCTTATGGCTCTTGTCGCGCGTGAAGATGAAAAAATCCTCTATCGTAAGCTTCTTGTCCCCATTTGTCCAGTAAAGTTGCAGGGTATCGTTTGTAAGGCACAATACGGAAAACCGCACGGTCTGGCCCTCCAACTTGAAAGTAATCTCGTTTCGGTTCACATTGAGGGAGTACTTGCCCATCGTGCCACCCGCTGAGTCGCTGTCATCGAAAACGGCACTTGCCGGCGTATACAACTCACACTTGAAGCCCTGACTGAAGCAGGCATGATACTCCGAATCGGATGGGGAGAAACTCATATACCCTCCTCCTGTCGAACCGTCCACACGGTCGGTATGCACCCACTTGTAGTCGGTCAGAATCCAGCGTCCTTCTATTGAGACGGATGTCTCCTTCCTGCGCTTTTTCAGCAGAACCGGATTGAAATTCAGTATAATCGCCATCTCTTTCCTCTTTTTGTGCACCTATTGTCTCTTCGGTCTTTTACCAAATCGCCCGCCAGCAACCACCGGAGCGGCACTACTTCTTCTGGGACACGGTAATCGAGTCGTAGAAATCATCGTCCTCCAGATAGATTATAAAGCTACGCACTGCCCCCGTTTTGTTGGGTTCGGCTGTTACGGTAAATGTCTTCGCATCCTTGCGTTCTATGGTGAACCATGCCCCATTGAGCGTAAATGGGTAGCGCTCCCAGTCGGCGGCATCGTTGATCTTGATGAAGGCCTTGGTCGTCGTGTTCTTTATGCCCACAAAGTGCACGTCGGCCGCCGTGGTGAAACCCTTCTCCCCGCCCGATGCCGAAAACCTCAAGTCATGGTCGGAGATTTCCAGCGAGTTGCACGATACAGCAAGTGCCGTGGCAAGTATGCCGATTGCGGTCCTGAAAAGTTTCATCATAGCGGTTTGCGTTACTCTTTCATTCCTCTGTCCCGAGACTATCTCTCGGGAATTTCATAGAACTCTATCTCCGTTATGTTCAACACATTGAGCGGAGACAGCTGCATGGGCGGCATCTGTGGCATTATCTTGGGAGTCGAATTGGTGACACCCAGGTTGCCGAAACCGCGGACATTGTTGGGATTGGTCTTGTCTGTGGGCGAAGCGTCGGGGAAGTCGGCTACTGCAGTACCCGCCAACTCAAACACGCGCGGGGCCTCTACTCTCGGAGCATTGGGGTCACACTCGACAAGCTTGAAGGTCACCACCGAACCCTCCGTGGGCTCGAACTTGATGTTGTTGATGTATCCGTATTGGCGGTCGAACTTGCCTCTCCATACCTCCTTGCCGTCCACAAGTACGGCATAGGTATTGGTCTCGATTCGGCGGATGGACGACTTGACATCTATCTCCGAGAGAGTCGCCTTGCGGGCCAGCGTGTATGTAATCCAGCCGTCAGTTGCCTCCCAATCGGAGAGTTCGTTATCGTCATAACTCTTGTAGGCGTCCTGCTGGTTGTCGCTCGCCTCGGCCGAAACAACATCTATCTGTATACGTTTAATCTTGTACGAATCACCCTTGGGGGTCTCGCCTCGGCCGAGATACGAAGGCTGGTGCTCGCCACTAATATAGGTACTCAGTCCGTCCTGCTCCTCAAACGGAACAGCCGTAAACGTCACCTCTGCCGGTTGCAGGCCCTCTGCCGTAGCGGAAATCTTTATCTCGCCCGGAGTTCTTGTCGCACGCACCAACGCACGGTTGATACCGCACTCCACGGGCATACTCTTGTAGAGAATATAGTTGTCGGGGCCCTGGGCAATTCCTCCGCGCCACTCCGCATCTCCCTCTATCGTAAAGGTCACCATGTTGTTGGCCAGCGGACTGCGGTTGCCTTCGGCATCCACGGTCTCAAACTCCAACAGTGCCAAGTCGGCACCGTCGGCCTTGAATCCGTCGGGAGCTGTCATGACCTTGAGGGTCAGGGCCACGGGCTCACCGGCCGTCTTCTTGGAGGTGCGGCTCAGCTCCTTGCCCTGTGCATCATAGCTTACGGCCTCTATCGTGCCCTCTTCCCACTGCACTGCAGGGAATTTGAAGAGGAACGTGTGGCTGCGCTCGCCCATGCCGAGGCTCTTGCCGTTCACGAAGAGTTCCACCTGCTCTCCGTTGGAGACCACATACTCGTCCTTCACAACTCCGGGAGCATAGTTCCAATGGCCGATAATATAGGTGTCGAACACCTCGTCGGCATCCACCCAGCAGTTCCACATGAGCTTGTGGGCAAAATAGGCGTCCTTGGGGATTCGCATTGCGTCCACCTCACCACTGCGTCGGTAGTTCTCGGCACCGCGATAGTGGGTGTTCGAATCGGAGAAGACGATGTTCGTACCGCCCGAGCTTACCCGTTTGCCTGTTCCGGGACGCACTACATAGTAGTCATTCCAGCGCTCCACCATCTGCGTGGCATAGGAGTCCTGATTGTGGTTGTACTCGGGAGCGGGGGCATTGCGGTACAACGGACCGTAGCCGTCGGGATGATAGGGATAGGAATAGTTGTCCCAGTATTTGCGCAGTCCCTCGTCGCGGCAATACTCCGTAGCCCACATGGGGTGTTTGTAGCTCTTGTTGATGTATAGCATCTCGCCACCCCACTCGGCATTGTCGATGTCGAGCATTTCGCGCGAACCGATGGCTCGGCCACCGTTGGGGTCGTACATGTCACGTATCTCCTTCATCTCGGCCATATGCTGCTCCGAGATAGATTCGTTTCCACACTCGTAAAAGATGATACTGGGGTTGTTGCGGTTGTATATGATGGCATCGCGCATGAGTTCCTTGCGCTGTTCCCACTGACGTCCCTCTATGTCACGCTCGGCATCTCCGGCAGGCATCGCCTGCAGAAGGCCCACACGGTCACATGACTCCACATCCTGTTTCCAGGGTGTTACATGCATCCAACGCACAAGGTTACCGTTGCCCTCCACAATGAGGCGGTTGCTGTAGTCGCTCAGCCATGCCGGAACCGACATTCCCACCGAAGGCCACTCGTTGCTGGTGCGCTGTGCATAACCCTTGAGCTGCAGCACACGGTCGTTGAGCCAGAACATGCCCTCGCCGAACTTGGTCTTGCGGAAGCCCGTACGGGTCTTCACAACATCGGTATACTGGCCGTCTATGCAGAGTTTGGTGTATACGTCATAGAGATAGCCGTATCCCCAACTCCAGAAATGCAGCTTCTTGACCTTGTCGGAGACTTTCAGCACGGAGGTCCCGCCGGCGGCAATCTGCACCTCGCTGCCCTTGACGCTTCCCACCACATGACCGTCCATATCCTCGATGACCATGTCCATCGAAACGGTCTGCGTGAGTTCGGTCTCGTTCTTCACCTCTGCCTCGGCCGTGACGGTAGCGCTGCGTTTGGACACGTCTATGTCCTTGGCATACACATATGTTCCCGTCGTGCCCAGATTGGAGTAGAGCGGAAGGGTCTGGTAGACCTTGTCGGTCACATGCAGATAAACGTTCTTGGGAATTCCTCCATAGTTGGCATTGAAGTTTATGTTGTTCCACTGGTAAGTGGAACCCGTTGCCTTCTCCTTGTAGTCCCAGTTGTTGTCGAGACGCACGGCTATGACATTCTCGCCTTCAAAATCGACATCGTCCGTAATGTCTATTCCCACTGCCATGACACCGTTCTCGTGCAGGGCGACATGCTTGCCGTTGAGATAGAAATCACCGCCGAAACGCACGCCCTCAAACTCCAGGAAGACCTTCTTGTCCTTGGCATCGGCCGGCAGACGGAAATGTTTTCTGTACCACGAAATGCCCGTAGTATGCATATGGATGGGCAAATGGAATGCGTCATCTTCGTTATAGGCATGCGGCAACGATATGGCCTGCCATGCCGAGTCATCAAAGTCGGCCGCCTCGGCACCCTCAACGTCACCCACATATAGGAGCCAGTCGGGGTTGAAGTTGTACTTTACACGCTTATTGTCGTCGGTCGCCGAGGAGGAACATGCCGCAAAAAGCAATGCCGCAACCGACATCAGGAATAATGTCTTTAAATGTTTCATATGGATTAACTGTTGTGTTTTCGTTTGCCACATACGGACTATTGTCCAAAGATAATCATTCTGCGCCGAATAAAAAAATACCGGTCTGCACGGCAGGGCAAAATCGGATTCTAATCTCTTAAAAACTTTCTTTATCAAGCGAAAAACGTTATATTTGTAAACTACAACTCTTCCCCGCAAGGATGGCGACAAACGAAAAACAAGACAATCTCTTTCTGCTGATAAAGTCCCTGAACAAGGCCGAAAAGCGTAACTTCAAGCTCTTTGCGACTCGCCTGGACGGCAACACCGATGCCAAGTTCATCGCCCTGTTCGACTGCCTGGACCACCTCGACCGGTATGACCAGAAGGCAATTCTGCAACGCTGCAAATCGATTACCAAGCAGCAGTTGCCCAACATGAAGGCCCATCTCTACAAGCAGATTATGAAGAGCCTGCGGATGCTCAATGCCCAGCACTCCATAACCCTGCAGATAAAGGAGCAGATCGATTTCGCCAACATCCTCTTCGACAAGGGCCTCTACCAGCAGGCCGAAAAACTGCTCGAAAAGGCCGCCCAACAGGCCAAGGAGTTCGACGAGGCCCCTCTCCTGCTCGACATCATCACTCTCCACAAGCGGGTGAAGGTAATGAACGTGTCGAGTGACATGACGCGGATTTCGGAGAAGGTCATCCGCGAGTCGGAGAGCATTTTCCGCCACATAGAGAGCATCAACAACCTCTCCAAGATGGCAATCCGCATGCTGGCCCTGCACCAGGAGATCGGCTATGCCCGTTCGCAGAAGGACCTCGACATGCTCAACAACTACATCAAGCCCAAACTCGACGGCTAT
Organism: Tidjanibacter sp.; assembly: GCA_963640325.1. Taxonomy (GTDB): domain Bacteria; phylum Bacteroidota; class Bacteroidia; order Bacteroidales; family Rikenellaceae; genus Tidjanibacter. Next base: position 537,665 of record CAVHXY010000001.1, read on the forward strand.
GACCGCAGCAAGATGAACTTTGCGGAGCTTTTCTACTACTTCCAGGCACGGGCCTGGTACTACTATGTCCGTCACGAGTTCTCCAAGACATACCGGTATGCACGTCTGTGGGTGGAGCTGTTCAACAAGAACCCCCACATGAAGGAGGTGATGTACGACAACTACCTGATGGGCTACTCCCAGTTTTTCGAGGGTCTGTTCCTCATGAGGCGATACTCGCTCTATATGGACAATCTCGAGAAGTTCGAGGCCGAAAGCGGACGTTTCACCGCATTGAATGCCAATGCCGAGATGATAGTGCAGCAGATTCTCTTCACGGGAAGGCTCAACAAGTCGCTGCTCGACGGCACCTACAAGGAGGGTCTGTGGTATACCAAGAGCATCGACAGCTACATGAAGAAGTATGCCGACTACCTCTCGATCTACGAGAAGATGGCGCTCGACTACAAAATCGCCTGCCTCTACTTCTATGACAACAACTATGCGAAATGCATGGAGTACCTCTCCTACATCATCGCCGTGAAGGACCCCAAGATACGCCGTGACCTGCAGTGCTATGCCCGCATACTCAACCTCTTGGCCCTGTATGATGCAGGAATGGACTTCAATATCGACTACCAGATTCGCTCGGTCTACTATTTCCTTGTGAAGATGAAGGACATGACGGGCATGAAAAACGAAATATTCGCCTTCTTCAAAAGGCTGGGCACCATAAAGGCCTCCGACTTCAAGACAGAGCTCAAGACCCTCTACACGATGCTCAAGCCCTATGAGAACCACCCCTACGAAAGGAGAACGTTCTACTATATTGACATGCTCTCGTGGCTGGAGAGCAAAATCACCGAACGGAGCATGGGAGAAATCACCCGCGAGAGGTTCGAAAGGGAGCAGGCGGCCGAGAAACTGAAAAAAAGAGAGACGAAATGAACGACAATGTAAGGAACATGGAACGCGACACGGAGTTCGAGAACCGCATCCGCCCGCAGGAGCTCGACAGTTTCAGCGGTCAGCACAAGATCGTGGACAACCTGCGCGTGTTCATCAAGGCGGCGCTCATGCGTGGTGACACCCTCGACCATGTGCTGTTGCACGGACCTCCGGGATTGGGCAAAACCACGTTGGCCAACATCATCGCCAACGAGATGGGGGCACAGTTGCGCTCCACGAGCGGTCCCGTGCTGGACAAGCCCGGCGATCTGGCCGGTCTGCTGACAAACCTCAACACGGGAGATGTCTTGTTCATAGACGAGATTCACCGTCTGAACCCCACCGTGGAGGAGTATCTCTACTCCGCCATGGAGGACTACAGGATAGACATCGTTTTGGACAAAGGCCCTTCGGCCCGCTCCATACAGATTGAACTGAATCCCTTTACGCTCATCGGCGCCACCACCCGCAGCGGTCTGCTGACAGCTCCTTTGCGTGCCCGCTTCGGCATTCAGTGCCATCTGGAGTACTACGACACCGATATTTTGAAGCGGATTGTAAACCGTTCAGCGGGGATTCTCGACATCCCGATAAACGAAGAGGCATCTCACGAGATTGCCATGCGCAGCCGTGGTACGCCCCGTATTGCAAACTCTCTGTTGCGCCGCGTGCGCGACTTCGCCATGGTGAAGGGCAACGGTGTTGTTGACCTCGAAATCACACGGCATGCTCTCGGTGCGCTCAACATCGACTCGCGCGGTCTGGACCAGATGGACAACAAGATTCTCGGCACCATCATCCTCAAGTTCGGAGGAGGCCCCGTAGGAATCAACACCATCGCCACAGCAGTGGGCGAGGAGGCCGGCACGATAGAGGATGTCTATGAGCCGTTCCTCATAAAGGAGGGATTCCTGAAGCGCACTCCCCGTGGACGCGAAGCCACCGAGCTGGCCTACACGCATTTGGGCATCGCCCCGCGTGGCAACGAACGTACGCTGTTTTAGCCCCGGTTTCTCCCGCGCCTCTGACTATGAAACAGAGAGAGGGATGTGGAATAAACAAAATGCGCCTTTAACGGAATTTCTGCAAAACGATCTTCCGAAACAAAATAGAAAAGAGCGTTGCCTTTTGGGGCAACGCTCTTTTCTTCGTTATCTCACGTTGCCGGAACGGCAACGCCACGCTCCGTTTAGTCGTTGTGCTTTCCGTAGAGGAACTCGCGGTTCAGGCGGGCAATGTGCGAAATGGTGATACCCTTCGGGCACTCGGCCTGGCAAGCGCCGGTATTGGTGCAGGCACCGAATCCGAGTTCGTCCATCTTGGCAACCATGGCCTTGGCACGTCTTGCACCCTCCAGCTTGCCCTGCGGCAATTTGGCCAACGAGGATACGCGGGCTGCCACAAAGAGCATAGCCGAACCGTTTTTGCAAGTAGCGACGCAAGCTCCGCAACCTATACAAGCGGCAGCATCCATGCTCTCGTCGGCAGCCTCCTTGGGAATGGGTATTGCATTGGCATCGGGAGCGCCGCCCGTATTGACGGAGATGAATCCGCCGGCCTGAAGAATCTTGTCGAACGCACTGCGGTCAACAACAAGGTCCTTGATAACGGGGAACGCATGCGAACGCCACGGCTCGATGACGATGGTGTCACCGTCCTTGAACTTGCGCATGTGCAGCTGGCAGGTGGTAATCTCCGTGTCGGGTCCGTGTGCATGACCGTTGATGTGCAGCGAGCACATGCCACAGATGCCCTCGCGGCAGTCGTGGTCAAACGCAACGGGCTCCTTGCCTTCGTTGATAAGGTTGATGTTCAGAATGTCGAGCATCTCGAGAAACGACGTGTCGGGCGAGATGTTCTCCACATGGTAGGTTTCAAAGCAACCCTTGGCCTTGGCATTCTTCTGACGCCATATTTTAAGTTTCAAATTCATATTTCTCTGTGTTTTAAATTACCGAATTAATCCTTGTAGTTTCTCTGTGCAACCTTGATGGACTCGAAATTGAGTTCCTCTTTGTAGAGTTCGGGCTGCTGGTCATCGCCCTTGTACTCCCAGATTGCGGCATATGCATAGTTTTCGTCATCTCGCTTGGCCTCGCCTTCGGGAGTCTGGTACTCCGAACGGAAATGGCCGCCGCAAGACTCGTTGCGGTTGAGTGCATCAAGAGCCATCAGCTCACCCAACTCCAAAAAGTCGGCCAAACGCCAAGCCTTCTCCAGCTCCTGGTTGAACTGATTGTTGTCTCCGGTAATTTTAACATCCTTCCAGAATTCCTTGCGCAGCTCCCTGATAAGGGTAATGGCCTCCTCAAGGCTCTCCTTGGTACGTGCCATGCCGACATGCTCCCACATGATGTTGCCCAGTTTCTTGTGCAGGACATCCACGGGCTGCGTACCCTTGATGGCAAAGAGTTTTGCAATCTTGTCCTTGACTGCCTTCTCTGCCTCGTCGAACTCCTTGGTGGTAGTGTCGATTTTGGGAGTCTGGATATCATGCGACAGGTAGTCTCCTATCGTATAGGGCAGCACGAAGTATCCGTCAGCCAATCCCTGCATCAGTGCCGAAGCACCCAGACGGTTGGCACCGTGGTCGGAGAAGTTCGCCTCTCCGATAGCATAGAGACCCGGAATGGTGGTCATCAGATTATAGTCAACCCACAGACCGCCCATCGTGTAGTGCACTGCGGGATATATCATCATGGGCTCCTTGTAGGGGTTCGTGTCAGTAATTTTCTCGTACATCTGGAACAGGTTGCCGTAACGCGACTTTATCACGTCAGCACCCAGGCGGTCGATAGCCGTCTTGAAGTCCAGGAACACTGCCAGCCCCGTGTCATTCACGCCAAAGCCTGCGTCGCAACGCTCCTTGGCTGCACGCGAAGCCACATCACGCGGCACGAGGTTTCCGAATGCCGGGTAACGGCGCTCCAAGTAGTAGTCCCTGTCCTCCTCGGGAATGTCCGAAGCCTTTTTCTTCTTTGCACGGATGGCCAACACATCCTCCATCTTCCTGGGCACCCAGATACGTCCGTCGTTACGCAACGACTCCGACATAAGGGTCAGCTTGCTCTGCTGGTCTCCGTGTACGGGGATACAGGTGGGGTGAATCTGCGTGAAGCAGGGATTGGCAAAACCGGCACCGTGCTTGTATGCGCACCATGCCAACGAACCGTTGGAGTTCATCGCGTTGGTGGAGAGGAAGAAGACGTTTCCGTAACCGCCACTGGCAATGACCACTGCGTGCGCTCCGTAACGCTCTATCTCACCGGTGATGAGGTTGCGGGCAATAATGCCCCTTGCCTTGCCGTCAACCAGCACAATGTCAAGCACCTCGTGGCGGGGATAGCTCTTCACCGACCCCTTGGCAATCTGGCGGTTCAAGGATGCATATGCACCCAGAAGCAGCTGCTGTCCGGTCTGGCCACGGGCATAGAAAGTACGCGAAACCTGGGCACCGCCGAACGAACGGTTGTCAAGCTGACCGCCATACTCGCGTGCAAAGGGAACTCCCTGTGCGACACACTGGTCAATAATCAGGTTCGACACCTCGGCCAGACGGTAGACATTGGCCTCACGGGCACGGTAGTCGCCGCCCTTGATTGTGTCATAGAACAGACGGTATATCGAGTCGTTGTCGTTCTGGTAGTTCTTGGCAGCATTGATACCGCCCTGGGCTGCAATGGAGTGCGCCCTACGGGGTGAGTCTGAGATGCAGAACACCTTCACATTGTATCCGAGCTCGCCGAGCGTTGCGGCGGCCGATGCGCCACCCAGTCCGGTGCCGACGATGATGATGTCCAGTTTTCTCTTGTTGGCCGGGCTGACAATCTTGATGCCGCCCTTGTATTTAGTCCATTTGTCCGCGATGGGACCCTGTGGAACTTTGGAATCTATCTTTAACATATTTCGATTTTTTTAATTGTTCACTCGGTTATTATTGGCAGCAATAGATTATCAGCACGATCAGTATGAAACCGCCGGCGATGATGGTTGCAAGGACATTCGAAATGCACTTGAGCGTCTTGATCCAGTATTTGTTGTCGAGACCTGCGGTGTGCATCATGCTCCACATTCCGTGCGTGAGGTGGAACCACAGAGCCACGAACCATACAATGTATATCAGAGCAAAGTACCACTGCGACAGGGTGTACTTGACGATAGCCGCTCCGTCCGTGGGCGACACGGCCATACCGCCGATCATTGCCTCGTGTGCACCGACAATCTCCACGAGCTGCATCTTGCTCCAGAAGTTGATCATGTGGATGCAAAGACCCAGAATGACGATTAAGCCCAGCACGAACATGTTCTTGGACGACCACTCGACACCCTCTTCCTTAACGGTCACTGCATAACGGATGTTGCCGCGAGCCTTGAGGTTTCCGACGGTAAGGATAATTGCGAAAATGAAGTGGATTGCCACTCCTGCGGCCAGCACCGCCGTTCCGATTAAAGCATACCAGTTGGCTCCCAAAAACGCACAGACTGCATTGTAGGCCTCGGCATCGAACACCAGAACGAAGTTCATGCAGAGGTGGAACAGGAGAAAGAGAACCAAAAAGATTCCGGTAATACTCATTATCAGCTTTTTGCCGATAGATGACAGTAAGACTTTGTTACCCATAGATTTGATTTGTTTATTAAAAATTCGGTTGTTGCTTCTTCCGTTTTTTTGCCTTACGGAGCATTGCCGTGCGCCCCGTATGAAAATACAAAGATAATCCATTGTTTTTTTAATAACAAAGAATTTTAAACAAATTATCTGCCGGGATTATTCAGGCCATCAGCAGGCCGAAGCGGCACCCCATGGTGTCACAGAACAGATTTCGGGAGAGTCTCCCGAATGTTTTGTTTGCTTAAAATCTGCCTTGGCGCTTCTTTTCCAATGCCGTTGTGCATACGGAAGCAGAAACAGCCTCTCTCCTCTCCCCCGGCAACAGGACAACCGGTCAAAGCAGGATTTTCACAGCACCGTGCAGGCACTCTATGTGTAACGGAAGCGACGGACCCGACTGTCCGTCCACATCGGTCGTCTCGTTCTCTTCGGCCTCAATGTCCAGCGATTTGCAGTGGACATACACCATGTCCCTGGAGGACAGCGGAGTATGCTGGCTCACCAGCAGATTGAGACCGGTATCGGCCATCTGGAAGAAGTTCTTGCTCTTTATCACTATCACGTCAAGCAGACCGTCGTCGATAGCCGCCCCGCGGCCGAACCTGAGCCCGCCGGCCGTGCGGCCGTTCATCACGAAAAGAATCAGTGTCTCGCCCTCGTACTCAAAGTTGTCTGCCTTTATCTTCAGCTTCATGCGGCGGAACTCCAGTGTCTCGGCAAAGCCCACTGCATAATAGGCCAGTCCGCCGAAGATATTCTTCACCTTGGTGGGCACTTTGTGCGATGTGTCGGTATAGAGCCCCATACTGAAGACATTCACGAAACACTCACCGCCCGCCCGGCCCACATCTATCGGACGAGGCGTTCCGTCAAGAATCTTGCGGCATGCCTTGGAGATATAGGCCGGCATGCCCAGCGCACGGGCAAAGTCGTTGGCTGTCCCTCCGGGCAGTATTCCGACAGGGATGTCATAGCCTTCCCTTATCAGCATATTGACCACATAGTTGACCGTACCGTCTCCGCCACTGACAAGCAGGTGGTCTATACTTGCCGCACTCGCAGCAAGGGCATCGTTGTCCTCGCCGGTAAAACGCAGGTAGTGCACCAGCACATCGTATCCTCTCTCGGCATAGCACGAAAGCACCGTGCTGAGCACATTGCGGTATATCCTGGGTCCCGCATCGGGGTTGTACATCAACAGTGCCCTTCTCATCTGCGGCTCTTTTTTCCGTTCCAATACTGTTTCATCTCCTCCGTCACGAAGGTCTCCATTCCGTCATCCACGGCATGGATGAAGAGGGCTGCAATATGGTTTTTCTCCGCAACCTCCACTGCCCGCTCATACCCAAGCGCAATGAACATAGTGCCATAGGCGTCGGCCAGAGCACAGTTGTCGGCAATGACGGTGGCCGAAAGCAACGACCCGGCAGTATTCTCGCCCGTGAGGGGATTTATGATATGGGTGTATTTCTCGCCCTTGTCATTTACATAATAGTTGCGGTAGTTGCCCGAAGTGGCAAGGCCCTTTCCGGTGAGCGACAATGAGGTGTAGAGATATTTGCCCAAGGAGTAGTTCCCCTCGAACGGGGACTCCACTCCCACTTTCCACTTCTTGCCCTCGGCATTGGTCCCTCGGCAGAAAATCTCGCCGCCGATATCTACCAGATACTCATCTACACCCTCCCTCTCCAGCAGCCGTGCAGCCATGTCCACCACAGCTCCCTTGGCTATCGAATTGAGGTCAATCTGCATGCCAGGCCTGGCCTTCACCACCCGTCCGTCCTCAATGTGCAATTTGTCATAGCCCACCAGCTGCAGCAACGAATCCCGCTCCTGGGCCGAAAGGCGGTGTGCGTCTCCTCCCGAAAAACCGAGAGCTGCAGCAAGAGGGCGCACCGTAACGTCATACATGCCTCCAGAGAGTTCGCTGACCTGGCGGGCCAGGTCGAGACAATATATTATGTTTCCGTCGGCCGTGTCGGTCCGATTGTCATTTATGCGGCTCAACCGCGAATCGGAGTTGAACACCGACAGGGAGCCGTCGGCTGCATGGAAAAGGGAGTCGAGCTTGTCGCGCAGTCCGTCGGGCATTTCGCCCTTCACGGAGATTTGATATACCGTGCCCAGTGCCGTTCCGTTGAGCGTGGTCACCGGCCACACGTGCCGTCCGCGACTCCGTGCCCTGTCCGACATTACGAATACCGTCACAGCCAGAGCGGCCAAGACCAGCATATAGACATATTTTTTACTCTCTCTGTTCATCCCCTTCTCTTTCTTTGACTTCGGCCAACGGACCTACTCCCCTTTTGCACACGACATTGCCTCCATAAAGGCGGTCCGCAGACAACAAAAATACAAAATCCGCGCCGGAAAGCAAGTTCAGGCAAAAATATTTTGGCGATGGGTTTGTTGTCCGTTAAAATTCATTATCTTTGCGCCACGCTTTGGTGGTATATGGTAAGGCATATTCATCGTAAAGCGGAACACTCAAAAAACAAAACAAATGAGTTATTTGTCAGCAGAGAAAAAGCAGGAGCTTTTCGGCACCTACGGAACTTCGGACAAGGACACGGGCTCGCCTGAGAGCCAGATTGCCTTATTCTCGTACCGTATCAGCCACCTTACAGAACACCTCAAGGAGAACAAGCACGACTTCGGCACCCAGCGCGCCATGTTGCGCATGATCGGTAAACGCCGCAAACTTCTTGAGTACCTGAAGAAAGTCGACATCGAGCGTTACAGGGCCATCGTGAAGGCTCTCAACTTGAGAAAATAAGATTTTCTTTACTTAAGCGATATGTAAAGGCAGTTTCAATCGGATTGGAATTGCCTTTGCTACGCTTAAAAAGCGGGGCGGAAAGTGGGTTGCACAATGGTGTAAAAACACCCGCAAGCACCGGACAAAAGAGAAAAAACCAAACAGCAAAACAAAACAAAAAACAGTCCCTAACGTGGGACAAGAATCGAAAACATCATGATGTATAAAGCTACAAGAAAGGTAATATCGCTCGGTGACGACCGTGAGATTATTATCGAAACCGGCAAACTTGCCAAACAAGCCGACGGATCCGTTGTCGTCCAGCAGGGCGATACCATGCTCCTCGCAACCGTAGTTGCGGCCAAAGAGGCCAAGGAGGACTGCGATTTCATGCCTCTTCAGGTGGACTACAAAGAGAAATACGCCGCAGCGGGCCGTTTCCCCGGCGGATTCCTCAAACGTGAGGCCCGCCCCTCGGACAGCGAGATATTGGTTTCGCGCCTCATCGACCGTGCGCTCCGTCCGCTCTTCCCGTCGAACTACCATGCAGAGGTCTATGTGAACGTATTCCTCATTTCGGCCGACAAGGACATCCAGCCCGACGCTCTGGCCGGACTCGCAGCTTCGGCTGCCCTGGCCGTTTCGGACATTCCGTTCGATGGCCCCATCTCGGAGGTGAGGGTTTCGAGAATTGACGGCAAGTTCGTCATCAACCCCACATTCTCGCAGAATGCCAATGCCGACATTGACCTGATGGTGGGTGCGACATATGACAACATCCTCATGGTTGAGGGCGAGATGAAGGAGGTCTCGGAGGCAGACATGCTCGAGGCCATCAAGTTTGCACACGCAGAGATCAAGAAACAGTGTCTGGCGCAGATAGAACTCTCCAAAGAGCTCGGCAAGGACGTGAAACGCGAATATTGCCACGAGACCAATGACGAGGAGTTGCGTCAGCTCATCATAAAGGAGACCTACGACAAGGCCTACAAGATTGCCACCAGCGGCACGGCCAAACACGAGCGCGAAGATTTGTTCAATGCCCTTGAGGAGGAGTTCTGCTCGCGCTACAGCGAGGAGGAGCTGGCCGAGAAGAAGCCCCTCATCAAGCGTTATTTCCACGATGACGTGCTCAAGAAGGCCATGCGCAACATGATTCTCGACGAGGGTCTGCGTCTGGACGGCCGTAAGACTGACGAGATTCGCCCCATCTGGTGCGAGGTGGGCTATCTGCCCGCCGCCCATGGTTCGGCCATCTTCACCCGCGGCGAGACCCAGTCGCTCACTACCGTAACCCTCGGCACGAAGCTCGACGAGAAACCCATTGACGAGGCTTTGGTGCAGGGTACCGAGCAGTTTGTCCTGCACTACAACTTCCCGCCCTTCTCGACCGGCGAAGCAAAGGCCTCGAGAGGTCTGTCACGTCGTGAGATCGGCCACGGAAACCTGGCATGGAGAGCACTGAAACCGATGGTTCCCGTTGGTGACGAGAACCCCTACGCAGTCCGCGTGGTTTCGGATATCCTCGAGTCGAACGGTTCGTCGTCGATGGCAACCGTATGTGCGGGAACGCTGGCGCTGATGGATTCGGGTCTTAAGCTCAAGAAGCCCGTTTCGGGTATCGCCATGGGTCTTATCAGTGACGCAGAGACCGGCAAATACGCCATCCTTTCGGATATCCTCGGTGATGAGGACCACTTGGGAGATATGGACTTCAAGGTTACCGGTACACGTGACGGCATCACCGCAACACAGATGGATATCAAGGTGGACGGTCTCTCGTATGAGGTGCTGGCCAAGGCTTTGGAGCAGGCACGCAAGGGCAGGATGCACATCCTCGACAAGATCCTCGAGTGCATTCCCGAACCTCGCGCAGACTTCCGTCCGTTTGTTCCCCGCATCGTTCAGATCACCATTCCGAAGGACTTCATCGGAGCAGTTATCGGCCCGGGCGGAAAGGTTATCCAGGATATCCAGAAGACGACCGGAACCACCATCACCATTACCGAGACCGACGAGAAGGGTATCGTTGACATCTTCGGTGAGAACAAGGAGGGCATGGATGCAGCTTTGGCCCGCATAAAGGGCATCACTGCCGTTCCCGAAGTCGGCGAAGTCTACAAAGGCAAGATCAAGTCGATAGTGGCCTTCGGTGCATTTGTGGAGATTCTTCCCGGCAAGGACGGACTTCTGCACATCTCGGAGATTGACCACAAGCGTTTCGAGACGATGGAGGAGACCGGACTCAAGGAGGGCGACATGATTGAAGTGAAACTCATCAACATAGACCCGAAGACAAACAAGCTGAAACTCTCCCGCAAGGCGCTCATACCCAAGAAGCAGCCTCAGGGCAAGGAGTAAGGCAGGTTAAGTCTTTCTGAATTTTTTCAGGTGCCTTGTCGGTGTGGAAATTTTTTTCTATATTTGTTTCGCTTGATTTGCTGTGAAACTGATTGTTTCCAATGCGGCTGGAGAAGAAAGGATGCGAAAGTGTGTTTCGGCCACATCCGCACGGTGACGAAGAGAAGAAAATGTCCGTATAATTATGTAGACACCCCAGCGTTTACATACAACAGGACACAAAAAAAGAGAAAAGAAAAAACAGAACAAATAATTTTAACTCAAAACAACCAATATCATGAAAAAACTCGCGATTTACGGTTTGGTAATTGCCGCTATGGCTACTCTGGCCAGCTGCAACTGCACCAAAAACATGTCGAAGAAGGTTGACGGCGTAAGCGTCAGCTGCAATCCCGAAGTTCTCCAGGTGGTTGGTGACGCCGTTCCGGCCGACATCACGGTAAACTTCCCGGTAAAATTCGTAAAACCCAAGGCAGAGCTCAAGATCACTCCCGTGCTCGTTTATGAGAACGGTGAGACCAAGGGCACTCCTTTCTATGTTCAGGGCGAGAAGGTTCTGGACAACTATACGGTTATCCCCTACTGCGACGGCGGTTCGGTCACCAAGAGCATCTCGATGCCTTACAGCGATGATGCAGCCATCTCTACCCTTGAGATGCTCATCGAGGCAAAATGCAAGAACGGTCTGTTCACCCCCATTGCATCGGTAGCTGTAGCCCAGGGTATCAGCACCCTCGGTAAGACCGACGCCAGCGTCGTTTCGTGCCTCGAGTACATGCCCGACAACTACCAGAAGGTCAAGAACTACAACAGCACTGCCGACATCCACTATCAGGTAAACAGCTCGAAGGTCCGTTCAGAGGAACTCTCGACTGCCCAGATTGAGGAGTTGGAGAAGTTCATCAAGGAGAATCTCGAGAATGACAAGGCTTCCTTGGCTGCCATTCAGGCCAACGGTTACGCTTCGCCTGAGGGTCCCGTCAATTTCAATGACAAACTCTCCAAGGCTCGTAGCGAGAGCGGTGAGACCGCGCTGAAGGACAAACTCGGCAAAGACCTCAACGTAAACTACGATCCCAAGGCATACGGCGAAGACTGGGAAGGTTTCAAGAAACTTGTCCAGGAGTCGAACATAGAGGACAAGGATCTCATCCTGAATGTTCTTTCGATGTACAGCTCGTCGGTTAAGCGTGACGAGGAGATCAGAAACATGTCTTCGGTATTCGAGTCGCTCAAGGAGAAGATCCTTCCCGAGCTCCGTAGAACCCAGTTCGTTGCCAATGTGGCTATCGAAGGTCCGTCGGACAGCGAACTTCTCGCAATGGCTCTCAAGGGTGACAGCTCGCTCAACGCAGACGACATGCTCTATGCGGCAACTCTGACCGACAATCTGAGCGACAAGGTAAAGATCTATCAGGCAGCCACCAAGTTCAACGATGCACGCGTATACAACAACCTCGGTGTGGCTCAGGCCCAGTCGGGTTCGATCAACGCAGCTGAGAGCTCGTTGAAGAAGGCAGCCAACATCCAGAGCTCGCCCGTCATCGTCAACAACCTTGCCATTATCTCCATCGCACAGGGCAACAAGGCACAGGCAAAGCAGTACCTCAGCTCGGCAGGTGCAAACGCATCGAAAGAGGCACAGGGACTCATCGCTCTGTCGGAGGGAGACTTCGCAAAGGCTTCTTCTCTCTCAAGCGGTTACTACAAGGCTGTGGCTCTGACCTGCAACAACAACCTCGCTGCAGCAAAGGCCGCTTTGACCAACGACAACTCCGCAAATGCAGAGTACCTCAAGGGTATCATCGCAGCCAAAGAGGGTAACGACTCCGCCGCTCTCTCGTATCTGAAGAGCGCAGTCGCTAAAGACCCGAGCTTGAAGGCAAAGGCACAGAAAGACGTCAACTACTCGAGCCTCTTCGGAACCGACGGGTTCCAGGCTCTTTAATTGACCCGGCGGAGAGATCCGCATATAAAAGAGAACAGGAAGGGTGGCGAAAAATTCGCCGCCCTTCCTGTTTTTTGTCTTTTGTTCTTTTTTAGAAATGTTGTATCTTGCAAAAAATTGGGCGGGCAAAGCCTCTCCCGTACGGCATTTGTTCCCGACAATAATTTCTCGGACAGGAATCTCTTTCCGAAATAAAGAGCCTCTCAAAACTCGCCTTGGCTGGTTTTGGAAACAGAAATACAGACAGACACTTGAATACATGGAATACGAACACCTTTTAAAAGAGTATGCGCCGGCCATCAGCGCAAAGCAGACAGCGGCAATTGTCGAGAAAGCCGAACGAGATGCACAGAAGAACATGACGGCAGAGGTCTACAAGTTCTGCTTCGGGGCGTTGGATCTTACCACTCTCACCGAAAAGGACTCGGATGTGTCGGTGACACAGTTCGTGAAGGACGCCGTGGCCCTTTCGCACAGCCACAAAGGCTTGCCGGAGGTTGCCACCATCTGCGTCTATCCCCCGTTCGTCGACATTGCCGGTCTGGGAGTAGAGGGAACCGACATAGGCATAACGAGTGTGGCAGGAGGATTCCCCTCGTCGCAGACCTTTCTGGAGGTGAAGATGCTGGAGGTTTCAATGGCCGTGGAGAACGGTGCCGACGAGATTGATGTGGTGATAAGTGTCGGCGAACTTCTGCAGGGAGAATACAACCAGATGGCCAATGACCTTGAGATACTGCGCAAGGAGGCCGGAGAGGATGTCACGTTCAAGGTCATTCTCGAAACGGCTTCGCTGAAAACCCCCGAGCTTATCCGCAAGGCGGCCTTGCTGGCCATGTTCGCCGGGGCCGACTTCATAAAGACCTCCACGGGCAAGAACTCAGGTGGTGCCACCCCCGAAGCAGCCGTGACAATGTGTCTGGCCATAAGGGACTATTATCAGAAAACGGGACGCAAAGTGGGGTTCAAGGCGGCGGGAGGAATCCGCAAGGCCGAAGAAGCGGCTCTGTATTACACCATAGTCGAGAACATTTTGGGCAAAGAGTGGCTGGATACAGGCCTCTTCCGATTGGGTGCAAGTTCGCTGGCCGATGACCTCATTGCCAAAATATATGCCTGACCGGCGGCACCGCATGAAGATTCTGTTTGCCATATCGCTGCTGTGCTTGACCACTCCGTTCATCTGCAGTGCCCAAGCACCAGAGAGGTTGCCGGAGCAGGAGTTCCGCACCGCCGTGGAACAATCCGTAAAGAGGCAGATGGAACACTATCCCGCCACCACACTTCAAGACATGTACAAGTCGTTCTTTCAGGACCGCTTCGGTGCGGGACACATCGTCTCCGACCGCAAAGGCGCCGAGGAATATATCTGTCGCGAAAGCGACAATGCCACACGTTTCGATGGCGAAGAGGCCGAGCCGACAGGCTGGCAGGGAAAATTCGTGAGGGTGAATCTCTCGATGGTGCATGACGGCCTGCTGACAGCCGGCACTCTTGCCGATGCTCTGGTACGAAGCGCTGATGTGGAACCCACGGCAATGGAGGAGTGGACGAAGGAGTGGCATGCCATTGAAAGTATCATCTCCGGACTCTATCCTGCTCTTCCGCAGATGAAGGAGCAGCACGAGGAGATAGAATGCCGTCTGGCCAAGGGAGAATATGTGATGCACCACAGCAACACCTATAACAATGCCTATGAACGCCACTACCGCATAATCAAGCGGGAGATTTGGCAGAACGAGCTGCTGCCTGCCCTCGGGGAACAGTGATAAAAAACATCCTGAAAGAGAGGATTTGCCATTTCCGCCACAACTCTTGGCCTCAAGGCACCTCCCCCAAACCGGCAGAAATCCCCCTCGGCAGACAATCACCACAACGGGCAAGATAAAATCGAATCCTTTTTGCGCTATAAATCACCAAAACGATTATCTTTGTAAAGATTTTTTACGATAATCGGAAAAGTGTATTTACAGTAATTCCATTCATATAAATTGACGTATTATGATTTATTCGCATGAAGTACAGCAGATGTGCTGTGTAAAGAAAGGGGCCAACCATCCTTCGGCTCCGATTCCCGAAGAGGGAAAGTGGGTACGTGCAAAGGAAATCACCGACATATCGGGTCTTACCCACGGTATCGGTTGGTGCGCCCCCCAGCAGGGTGCCTGCAAACTTACGCTGAACGTTAAGGACGGCATCATTCAGGAGGCTCTGGTGGAGACCATCGGTTGCTCGGGAATGACCCATTCGGCAGCCATGGCTTCGGAGATTCTCCCCGGCAAGACACTGCTCGAGGCACTCAATACCGACCTGGTTTGCGATGCCATCAACACCGCAATGAGGGAGCTTTTCCTCCAGATTGTCTATGGCCGTACACAGAGTGCCTTCTCTGAGGGTGGTCTGGTTATCGGTGCATCGATGGAGGACCTCGGCAAGGGTCTGCGTTCGCAGGTCGGCACCATGTTCGGCACTCTGGCCAAAGGAACCCGCTATCTTGAGATGGCCGAGGGATACTGCACCCGCATGGCTCTCGACAAGAACGACGAGGTGATCGGTTATGAGTTCGTCCACCTGGGCAAGTTCATGGAGATGGTCAAGAAGGGCATCGACCCCACAGAGGCGCTCAACAAAGCCAAGGGCTCGTATGGCCGTTTCGCAGAGGGAGTCAAATACATCGACCCCCGTCAGGAGTAATCCGCTTTATGTTAAACCGAAAAAATCTGAGAAATTATGGCAAGTTTATTTGAAAGTTACGAGCGCAGAATAGACAAGATCAATTCTGTTCTTGCACAATATGGTATTAACGGAGTGGAGGATGCGAAGGCCGTTTGCGATGCTGTGGGCATCAATCCCTACAAGATGTGCGAGGAGACCCAGCCCATCTGCTTCGAGAATGCCAAGTGGGCCTATGTAGTGGGTGCCGCAATCGCAATCAAGAAGGGTTGCAAAACAGCTGCCGAAGCTGCCGAAGCTATCGGCGAGGGTCTGCAGGCATTCTGCATCCCGGGAAGTGTTGCAGATGACCGTAAAGTAGGTCTCGGACACGGCAACCTGGCCGCACGTCTGTTGCGTGAGGAGACCGAGTGTTTCGCATTCCTGGCCGGCCACGAGTCATTCGCTGCCGCCGAGGGAGCCATCAAGATTGCCGAGATGGCCAACAAGGTGCGCAAGAAACCCCTTCGCGTAATCCTGAACGGTCTCGGAAAGGATGCTGCCAAGATCATTTCACGCATCAACGGATTCACCTATGTCCGCACCGAGTTTGACTACTACACCGGCAAGGTGAATGTCATGGAGTCCATTCCCTATTCGGACGGCCTGCGGTCGAAAGTCAAGTGCTACGGTGCCGACGATGTCCGCGAGGGCGTTGCCATCATGTGGCTCGAGAATGTCGATGTCTCCATCACGGGTAACTCTACGAACCCCACGCGTTTCCAGCACCCCGTCGCAGGAACCTACAAGAAAGAGCGTATCCTGGCCGGAAAGCACTACTTTTCCGTTGCCTCGGGCGGTGGTACGGGCCGTACGCTGCACCCCGACAATATGGCTGCCGGTCCCGCAAGTTACGGTATGACCGATACGATGGGCCGTATGCACTCCGATGCACAGTTCGCCGGTTCGTCGTCAGTTCCCGCACACGTGGAGATGATGGGATTCCTTGGCATGGGCAACAACCCGATGGTGGGTGCTACCGTTGCTGTCGCAGTTGCCATCGAGCAGGCGCTGAAATAATGAAAGTTTTTTCACTTTAACATTCAAAGCTATGAAAACGAGCAAATTATCTATCGCAGCAATGCTTACTGCCGCAGCTCTTATGGTAGGCTGTGCAACCATGAACAATGCCGGTAAGGGCACCCTCATCGGTGCAGGTGGCGGAACTGCTCTCGGAGCAGGTATCGGTGCTTTGATTGGTGGCAAGAACGGTGCTTTGATCGGCGCTGCAGCCGGCGCTGCCGTTGGTGCAGGCACGGGTGCCGTAATCGGCAAGAAGATGGACAAGAAGGCAGAGCAGCTTGCAAAGGAGCTCTCCGAGTCCGCAACCATCGAGACGATTACCGACGTAAACAACCTGCCGGCGATAAAGGTTACCTTCGATGGCGGCATTCTCTTCGCAACCAACAAGTCGGAGCTTAGCGCTTCGTCGAAGACCGCTCTGAAGAAGTTCGTGGAGTCTTTGGCAGACATGACGGACACCGACATCACCATCTACGGCCACACCGACAACACGGGTACTTTGGCTGTGAATGAGCGTGTCTCTCTGGAGAGGGCCAACGCAGTGGCTTCCTATCTGAAGTCGTGCGGCCTCAGCGCTTCCCGTATCATCGACGTACAGGGCAAGGCCTACAACCAGCCGGTTGCAAGCAATGACACTGCCGAGGGTCGTGCACTGAACCGCCGCGTGGAGCTCTATGTATCGGCCAACGAGGCCATGATAGAGGCTGCACAGAACGGAGCCATTCAGTAATCACAATGCAAGAAGCGAGGCGGACATGTCCGCCTCGCTTCTGACAAAAAAGGAAATGCCTGCTTGAAAAGCAGGCATTTCCTTTTTATTTGTTCTCTCCGCAACCGCCCGTAGGATGTTCCGCAGCGGAGAGGCTCGGACTTAGCTATGGCCGTTAGAGACTGTAGCGCAGATTGTCTATGCAGAAGTAGGTGGGGACGTTCAGTCCGTATGAGCCCGAATCATTGCTGTCGGGAGAGAAGGTAATCTTGTCCACCGTACCGAGTACGGAGAGGTCCACTTTCGTCCAATCTGTGCACGAAGTGAGTTCCACCGTAACGCTGTTGGTCTTTACCGTTCCTGCATAGCCGGTTATGACCACATTGTAATAGAGCGAGGTACCGGCGAAAGTGGTCTCCATGTATTTCTGCGTATATACATTGTTGGCAATGTAGAGCGACTCGGGAGTGACGGCAGCATCGAACGTGATGACAGGCACATCGGACCCGCCTCCCATATAGCCCATATAGTAGGCCACGGCGAACTTGTTGGCCGTTGAGGCATACACATCGAACTGTGTAGTATATCCGGAATTTGTCTTGTCGTTGTTTGACGAGATGGCCCAGCCTCCCCAAGTGTCATAGTAGCCGCCATAGTCGGTATAGTAGGTATTGAAGCTTGCGCCCGACTCCTTGTAAAGCTCGCCGGTGAAGGTTTTCGAACCTGCGCCGTCGCTGGTGGCCTTCTCCTTGCCCCACAGAATATTGCTGTAGGTATTGGGCAGGCCGCCGGTGGAACTTACGAGAGATGCGCCCTCGAAAGTCACGGTAAAGACTTCGTCGTCATTGTTGTTGCAGGCCGTCATCAGCACCATGCAGGCGGCAGCTGCGTAAAGGAATACTTTTTTCATTTCACAAAATATTTTAGTTAAACATCCGTCTTCTCTCTCGGGCAACCGCAAAAGAAGTGGGCGCAATCGTGTGGAAGGTCTGAAATGAATAGGGTGTTTCCGTCACTGTTCCGCCGCCTCCGTTCTCCGCAGAAGCCAAAGCAAAAATCGGTAACGGCAGGTCTTCTGACTCGCCTTCAGGGAGCGACGCCTTCCCGACACGCATTGTGTCAGTGGCATTTGGGGTATCGCCCCTCCCGCCCGTCTTTCTACGGGCACAAGGCTCACAGCAGCGGGAACTGTCGCCGAATCGCACGGCATTCCCTTTTGATTCCTCGGTGCGGAGATTGTCAAAACGCACATCCGGAAACCGTTACGGGGCAAAGATATGAATTTTCCGGATAATTTCAGTTTTTGGCATATTATTTTCGCCTGTACGCCTCTGAAAACTGCAAAGAGGAATTGCAAGGTCCCCGTGTCAGGAGGTGACAACCGGAAGAAACCGGAAACGGATCAAAAAAGAGGAGCGACACGAAGAGAACTTCGTGCCGCTCCTGTCTTCCGCCCTAAGCCGGGCCTATCATGCGGCTACTTCTTCTCCTGATATACAAGAGTTACGACAATGCCGTTCTTATACCATGTGGAACCATCTGAAGTAAAGGCATCAGGTATTGAAAATCCTTTGGCCACCGTTACAATGAACTTTTCTTCCGAATTACATAAATTGTTTCCCACAGTGATATTGGTCAATGCAGTGTTTGCACTGAGGTCCAAAGAGGTCAGATTGTTGACGTACACATCCAATGTTTTAAGTAAAGTATTCTTGCTGGTATCCAATGCTGTTAGACTGTTTCTTGTCAAATACACATAAGCCAACTTCGTATTGGTGCTTATATCTATGGATGTCAACTGATTGTCTGTAAGCTCCAGTGTTGTCAATTCGACACAATTTTTCACATTAACCGATGTCAGCTTGTTATAGTTGGCCGACAGGGTTTCCAACTTCGTGTTTTTGCTCAAATCCAGAGAGGCAAGAGAGTTGTAGGAGACATACAACTGCTTCAAGTTCGTAAGGTACTCTATTCCTTTCAGAGAAGTCAGTGTCCCGCGGTTTTTGTATGTGCCGGCGACATTAATGGAGGTTATTCCTTCCGCCTCTGACTGCATTATCTTCGAGGCACTGGAGATGACTCCCGCATCCTTGAGCTTTTTCAAAAACTCGGGATCGAAAAAAGAGGTGAGGTCCTTGTCGGTTGATATCGTAACGGTACAAGAGGCCGTCTTGGAGCCGTCTGCAGTGGTGACGGTAATCGTGGCAGTACCTACAGCCACGGCAGTTACCTTGCCGTTGG
>CAVHXY010000002.1:0-184267 GCA_963640325.1 Tidjanibacter sp.
AGGTGGCTGTCTTCGTACCGTCCTCGGTGGTGGCGGTAATCGTAGCCGTGCCGTTCTTCACACCCGTTACCTTGCCGCTTGCATCAACCGTGGCAACATCAGAGGCAGACGAAGACCATGACACGTTTTTGTTGGTTGCGTTATCGGGGTTCACCGTTGCCGTAAGGGTCTCCTCTCCGCCCGGCTCAAGAGAGAGGGTTGTCTTGTTGAGAGACACGCCTGTAACGGAGATTATCCTGGGCTTGACCGTTACCTTGCACGAAGCCATGCGGCCGCTTCGGGTGGCCTTTACTGTCACAGTGGCCTCGCCGGCCTTAACGGCAGTAACCTTGCCCGTCTGGTCCACAGTGACGATGGCGTTGTCGGACGAAATCCATTCCACCTCCACTGCCGACATGGACTTGGGCAGAACGGTAGCGGTGAGGGTCCCGCTATCACCCTCAATGAGTTCAAGGGCGCTCTTGTCGAGACTTATGCCCATTATCTTCGTTTCCACTTCTTCCTTGGAGCAGAACACCGTCAATAATGCCGTGCACACAAGGCACAGCGCTCGCATCATTTTTGTTTTCATCTCCTTTTCAATTTGGTTATTAGTTTATATTGGGTTGGTTGTTGTTTCCGGAACTACCGCCTCGTTATTATGGTTCAGACTTTCCTTCCTGTCCCCAGTCGGTCTATTGGCAGAACGAAACGGATATATACACAGACACGACACCATGATCTCCTTTCCAACTGAAAGGCATGACAAAACGGGCATCGTCTTTCCCGACAATGCGATGCAATGTGCTGTATATAAGTGATTTAGAGAGAGAGAGAGAGAGAGAGAGACGGAGCAACCGCCTGATAATCAGACACAAACAAGCAGGCGACACAAGTCAGTGTGTCGCCTTTCCTATCCCCGGTTCTCCGAGTTGTCACGGCCTCCCTTTTCATGCAACTGCCTTCTTTTCAACAAATATACTTTTTTACAGGGACATTTGCAAACAAAAAGGGAACAATCTGTAACCCGAAAGAGGAGGCCGAAACGGCAGGAAGTCTCTTTGCCGTCAAAAAGCCATCGCTCTGTCCCGTCCTCAGGCGCCGCCGAACTCCATGAGATAAGCCTTGATGAATTCGTCGAGTCCGCCGTCAAGCACCGACTCTATATTGCTCGTCTGGCATCCCGTGCGATGGTCCTTTATGCGACGGTCGTCAAGTACATAGGAACGTATCTGCGAGCCCCACTCTATCTTCTTCTTGGTCTTCTCCAGTTCGTTCTGCAGGGCACGGCGCTTTTCGAGCTCACGGTTGTAGAGTTTCGACTTGAGGATGCGCATGGCATTCTCGCGGTTCATAAGTTGCGAGCGGGTCTCTGTGTTCTCGATGAGGAATTCCACCATTTCGCCCGTATCGGGGTCCTTCTTGTGGTAGCGCAGGCGCACACCTGTCTCCACCTTGTTGACATTCTGTCCTCCCGCTCCGCTGCTGCGGTATGTATCCCACTCAATGTCGGCCGGATTGACCTCCACCTGAATCGTATCGTCTATGGCAGGAGTGACGAACACCGAAGCGAACGTGGTCTGGCGCTTGTTGTTGGCATTGAACGGCGAAGGACGCACCAGGCGATGCACTCCGCTCTCGCTCTTTAGGTAACCGAAGGCAAAATCGCCGTCGAACTCCAGAGTGGCCGACTTCACGCCCACTTCGTCTCCCTCCTGCAGGTCAGCCACACGCACCTTGTAGCCGTGGTTCTCGCCCCAGCGCATATACATGCGCATGAGCATCGACGCCCAGTCGAGGCTCTCCGTACCGCCCGCACCGGCATTGATATCCAGTATGGCCCCCATTTTGTCCTCTTCGTTGCGCAGCATGTTGCGCATCTCGAGAGCCTCTACCGCCTGAAGGGTCTTGCCGTAGAGCTCGTCCAACTCCTGCTCCGTGGCTCCGCCCTCGCGCACAAACTCGGGCATATAGTCCAGGTCGTCGCATAGGGAGGCAACATTGTCGTAGTCGGTGAGCCAGCTCTTGACGGCAGCCACCTTCTTGAGTTGCTTCTCGGCCTCATCGGGCTGTTCCCAAAAGTCGGCCGCAAGCGTCTTGGCCTGTTCCCTCTCAAGCTCCTCCCGCTTGGACGCAATGTCCAGATAGCGGTTCAGGTCCTCCTTGCGCTTCAAGAGCTCCTTTATCTGTTCTGTAGTTGTCATCCGTTATCTCTTTTTATCCTGCCGCCATGCACTTTATGCCCAGTGCCTCCACACGTGCCGCAATGGCACGCAACTCCTCCACGGGCACTTTCTCAAGGGTCTGAAGTGGCGTGTCTCGGTCAAGCGAATAAACCATCACCTCGCGCGGAGAGATCTCCTTCACGAGCGAAAGCCATGCCGAGAGCTCCTCTTCGGCTGTGTTGTCCACATGCACTCCCTCTATTTCCCCTCGCAGGAACATGGTCTGTACAATGAGTTGCCCATTGAACAGCTTCATGCCTGCCACCGTATCGGCAACCGAATAGTGCCCCTGCGGGTTGTTCATGAGGCGCACGGTGCGGTCGAATGCCGAGTCGAGCTTCAGGATGTTGTTGTCGACCTTCAACAATGCTTCCCTGACCGACTTGCGGCCAATCATCGTGGCATTGCTCAAAACCGATATTTTGGCTGACGGACAGAGTTCGTCACGCAAGGCAATCGTGTCATCTATTATCGCCCCGAATTCGGGGTGCATCGTAGGCTCTCCGTTGCCCGCAAAGGTAATCACATCGGGCGGGGTCCCCTCCACTACCATCTGGCTCAACTTGCCGGCAAGCATGTCGTGCACATCAATGCGGCGGTTGAACTCGGGCTTCACATCGTGTCCGCGCCATCCGCACTCGCAGTAGACGCACTCGAACGTACACAGCTTGCAGTGCAGCGGCAGGAGATTCACGCCAAGCGAAAGCCCCAGCCGGCGACTGTGTATCGGCCCGAAAATTATGTTCTCATACAATGCTGTCATCTTTTCGTCTCTTTAAGGTTGGCCTTTCGGCCTCTTGTCTTGGCTCAGAACGGGTAGTTGTCCGGTGCTTCAACGGGAGCCTCCTGCGGCTGCTGGGGCTGGTATTGCGGTTGGGTGGTCTGCGAGGGGTATTGTTGCTGGTGCTGCTGGTATCCGCCCTGGACATATCCCTGCTGTCCTCCCTGCCGGTACTGCTGTGCTGGCTGACCCTCCTGGCGGGCCGGAGCCGCACCCTCGGGACGACGGCCGAGCAACTTCATGTCATTGGCCTGGATCTCCGTGGAGTGGTGTTTGACCCCCTGCTGGTCTGTCCAATCTCGCGTGCGGAGACTGCCCTCGATGTAGAGTTGCGAACCCTTACGCACATAACGGTCAACTATATCGGCCAGATTGCGCCACAGGGTGACGGTGTGCCACTCGGTGTGCTCCACCGGTTCCTGCGCATCGCGGCTTCTCATGCGCTCGGTAGTGGCAAGTCTCAGACGAGCCGTCTTCACTCCGCTCTCGAGCGTTCTCACTTCAGGGTCGGCACCCACGTTGCCGACCAAAATTACCTTGTTAATCATTGCTTTATCGTTTTAATTGTTTGTTCGTCCAACTCTTCCAGCAAGCTCTCCACAAGATGCGAGAGACGCTCGCCTGCTTTCCTGCCCTCCTCCATCACGGCCTTGTGGTCGGGTTCCTCGTCCCCGAAGGCCACATTGGTTATGACCGACACGCCGAATACGGGAATCTTCATATGGCGTGCCGCCACGACCTCCGGAGTGGTGGACATGCCCACCGCATCACCTCCTATTGCCGCAAAATAACGGCATTCGGCCGGAGTTTCGAAAGCGGGGCCCGTTGTGCCAACATAACACCCATAATGGATGGCAATGCCCTCTCTCTCGGCAATGTCGGCCGCGAGCCTTATAAGGCGTCGGTCATAGGCTTCGTTCATCGAAGGGAACCGCTCTCCGAGCTCGGATTCGTTTCGTCCTATCAGAGGGTTGGGGATAAGGTTTATCTGATCCTTTATTATCATCACATCGCCCGTGCGGAACGAAGTGTTGAGCCCGCCCGCCGCATTTGACACAACAAGCAACTCTATGCCCAGCCGGGCCATGACCCTCACGGGGAAGACCACCTGTTGCGGAGTCCACCCCTCATAGAAATGCACCCGCCCCTGCATGGCGACCACCCGTTTGCCGGCAAGAAGACCAAACACCAGCCGGCCCGCATGTCCCGCCACGGTGGAGACGGGGAAATGGGGAATGTCGGCATAATCGATACTGCACTCCACCTCAATATGTCCGGCCAGATTGCCGAGTCCCGAACCGAGGATTATTCCCACCTGCGGTTCAAATGCGGTGCGCTGCCTTATCAGGGCAACCGCTTCTTCAATCTCTTTCAACAACATGGGCTATCTCGTCTATAAATTTCTCTTCGTCATTGTCCGGAAAGGCCAACTGCATGGGCAGGACATAGAGCCTGTTGCGCAGCCAGCTGCCTATCTTGGCACTGCCGGCCAGTTTCACGGCATCCTTCTCCGTAGTGACGGCCAGCACGTCTTCTCCGTGGAGTTTCATTGCTTTTTCGAGGCGCTTCATTTCTCCCACCTTATAGACATGGTGGTCGGGAAATGTGACGGTCTCAACCACTTGACATCTGCCCGACGCCCCCTGGGCAAACGGGTCGGGGTTGCCTATTCCCGAAAACAGGACCGCCTTGCGGCCATTTCTCTCCTCGCCAATCACCTCGTCAAAAAATATCGGACGCAACTTGCCGTATGTCATCGTGGAGAAGAAGACCTTCTGCCCCTCCCCCACATGCAGGCTCCTGCTCACCCTCTCCCGATCCTTGGCGGAGAGGTTTGCCGGTGCCTTGGTAACCAGAAACAGGTCTGCACGGCGCAACTGCCGGCGCTCGTCTCGCAACGAACCCCAGGGCAGGAGGTGATCCTTGTCAATGGGGCGGGTATAGTCTATAAGCACCACGCTCTTTTCAGGGCAGATGCTACGGTGCTGGAAACCATCGTCCATTATTATCACATCGGTCTGCGGATGTTCGCGCACAATGCGATCCACTGCGGCATTGCGGTCCTCGCACACCACCACCGGCATGGTGGGAAACTTCATCTTTATCTGCATCGGCTCATCGCCCGTATTGACGAACGAATCTTCGCCCGACACCTCTCTATATCCCTTCGTGCGCCTTCCGTATCCGCGCGAAAGCACAGCCGGATGGAGACCTTTTTCGCTCAAAGCCGCCACAAGGAACTCCACCGTAGGAGTCTTGCCCGTACCGCCAACGGTGATGTTGCCCACACATATGACCGGCACGGCATGGCGCACCGATTTCAACAGTCCCGTATCGTACAACAGGTTCCTGAAAAAGACACCCACGGCATAGAATGCCGACAATATCGCTTTCAAAACAGCCATCTCCTATTGATTGTTCTCCTGTGGTTTGCCTACCGGTATGCGCTGGCGCAACTCCCCAACAAGGGCGTCCGGTTCCGAACAGCCCACCAGGTATCGTTTCCCTCTACAGATTATCTCCACGAGCCCCTTGCGGTTGGTAGCCGAAACCCTCGTGAGCAGATAGTCGCCACCCGTCAGTCCGCGCAGGTCCACATAGTAGCCATAGTATCCGAAAAAACCCCGCGCCCCCCACAGGCATACCATGCGCCTGCGCATATGGTCTCGCCGCACAGAGGTGATTTGCTCCAGCGGAAGCAGAGTGGTTTCAAGCACACACCTCAACTCCACGCAATCATCGCTCACGATTATCTTGCGGGGAACGGAGAGCACGAACAGCGATATTATGACTGCCAGCACCACGCTCGTCCACATGGTAATGTAGACCACGCCGAGGAAATAGAACACCGCAACCAGTCCCGCCGACAATATCACAATTACTGTTGTCGTCAGAAACCGCGCCCAGCCGTCCCTCTTCCCGTATTTGAACTCCCTTTCCATTGCGGTGCTTCCCTTCTTTGTACCCGCCCGGCACTGCCGGTCAGGTTTTATTTTGTTACCACGTAATCTCCCTCTATCACAAGGCCCTCTTCGTCCGCAATCACGGCCTCTGCCACAATCAGGTCGAACGGGGTGGTTATCTTTATATTCCTCTCTTCTCCCTCCGAGAACACCACTGCATTGCCGTCTCGCTCCACCACCGAGGCATCATCCGTAAAGGATTTGCTGTAGCGTCGCCTGTAAGCCTTGCGCAACATATCGGCAGCGAACACCTGAGGTGTCTGCACCGCCCTGAGAAGCGTGCGGTCCACAGTCTGCGCGCCTCCCTTGTCTATCATGCGGATCGTATCCGTGACCTCCACCACAGGAACGGCCGAGCCGTATTCGCGAGCCACAGCCACCGTATCAAGTATCATCTTCTGCGACAACAACGGACGGACTCCGTCCTGCACCGCCACGATATCGCAGTCCTTGTCTATGCAGGCCAGACCGCGTTTGACCGACAGAAAACGAGTATCTCCTCCTTCGCACACCTTGCACTCAAGGCCATACCGGTCAGCCAATGCCTGCCAGCGGGCCTGCTCGCCGTGCGGCAGGACCACCACCAGATCGCATCCGGGCAGCGCCGCAAGGAACTTCTCCACCGTGCGTACCAGTATCTCCTTCCCGACAATCTTGAGGAACTGCTTGGGGGTCTCTGTCCCCATGCGCACTCCGCTTCCTCCTGCTACCACAATAACCCCTGTCTTTGCCATACGCTACTCTTTGCTTTTCCTGTTCTCCCGTGCCGCCTTTCTTGCAGCCTTGCGATCCAATGCCACACTGTCGGCATTGCCGCTCTCCTCTGCCAATACCGTCTCCTCCACTACTGCCGTGCTGTCGGGCTGCGGATTGAAACTCTCCAGGTCGGCCAATTCAATCTTCATGCTGTCATCCACCTCTCCTGCCAATTCGGCCATAACCCGCTCCCTGATCGAATTGAACCACTCGCGGCTCTCCGCCTTGATGGGTTCTGTCGGCTCGGACGGTGCCTTCAGCGGGTCTATCGCCGTACCACCCTTATATAGTCTGAAGTCGAGGTGAGGACCCGTAGAAAGTCCCGTGGAACCCACATATCCTATCACCTGTCCCTGCGAGACATGCGACCCCACCGAAATGCCCTTTGCAAAACCTTTCAGATGCAGGTAGGCCGACTGCAGATTGTTGGCATGTTTCAACTTGAGGGTGTTGCCGCCGCCACCGCTGTCCCATCCCCGCTTGGTGACCACTCCGTCGGCTATGGCCACTACGGGTGTGCCGGCAGGTGCCGCATAGTCCACTCCCAAGTGCGGGCGGCGGATCTTCAGCACAGGATGCAGGCGCGAACGCGAGAACCTGGAACTGATACGCGTATATTTCAGCGGAGCCTTGAGCAACTGCTTCCTCAGGCTGTTGCCGTTCTCGTCCCAATAGGAAATCTTGCCGTCCTGCTCGAACGGTATGGCATAATAGACCTTTCCGTTGTGCGTGAATGCCGCGCCCCAAATCCGGCCAATGCCCACACGCAGCGTATCGATGTACTTCTCGTCATATATCACCGTAAACTCATCGGTGTCTTGCAGCGAGAAGAAATCCACGCTCCAGCCGAAAACATCCTCCATCTCGCACGAGAGGGCATAGGGCAAATCGTGCTCCACAATACAGTTCCACAACGAACTGCTGATGTCGGCCGTAACCTTTCGGCGAACTATGTCGATATCTTTCTGCCCCGCCGTAGCGGTTATTTCGTCTCCCAAGAAAGAGACCACCACAAAATCGGTGACGTTCTTTTCGTAGACAAAATATGCAAGACGTCTGCTTCCAAGCGAGTCGGTATCAAAGAAAAGGACGTACTTGTTGCCGGCATTGATGTTGCGCACATTAAGGACCTCCCTTGCACTCTCTGCAAGTTCGTTTATCCGGGCCTGTCCGACCCCATAGCCTTCAAGCATGTGCGACAGTGTCTCTCCGCTCTGCACCTCCTTCTCCTCCACTTCGTACTGTTCGTACTCTATGCCGTACATCATCTTGGGCTCGCCCGGTTCCTCAACGGCGCTGTCGGCAGGAAGGCTGCGATGCGACGTCAGTGTAAGGACGGCTATCAGCACCAATATGCCGGAGACACAAAGGCACAGCGTTCTCACGCCGCGCCTTGTGAATCTAATCCTCTTCAGAACATCTACTAACGACAACCTCTCGCGCTTGCCGTTACCGGTTTCGTTGTTATCCATTGTATTTCATCTTTTTCTCCTTTAGTTCAATGTGGGAAGGAAGGAGTAGTTGTGGGAATAGTCAAGCATCTGCTCAATGTAGCTCTCCGGATAGCTTACCTTCACATCCACAATCTTGCCGTTTTTCTCCACCGGTGTATAGACGGGATTCACAAATCCGCTATAGGGCTGTATGCCAAGCTTGCCGTAGCGTTCCAGAACCTCCCTGTGGAGCACCGGATCGACCTTCACGGCATACTTCTCGACCAATTCGCGGCCGGCTTCGAAATCGCCCTCCGACTTGATGCGCTGTATCTCATAGAGCAGTTCGCCGAAGAGTCCGCGCAATTTCTCGAAGTCGTTCACCACAATGTATGTCTTGCCGTTCTCCACGACCTTCTCTATTACGTTGTCCTGACGGCCGTGCTCGTAGCACCACTCCGAAATGAGCTTGCGGTTACGCATGTGTGCCTCCTCAACATTCTTGCCCAGTTCTATGCGTGCCAGCTGGGTCATCATGCCGTTCATGACATAATGGGCATACTCCGACTTTGCGACATCGAAACTCGGCACCAAACCGAGTTCAACCATCTTCTCGTCTCCCAGATAGTAGAGACCGAAGAGGTCCGCCCTCGCCTCCTCCAATACCGACGAATACTGTTTCAGCTCTCCGCCCGTAACACCCGGGGCCAACTGGCCCGAACCGTGACCGAGACACTCGTGCAAGTCGGTGTGGAGATTGTCTCCCAAAGTGGCATAGAGTTCCATGCGCTCCCTGTCCTCGGGACGCAGCACAAACTCCTCGTTGAACCCGTTGCCCTTGGCGCTCTCCGAATAGGCATATGTTATGTTCTGTATGGTGACCGACTTGGAGCCGTACTCCTTGCGGATCCAGTCGGCATTCGGCAGGTTGATTCCGATGGGGGTGGCAGGATATGAATCGCCGGACAACATGGCAGCGTTGATGACCTTGGCCGAAACACCCTTCACTGCCTTCTTGCGATATGCGGGGTTGATTGGCGAATGGTCCTCGAACCACTGTGCATTGGCACTGATGGTGCGCGTGCGCTCGGTGGATTCGTTGTCACGGAAGTTCACAATGCCCTCCCATGCTGCCTTGCGTCCCAACGGGTCGCCGTAATCTTCCGTGAAGCCGTTCACGAAATCGACAAAGCAATCGGTGTCCTGTACCCAAGCGATGTTGAACTCGTCAAACTTCTTCAGGTCTCCTGTCCGGTAGTATTCGATGAGTTTCCCGATGGTCTCTTTCTGCGCGCCCTCAGCTACCGAAGCGGCTTTCTCAAGCCAATAGACAATGCGCTCCAGAGCGGCCGAATACATGCCGCCCACCTTATAGACCTGCTCCACAAGCTTGCCGTCCTGCTTTACAAGTTTTGAGTTGAGACCGTATGAAATGGGCTCCGGATCGTTCGGGTCAACCATGGCGGCATAGAAGTCGTTGGCCTCCTGCTGGGTTACACCCTCATAGTAGTTCATGGCCGAAGTCTGCAGCAAGTCCACTCCGTCGGCACCGTTGTTTTTGGTCTTGTATATGTCGGGGTTGAAAATCACCTCCGTCACCGTAGCAATGAGTTCGTCAAAGTCCATGGCGTCCTGTGGAAATTTGTCCTGCGGCACATCTGCCACCCACTTCTCGAAGGAGTCCTTCGAGAACTCGGGCACGAACTTGTCGTTGGAATAGTGATGGTGCACACCGTTGGCGAACCAAACCTTCTTGAGATATTTCTCAAATGCGGCCCACTCCGCTCCGCTCTTGTCCCCCTCGTAGTTCTCATATACAGCCTCAAGAGTCCTCCTGACTGCGAGGTTGTACTTGAAGTTCTGGTCATAAATGATATCCCGACCGCTCACCGAAGCCATGCTCAAGTAGTATATCAACTCTTTCTGCTCAAGCGGCAGCGCATCGAAATCGTCCACATAATAGCGCAGTACCTTTATATCGTCGAACTTGTCGACAATCCACTCCCGGTTCTCCGCAGAGATCTTCTCGTTCTTGTTGCATGAGGCAACTCCCAAAACCATCGTCATACTCAGGAAAAATACAAGACTCTTTTTCATATATTTTTATAATGTTGTATTCTGCAAATTTATAAATTTATTGCGAAAAATTTATACCGTTTGCTATTTATTGATAACTTTGCCGCGTATTACCGATTTCATATTATTGATATCATAATGAAACTGATTGACAATGTTGCCGAATTGAAAGCCGAGCTGCAGAAAGTTCGTGCAAAAGGCACAGTGGGGTTCGTGCCCACGATGGGCGCCCTGCACATGGGTCATCTGTCGCTTGTCAAAAGGTCGTGCTCGGAGTGCGCAGTCACGGTGGTGAGCATCTTCGTCAACCCTACCCAGTTCAATGACAAGAACGACCTCAAGAACTATCCCCGTACACTCGAAAAGGATGCGGCGCTGCTTGAGACAACGGCCGTGGATTTCGTGTTCGCCCCCTCGGTGGAAGAGATTTATCCCAAGGCTGACACAAGGGTCTTTGACTTCGGCCAGGTGGACAAGGTCATGGAAGGCGCATGCCGTCCCGGACACTTCAACGGAGTGGGACAGGTGGTCAGCCGTCTGTTTGAGATCGTAGACCCCGACAAGGCATTCTTCGGCGAAAAGGATTTCCAGCAGATTGCAGTGGTGAAAGAGATGGTCCGCCAGCTGGGATTCAAGGTAAAGATTGTTTCCTGCCCCATTATAAGGGAGAGCGACGGTCTGGCAATGAGTTCGCGCAACACCCTGCTCGACAAGGAGCACCGTGCCGCAGCGCCACACATCCATGAGGTGCTGACGGCTGCCCCGGGCAAGGTTTCCGGAATGGCTCCCCGCGAGTTGGAGCAGTGGGTTGCCGAAGAGGTGGACAAAAATCCGTTTCTGAAGACCATCTATTTCCAGGCAGTGGATGCCTTGACCATGCAGCAGGTTGCTTCATGGAATGAGTCCGACAACATTCAGGGATGCATTGCCGTGCAGGCAGGAGAGATCAGACTGATAGATAACATTCGTTTGGTATGACAATAGAGGTATTAAAATCGAAGATTCACCGTGTGACCGTCACACAGGCCGACATCAACTACATCGGCAGCATCACCATAGACGGTCTGCTGATGGATGCGGCAAACATCATCGAAGGGGAGAAGGTCCACATTCTCGACATAACCAACGGTGACCGCATTGAGACCTATACCATCCGCGGTGAAGAGGGAAGCGGAAAGATCTGTATCAACGGTGCCGCCGCACACCGCGTGAAGGTGGGAGACCTTGTAATCATCGTCTCATATGCCTCGATGGAGTTCGAGGAGGCCAAACGGTTCAAGCCGAGCATCGTCTTCCCCGACAGCAAGACCAACCGTCTTGTAAAATAGAAGCGGGAACGGGTGCGCTGCGTGCCGTGCACGCTGACGGAACTAACAGAACGGGCAACACTCATAATGTGTTGCCCGTTCTGTTTTCTGTCATCCGTCTTGTGTCCTCCGTTCATGCCGGCCGTTGGTGGCTACTTTTCGAATCTCCGCTGGTTCTGTCGCTGCAGTTCGGCAAAGTCGAAGTTGGACTTGATCTGCTTTATTATCGCCTCCACGATATTGTATATTTCGCCGTTCACGGAGTAGTTGGCAGCACAGGCAAAGTTCACGCGCCGTTCGCGAACCAGCATTTCGGCACACTCCTTCTTCTCCTTGTTGTGGGGCTTATAGACTGCAATGGAGTTGCCGCCCTGCTGTTTTATGAGTTTCATACAGGGGATGTCGGTTGTTCCGTCTCCGAAATATATCATGTGCTTGAAGGGAATGGGCCGGTCCTCCTCGGCCTTAAACTCATTCACCTTATAGTTCTCGCTGATGTGTTCGATTCCCTTGTTGATCATGAACAGGAATTGTGTCTTGGTAGTGAAATCGACTGCCACGGCCGGCCACACCGCCACATCATCCTCGTACATGAACGAGCAGGCATATATCTCCTTGAACTTCCCGGCGATTCTTGTCCCCTCAATCATCTCCTTCAGCCCCGAGGAATTGATATAGTGTTCGATGCTCACTCCATTCTCCTCTCCGAGACGGTTTATCGCATCGAACCACTCCTCCACGCCTTCGTAGAGTTCTATACTGCTGCCGAAGTCATTGAACTGTCGGCGCTTGATGCTCACCCGGGCCGCCTTGGCCTTGTCAATCATCAGTTTCATGTAGCACAGAATGCTGTTGGCATCGTGCCGTGCTACCATCTCGTCGTTCTCTTTCCAGAAGGCCCGCTCTGTCTTGATGCCTATAGCCTTCATGAAGTCATACTCCTGCATGTTGGCAGGAGAGAGCGTCCCGTCAAAATCATATATCAGCGCAACCGTGGGTTTCTTCTTTTTTGCCATGGAGTGAGTTTTTGCATTTGGAGTCTATCTGCATTTCGAAAGCAACTCCCCGAAATCGGAGATATCCCCGAGAGTAAGGCCTGGTTGCGGATTGGCGGCAACGGCCTGTTCTTTAGTGGTTTCGCCCGAAAGGACCAGAACTCCCATTGCTCCCGCATTGAGAGCCACGGCCACATCGGTATACAGGCGGTCGCCAATAACCGCCATTTCGTTCATTGCCACATCGAAACGTTCGGCGAGACTTTGCAGGAACTCGGGATTGGGTTTGCCTATCACCACATCGGGACGGCGCCCCACGGCATGTTCTATGGCGGCACAGATGGAGCCACAATCGACCAGAACCACCGGGCGGTCGGTAGGACACACACGGTCGGGATTGGTGGCCACATAGAACTTGCCCTGAGAAATCCACCATGCGGCACGGCACAGACGTTCGTAAGAGAGAGTCATGTCGAAACCGACCACCACTGCATCGGGTTCGTCGTCGGCACTATCGGCCGTGGAAACAAAGCCCGCCCGCTCGAATTCGCCCTGCATGCTCGGCGTGCCGAGAATGAAGAGCCGCTTCATTTCGGGATGACGGTTCTTGAGGAAATCAATTGTCGCAACAGAAGTGGTGTACATCTGTTTTTCGGTGGCTTCGATACCCATTGTGTGCAACCGCTCAAGATAGTCGGCCACACTGCGCGAAGGATTGTTGGTGAGAAACGAGTAGCCGATGCCCATTGCGTCCAACTGCGCCAGAAATGCCTTGGTGTATGGAAACAGCATGGAGCCCAGATAGATGGTGCCGTCCATGTCGAGAGCGACATGGCGGAGGCCCTGCAGCCGGGCGGCAAGTCCCCCTTCGTCCATGGGCGAAGAGAAGTATTTCAGTCCAGAAAACATGTTTTTGTCTCTTTTTGTGCAAAGATACTAAAAGGTTGTCCGGACAACAACGGCTGCCGCAAAAAAAGAAGAGGACGAATTCTCTCCGCCCCCACTTCTCTGTTTTCTTCTAATATCCTATGCGTTCCAGCCACTTCTCCACGGCAACCTGCGCCTTCTTGCGGTCGTTCTGCGCCGTATGTCCATACATGCCAAGCCCGTCAAGCAATTTCGCCCCCTTGCAGGCTGCCCCTATTGTGGCGGCATTCGACAGCCCGCTGCCCTCGTGGGTACAGAACGGAATCACCGTCTTGCCCTGCCAATCGTGCTTTTCCATAAAGGTATAGACTGCCATGGGTGCATCGCCCCACCAATTGGGATAGCCGATGAAAACAGAGTCGTACCCATCAGTGTCTGTGTCTTCCTTGATTGCGGGACGCGCCGCCGAGTCGTGCTCCTTCCTGGCAATCTCCGTACACTCGGTATATCCTGCGGGATACTCATTAACAGGCTCAATGCGGAACATTCCGGCGCCTGTTGCAGCGGCAATCATCTCGGCAACGATCTGCGTGTTTCCCGTCGTCACATTGCCTACACCGTAGTTCTCCCCTTCCCGTGAGAAGAAAACCACCAAACTCGTCTTCTCTTTCATGTCTTTGTCTTTTCTTCTGTTTCACGGCCACTCCTAGGCGCATGCCGTCAGATGGAGTGCCGGCAAGGCGAGCAGCAGGGTTGCACAAACAAATTTTTTCATATCTGTATGATTCTGCTTCACGATGCAAAGTTAGCATTTTTGCGCATTGTCGCCCCGCAAGAGAGAGGCCGCAGCGGGCAAAAAGAGAATTGATGCACAGCAAATTCAACAAAAAAGCACACCTTTTGCATTTTTTTTATATTTTTGCACTGATTGAGGTAAGTATACCCCCCTCTCCATGCACCGGGACAAGGTGTCAAGGGAGAGCGTTTCAGTTGAACTTAATTCGGCACACTATGGATGATGGTTATTCCGGTAAACAGAGCCGTCGTATCATTTTTGAATACGGTGCCGTTGTCATGCGGTACTGAAAACGCATCCGTTTCCTGCGGCAAGAGGGTTGCAGGCGCGCTCCGCAAAAAGGGCCTGGCCTCCGAAAAACACTTTACATTCGCATCTCACTTGTTTCTGTCGGGCTTGCAACCGGACAGAGAGAGTTCCATATTGTTTGACGTCAAAAATCATTGGGCATCGGAACCGTCGTCCCTGCGGGACACCAAAACGATTCTGCATGCCAACCCGGGTTGAAGAGAAAAACGGTGAAAACTCCGGCAGCAGCCAAGGCACCCCGTCGGAACATTAAGACAACACAAAGCTTAATCCCGTTAAAAGACCTGAGCGCCAATGATTACACTCTATCTCAAACAACACAATAAAATCGTTCGCAACGCCGATGTAGCGCTTTTCGACGAATTGGGATATGACGACATCCTGTGGATTGATCTGATGTCGCCCACGATAAAGGAACAGAAATCCGTGGAGAACTTCATGGAAGTGAATCTGATGACCCGTCAGCAGATTGAGGAGATTGAGAGCTCTTCGAAATACTCCGAGACGGAGAATGCCATCTACTCCAACGTAAACTTCTTCCTCTCCACACCCGACGGCTTCTTCGTGGAGCCCGTGTCATTCATCGTCTGCGAAGGAGTACTGGTCTCGGCACACAACTCCGAGCTGCGCACATTCAACGACACTGCCAAGCGCCTGCAAATGAACAACCGCGCCTATCCCACCGGCTACCACATCCTCATCTCCATACTCGAGATGCGAATCGATGCCGATGCCGACCTCGTGGAGTCGGTAGCCAAACAGATTGCCGCACTGAGCAAGGAGATCTCTCTGGACGGCATAATCGACAAGGAGGACCTGAAACGCATCAACCGTCTGCAGGAGAACACCATGATGATACGGGAGAACATCTTCGACCGTCAACGCGTATTGTCGGGCATCCAGCGCAGCGAGCGTTTCCCGAACGACATATATCCCCATCTGCAGCTTATGGTGCGTGATGTCAATTCGCTCATCAGCCATGCCGATTTCAGTTTCGAACGTCTGGACTACCTGCAGGACACCGCGCTCGGTCTCATCAACATAGACCAGAGCAACGTCACACGTATCTTCACCGTAGCCTCGCTGTTCTTCCTGCCGCCCACATTCATCGCAAGTCTCTACGGCATGAACTTCAAGTATATGCCCGAGCTAAACTGGAAACTCGGCTACCCGTTCGCCATTCTGCTTATGGTGGTATTGCTTGTGGCTACATACTGGTTCTTCAAGCACCGCAAGTGGCTTTAGTCTCTGCAATGGCCGCTCACTGAAGCCGCCACAAACCACGGCCGACCTATTATAAAACAGTACCCGTTCCGGACAAAACATCGGGCGGAAGAGAAAGTCCCCTCTTCCGCCCGTCTTTCATCAACCTTAACTTTCCCTGTTTATTCCAGAGTCTTGATATCCTTTATCCTCAACTGCGGGGTAACTGTTCCACGGTAGTGGTTCTCCACAATGGTATAGCAGACATCAATGGGACGACCGTTGCGGATCCACTCGTAGTGCTCGGGTTGTTGGAATGCAATGGAGGCAATCGTAGTGTTGGGCTTCTGTCGTTGCGTGAGATCCATGCGCAAATGCTCCCTCTCGTTGCCGACAAGCCGTGCATCTCCCTTGTTGCACACTCCGCGAGTGACAAACACGGGAGCCGTATTGCCCGGCCCGAAAGGCTGGAAACGGGTCAGGATACTCCTGAAAGTCGGTGTAATGTCACTGAAGAGCAGTTCCGAATCGATGTCCACCTGCGGAACCAGAAGAGCCGGGTCGATATGCTCCTCCACATAGGCATGGAACCGGCGAGTGAACTCCTCCACATTTTCGGGCTTCATGGTCAATCCGGCGGCATACATGTGTCCACCGAAATTCTCCAACAGGTCCGAACAGGACTCCACTGCCTGATAGAGGTCAAAACCAGGCACACTACGGGCCGACCCAGTGGCAAATCCGTTGCTCTTGGTAAGCACCACCGTGGGACGGTAATAGGTCTCTATGAGACGTGATGCAACTATGCCAACTATTCCCTTCATCCAATTCGGGTTGTATATGACCGTGCTCTTGTGCGCCTTCATCTCGGGATGGCTCTCTATGATGTCGTGGGCCTCCTGCGTGACCGAACGGTCTATGCTCTTGCGGTCCTTGTTGCAGGTGTCGATATAGTTGCCAACGGCATCGGCAGCCTTCTCGTCCCGCTCCACAAGCAGGTTCACAACCGAATGTCCTCCCGAAATGTTTTCGTCCGACTCGCTCGGATCCACAACCATACGCCCCGCTGCATTGATGCGCGGACCTATCTTGAAAACGATGTCATCGATGGATATCTGGTGCTTGTCAAGCCCGCAGATCTTTATTATCGAGCGCAGACCACGTCGTGGGCTGTCATTCAACCGCTTGAGCCCATAGTGCGCCAATATGCGGTTCTCCTTGACGAGCGGCACAATGTCAGCCGCCGTACTTACGACCACAAGGTCGAGCAGGTTCTCTATCTCTTTGAAAGGAATGTTCTTGTATTGCGAATAGCCCTGCACAAGCTTGAAGCCGACACCACACCCCGAGAGTTCGTCAAACGGATAGTGGCAGTCCTCCCTCTTGGGGTCGAGCACCGCCACGGCTGCCGGAATCTCGTCTCCGGGCAAATGGTGGTCGCAAATGATGAAATCGATCCCTTTCTGTTTCGCATAGTCGACTTTCTCGTTGGCTTTGATTCCGCAGTCCAATGCAATCACCAACCCGACACCATGGCTCTCGGCAAAGTCGATGCTCTTTATCGAAATGCCGTAACCTTCGGTGTACCGGTCGGGAATGTAGTACAGCAATTTGTCGTGCCCCAAATGCCTCAGAAAAATATAAACCAAGGCAACGGCAGTCGTGCCGTCCACATCGTAATCGCCGTAGACCATAATTTTTTCGCCCCTGTCCAATGCTTCGTCAACCCTCTTCACCGCCTTGTCCATATCCTTCATGAGGAACGGATCATGCAGGTCGGAAAGTTTGGGATTGAAAAAATTCATCGCCTCGCTTCCTGTCTCTATGCCTCTCTGTACCAGCAGGTTCGCAAGCACTCGGGGCATTTTCATCGATGCCGCCAGAAGTTCCACTTTCTGTGCATCGCCCTGAGGCTTGATTACCCAACGTTTATCAATTGGCATAATCTTAATATTTTATTTTAACGTTTCTTTCTCTTCTCTGCGAGACTGCACCACGCTCTCCGGTCATTCCCCTCTCTTCCTGTCTCTCCCTCCACACGGCACTTCTGCCGTTCACGGAACAAAACACTGCAGTGCATTTTTGCCACACTCTATACGCCACACATCTCTCCTTGAGACAGAGCGCCGGCTCTCGCTCAAAAAACCGGGTCTGCGACCCGCTGTTGGGATTTAGTAAACTTTCGACTGCGAAGCGACACCTGCACGGTATCTGTCCGCCCTTTCCGGCCCGATGGCCGCCGGTATGGCATTGCCCCTTGAAGGGACCGAAAAACTGACCGTGGCACAAAGCCCGACATCTGCCTACCGAATAAGTCCAATACGACACAAGAACTGTTTCCCGTTCCGCTCACTGCCTCCCTTTGGTACGGCCCGACAGGAACACGCACAACGAATGCGCCCGGAACACCTCTTGACCTTAATTGTGCACAATGCCAAACGGCAAGTCTGCATTTGCACACCTGCGAATCAAATGGTCCGACAAACCCGAAATTCCGTTAAGTTCAATATTTTTCCCTGAAAAATCTGCCACACATGCACCAAAACAGCACGTGGCGGCATTTCTGCTTTCCAAAGCAATCTATTTCACAAATCCGTCAGTCATCCGATCGAGGCATTAAAGTTTACTATTTCTCCAATTGATGCAAAAATAAGTATATTTTCCGAATAATGGCAATATAATGGACCTTATTTTCTCCTTTCTGGCACAACCGTCCAGGCAACAATTCCGCATTGCGGTATTACACACCACATTATGAGGATGCATATTTTTTTGCAAAAAAAACATTCGGAACAACATGCCCGTTTTCTCATTTTTCTGTCTGCCGAAAACAATTCCGAAAAATGACTAAAATTTTTTATATTGCAATTCACTGACAATCAAGCATAAATGTCGCACGCACAAAATAATTGAAAAAATTTAGTACTTTGTATTGCATAGTATAAAAAAAACAACATATATTTGCATTACCAAATCGTATGAAAATGAAAGATGTCAAAACAGTCTCGATCGGCAAAACGGGATTTACTGTAGAAGAAGATGCATGCGAGATGTTGCAGCGCTACCTCAATGACATAGAGTGTCACTGCGAGCCCTCTGTAAGAAAAGAGACCCTTGAGGAGGTGGAGTCCCGCATTGCCGGGATGTTTTTCCAGAAACTGGCCACACCATACAGTGCAGTAACCGTCGCTATGGTCAAGGCTGTCATGGCAACCATCGGGCAAGCCGAGAGCTTCGGGGAATATTCCAGGGACCAATCGACCGCCTTGCGTACGCGAAGGCTGGAGCGCTCTCTGAACAACCGCATCATAGGCGGTGTGTGCGGTGGACTTGCCACATATTTCAATATGGATGTGGCACTGCTGAGAGTCATCACATTCGTATTGATATTCCTCGGCGGATTGAGCCTGTGGGTCTACCTTGCATTGTGGCTCATAATGCCGTCGGAACAGACATCGGGCAGAAGATAAGCCGACATACAAACATCGAACCGGACAACTATTGTCTAACATAAAAAACTTTGAATTATGGAAATCTACGACGAAAACGGACAGAAAGTAAAGAAACTCTACAGAAGCCGCAACGGCAAAATCGCCGGCATTTGCCAAGGAATAGCCAACTATTTCGAAATGGATGTGATATTCATCCGCATCCTTTTCCTTGTTCTGCTGTTCGTCCTTGGAGGCGGACTGCTTGTATATCTTATTTGCCTGATAGCAATGCCGCTGGAGCCACAACGCTAATTTGGACAAGGCAAAAACATCGTTCTATAAACTGTCATTATGGAGAATATTAATGTGGATAACGTAAAGGCACAGATGCGCAAGGGCGTTCTGGAATACTGCGTGCTGCTGATTCTCTCCAAGGGAGACTCCTATGCTCCGAAAATCATTGCGGAGTTGAAGGAGGAGGAGATGATCGTGGTGGAAGGGACGCTCTACCCCATACTCACCCGCCAGAAGAACCAGGGCCTGCTCGACTACAGATGGGAAGAGTCGCCCCAGGGACCTCCGCGCAAATACTACTCCATTACAGAGCGTGGCCGAGAGGCCCTCAAAGAGCTCGATGCGGTGTGGGAAGAGATGATCAGTCAAATAAAAGCCATCAAGGAAAAATAACGGACAACCATGAAAGAGACAACAAAAGCGAGCGTCGCTGGCATCGTGTTCATGTTCGACAGCGAAGCCCATCAGACCATAAAGGAGTATCTTGACAAACTCCGGAAAGGCTATGCCGACAACCCCGACGGGAAAGAGATCATAGCCGACATAGAGGCACGCATTGCGGAGCTCATCCTCTTGGCGCAGTCTGCCGACAAGACGGTAGAAAACCCTTTGGCCGAGTCGATTGTCTCACAGCTCGGTTTCCCCGATGGAATCGGCTCCGGGGAGACTCCTGGTGGCCGATTCCAGAGAAGACTCTACAGAAATGCCGAAGGGCAGAGACTCGGAGGCGTGTGCAGCGGCCTTGGCACCTACTTCAACATTGACCCTTCGCTGATAAGGATAGGCATCTTCCTGCCATTGCTGTTCGGCATCCTGTTCCGCCACGGCATGTGGCTCTGGGGCGGGGCCGGCTTGTTCTTCAAAAACCTGTTCGGATGCATACTCCTACTCTACATAGTGATGTGGATTGCCATTCCCATGGCACGCTCGCCGCGCGAGAAACTGGAGATGAAGGGAGAGAAGATTACCGCAAAAAGCATCAAGGAGATAAAGGAGAGTGACTCTTCGGCCACGGAGCGCAACGATTCGGTATGGAACGAAGTGTTCTGTTGCATAGGGCGGGTGCTGCTGTTCTGCATCAAGGCCGTGATTCTGCTTGTAGGGGTATTGGTCGGCCTTGTGGCCATGTGTGTCCTTGTCTCGATAATACTGGCGCTCTCGGGCGGTCTGCTCAATGAAGACATGCTAAGAGCCCTGTCGACAATTGAACCCGTCTCGCCAAGAGTCTATATGTTGCTCCTGCTGGCAAGCATACTGCTCTTTATGGCAATTGCGTTCTGCGTTATTGTCAGATTGCTGGGCACCCGTCGCCGTAGCCACACTCCACTTGTGGTAATGGCTATCCTCTGGCTGCTCGTCACAGTATCCTTCAGTGTCATAACGATCAAGAACTTCGACCGTATGGACATTGATGCGATTCTGGAAGCGGTAGAGAATGTCGGTTATCACAACGACATTACTGTTTCAGGCTCAATAGAGGATGAGGCTGTGGACGATGACGATTTCGACAAGCAGATGGAATCGCTGGGTACATGGACGGAGACAAGTGCTGACGGCAATGACGGAACAGCCGACGCCGCCACAGATGTCTTCTCAACGGAAATCTCGGCCAAAGGCCAGGTAACGGAGAGTGTGGACTCCACATCGGGCAAGAAGGTGAAGTCGCTGAAGGTGGAGGTCTCCACCGAGTAACCCGACAGCGTTGCAGCTTTACAGGTTGCGCTCTAAAGCAATGGCCATTACAGGCATGGACCGTAGCAGCAGTCACAAATGCCGGTCTTGCGGATTGAAACTTTAGGGGGAACCGGGACGGGCAGGCACACCCACAACCATTCCACGCCCCGAGATGCTTCCC
This sequence comes from Tidjanibacter sp., assembly GCA_963640325.1. GTDB lineage: Bacteria > Bacteroidota > Bacteroidia > Bacteroidales > Rikenellaceae > Tidjanibacter. Next base: position 21,271 of record CAVHXY010000002.1, read on the forward strand.
ATGGAACAAAAACTTAATTCATCATCGATTAAGTGTCTATTTTTTGTGCGCGACGGCGGTCTTTTTCCGGGACCGCCGTTTTTTGTGGGTGCCCGATTGTATACTGCCGATATTTTTCATACTTTTGTAGGTTGGAACTGAAACTGTTGAAAGATAACGAAAAGTATATATAACAATGATTGAGAAGATTAATGACTTGCTTGCGCGAATAAACGACTTCACCGCTTCGTCGGCAAAGGAGCTCGAGGATTTCCGCATAAAGATTTTGGGCCGCAAGGGCGAAATGAACGACATCATGGAGGAGTTCAAGAGTGTCGCCCCGGAGCTTAAACGGGAATTGGGACAAAAGGTAAACCAGCTGAAAACTCGTGCAATAGAGCGCATAGAAGAGCTCAAGCGCCAGGTGGAAGAGGCAGAGCAGGGCGCGCCCTCGGCCAAAATAGGGGACACCTCCCGTCCCGGCAGCGAGGAGGAGCTCGGTTCGCGACACCCCATTTCGATCGTGCGCAATGAAATTTGCGACATATTCGGCCGACTGGGCTACACCATAGCCGACGGTCCCGAAATTGAGGATGACTGGCATGTATTCTCGGCACTCAACTTCCCGCCCGAGCACCCCGCCCGCGACATGCAGGACACTTTCTTCATCGAAAAGAACCCCGACATACTGTTGCGCACGCACACCAGTTCGATACAGGTGCGCACCATGGAGAACCAGAGGCCTCCCATCCGCGTGATCTGCCCGGGCCGCGTATTCAGAAACGAGGCCATTTCGGCACGGGCCCACTGCATTTTCCACCAGATTGAGGGCCTTTATATTGACGAGAATGTTTCGTTCGCCGACCTGAAGCAGACGCTGCTTTACTTCGCCAAGGAGTTCTTCGGCGAGAGTACGCAGATAAGGCTGAGGCCTTCGTATTTCCCCTTCACGGAGCCTTCGGCCGAGATGGACGTCTCTTGCAACCTGTGTGGCGGCAAAGGATGCAATGTCTGCAAAGGTACGGGCTGGCTGGAGATTCTGGGTTGTGGCATGGTTGACCCCAACGTATTGGAAGCCAACAATATCGACAGTACGAAATATAGCGGTTTCGCCTTTGGGCTCGGTATTGAGCGAATAGCAATGCTCAAGTTCGGAGTGAAAGACCTGAGGCTCTATTTCGAAAATGACAAGCGTTTCCTGGAGCAGTTCGACTCGGCCATTTAATCTTCCCCGAAGGAGGCAAAATTCGCTGAAAAAAGATGAACAAAAAGGCATTATGTGCAATATGTGTCCTGATGATGTTCTCCTGCGGAGTGGTAAAGCAGCAGGGAAGAGCGACGGATATTGCCGATGCCGACACATTGTTGGTCGAAAATGACTCGTTGCGAAGCGTATATCTCTACACCGAGGGGCTCAAAAGCCTCTTGCTTGACAACAATCCGTCCGGTGCCGTTGAGAGATTCCGAAAGTCCCTGGCGCTCGACTCGCTGAGTGCAGCCACATATTTCCAACTGGCTGCCGCACAGGTGATGACGAATGCCGATTCGGCACTCGCATACGGTGAAAAAGCCGTGGCGCTCGACACAACCAACACCGTATACCGCAACCAGTTGGGACAGATACTGGTTCTCAACGGGCGCTATGCGGAGGCCATGAAACTGTATGAAAAGCTGTTGGCCGAGGACCCGCAAAATCCCAACAACTACCGCATGCTGGCTGCGCTGTATGACAACGACCAGCAGCCCTTTACGGCAATTGTGCTGCTCGATTCAGCCGAATACAAACTGGGGCGCATTCCCGAACTGGCAGCCTACAAACAGCAGTTGCTCATGGACGTGAAACTCTACGACAGGGCCATAAACGAGACTCTTTCGCTCATTGACGACGACCCCTTTGAGGTAAGCAACTATGTGATTTTGGGCGATTTGTACAGCATGACCAACAAAGATTCGCTGGCTGTGGTGAACTATCAGAAAGCCATGCAGTTGGATTCGACCAACATGCAGGCTCTCGCCTCACAGCTCGACTTCTATCACCGTCACGGACGCAATATGGAGTATCTGTCGGTGATGCGCAAGGTGTTTGAGGCCGACAACATTCCTGTGGATGCCAAGGTGCAACTCTTCGGCGACATCACCGCCAACACAGATTACTATAGGGAAAACTACATCACGATAAACAGTCTGGCCGAACTGCTGCAGACCAAATACTCCGACAATGGAGACATTGTGGAACTCTATGCTACACACCTTATCCGTTCGGGCAAGATGGATTTGGCACTGGCATTGTACAAGACCCACATCGAAGCAGGCCACAACGACAAGGAATCCTACTACTATGTGCTCGACATGGAGTCGTACCTGCAGAGACCCGACTCGGTGGAAAAATATGTCAATCAGGCTCTTGCTCTCTACCCGCAGAGTTGCGAACTCTACATGCGCAAAGGTGTGTCCGAGCAGAACATGAACCGGACAAAAGAGGCGCTGAAGTCCTACAAGGAGGCGTTGAAGGTGGCCGAAACGGACTCTGTGAGAAGTCTGGTGATGACCACTATCGGAGACCTCTACTACTCCGAGAACAACCCCAAAAAGTGTTTCGCATATTACGACAAAGCTCTACGTCTGGACAGCGACAATGCATCTTTGCTGAACAACTATGCCTATTTCATGAGCGAGTCGGGCACGGTGAACGAGAAGACCCTCGCAATGAGTGAGAAGGCCTGCCAACTGACTCCCAACAATGCCACATATCTCGATACACAGGGTTGGATACTATATCTGCTGGGGCGCAAGGAGGAGGCAAAGAAAATAATGCGGCAGGCCATCAGTTTCGACAAGACCAACAGCAGTGTGCTCTCGCTTCATTATGGGGATATTCTCTTTGAAACGGGCGACCATTTTATGGCCGAATACTACTGGAAACAGGCTCTTGAACAGGGCTATGCCGAAGAGGAGATAAGGGAACGTCTTGAAAAACTGAACGGAAAATGAAGACAATGCGCATTTTGTTCGTGTGTTTTATGGCGGCTGCCGTTTCACTCGGAACAGTCTATGGCCAGACAGTCAAGACGGAACCGACCATAGAGAGCCTCAATGCCGAAATTGCCAAGGCCGAAAAGGAGATTGCGCTCAACGAAAAGCTTCTCAACCAGATAAATGCGGACAAGAGTGGCAATGAGAAACAGTTGAAGCTGATAAACTCGCGCATCACGAGCCGCAAGAAGATGATCAATTCGCTCAACGGCCAGATAACTCTGCTGGAAAAGGGCATTCAAGGCAAGGAACAGAATATCACATCGCTGAACAACAGACTCTCGACCTTGAAGGGGGAGTACGGCAAGATGATATACGAGTCGTATAAAAACTACAAACTGAACAACTCGCTGTTGTTCCTCTTCGCCTCAAAGGACTTCAACGACATCACCAAGCGCCTCGACTACATGAAGCGCTACAACAACCTGCGCAAGACGAAAGCGGAGGAGATAGAAGAGCTGAAGAAACAGCTCAACAGCGAAGTGGATGACCTCACCAAAGAGCTCACAAAGCTGGACAACACCAAGGAGAGCCGCAACAAGGAACTGTCATCCCTGCAGAAAGACCAGTCGCAGTACTCGACCAAAAACAAAGAGTTGCAGAAACAGCGCAGTAAAGTTTCCAAAACACTGGAACAAAAACGGTTACAGAAGCAAAAGGCCGAACAGCAACTGCAACGCATTGTGGCCGAGGAGGCTCGCAAGGCCAAGGCTGCTTCGGGCATGTCGGCCGACGAGATACGTGCCAACATGGAACTTTCGGGACGGTTCGATCAGAACAAGGGCAAATTGCCGATGCCTGTAAACGGTGTCATAATTGACCACTTCGGAGTGCATCAGCACCCCACACAGAAGAATGTTACGGTAAACAACAAGGGCATCAACATTGCCGGAGAACGTGGCGGAACGGTCTATTCGGTATTCGATGGGGTAGTGAGCCGCGTGATATTCATCAGCGGACTCAACAACTGCGTGATGATCCGTCACGGTGAATATTTCACGGTATACTCCAATCTGTCGGCCGTGAACGTAAAAACAGGCGATGTGGTGGCTTTGAACCAGAAGATAGGTACTCTGTCGGGAAGTGCCGACGGAGACGAAAATACGCTCCATTTCGAGCTCTGGAGAGGCACTACGAATCTCGACCCGGAGCCGTGGCTTGAGTAGGTTGCCGTCAGGGAATTCGGGCGCTGTCAAAAAGATGTTCCACGACAGCTATTTGTTCCACGGAACCGACGCATGGAGGTATAAATTTGGATAATTCAAAACAAGGATACAATGAGCATACGGTTTTACAATCAGGAATGCGACTATCTGCCGAAACAGAGGATGAAACTGGCATCATGGATAAAGGAATCTATTGAAAACGAAGGATTTAAAGCCGGAGAAATAAGTTACATTTTCTGTTCTCAGGCCGTGCATCTGGATATCAACAAGAAATATCTCGGACACGACTACCAGACCGATGTGATAACATTCGACTATACCGACTATGACAGGAAACGCGTCAGCGGCGACATATTCATCGACCCGCAGACCGTGGCCGAAAATGCCGTAACATGGAACACTACAGAGGAAGAGGAGATGCACCGCGTCATAATCCACGGCATACTGCATCTGTGCGGATACAAGGATAAAACTCCAAAGGACGCCAAACTCATGCGGAGCAAGGAGAACCAATATTTGGAACTGTTTTTGGCAAAATGAGACTGGAATACGACATAATAGTTGTGGGTGGCGGACATGCCGGTTGCGAGGCAGCTGCGGCGGCGGCCAACTTGGGCTGCACTACATTGCTTATAACGATGGACATGACAAAATTTGCGGCCATGTCGTGCAACCCAGCCATTGGAGGAGTAGCCAAAGGTCAGATAGTGAGGGAAATAGATGCGCTTGGAGGACAAACGGGCATCGTGACCGATCGCACCACTATCCAGTTCCGCATGCTCAACAGCTCAAAGGGAGCCGCCATGTGGAGTCCAAGGGCACAGTGCGACAAGGCTGCCTTCTCTGCCGAATGGCGGAAGATTTTGGAGAATACCGAAAATCTTTATTTATGGCAAGATACTGTAAATGAGTTAATTATCTCTGACAACAATAGTCATGAAAGTGATTTTGCAAGCATGCAAGAAGAGAGCGGAAAAGATCTCCGACACTCTGCTGAAAGTATAGGCAAATCGGCATGTGGCATCAGAACCCGAATGGGTATCGAATTCCGTTCAAAAGCAGTAATCCTTACAAACGGTACATTCCTTGGTGGATTGATGCACATAGGCCGCAATCATGCCGAAGGTGGGCGTGCCGGAGACAGTGCTTCGCGCGGATTGACAGAACAGCTGGTTTCGTTGGGCTTTGAAGCCGGACGCATGAAGACAGGAACTCCTGCAAGAATTGACGCAAGGAGTGTAGACTTTTCGCAACTTGAACCGCAAAAAGGAGATGAAAAACCATCGAAATTTTCGTTTCTGCCATCCACAAAGGCTGTGACAGATCAAATGCCGTGTTACTTGGTATATACTTCAAAGGAAGTGCACGATATTTTAAGAAGCGGATTCTGTGATTCTCCTCTCTTTACAGGAATCATAAAGGGTATCGGTCCACGCTATTGTCCGAGTATAGAGGATAAATTGCGTACATTTGCAGGCAAGGATTTTCATCAACTCTTTCTCGAGCCGGAGGGTAGGGAGACGAACGAATACTATCTCAACGGTTTTTCATCATCGCTTCCATGGCAAGTACAGATTAAGGCTCTGCAAAAAATCAAGGGTTTTGAGAATATACAGATTTTTAGAACCGGTTATGCAATAGAGTACGATTATTTTCCTCCGACACAAATAGACCATACATTGGAGACAAAACTAATAAAAGGTCTCTATTTTGCAGGACAAATCAATGGTACGACAGGTTACGAAGAGGCAGCTGCCCAAGGTTTGATGGCAGGAATAAATGCTGCACTGAAAATTTCAGGCAAAAAAGAGCTCATTCTTAATCGTGACGAGGCATATATTGGTGTTCTGATAGATGATTTGGTAACAAAAGGAGTGGATGAACCATACAGAATGTTTACCAGTAGGGCAGAATACCGTATTCTTTTGCGACAAGATGATGCAGATATGAGGCTGACTCCTATTGCCGAGCGGATAGGTTTGGCCACCCAAGAGAGAATAGAAAGTTTTCACCGCAAAAAAGAGGCAATCGAAAAATTACGCACCTTCATATATAACACAAGCATAGACAAAGAACACGCGAATCAATACCTCGAAACTATCGGTTCAACACTGGTTCAACAAAAAAAGAAGTTAACCGATTTATTATCCCGCAACGAAACTACCATCAGAGGTTTTGCAGATTACTCTGAAAATATAAAAAGTTATCTATTTGAGAATTCAATATCCGATGAAGTAGTCGAGGCTATTGAGATAGAACAAAAATACAAAGGGTATATAGAACGTGAAAAAGAGGTTGCAGAAAAGCTCAAAAGATTGGAAAATATATTTATTCCCTCCAACTTCGACTACAATTCAATGCAATCCCTAACTATTGAAGCCAGACAAAAACTTACCCGCATCCAACCAAAGACAATAGGGCAGGCATCAAGAATTCCCGGAGTATCTCCTGCCGATATAAATGTTTTACTAATATATTTCGGGCGATAATTATACTATACTCAATAAAAAAATAGTGTTCCACGTGGAACACTATTTTTTTTATTACTGTAATGTATTAAATATCAGATTATTTATTCTGTATTTTAGACCAAGAATCCTTAAGACTTACAGCACGGTTGAATACTATATTTTCGGGCGTAGTATCCTTGTCTACACAGAAATAACCTATACGCTCAAATTGGAACTTGTCACCGACTTTCGAATCTTTCAATGAAGGTTCTATATAAGCCGAAGCAACTTGCATCGAGTCGGGATTTATATAATCCAAGAAAGTTTTACCCTCCTCAATCGAGTTAGGATCTTCTTTCATAAACAGATTATTATATAGTCTTATCTCTGATTTAATGGCATGTTTAGCTGATACCCAATGAATTACGCCTTTAACCTTTCGACCGTCCGATGATGAGCCATTACCCGACTGCGGGTCGTAAGTACAATGCAATTCCGTTATATTTCCGTCAGCGTCCTTTATGACTTCTTCGCATTTTATAAGATATGAGTATCTCAAACGAACTTCAGTTCCAGGAGCCAAGCGGTAATATTTTTTAGTCGGAACTTCCATAAAATCAGAACTTTCGATATATAATTCACGACTAAACGGAACCTGACGTTTGCCTGCACTCTCGTCCTCCGGGTTGTTTATTGCCTCAAACATCTCTGTCTTGTCCTCCGGATAGTTTGTAATTACCACTTTGACAGGATCAAGAACAGCCATACGGCGCTCGGCAGTCTTGTTCAAATCCTCTCTCAGACAGAACTCCAAAAGCGAAAGATCTATTACATTGTCACGCTTTGCAACACCAACCTTCTCGGCAAATGCCCGTATTGATGCAGGAGTGTATCCCTTGCGGCGCAATGCACATATGGTCGGCATACGAGGATCGTCCCAACCTGAAACATACCCCTCCTTCACAAGTTGCAGAAGCTTGCGCTTGCTCATTACAGTGTATGTAAGATTCAGGCGGGCAAACTCGTACTGATGGCTCCTGAATATTCCCAATTGTTCTATAAACCAGTCATACAGAGGACGATGCACATCAAATTCAAGTGTACATATAGAGTGCGTGACGTGTTCTATCGAATCACTCTCTCCATGTGCATAATCATACATAGGGTAGATACACCATTTGTCTCCCGTACGGTGATGACTTGCATGGATTATACGGTACATGATAGGGTCGCGCAACAGCATATTGGGGTGGGCCATGTCTATTTTTGCACGCAACACTTTCGATCCGTCGGGAAACTCACCGTTTTTCATGCGCTCAAACAAATCGAGATTCTCCTCCACCGAACGGTTTCTGCAAGGACTCTCCTTTCCAGGTACGGTAATTGTTCCTCTTCCCTGGCTTATCTGCTCCTGCGACTGGTCGTCCACATATGCCTTTCCCTTCTTTATCAACTCAATAGCCCATGCATAAAGCTGGTCAAAATAGTCCGATGCATAAAATTCGTTGGCCCATTCGAAGCCAAGCCATTTGATATCCTCCTTAATGGAATCCACATACTCCGTGTCCTCCTTTACTGGATTGGTATCATCGAAACGCAAATTGCACTTGCCGGAATACTTGCGAGCCATACCGAAATTGAGGCATATACTCTTAGCATGTCCTATATGAAGATAACCGTTTGGTTCCGGTGGAAAACGGGTCTGGACATTCTGTCCACCTTCGGCAATATATTTTTCAATAATTTCCTCGATGAAATTCAACGATTTCTCTTTACCTGCAACAGGCTCATTTACAGTATCCATACAATATTCAAGAAATTAATTGTCCTACTTTCTTTATGCCCTTGCACTACAAAATGACAGATGCGTTTACAGCAAACACTCAATCAAAATGCAATCCATGTCATGCAAAAATAATAATTTTATAATTCACTCTGTTCAGCAAATGGGGGTTACTTCACCTGAAGCATTGCCCTTATCGACTTTTCGGCTTTTGCCCTTATATCCCCGTCTATGTGAATTTCGGGTGCCTCGTTCAGAAGTGCTTCATAAATATTCTGTAAATCAATCATTTTCATATATTCGCACTTGAGACAATAGTCATCCACGTCTACAGAATAGAATTCCTTTTCGGGTGCAACGCGTTTTATTTCATAGAGCACACCTGGCTCAGTTACGATAATGAACTCCTTTGCCGGATCATTCTTGCAGTAATCTATGATGCCCTTTGTGCTGCCCACATAATCGGCCACTTTCAATACCTCCCCACGACACTCGGGATGAATCAGTACCTTTGCCTCCGGACGGCGGCGCTTGAGACTCAGCACCTGTTCGGCCGTAATGGAGTCATGCACATGGCACGAGCCGTTCCACAGCAACATGTTGCGGCCTGTAATGCTGTTGATATACGACCCGAGATTACGGTCTGGAGTGAATATTATCTTCTTGTCTTCCGGAATCGAGGCAACAACCTTCAAAGCGTTTGAAGATGTGCAGCATATATCGGTCAATGCCTTCACATCCACCGAAGTGTTCACATACGACACTACCATATGGTCGGGATGCTCTGCCTTGAAATGTTTCAGTTCCTCAGCCTTGCACGAGTCGGCCAGCGAACAGCCTGCCTCCATAACCGGCAACAATACCTTCTTGGATGGAGAAAGAACCTTGGCTGTTTCGGCCATAAAACGCACTCCTGCGAAAAGAATCATCTCTGCCTTATTATCAGCCGCCTTCTGTGACAAAGCGAGAGAATCGCCCGTAAAATCGGCCACCTGCTGCACTTCGCTACGGGTATAATAGTGGGCGAGTATCAAGCAATTTTTCCTTTTCTTGAGTTCGGTTATCTTTTCGATCAAATCCTTGTTGTTTGGTTCCATGGTAATTTCTGTTTAGCGGCAGTGTCATCCCTTCAAGGTTCCACGCTTTGTCTTTTCAAAAATATGACTTTTCGTCTAATACCACCGTTTCGAAGAAACGGTAATGTGATTGTTTCAATCTTTATCCAATTGTGAAATCGTTGCCTTTGCAAAGATAGCACGTTTTTACATATCTCTCTTTTCGGCCTCAGGTTTTGCGGCACTTCCCGCCAAACACTTTTTATTTTATTTATTGGTTTCTTTAAATTAAAATGGAATAACAAGAACAATAAAGCGTGTTGAAAGTGTTGATAAAATATTCCTTAAAAGTTATCAATACTGACCATTGGAATATTTATTTTACAAAAGGCTGAATTTTAGTATTATCCCATTCTTTTCAACATATGTCGAAAACTTTATCAACATTTCAACAATACATCTTTTCATCAGTTTCATGTTGAAAAGGGCAGAATGCCTTGTTTATGTTTTGCAAAACTTTTTCCTTGCATTTCTCAGGAAGATTCATATGCTATAATTTCCTTCATAAATGCAAGTGAAAAGGATGAAATTTTACCACTGTTTTAGTAACATCTTTTTCACAGTTCCGCAACACTATTTCGACACCTTTTCAACAATCTTTCTACAAATGTTTTCATAGAACTCCTTTATCGTGTCGTTGTACAGCACTATTGGCATTCCCGAATCGGAACTCTCTGCAATAGATTCTATTACAGGAATCTGACCGAGAAAGTCGACTCCAGTCCGCGAAGCGCACTCCATTCCGCCGCCCTTGCCGAAGACATAATATCGGTTCTTAGGAAGTTCTTCGGGAGTGAACCACGACATGTTTTCCACAACGCCCAGCACAGGAATGTCTATTTGCGGAGTCTGGAACATCCTTATACCGCGCACTGCATCGGCCACGGCCACCTGTTGCGGAGTTGTCACCACTACGGCGCCCGAAAGTTTCAACTCATTAATGATTGAGAGATGCACGTCACCGGTGCCTGGAGGCATGTCTATCAGCAGAAAGTCCAGTTTCTCCCACATGGTCTGGTGTATGAGTTGTTTCAGGGCACTGTGTGCCATCGGACCACGCCACATGAGCGCATCGTCTGGATTGATGAAGAAACCTATGGAGGCTATCTTTATATTCCATTTTTCGGCAGGCACAATGTATTCCACATTGTCTCTCTTGAGAGCCAGTGGCTGATAATCCTCCACACCGAACATCTTGGGCAGCGAAGGGCCGTAAATGTCGGCGTCGAGTATCCCTACATCATACCCCATCTGGCTGAGACTTACTGCTATATTGGTGGCCACTGTCGACTTGCCTACCCCTCCCTTGCCCGAAGAGACGGCTATGATATATTTCACCTTTTCGGTCGAAGAGGGTATTTCCACGGGTTTGGCCGGCTCGTCCACATCTATTGATACCTTTCCCTCCATTGCCGGATAACGTTTCGTTATGGCGGCTGTCATCTGCCTTTTCAATGAGTTTGCAAACGGATCGTGGGGACGCGCAAACTTCAATGTTATGCTTATGCCTTCTTCCGATACGGCAAGAGTGCTGACAATTCCCGCTGAGACAATGTCTCCTGCTTCGGGGTGCTTTATCTCCCGAAACAATGACAGTATATCTTCCTTGTTCATATAGTGTTGTTCTTTAAGTTCCAAACGATTGCAAATTTAACTATTTTAACTCCATATTCCATAAAACAGCCCGAAAAAGCCATTGTGTCCTACTTGCATCCCTTTTGCTGATCCTTGACATGATGTTACACGCAAACACGTTGAGTTACAGAGTGCAATTATTCAAAAAATATTTATCTTTGCAGATTGCAGATACAAACAAACAGATGTATGAAGAGTTTTTTTAGAAGTTTTCTGGCTACTTTGCTGGCAATAGTTGCCGCAAGTCTTGTCTTTTTCGTCATTGCTTTGGCAATCTTTGCCGGTGCGATGTCTTCGTTTTCGGGCAACAGTGCAGTGTTGATGCCCAATTCGGTGTTGACAATCAATATGGACGAGAGCATCTCCGATGCTCCTGCAAGCGATCCCATGTCGGTGCTGGGTGTCAGTCTCAACGGAGGATTCAGCATGTCAAAGAGCCTGTCCATGCTGCAGGTACTTTCAGCCATAGAGAGCGCCAAGACGGATGACTATATAAAAGGAATATATATCTACTCCAACGGAGGCGGAAGCGTTGAAGGTACTGCCCAGATGGAGGAGTTGCGCAATGCCCTGCTGGACTTCAAGTCTTCGGGCAAGTTCATTGTAAGCTACAACAGTTCCTATTCGCAAGGACAGTATTGGATGGCTTCGGTTGCCGACAAGGTTTACCTCAATCCCGAGGGAGAAATCGACTGGCGCGGCCTGGCCTCTTCGGTTGTCTTCTACAAAGGGCTGATAGACAAACTCGGTGTGGATGTTGACATCATCCGCCACGGTTCGTTCAAGTCTGCCGTAGAGCCATATATGACCGACAAGATGAGTCCAGCCAACCGTCTGCAGATGGAGACACTGGTAGGTTCACTGTGGGGTGCGCTGTTGAGCGACATTTCGGTTTCGCGCAACATCACTACCGAACAGTTGCAGGAGTATGCCGAAAATCTCGCCCTCGTTTCGGCTGAGGACGCCAAAGAGTTGGGCTTTGTGGATGACCTGCTCTATGAGGACCAGGTGAACAAAATAATATGTTCTCTTATAGAACAGTCAGATGTGGAAGAAGGTGCTGAAGCGGAGACAGACTCTGAAACAATGGATGCAGAGGATTTCGGGAGCATCTCATTGGGCGACTATGTTTCGGTGTCATCTTATAGCGGAAAGAAAATTTCGAAGAACAAGGTGGCCGTAATCTATGCGAGCGGCCAGATATTTGAAGGAAAGGGAGCGACTGGGGTAACTTCAAACTCAATGATGGAGTTGCTCAAGAGGGCACGTGTGGACGACAATGTCAAGGCTGTCGTACTGCGTATTAACTCTCCCGGTGGAAGCGCCCTGGCCTCGGAGGAGATATGGCGAGAGGTCTCGCTCCTGCGCGAAGAGAAGCCCGTAATAGTCTCCATGAGCTGCTATGCGGCTTCGGGCGGATATTTTATTTCGAGTCCTGCCGATGTGATTCTTGCCGACAAGACCACCTTGACAGGTTCGATAGGCGTGTTCGGTGTGATGATGAGCGTGGGAAACGCCCTCAAGACCAATTTGGGAATCACGACCGATGTCGCCAAGACAGCGCCTTCGGCCGATATGGGTAGCGGTTTCCGTCCCTTGCAGAGTGCCGAGACAGAATATATGACCAAGTCGGTGGAGAAGGTCTACAAGACATTCGTGGGACATGTGGCAGCCGGCAGAAACATGACAGAAGAGGCCGTTGATAAGATTGGCGGTGGCCGTGTATGGAGTGGCGAGGATGCCTTGGAGATTGGCTTGGCCGACGGGATAGGCGGTCTCAAGGATGCAATTGCCCTTGCAGCCGACAGAGCCGGTGTAGCCGAGGATTTCAGGGTGACAGAAATCTTGCCCGAGATGGACAGCTTCACAGCGTTGATGCAACAGTTTTCGGCAAAAATTTCTGCTTCCGGAACACAAAATGTGACCGACAAAGCGTTTTCATATTACCGCATGGTGGAGAACATGCTTAAGCAGCAGGGCGTGCAGGCCATGATGCCTTACTTTGTGGAGATTTATTAAATATACCGTTTCCGCCAACTGATTCCGTTGGCGGTATGGGTTAGCGGATTGCGCAGATGTTGGGGTACAAAACGGAGGAAAGGAACACCAATTAAAATTATTATAGTAAGTATGAAGAAAATTGTTTTGACACTTTTTGCCGCCATGGCGGCATGCGCCCTCTCGGCACAGCCGATGGGTCCCGGTCCCGGCATGGGATTCGGAATGATGGGAGGCCCGATGATGATGGGCGCATCCTCATCGTCAGTAGACGTTTCGGGCATCACCTCAAAGCAGGTAACTGCTTTCAAAGAGGCATTCGGCCTGAACGACAAGCAAGTGAAGAAGATTGAAAAGATTGCGCAGAAGGAGAACGAGAGCCTGACCAATGTGGTTATTTCGGCCAAAAGCAACAGCCGTAGCAGCAGTATGGGAATGGGCGGTCCTATGGGAGGCCCGATGGATGGTCCCGGATTCGGTCAGGAGGCAGGAACAGAGAACCGTACCCGTGGAATAGACATGAGTGCCGAATCGACACAGAAGGAGCTTGACAAAATCTATTCTGCAAGCGAAAAGAAGATTCTGGGTGTATTGAGCGACCCTCAGAAGGCTCAATGGAATGCACAGGCCAAGCAAAACATCAGTGAGCGAGCCGAACGTCTTGACAAAATCATCGCACTCGTGTTGGGTGTCAATGACGAAGATGGCGAAGGCGGTCCTGAGGGTGGTCCTATGGGCGGCGGCCCTATGGGTGGTCCTATGGGTGGCGGCCCGATGGGCGGTGGCCCGATGGGTGGTCCGTTCTAACAGACATCACGACCAGGTCGGCACTGCTTCCGGTGCATGACAAAAAAGAGAGAATTCCACGAGGAATTCTCTCTTTTTTATGCAGTGCGGAACATGTCCGCAACAGGATTACTTCTTGATTGCTGCAACACCCGGAAGCTCTTTGCCTTCCATGTACTCGAGCAGAGCACCGCCGCCGGTCGAAACATAGCTGACCTTCTTGGCCATGCCGAACTTGTTGATGCAGGCAACAGAGTCTCCGCCGCCAATGAGCGAATAGGCTCCCTTTGCGGTTGCATCCACGATGTCCTCGGCAACAGCCCTCGAACCGGTTGCGAACTTCTCGATCTCGAACACTCCCACGGGACCGTTCCAAAGAATGGTCTTGCACTCGAGGATGTGTTTTCTGAAGGCCTCTTTCGACTTGGGACCGATGTCGACACCCTCCCAGCCGTCGGGAATCTCGTCAGCCGCAACCACCTTGGTGTTGGCATCCTCGCTGAACTTGTCGCAGATGAGCGCATCGTCGGCCATGATAACCTTCACGTTCTTTTCCTTGGCCTCTTTCAGAATGTCGAGAGCCGTCTGGAACTGGTCGGGCTCACAAATCGAATTGCCCACCTTGCCACCCTGTGCAGCCTTGAACGTGTATGTCATACCGCCGCCGAAGATGATGCTGTCCACCTTCTCGAGGAGCTTGGTGATAACCGTAATCTTGGTCGAAACCTTCGAACCGCCGACAATGGCTACAAAAGGCCTCTGGGGGTTCTGCAGTACGCCGTCAATGGCCTTCAGCTCACCCTCCATAATGTAACCGAACATCTTGTCCTCAGGGAAATACTCTGCGATAAGAGCCGTGGATGCATGTGCACGGTGTGCGGTTCCGAATGCATCGTTGATGTAGCAGTCGGCATACGAAGCCAGACGCTTTACGAAGTTCTTCTGACTCTCCTTTACAGCCTTCTTGGCAGCGGCCTTCTCCTCGTCTGTGGCATCTTCTGCCAGTCCGCGGGGTTTGCCCTCCTCCTCTGCGTAGAAACGGAGGTTCTCAAGAAGCATTACCTCGCCGGGTTTGAGGTTCTTGGCGAGTTCGGCAGCCTTGTCACCCATGCAGTCGCCTGCGAATATGATCTTCTGGCCGAGAAGCTTCTCCACTTCGGGAATGATATGCTGCAACGAGAACTTGTCGTCATTGTTTTTCTTGGGTCGGCCGAGGTGCGACATCAGAATCACTGCGCCGCCGCCTGCCAATACTTTCTTGATTGTGGGAATTGCGGCACGGATACGGGTGTTGTCCGTAACTTCAAAGGCCTCGTTCAGGGGCACGTTGAAATCCACGCGGATGATGGCCCTTTTGCCGCTAAAATCATAAGTGTCAATCGTTTTCATGATGAGTGGTTATAATTTGGTTAATGTAATCAACAAACATTATGCAAATGTAGCCTTTATGGGTGGCAAAACAAAATAGTTGAAGTTTAAATTTAGATTACTTTTTTAAGAAACGCTATATTGTTCATACAAAATGCGTTTGCCGCAGCGGAAAGTGATTAAAAAATCACAGGAAGGGCTCTGTTCCATGAAAAATGATTATATTTGCTAATAATCCGTAATGTTTTCTGAGAGTAGAATAATAATCTGAAATCGAATAATTAGCTATGGGAAAAGTGAACATTGACAAGACCGACCGCAGAATACTGCAGTTTTTGGTAAAGAATGCCCGCATGCCGTTTCTGGAGATTGCGCGCGAGTGCGGCATCTCGGGTGCCGCCATCCACCAGAGGGTAAAGAAATTGATGGAGACAGGCGTAATATTGGGCTCTTGCCTTGAGGTGGACCCCAAGAGTCTTGGGTTCGACGTCTGTGCTTTTGTGGGCATAAGGGTTACGGAACCGGTGATGGGGGCGACTACGGCAGAGGCTCTCAAGTCAATTCCCGAAGTGGTGGAGTGCCACTATATCACGGGTCAGTACAATCTGCTCATCAAGCTCTACTGTATTGACAACGACCACCTGATGCATGCCCTTTTCGACCGTGTGCTGAAGCTTCCGGGCGTGGTGGCTACGGAGACCTTCATCTCGCTTTCGCAACTTTTCTCCCGGCAGATCGACGTGAGTCATCTGTGCGACGAGGCATAGGCCCTTTGCCTTGCTTAAGGCAAGGGAGATATAACGGAAATTTATGGCGGCAGGCCAGAAGGATAAAAAACAGTTATGGCAAGAATAAGGTTAACCAAGCAGTTCTCTTTTGAAATGGCACACACGCTGACGGGATACGACGGCGGTTGCCGCGAGATACACGGCCACTCCTATCGGCTTTTTGTCACGGTGGCGGGGCGGCCCGAAAATGACCCCGGGAATCCCAAATACGGCATGGCTCTCGATTTCGGTATCCTCAAGGAGATAGTCAACCGCGAGATAGTCAACCGTTACGACCATTCGCTCGTGATACGCATGACTCACGAGAACAAGGAGCTGATAGAGATGCTGCAACGCCATTTCAACAATGTGCATGTGGTCGATTACCAGCCCACGAGCGAGAATCTCGTGCTGCTTTTTGCCGACCGTTTGGCACACAGCATGCCTGAAGGGGTGGAGCTTGTTTCGGTCCGCCTGTGTGAAACGGCCACATCATATGCCGAGTGGTTCGCAAGCGACAACCTGCAATAGCCCTGCAGCCAGCCCTCTGTTGCAGAGGGCCCTTTTTCAACGAAAATACACAGTTACAGATGGAACGATTGTTTCTTATAGATGCCTATGCCTTGATTTTCAGGTCATACTATGCCTTCATCGGGCGCCCCATGCGCAACCGTGCAGGCATGAACACCTCGGCCGTATTCGGATTTGCCAAATTCCTGCGCGATATAATCGTCAACGAACATCCGCACTATCTTGGAGTGGCGTTCGACCCTCATGGCGGCAGTTTCCGCAATACTCTCTACTCCGACTACAAGGCCAACCGCAGCGAGACCCCCGAGGACATCATTGCCTCTGTGCCCTATATAAAGCGTATTCTCGAAGCGTTGCACATACCCGTTCTGGAGGTTCCAGGCTACGAGGCCGACGATGTTATAGGCACCATTTCACATCAGGCTTCCGCCGAAGGTTTTGAGGTCTATATGGTCACACCCGACAAGGATTTCGGGCAGCTTGTGAAAGAGAATGTCTTCATGTACCGCCAGCGCCGGAACGGTGATGGGGTGGAGATTGTCGGCCCTGCGCAGATAGAGGAGCATTATGGCTTTACCGACCCTCGGCTTGTGATAGACATTCTTGCCCTGTGGGGAGATGCCTCCGACAACATTCCCGGCGTGCCGGGCATCGGAGAGAAGGGTGCCATGAAACTTGTGTGCGAATACGGGTCCGTGGAGAACATCCTTGCCAACATAGACAAGATTAAGGGACGCCAGCACGACAACATTCTCGCCACGCGCGACCAGTTGCTGCTTTCCAAGCACCTGGCGACCATTGCACTCGATGCACCCGTGAAGTTCGAGGCCTCTGAGCTGGAGATGACACGTCCCGACTGCGATGCCTTGAGGCAGATCTATTCCGAACTCGACTTCAACATGTTCATCCGTGAGATGGACTCCCGTCCGTCGCCATTCAATGGCGGAATATGTTATCCCTATGAATCGGCAGTTGCCGCTACTGGAGAAACCGGGGCGGAGAAACCGGCAATGCCCGCAGGCGAAACCCCGGCTGCGGAAAATGGTCCCGTGGCTCAGCCGGTGCAGATGCAGCAGGACCTCTTCGGGGGTACGGTAGTGCAGCCGCAGCCGGCCCGCACCGGTGAACGACAACAGCCGTCGGACAAAGGCGACCTCTTTTCGCAATCCTCCACATATGGAACAATAGAGACTACGGCGCATGCCTATAAGACAATCTCCTCGCTACACGCTCTGGACGTCATGATAGGGCGCATGCGGGCTGCCGGCCGGTTCTGTTTCGACACGGAGACCACGGGGCTTGACTGTTTCCGTGACCGCATCGTGGGACTCTCCTTCTCATGCAAGGCCTTCGAGGCATACTATGTCCCGTCATCGGAGGCAGTGTTGGCACACCTGAAGCCATTGTTTGAGGATTCCTCCGTAGAGAAGGTGGGGCAGAACATGAAGTTTGACATAATGATGTTGCGTCGTGCCGGAATCTCCGTGGCGGGATTCAAGTACGACACCATGATTCTCCACTATCTGCTGAATGCAGAGTCGAGGCACGGAATGGATTTTTTGGCCCAACGATTCCTTAACTACATGCCAATACCCATCGAGACGCTCATTGGCCGAGGGGGCAAACAGCTCACCATGGACCGCGTGCCCCTGGAGCAGATTGCCGACTATGCCGCTGAGGATGCCGATGTCACATGGCGTCTTTACGAAGTGCTGTGGCCTATGGTGCAGCAAGGAGGAGTGGAGCGGCTCTACCGCGATATCGAGGAACCGCTGATAGATGTCCTGGCCGACATAGAGATGGCCGGGGTGAGAATCGATACCGGTCAGCTGGCCCGCTATGCCACGGAGCTCAACGGCCAGATGGTTGCCCTTGAAGGGCGCATAAGGGAGTTGGCCGGCATGAAAGAACTCAACATCAATTCGGCACGTCAGTTGGGCGTGGCCCTCTTTGAGGTGCTGAAAGTTGACCCGAAACCGAAACGGACAAAGACAAAACAGTACTGCACCGACGAGGAGTATCTGCAGTTCCTCTCCGGGCGGCACGAGATAATCCCCCTCATACTCCAATACCGAGGCATAAAGAAGCTGCTCTCAACTTATGTTGAGGCCTTGCCCCAGTTGGTGAATTCCGTTACGGGGCGCATCCACACCTCTTTCAACCAGGCCGTGACGTCTACGGGGCGCTTGAGTTCCACCAACCCTAATCTCCAGAACATTCCCGTGCGCGAGGAGATGGGGCGCCAGATACGCAAGGCATTCATTCCCTCCGATGACGACCACATCATACTGGCAGCCGACTACTCGCAGGTGGAGTTGCGTCTCATGGCTCATCTGAGCGGAGACGAGGCCATGATAGAGGCCTTCCTGCACGGCGAGGACATTCACCGTGACACGGCATCCCGCCTCTTCCGGGTGCCGCTTGAGGAGGTTACATCCGAGCAGCGGCGCAAGGCCAAGACAGCCAATTTCGGCATAATATACGGCATATCTGCCTTCGGACTCAAACAGCGTATTGAAGGCATATCCATGGCCGAAGCCAAAGAGATTATCGACGGCTATTTCGCTTCATACCCCAAGGTGAAGGAGTATATGGAGCGCGTGGTGTCGCAGGCCCGCAACGACGGTTATGTGGAGACCATTTTCGGCCGTCGCCGTTACCTTCCCGACATCCGTTCTGCCAATGCCACCACACGCTCGCTGGCCGAGCGCAATGCCATAAATGCCCCCATACAGGGCAGTGCGGCCGACATAATAAAGCTGGCGATGAACACCATCCGCCGCCGTTTTATGGCTGATGGAATCGCTTCGCGAGTCATTCTGCAGGTGCACGACGAACTTGTTGTGGACATGTTGCGCAGCGAGCGTGACCGTGTGGTGGAGATAGTCCGCTCTTCCATGGAGAATGCCGTGTCGCTCCGAGTGCCTCTCATTGTCGATTGTGGCGAAGGGGCCAACTGGCTCGAAGCCCATTAGCGGGGATTGTCTGCGGGTTGCGCAAAAGGGAGAGAAGTAGTCGAAAAGAGTCGGCAAAACAAAAAAGAGAAACAGAGCAACGATATGAGAGTTTTGATACAGCGGGTGCGCCATGCCTCGGTGACAATAGGCGGAGAGCCGCACGCCTCCATCCGCAAGGGACTGCTTGTGCTGGTGGGCATAGAGGCTGCCGATACAGACGAGGATATCAAATGGCTGGCAAAGAAGACCACCCAGCTTCGCATTTTCAATGATGCCGATGGGGTGATGAATCTCGATGTGCGGCAGACAGAAGGAGACATCCTTGTCGTTAGCCAGTTTACTTTGCAGGCACAGACCAAGCACGGCAACAGACCCTCTTACATCCGTGCCGCGCGCGAAGATGTGGCCGTACCCGTATACGAGCGGTTTGTGGCCCGGCTGGAAGAGATTATGGGACGAAAAGTCCCTACAGGGGTCTTCGGAGCTGACATGCAGGTGGAACTGTTGAACGACGGCCCTGTAACCATTTGGATTGACAGCAAGAACAGGGAGTAACGAATCCTTTGTCGGGGGAACGTTTTCTTTTCCAGACTCTCGGAGAGGGCAGAAATGCCATTCCCGTTCCAGGGCAGAACGGCTATTCGGCGGGTATCACGTAGCTCTTCCTCTCCACGTGACGGTAATACTGCTGAATTATGGCCTTGAGACGTTCCACCATCTTGTCAACCTGCTCGGGATACGGTTGCGCAATTGGGGTCTCGGAGATATCGTCCGTTGCAAATACCTTGGTTGTTTCATTTTCGTCAAACAGTACCACGAAGTCCTTGTCGGCAATGTAGTACTGCATTGCCTTGCTCGAGAATCCGAATGTCTCGGCAGGGGTCTCGTGCAACACATCCCGGCCGAATGCGAAATAGGGCTTCTCGTGGCCCGTCAACCCGAGCAGTGTGGGCATCATGTCTATCTGCTGTGTGATTCCGTCATAGCGACCCTTGAGCGACCCGTCGGGAGTATAGATGAAATCCACTATGCGGTTGCCTCCCATAAGGGTCTTGCATTGTGGGGTGAAAGTTTCAGACGAGACATGGTCGGCCACGAAGAGGAACGCGCTGTTGCGGAACCACTCCTCCTGTGAATATGTTTCGAAGAAGTGACGCAGGGCATGGTCGGTGTACTGCACCACATAATGCAGTTTGGTCTGCCCACGGTCGAACTTGCCTTCATACTCCTTGGGATATACGAACGGATGATGAGAGGAGATGGTGTAGACGGTGGCAAAAAATGGAGCCTGAACGGTGTTCAGCACGCTGCCGGCATATTGGAACATGGGCTCGTCCCAAATGCCCCACCAACCGTCGAAATCACCTTTGCCGTGTACCTTCTCATAATCCTCCATGGCATATATATGGTTTATCCCCGCACTTGTGGCATATGCACCGAATCCCATAGAGCTGCGGGGCGACCCGAGGAAGAAAAGCGTTTCGTAACCTTGGGCAGAGAGAATCTTCGGCAGTTGCATGCTTTCGCCCAACGACTGCGGCATCAGCACGAATGGTGTACGGAACGACGGCATGGAACCCAGAATGGAGGGCATGGCCTCAATGGACTTGTGCCCGTTGGAGTAGCTCGCATAGAAGGTGAGGCCGTTCTGCATGAGCGAATCGAGGAACGGAGTGTATCCTTTTCCGTCTTTGTAGACATCGGGGTTGAGATAGGCCGAGTGTTCGGCGCTGAAACTCTCCAGAATGAACACAATTATATTCTTTCCCTTGAGCGGGGCGGCCTCCGTTGTATAGGGCAATGCCCCCTCTGTTTGGTAAGCAGCGGGATAGTGGTAGGGCGTGTATAGCGAGTCGAGCTGTTCTTCATCGAAATACTTTTTGTATGAAATTCCCTTGTTCCCCAGAGTGCGGATTGTGCAGAACGGGTTGCTCAGTATGAGGTAGGCCTTCGACACCGATTTCGTGTGGTCCGTAGCGTTGCTCAGTGTTATGGGACGAGTGCTGTGCGAGAAACCGCCCCTGATTCCCCCCACCGAAAGCGCAGCCGCAAGTGCGAGCACCAGGGTGTTGAGCCCATAGTAGGCCACCGGCTTCCCGATGCGGTTTTCGAGGCGTCTTTTGGGCCCGAACCCCAACCACAGAAGAGCGATGAACAACAGGCCGACCAAGACCAAATACCAGTTCTCGGCAGCGAATTTGAAAATGAGTTTCAGGGAGTTGTCATTGTCGGCAAAGAAGAGTTCGTCGGCAGTGAAACGCTTCTGCGTATAGTTGAAATAGATTGCATCCGAAATGTTGAGAGCAACCACTGCCAGCGAGTTTACTGCCATGTAGTAGACAAGCAGCATCTTCTGCCACCAACCTTTTTCGCGCAGATGCAGCGGAATGAGCGAAAGCAGGATGAACGGGGCGTTCACATAGAGCATGCTCACCGTATCAAACCGCCATGCACCCCATATAAGCCGGCCGAGTTCCTCTGCCGCAGTGGCTCCTATCAGGTCGCGGTTGTAGATCCAGAATACCGCACGGCACAGCCACAATACCGCATAAACCGTTATCAGTCGCCTCAGAAGCAGGAGCGTGTTGTTGTTTTTCAGAAAGCCGTGCATTGTTCAGCAGGAGTTTTTTATGTCAGATTTCCACCAAAGAGTTCTTTATGGCATAGACAACCATATTGGCCGTGTTTTTGCACCCGGTCTTTTCGAGGATATTGGCACGGTGCTTGTCCACGGTGCGTTTCGAAATGAAGAGCCGGTCAGCTATTTCTGCATTCGAGAGTCCTTTGCAAATGAGCAGCAGCACCTCTCTCTCTCGCTCGGAAAGCGAATCGGCCGGTGCTTCGTGCTCCTCATCGGGCAGCTCCAGCGCACTCTTGTGCAGGTCCTCGACAAACGAGTCGAGCAACTCCTTGGAGAAATAACTGCCTCCTTCGTGGACGATTTTTATAGCCGTCTCCACCTCGTCGATGTCGGAGTTCTTCAGCAGAAAGCCCTTCACTCCGGCCTCCACCATACTGAAATAGTATTCGCTTGCCCCATGCATCGAGAGGGCTATAATCTTCATTCCGGGATGTCGTTCAAGGGCGTTGCGTGCCGCCTCCATTCCATCCATTATTGGCATGTCAATATCAAGCAGGGCCACATCAAAACCGCACCGCTCCACAAGCTCCAGAAACTCCACTCCGTTTGAGGCTTCGCCCACAACGGTGCACGTGTTCCGCATCGCCAGCAGCCCCTTCAGCCCACCACGGAACAAAGAGTGGTCGTCCACCAAAAGCACTCTAATTCTCTCTCTTTCTGTCATTGTCCAAAACGCCGTTTACCACTATTACGGCCTGCATGCCCTTGCCGCCCGGCTCGCTCTCAATGGAGAAGCTGCCCTTGAGGGAGTTGACGCGCGATGAGATGTTCGACAGGCCCATACCGCTGTCGAAACTGTTCTCGGGGTCGAAACCCACACCATTGTCGGAATAGATGAGTGTGAGCATTCCGTTCTGGAACTGCAGCGAAACGTTTATCTTGCTGCAGGAGGCATATTTGAGGCTGTTGTTTATCAGTTCGCACACAACGCGGTAGAGAATCACCTCCGTGTCATTGTTGAACCTGTCGGAACCGAGGTTCGTCTTGAAGGTGATTTTCACATTGCCGGCATTCACGAGCCGTTTTATGAAGTTGTTGATGCCGCGCGTGAGGCCGAAGTCCTGGAGTATATGGGGACTCAGGTTGTTGGAGATCTCGCGCAGGGAGCATATCGATTCGTCAATGACGAGCATTGCGTTGTTCACAATCTCCCGGTTTGTCTCCGGATTGTTTGACTCCTCCAGGGCCGAGAGAGCCATCTTGGCCGAAGAGAGCAGCGGGCCCAGACCGTCGTGCAGCTCTTTGGAGAAGCGCAGACGTTCCTTCTCCTCGGTACGTATGGTGGTCGAAAGGATGCGCCTTTCGGTGAGACGGCGCTGCGCATCGAGCTTTTCGATATATGTGAAGATCTTGCCCAGGAAGAACGTTCCCACTGCAAAACAGAGCGATGTCGCCACCCCGCACCACGCCAGAGTGAGTGGCGTGAGGTTGAGCGTCCTGTTGCCCGAAAGCTGGAACCACTCCCCGAAGCGGAGAAAACACATCACGATGAAGGCAACAGAGAGCAGTATCCACGAGATGTTGTACTTGGTGCGTTTCATCAGTCCGAGCGCCACAATCACCGCAAAGAATTGCAGCACAATGGAGATTATGAGCAAGATTTTCAGTACCATAAAGCAGCGTTTTTAAAGAGTTGTTGTTAAGTTCGGTGCCTTTTCAGGCTTTGTATCGCGACCACTTCAGCAGTTCCTTGAGGGTAGGTTTCTTGCCGTACATGAAGATGCCCACACGGTATATCTTTCCGGCCAGGGCCACCATGCCCACAAAGGTCACGAAGAGCAGCGCCACCGAGAGCCACAGCTGCCAGTCGGGGACTCCGTACGGCAGACGGGCCATCATAACCACCGGTGACGTGAACGGTATCATGCTGAACCAGAAAGCCAACGGTCCGTCGGGGTTCTGCATTGCGTTGAACATGACCAGCAGGGCCAGTATAAGCGGAATGGTAATGGGCAACTGCAGGTTCTGCGTGTCCTTCTCGTTGTCCACGGCACTGCCCACGGCTGCAAACATGGCCGAGTAGAGCAGATATCCGCCGATGAAGAAAAGCAGGAATCCGCCGAATATGCGCACAAGATAGGCCGGATCGGTGAGTGTGGCGACAATCGAGGCGGTCTCGGCATCCACCATGCCGGTCATCTCCATAGGCACACCGCTCTGCATGGCCTGCGCCGCAGCGAGCATGTCACCGGCAAAGAGCTTGGTCACGGCTCCGCCCGCCACCACTATGAACACGACCCAAATCACAAACTGCACTACGGCCACTGCCGCAATGCCCAGTATCTTGCCCATCATCAGCTGGAACGGTTTTACGCTCGACACCATCACCTCCAACACCTTGTTGCTCTTCTCCTCGATGACTCCCTGCATCACCATGTTGCCGTAGAGGAAGACAACCATGTAAATCATCAGTCCGAAGAGGTAGGCGATGGCTATGTTCACCACGTTCGATACGGCTTTCGTCTCGCCCGAGGCGGTTATCTGGCTCACCTGTAGTCCTACGGGCGTTTCGATTTCGGCCAGTATCTGCGGCAGGTTCTCAATGTTGTACCCTTTCAGCTTTTCGGTCTCGATAATCCCCTTTATCTGCTCCGTTATGGCGGTCTCGATGTTTATCGTTGAGGCCTCATAGGCATAGAGGCTGATATCTTTGGGATTCTCCATCACGTCTGCCCCTATGACCAGAATGCCGAAGACCTCGGGCCGTTCGGCTACAATCTGCTCAAACGAGCTGTCGCTCGGGGTGTACCTCAGTTCGCCGTTGTCGGTCAGCTGGTCGGCAATCATGCCGCTGCGGTCCACTACCAGAATCTCCTTCTCCTTCTCGTTGCGTATGTTCATCATGAACACTGCCGCTACGATGAGCCCGACAAAGAAGACGGGCATGAGGATGGTGGTTATTATGAAACTCTTCTTGCGGACGCGCTCGTTGAATTCGCGACCCGCTATGATGCTTATCTTGCTCATGTCGTTTCTACAGTTAAAGTTGTCCGGCCACGGCCTTTATGAAGATGTCGTTCATGCTCGGGATCACCTCCTTGAAGGAGCGGATCTCCACCGTGTCATTTATCAATGCAATGATTCCCTTTATGTCTCCGTCATTGGGGATGTGTATCTTGAGGGTGTTGTAGAGAGTCTCTTCGGCTTCCGGCTCAAGCAGTGTGCATTTGCCGTTGAGGGCACCTGCAAGAAGCGTGCGGTCGCCCCGGAACTCCACCTCGAAGATGTTGTTGCCGTGTGCGTGTCTTATTTCGTCCACCTGTCCGCTGAGTATGTTGTGCGACTTGTTGATGAGCGTTATGTGGTCGCACACCTCCTCAACGGAAGACATGTTGTGCGTTGAGAAGATGACGGTGGCGCCTCTGTCGCGCAGCTTCATTATCTCTTCCTTGAGCAGGTTGGCGTTTATGGGGTCGAATCCGCTGAACGGCTCGTCGAAGATGAGCAGCTCTGGTTCGTGGAGAACGGTCACGATGAACTGTACTTTCTGCGCCATGCCCTTGCTCAGCTCGGAGACCTTCTTGTCCCACCATTCACCGATGCCGAAATGTGTGAACCACTTCTTGAGTCTCAAGGTCGCATCCCTGCGCGAGAGACCCTTGAGCTGTGCGAAATAGAGGGACTGCTCGCCCACCTTCATGTTTTTGTAGAGACCTCTCTCTTCGGGCAGATATCCTATCCTGTAGATGTCTTCGGGAGCCAGAGGCCGTCCCCCGAGACGCACCTCGCCGCTGTCAGGTGCCGTGATGCGGTTGATGATGCGGATGAGCGTTGTCTTCCCCGCCCCGTTGGGACCCAGAAGGCCGTAGACGCTTCCTTGCGGAATGGAGAGCGACACATCGTCAAGCGCCTTGTGTTTGGCGAAGCTTTTGCTTACATGTTCGACTTCGAGTAAATCCATTTTGTCTGTCGGTTTGTCGTGTTGGCCGGACTTGTCATGCACGCTGCGGTGCTTCCATTGTCAATGGTCCCTGTCGGGAGTCCTGCCAAAACAAATATACAAAATATACTTCAATTCCGGTGCGGCAAAGAGCCTCTTGTTTCGATGTCTGCGGAGAATCTTTTCGGAGCGCCCTGCCTCCCCGACCGTTATTTTTCGGTTGTGTAGTTGCGTGCCTGCGAAGCAATCAGCTCGGTGTCGTCGAAATAGTCGATGCGCATGGCACGGCGGACATCGGAAAGGGTTGCCGCTGCAGCTTCGCGGGCATTGTCACTGCCCCGTTTCAGCATGCGGTAGACCTCCGGAATGTCTTTTTCGAACTCTTTGCGACGGGCACGTATCGGTGCGAGAGACTCCTCCAGTATGGCATTGAGGAACCTTTTGACCTTCACGTCACCCAGCCCTCCGCGACGGTAGTGCGCCTTGAGCTCGTCCAGCGAGGGGTATTCAGGCAGATAGGCTGCGAAGTGTTCGGGACGGCAGAATGCATCGAGATATGTGAACACGGCATTGCCCTCCACCTTGCCGGGGTCCTGTACGCGGAGGTGTCCCGGATCGGTGAACATCTCCTTCACCCGCTTGGCCACGTCCTCGGCGCTGTCGGAGAGGTAGATGCAGTTGCCAAGCGATTTGCTCATCTTTGCCTTGCCGTCGGTGCCGGGCAGACGCAGGCAGGCAGAGTTGTCGGGCAACAGTATTTCGGGTTCCACGAGAGTCTCGCCGTAGATGGTGTTGAAACGCCGCACAATCTCACGGGCCTGTTCAATCATAGGTTCCTGGTCCTCGCCCGCAGGTACTGTGGTGGCTCGGAAGGCGGTGATGTCGGAGGCCTGGCTTATGGGGTAGGTGAAGAAACCGACGGGAATGCTCGTCTCGAAGTTGCGCATCTGTATCTCGGTCTTCACGGTCGGGTTGCGCTGCAGGCGCGACACGGTCACGAGGTTCATGTAGTAGAACGCAAGTTCGCACAACTCGGGGATTTGCGACTGGATGAAGATGGTGCTCTTGGCGGGGTCGAGACCGCACGAGAGGTAGTCCAGTGCCACTTCAAGGATATTCTGGCGAATCTTCTCGGGGTTGTCGGCATTGTCGGTCAGTGCCTGTGCGTCGGCAATCATGATGTATGTCTTGTCGTATGCGCCGGAGTCCTGGAGTTCCACGCGGCGTTTGAGGGAACCTACATAGTGTCCCAAATGGAGCCGTCCCGTGGGGCGGTCGCCTGTCAAAATGATTTTGGCCATCGTTTTCTTTTATCTTCTTTTTTTGTTGTTTGTTCCGTCTTCTGTGTGACGCACGGGACCGTTGTGCGCCATATCTTCGCAAAGATAGAAAAAATCTCCATAGAACGGCAGCCCCATTTGACCATAAGGGGAGGCGCTGTCGGCAGAAATCGTTATATTTGTCTGTCAATCATTTTATAAAAGGGGCAGGACGGGGCTGTGGAGTACAATGCGTCCGCTCCGGACAGGCGAAGAAAACGGGAAAAAGAGAAGAATATGGAAAAGAAAAGAGTCCTTGTCGTGCTGCTGGTTCTGATGGTGGCGATATCTGTATGCGGTTGTTCCGGACGGAGCCGGCTGGTTCCCGTGGCGGAGCGGGCATGGGCGCAGAACAGTGTCAATGCCGCAGTGTTCCGCAGCAGTTCGCTGGTGACATTTGGCGACAGACAATACGTGGCCTTTTACGACCCGCAAGGCAGTGTGGTGTTGGGGGTACGTGAGCTGGGTTCTTCTGAGTGGTCTCTGTGCAGGACGCCGTATGACGGAGATGTCAGAGATGCACACAACGTGATTTCGACAGGGGTAGACGGCCGTGGCGTGCTGCATGTTGCCTGGGGACACCACAACACACCTCTCCACTATGCCAAGGCATGCGGGACGGGTTCTCTGGAGATTGGGGCGATGCAGGGCATGGTCGGCGAGGGGGAGGACATGGTGACATACCCCGAATTCTATACCCTGCCCGACGGGGACCTGCTCTTTGCCTATCGCGACGGCCGTTCGGGCAACGGCAATATGGTGCTCAACCGTTATGACGTGACTTGTGGAGAGTGGCACCGGGTGCAGTCATGCCTTATTGATGGCGAGGGCGAGCGCAATGCCTACTGGCAGATGTGTGTGGACGGTCAAGGGGGGCTGCATGTCTCATGGGTGTGGCGCGAGACCTACAATGTGGAGACCAACCACGACCTCTGCTATGCCTACTCTCCCGACGGAGGTGTCTCCTGGTGGCACAGTGACCGGGCCACGCGCTACGAACTGCCCATCACGGCGGAGAATGCCGAGTATGTCTGCCGTATTCCGCAGGGAAGCGAACTCATAAACCAGACATCCATGACTTGCGACGGGGAGACCTGTCCATATATAGCGACCTATTGGCGAGACGGCGACAGCGCTGTCCCGCAGTACCGCGTTGTCTTCTTTTCGGGCGGAGAGTGGCTCACGAGCCAGGTCGGCGAACGCACGATGCCGTTTTCGCTGAGTGGGGCCGGTTCGAAGAAGATTCCCGTTTCAAGACCGCGCATTGCAGTGGAGAGCCGTCGTGACGGCACTGTGGAGGCATATGTGATGTTTCGTGATGAGGAGAGGGGCGGCCGTGTCTCCCTTGCCCGGGGCAATCTCCCGCAAGGCAAGTGGCGCATAGAGGACGTGACGGATTTTCAGGTAGGCAGTTGGGAGCCGTCTTATGACACGAAACTGTGGTCGGAGCGCGGGCTGTTGCATCTGTTTGTGCAGCCGTGCGGCCAGGGAGACGGCGAAACGCTTGAAGATATCGACCCGCAACCAGTCTGTGTATTGGAACTGAAATGATGCACTATAAAAAGAGAAGGCCTTGCTTTGAATCCGGCAGAGGAGGGGCGGGGCTTGTCGGGAATCCTGTCTGCAGATATTAAAACCGTCATAATTATAATAAGGTATTTTTAAATGCATAAAAACTTCGGGGGGGGGGATTTTTATGCATTTAAAAAACATGCCGGGTGTTTTTTGAAAAAAATTCACCAATCATTGTTTTGTTCGATAAAAAATATTATTTTTGTTTCGTCCAATACAACTGATTATGTATTTTATGCCCACCCAAGAGATTTCGACAAGAAAAGACGAGTTGCCCGTGAAGTCCGCTGGCTTTACTCGGCCGCATTCCTGTGTAATACGCAGCGGCCCCTCTCTAAGTGGAGGGTGGGCCATCTTCCTGCAATGGCGAACGGGTCCGAAACAGAGCCTCTCCGCTGTCTTTGTATCCAGACATATCCCTTCCCTGTCCTGGCCTAAGGGGCCGGGCGCACTCTTTCCTGCTTGAACAAAACAATATGTGCGGGAATGTCAGGTGGTCGTCAAAACCTTGACAAACTTGAAAAATAAGATCTTTTTTGTTTATAAATCACCCTAAAACCTAATCTAAAAGAATCTATGAAAACATTGAAGAATTTTTTATTGATTGTGCTGTTCACCCTTATGGGCGGAGCGCTGTTCGCACAGCAAGGCACAATTGATGGCGTGGTTCTCGACAAGAGCAATCAGCCCATCTCGGGAGCTGCCATCATCATCAAGGGAACCCAGAAGGGTACTATCACCGGACTGGACGGTAAGTTCACGCTCTCCGATGTTCCTGCACAGGCAACCTTGACGGTAAGCTGTTTGGGATATGCGGCACAGGAGGTTCCCGCTTCAAAAGGCATGAAGGTCGTTTTGGCCGACGATGCATTGGGTATGGACGAGATCGTCGTTGTGGGTTACGGCAAGATGAAAAAGTCGGACGTGACCGGTGCCATGGTCTCCGTTTCGGCCAAGGACCTCGTGCAGAACCCCTCCAACAATGCAGTGGAGGCTCTGCAGGGTAAAGCGGCCGGTGTATACGTGACCTCTACCGAGCGTCCCGGAACTGTCGGCGGAATCACAATCCGAGGCGTGAACTCCATCAGTGCAAGCAACAGCCCGCTGATTGTAATCGACGGAGTGGTTTCGAGGAGTGTGGGCCTTGACATGCTCAACCCCAACGATATCGAAACCCTGGAGGTTCTGAAGGATGCTTCGGCAACGGCAATTTACGGTGCCATGGGAGGCAACGGCGTTATTCTCGTTACGACCAAGAGAGGCAGCCAGGGCCGTTTCTCGCTCAACTACAGCGGAACATTCACCTTCGACAAGGTGCATGACGTGGTGCCTATGATGAACGCAAGCGAGTACATCGAGTGGCGCCGCTGGGGTTACTACTATGCAGGTCTCGGCCCGAGAGCCGACGAGCCTTCGATAACAACCGACCGCTCTCTCTTCACTGCATACGGAACTGACGAGACTGCATGGGGCAACATCCTCAACGGTTGGGGCATTACCCCCGAGGCCTATGCCGCCGGAAGCTACGATCCCGCCACCCTTACTTGGGACGGTTCGAAGGTGAAGTCCACCGACTGGACCAAATATACCGACCGCACGGGTCTTACGCAGGAGCATACCCTGAGTGCATCCGGCGGTACCGACAGGATGAACGCATACGTTTCTCTCGGATATCTCGACCAGATGGGTACGCAGAAAGGCCAGGGCTACAAGCGTTACACATTCCGCACGAGCGTGGATGTCACTCCCGTGAAGTGGTTCTCGATGGGAGGTTCGATGAATGCACGCTACTCCGAGCAGCAGTACGGTATTGATGCTTCGGGCGGCATTTCGGGATCGATCCCCTCCTCTATCCACGGCAAGGCACGCAACATCTTCACCTATGCACTGCCCTATGATTCCGACGGCAACCGCATCATCTATCCGGGCGGTGACTCCACAATTCCCACCATCGTGGACGAAATTGGGAAGTCGGAGATACAGAACCTTTCGGCACAGCTGGCCGGCAGTTTCTATGCGCAGTTCGACCTGGGCGAGATGTGGGAGCCTCTGACGGGCCTAACCTTCAAGACCAACTTCGGCCCGCAGCTGAGCTATTCGCATGCCTACAGATACATGTCCTCCGAATCGGTGAACCGCATTTCGCAGGGAACCGATTATGTGAGCTCCAATGCAGGCAAGAATTTCTCGTGGACGCTGGACAACATCATCAACTACGACAAGCAGATAAACAACCATACCATAGGCGTGACCCTATTGCACGAGGCCATGTCGAACATGAGCACCACTCTCTACAACATGAGCGGTAGCGGTGTTGCCCTCGGCACACTGCAGACATGGTGGGGCTTGAACCCGACAACGGTCGGCACACTCAATTCGCCCTCTTACAACTCTCTGTCGGAACGCGCACTGGAGTCATACATGGCTCGCGTAAACTATAGCTTCAAGGACAAGTACATTCTTACCGCATCGTATCGTTACGACGGAGCCTCGCAGCTTGGCAAGGGCCACAAATGGCACGGATTCCCCTCTCTGGCAGTGGGCTGGAGACTCGACCAGGAACAGTTCATGCAGAACCAGGATGTGTTTGACCAGTTGAAACTGCGTGTCGGTTGGGGTAAGACCGGAAACTACTCGGTGGGAGTCTATTCCACAATCGAGACATTGGGCTCGAGCATTTTGCCCTTCGGCAGCACCGGTTCTACGGTATATTCCCCTTCGAGCTCGTTGGCTAACGAAGCTATCGGTTGGGAGACCACCGACCAGTACAATATCGGTGTGGACTTCTCGATGTTCGGCGGACGTCTGTCGGGAGTTGTTGACCTGTTCCAGAACTATACCAACGGCCTTATCTTCTCGGTGTCGCTGCCTTCGGTGTCGGGAAAGACAAGTACCAAGGACAATGTGGGCAAGACCTCGAACCACGGTGTGGACATAACGCTCAACTCCGTGAACGTGAGAAACAAGAACTTCATGTGGAGCACCTCGTTGAATATGGCCTATGTAAAGGACAAGATTGTGGAGTTGCAGAACGGCAAGGAGGATATGGTCGGCAGCAACCTGTTTATCGGCCAGCCCATCTCGGTTCTCTATGGATATGAGAGTGCCGGTCTGTGGACCGACTCTGCCGAAGACCTTGAGCTGATGGCCAGATACAATGCCAACGGCCACAAGTTTGCGCCCGGTATGGTCCGTCCCGTGGACCAGCCCGACGAGAACGGCGAGATCGACTACAAGATCGAGAGCAACAACGACCGCGTCATCATTGGCAACACGCGTCCTCTGTGGACGGGCGGTATGACCAACACCTTCCGCTACAAGAACCTGGAGATGTCGGTGTTCATCTACGGCAACTTCAAGTATGTGGCCCAGACGGGGCAGTACCAGGGAGGTCGTGAGCCGGTCATCCATATGAACTATTACAACGAGAACAACAAGAGCGGTGCCGAGTACCAGCGTCCGTATTTCAATACGGCCGGAGGAGACTCGTTCTCGGGAATCCTGCTGCAGAAAGACGCCTCTTTCGTGAAGGTGCGCCAGGTGTCGTTTGCATACTATGTTCCCGAAAAGGCCGTCAAGTCTCTCGGTCTGAGCAACATCAAGATTTCGGCACAGCTCAAGAACCCGTTCTCGATATACCAGGGAACGAGCTGGATGGACAGCGATGTATACAGCGTATCGTACAACAAGGGATACGTGTTCGGCATAAACATCGGTTTCTAAACAACACAAAATTAAGTTCATGAAAAAACAGATACGCATATGAAAAAGATATTCAGAACAATAGGTTGCATTATGCTGCTGGGCGCCGCTTCCGCTACGATCTCCTGCAGCCAGGACTTTCTCGACGAGGTCAAGAGAGATGCGCCCTCGGCAAGCTATCTGCAGACGGCCGACGGTTTGGCTTCGCTGGCAGAGAGCCTGTACGGACAATTCAAATATATGTTCCAGACAGAATCGGGCTATGCCTACACCAACTACGGAACCGACGAGTTTATGGTTGCCGGAGACTCTTCCAATGAGATGTGGAACACCTATGATGCCCGACTGGGTTCGGTGGTGACCCCCCGTGTGAACTCCAACACCCAGTCCATCACCTCATTCTGGGATACGATGTACAGCTATATAAGCCGTTGCAACATCATCATCAACTCCGACGAGAGCATATTGTCGGGCTATGCCTCCAAGGAGGAGGTGCTTGGTACCGCCCATTTTGTGAGGGCATTCAACTACCTCTTCCTCACCATGCAGTTCGGCGACATTCCTCTGGTGCTGGAGGCCGCCACCACCCCGCAGCGCGAGTATAGCCGTCAGTCGCAGGACGAGGTCTACAAGACCATCATCAGTGACTTGGAGAGCGCCTACAACATGTTGCCCGACAAACCCTCGGCAACCAACAAACTCCGCAAGAGCGCAGCTGCCCACTATCTGGCAAAGGCGCATCTGTGGAGAGCATCGGAGATCAATGACGGATGGAACAGTTCCTACAAGACCACCGACCTTTCGGAGGCCATCAAGTATGCCGACATCGTGATTGCGGCCCACCCGTTGACTCCCAACTACGAGGACCTCTTCGGTAACTTCACCGACTACGACACCTCCATTACCGAGACCAATTCGGAGATTATCCTGGCTGCATCGAACACGGGCCACGACACCACACTGCGCAGCGGCGGCAACATGATGTTGTGCAACTTCACGGCATGGTACCAGTCGTTCCCCTTCATGAAACGAGACATTGCAGGAGCCCGCGAATACCAGCGAATGAAGACCACGCCCTCTTATGCCTATTTCCTCTATGACCTGAAGAACGATTCGCGATTCTGGAAATCGTTCAAGACCACCTATGCAGTGAACAACTGCATCACCAGCAACGGCAACAAGGCCAAGGAGATTACTCTGGGCGATGGTTCGAAGGTGACGGCCGGTGAATATTACGACAGCGACGACGGGGCATACATGAGTGCCATGTATATCATCAACCGCGACGACTACGGACAGAAATACTACTCCGACGAGGTGAACGTTGCCAAGGCGCCCA
Organism: Tidjanibacter sp.; assembly: GCA_963640325.1. Classification (GTDB taxonomy): domain Bacteria; phylum Bacteroidota; class Bacteroidia; order Bacteroidales; family Rikenellaceae; genus Tidjanibacter. Next base: position 55,292 of record CAVHXY010000002.1, read on the forward strand.
CTTCGGGTTCGTTCACGCAGGTGGACTATTCGACGGGCAAGTATATCCCGACCATCATGGCATTGAACATCTATGACCGCACATCGGGCGACCTTGTTGGCACAAGCATGACTCCCGATTACGAGACACTGCTTGCTCCTTTGAGCAAGTATTTCGACGGTGCATGTTATGCCAACAATCTCGGCAGCGGATTCCGTGACGGCATATTGGCGCGTTCGGCCGAGGACTACTTCTTCAAGGCGGAGGCCCTTATCCGTCAGGGCAAGATCAACGAAGGTCTGGCCGCCCTGCAACCTCTGCGCGACCGTGCGGAATACAAGGCGGGAGAGAATCGTGATGCCTATGTCGATGGAGGACAGGCCTACAAGACCAACCAGTACAAGGCCGACCTGAGAGGATTCCAGGCCAACTGCGCATTCTATCCCATGAATTCCTACTATTATTCTCTCGGTCTGTCGCTCAAGGCCTCTTTGGACGGAACCACTTCGGATCTGCCCACGGTGACCAATGCAAGCTATCCGGCAGAGGACGAAGCCATCATGAGAAAGCTCGGATACACGTCAGACTACGACAGGGCAATGTGCTTCCTGCTCAACGAGAAGTCGAGGGAGATGTACGGAGAACTGGTCCGCTGGATGGATTTGGCACGCACCAAAACCCTTGAGAAACGTCTCGTGTTCAACAGCCAGGCCTACAGCACTTCGCTGACGGACGTTACCGGCAGTTCGGTCAACAGACTCAAGGACAACACTCCTTATGCAAGCCAGTACGGAGGTTCCTTCAAGGCGGGTACACACTACTATCGCCCCATTCCTCAGACCTTCCTGGACAACATAACCAAGGACGGCAAGCCGCTTACGGCAGAAGAGAAAAGCGCAATACAGAATCCGGGATATTGATTTCCCGGTGCAATGCGCAACTATAGGTTTAATTTACTTTAATTTGTTCTCCTAGCAGAGGGGCGGCCGAGGCGTCGCCCCTTTTCTTGGTATATTCGGGGCGGACAGAGGCGTCAGCCCGAATTCAGGGCCTGGCAACGGAGGGTGACAGGCGGGCGGTGTTTTTTCGCATGTCAGGCAGTAGTCATGCGAAATATCACTACCTTTGTGTTGTCAATGCAAAAAAGAGAACAATATGCTGTATCCTCTGAAATTCAAACCCCGTTTTGTGCCGACCCCTTGGGGTGGTGGTGATTTCCTTGCAAAAGCAGGCATGAAGCCGGCGCGCGGAAAAGACTTCTCCCATGTGGGCGAATGTTTCCTTCTCTCGGCCTCCGACGATGTCCGGTCGGTGGTGAAGGATGGGTTCCTGAAGAGCAACGACATAGGCGAGGTGGTGGAGGTATACATGGGAGACCTCGTGGGCGAGCATGTCTTCAGCACATTCGGCGAGGCATTTCCTCTGGAGCTCAAGATATTGTCCGTTGCGAAGGCCACGCCTCTCTGGGTGTGCCCCGGCGACGAGGAGGCTGCCGAGTACGGCAGTCACGGGTGCGACAAACTCTGGTATGTGGCCGATGCCAAGGAAGGCAGCTGTCTCTATTTGGGATTCAACAGGGCTCTTTCGCACGAAGAGTATGACCGGGCATTGGACGAGGGTACGCTTGCGGCGTATCTCAACAGGATGGAGGTAAAGCAGGGCGAAGCCTTTTATATTCCGGCCGGTACGGTGCACGCCATAGGCGCAGGAATAACGGTTGCCGAGGTGTCGGACCTCTCCTGCGCGCAGTTTGCCATTGCTGCACCGTGCCAATGTGCAGGGCATCACGATGAAGGGCATGACAGCTGTGGCTGTTGTCACGAAGAAGAGCACGACGGAGAGTGCCTCCATGAACATGACGGGGTCTGTGGCTGTGGCCATGACTGCGAGTGCCATTGTGTACATGAAGAGGTTGCCTACGGGAGCCGTTGCGGAGACGGATGCGACTGTTGTGAGGAGTACGACTTGCAGCCCGAAGAGGCTGAAGACTCTGTCTGTCTGCACGAACTGCATGCCCATGATGCAAACGTAAACCGAGGAATTGCCGCCAACGAGTGTGCCCGCCTGGTGCAAAGCACCCGTTTTGCCGTGAATCTCATAAGCGTCAATGGGAAAATGAAGCGGGACTTTACGGTTACGGACAGCTTTGTGGCTTATGTGTGCGTGGAAGGAGCAGTGGACGCAGAGTGCGATGGCGAGAAGTCCACGATGAAGAGCTGCGAGGCGTTGTTGGTGCCGGCCGAAACATGCGATGTCGTGCTTGGGGGCAATGGCCGCCTGTTGGAGATAACCATGTTATAGTTCGACTTTTAGGGTGCAGGAGAGTTGGTTTTTGTAAAAATTGACTATTTTTGTCCCTTGTAATCCTTGCGGATATGGCGTAATTGGTAGCCGCGCTAGACTTAGGATCTAGTGTCGAAAGACGTATGGGTTCGAGTCCCCTTATCCGCACATAAAGCCCCTCTTGACCGCTCTGTTCGGAGGGGCTTTGTTTTGGACAAGAGGACCAATGGCCAAGAAGAAGAGGCAACCGTTATGCGGTTGCCTCTTCTTCTTGCTGTCAGTCCTGTGCCGGGCATCTCTGCCTGCACGGACAATGAATCAGATGCGGCGCGAGCCGTCACTTATAACCACGTCGTATACCTTGGGTTCGTGGCCGAAACGGGCGGCATATTTCTTCTTCGCCTCTGCGATGAAGGGGGCATAGAGCTCCTCTTTCACGAGGTTGATGGTGCAGCCTCCGAATCCTCCTCCCATCACGCGCGAGCCTGTCACGCCGCACTCCCTGGCAATGTCATTGAGAACGTCGAGCTCCTCGCAGCTCACCTCATAGAGCTTGCTCATGCCGTAGTGCGTCTCGTACATCTTTTGGCCCACCGTGTCAAAGTCCTTCCTCTCAAGGGCATCGCACACATCCAGCACACGCTGTATCTCGTCTATCACGTATTTTGCGCGGACATAGTCCTTCTCGCCTATCTGGCTCTTTATCTCGTCGAGCATTTCTATGGTGGTATCACGCAGGAGCTCCACTTCGGGGTGACTGTTCTGTCGGATGGTCTTGACCACCTTCTCGCAACTCTCGCGGCGCTGGTTGTAGGCTGAACTTGCAAGTTCGTGCTTTACGGCCGAATCGAGCAGCACGAGGCGGTATCCCTTGGTTTCGAACGGGAAATATTTATACTCCAGCGAACGGCAGTCAAGCCTGATGAGGCAATCCTTCCTGCCGAATACCGAGGCGAACTGGTCCATGATCCCGCAATTCACTCCGCAGTAGTTGTGCTCCGTCGACTGTCCTATCTTGGCCAGTTCGAACTTGTCGATTCCGCAACCGAACATTTCGTTGAGCGCAAAGGCATAGACGCTCTCCAGGGCAGCCGATGAGGACATTCCTGCTCCGAGGGGCACATCGCCCGAGAAAGCCGTGTCGAAGCCTTCTATTTTGCCTCCGCGCTTCTGGATTTCGCGGCAGACTCCGAAGATATAGCGGGCCCAATGTTTGTCGGGAGCTTCGTTCTCCTCCAGTCCGAACTCGGCATGGTCATCGAGGTCTATGGCATAGGCATGTATGCGGCGGGTGCCGTTCTTTTTGATTTCGGCCACCATTCCTTTGTCTATTGCACCGGGGAATACGAATCCTCCGTTGTAGTCGGTGTGTTCGCCGATGAGGTTGATGCGGCCCGGTGAGGTGAATCTCTCTCCCTCGCAACCGAACTGTTCGGCGAAGGCCTTTTTTACGATTTCAATGTTCATAAGTGTATGTGTGTTTAACGTGTTTTTAGGTCAGAGGTGGAGTTGTATGCTTGGGTATGTCATAGAGCCACCACTTTGTTCCAGGCAGATTTCATCTGCGTAAAGGTAACCATTCGGCGGTTTTTCTCAAAGGTTTTTCCGGAAATAATTCTTTGCCGACATTATTGCCTTTCATCTGACGGACGGTGCGGCCGGAAACGGAGCGTGTTGGGGGGGCTGCGGCGGAATGTGTGGCCCGGTGTCGGTTTGTCGCTTGCAGCAGGAGAGAGATTGGGAAATTTTGAGTACATTTAGCCCCGAAACGGAGACGAACCCCAAAACGGAAGCGACATGATAGACAGCATTGGATACTATGAGAGCCCCTGCCTCAATCCTTATAGAAATCTGGCGGTTGAGGAGACCCTGCTCGACGGCATTGGCGACCGCGAAGTGATAATGTATCTGTGGCGCAACGAGCACACGGTAGTGGTGGGGCGCAACCAGAACATCTGGAACGAGTGCAATGTGGGTCGGCTCAAGGAATCGGGCGGATTCCCCGCAAGGCGCCTTTCGGGTGGCGGGGCGGTCTATCACGATGCGCAGAACCTCAACTTTACATTCCTGGCCACCAAAGGGAATTACTCTGTCGCACGTCAGACCGAAGTGATCCGGCAGGCCGTGAAGCGGTTGGGGCTCAATGCCGTGCGCAATGGCCGCAATGACATCTGTATCGACGGGCGCAAGTTCTCCGGCAATGCCTTTTGCGAAAAGGGAGACCGCTGTTTCCATCACGGCACCATAATGATACACACCGATGTGGAGGAGATGAACCGGTTTCTCAATGTCCCTGCGGAGAAACTTTTGTCCAAGGGCGTCGCTTCGGTGCGGTCAAGGGTGGTAAACCTCAGCGAACTGAATGGGGCGATTACGGTGGAGACGATGAAAAGGGCCCTTTTCGAGAGCTTCTGCGCAGAGTATGGGCTTGTACCTCGTATTATTGCCGATAGCGATTTGGACACTACTTTGGTCGACCGGCTTGAAAAGCGCTATGGTTCCGAGGAGTGGCTCTACAACAGGGCGGCCACCTTTTCGTGCCGTGTCAAGGAGCGCTTCGATTGGGGTGGAGTGGAGATGTCGTTCGATGTAAAAGACGGCGAGATAAGGGACATCTCCCTGTTTACCGACTCGCTGGAGACCGCTGTGTTCGACCGCATGCGCGCGCTTTTGTGCCATAGCCGCTATATGCCCGACGAGATTTCCGCCCGCTTGGGTGAGGCTGCGCAAAGTGACAGCGAACGACGGATTGCGACCGACATGGCGGCCATGATAAAGAAGAAACTATTCGATTGACAAAATGTATATAGCACAACGTAAAAGACGGGAAAACATAGCGGAGTATATCCTCTATCTGTGGCAGTTGGAGGACCTGTTGCGGGCACTCCGTTTCAGTCCGGATGCCATCTACCGTACCCTTGTCGAACCCGACACCCACGACGAGCAGCAGAAACAGGCGCTCCTCGTTTGGTATGTCGAACTGGGCAACCTTCTCAAGGAGGAGGGAAAGACAGAGGCGGGACACCTTAACCACACGCTGCACCTGATAAACGAATTGCAGGAGCTTCACGAGGAGCTCATGAGCGCACCTGCGGGAGCCGAATACAGGCGTCTCTTCATGCCGTTGGCCGAAGAGTTGCCTCGCTTGCGCATAGTGCTGGCCAAAGACGGGGTGTCTGATGTGGAGCTGTGTTTCCGTGCCTTGTATGCCGTGATGCTGTACCGCATCAAGGGTGACGAGACGAAAAAGGAGGTGGGCGATGACGTGGTGGCTACAATCTCCCCCGTTATCGGCAAACTGGCCGAAACGTTCCATCTCATAGAACAGGGTAAATTGGATCTGCACAAGAGAGAGTGACCCGGCAGGTCTCAGGGCAGTGGCTGCCGGACATCTTGCTGAAGAAGAGAAAACCCGCGGATTTTTCCGCGGGTTTTCTCTTAATCCCTATTTTTTCTGCTTTCGAAACCGGTCGGCGGGCTATCTCTTTATCAGCACCGCCTCGGTGACAGGAACGTACATATGGGGCACGAACTCCTGTACCTGCACCACTGCCACCTTGTTGTCGGGCGTGGTGTACCGCACTGTCATCAACGGCGAAGGGTTCTCAACTGCCATTGCATCAATCGCATCCAGATTACGCTCCTCGAGAAGCTTTATGAGAGTCTCTTTCTTGGAGGAGTCGAAATACGACAGCTTTTCGGTCATCTTGGCATTTGTGGGGATATAATACGGGATTCCCTGCTTGTGCGCTATGCGCACCAACAATACAATTGCGGCGATTGCCGCAACTGCCACGCCTGCCAGAAGCAGAGTCGAAGCGATGTTTGCTTTGTCCGGGTTGTCCTTCAGGGAAGAGGACGAGATTGTTGCAGCAATGCCTGCTATGAGAAAGACTGCCGGCAGAATGATACTTTTGCGGCGAGCCACGATGTCGTTGCTCACCGTATATATGGATTCTTTTATGTTTTTCATGACAATAGCTGTATACGCATCCGCACATGGCGGACACGGGTTGTGGTTCAAAAAAGTAAAGTGTTGAAAAAATCGGCACAAGCACAATATATCCTACAAAAATGCGCCTGTGCCGAGCTCGTGAAAAAGTCCGTTCAGAAAACCTCCTGTTAAATGATGATATGCCGTAATCCGAAAATGTAATGATCGACTGCGCTTGCGCACATGGTCGACGGAACGGCTATTTTTCCATAATCGGATTGCGGTCCCACATGGAACTTTCTATCTTGTCTTATTATTGTTCTGAAGAATGTCGGGATGTGCTTCTTGAGCATGGCTCGGACTGAGTTCACGCTCCGGGAATCATTGCGCCCCACAGATGTGATGGGGTTGCCTGCCAACGAAAAACTCGGTTGCCTCAAATCGTCTCCGAGATTGAGTTGGCCGGCCGGATTTTCGTTTAAACCTGCACTTTGGCTGATTGCGGTGCGGAGGGACATGTCACTGCGGTGTATGTCTACGCCACTGTTGAAACTGAACATCAACAGCGTCACGAAGCCCAATATCCACCGCCAGCTTTTCATTTCACCGCTTTTTATATAAAAAAGGATCCCTTGTCATTTGCTGCAAAACCCAACAATCGGACTGCGCCTTTGTCTGAAAACACACCACCCTGCAACGGGTTTTCTTGTGCCGGGCTCATAACCACCCAAGCGCCAAAAAGATAACGGCCTTTCTGAAGCATTGTGGCTGAGTCCTGTTTTTGAATTTTCTTCCAAGAGCCAATCCGTTTTTACAATAATAGTAAAATAAAATCTATTACGCAAATGTTTTCTCGATTTTGTGGCCGTTTAATCCCTTCCGCAACTCCGTACGGTTGGTTCCGTGTTCGGGAAGAGCGAGGTGTGTACACTTCTTTGCCAGAGTTTGGGGTTCTTTTTCTGTACTACTCTATCCCAAAGATGTGTATATTCATGAATAGGATGTTCAGAAGATATTACCGTTTCATCGAGGTACATATTGCCCTCTTTATCCACAAAGCCGTATATCTCTCCTTGTGGGGTGGTGAAATTCTCTACAACATCTGCATATCTTGGGCCGTTAGTACCATCATAGCCAGTTTTTATTTGATTTCCTCCGAGATTCTTTTGGCTATTCTGATAACCTTGTCCTCCGAGGGATTCTCCTTGTAATGTTTGTTTATCCAATCCAGCATTGTCAAGATTTGAGGCTCTGTCATCAGCATCAATGCTATCGCTGTTATAGAGTCTTCCTCCAAACCCATTTCTTTCAAGCTCCTTACCAAGAGTTTGTAGAGTTCCACTAATTCCTTCTTCATTTACTATGCTTTTTGTTATGTCTTTTACTTGTGTTATTTTCTCCCTATCAAGTCCACTTATGTCTATCTTTGCTTTACATAAGAAACTCTTCTTTTGTTGTTCTTCATTTAAGGATTCTATACCTTCTTTATCAGTATGGTCAACTAAGAAAAGATATTCTCCTCCTGTATCTATTAATGTTCTTTTTGCTCTGTTTATTTTCTTAATCTCTCTTAAAATATTATCTATATCCTCATCTGTTAATGCATCATTAATATTGGAATTGTCAATTTTATAAGCAGCTTGAATATTATCATCAGTTAAAGAGAAATCTCCACTATTGTCTGTTGCAGATTTGATTTGATTGGGATTAAACACTATTACTTCTGTCCTTGTTTTAGCAAGATGTAACCTCTGTAAAATTCCATTATCAAATTTATCATTTATAATGCCATCGTATTTAGAGGTAATAGTTTCTTTCGCCTCTTTGTTTATTACACCTGTCCAACTTCCTTCTGTAACTAAAGGATTCTTTATGTTTAAGAACACTTCATATAAGGTTCCTTTGTTATATGTTTTTGCATACTTTTTATCTTTTGTAAAATATGCTCCATACATATCACCTATTTCAGAATCTTGATGATAAGTGATAAAGGATGAGATATTATTTCCTCCACCATGATAAACTACCAAAGGTTCACCATTCTCATCAACTACTTTTGAAGCATTATTAGGGTCATTCTCCCAATCACCAAACCATCTCTTAAAGTTAGTGGTTCTTACCTGAAGCCATTGCCTTTCATTAAGATTAGTAGGCTTACCATTAGGAGCTTTCATAAAGGTACCATCAGCAATTGCTTTCTGCTTAATAGTATCCATTTCTTTTTGTACTTCTATAGCCTGCTGTAAACTCCCTATATTATGACTCTTCAAGAACTCCCCCATATCAGCCCTGTTCTTTACAGGAATACCAAGGCTTTTCAGGTGAGAGATTAGTTGGTCTGTCAGGGTTTGCTGGGAATCTACTCCCAAGGCAGGAGCAAATTGCTGTTGTGCAACTTGTCTTATCCTTAGGGCATCTGCTGCTGTGAGTCTTCCTCTTCCTGCTGCCTTGCCTGTTGTGCTTTGGCTATTCTCCCGTGACCTATGAAAGTAATTGTTCCTGAAATTGTTGTAGGTTCTTTCGTTTCCTTCTGTGGAGTCTGCTTGATGAAACCTGCTTCTTTCATAAGTTCGTCTGAAGTCTCCTCTATAAATCTTACTAAATCGTCCATTTTTTCCACTATTTGTTTTGAGCCGTTTCTGTCTTGCAAATTGGCAACAATGCGAGGGGCAAAGGGAGATTAAGACTGTGTCTCCACTTCGGAGACATCCACCTCTTTGTAAAGCTTGTCGCCACGGTGAGCAACCGAGGGAACCTTTATGGAGCAACGACATCCTTGCGGAGCCACCATCGCCGGATTTTCGGCAACATACACCTCCGTGGCCTCAAACTCCACCACGCCTGTGGTCTGCCCCGTTATGAATACATTGCGTCCGCTCTCCAGAGGGGAGGCCTCCACGAGAATCTCCGCAACGCCTATCTTTTTGTAGACGTTCGTCACCTTGCCTACATATACCTTTCTCTTTGTGGCGGCCGACCCGTAATGCCGGCTCAACTCCACTACCGGGGCTCCGAGGTAATACCCCCCCCAAAAGCCGCGGTTGAATACCGTGGAGAGCCTTTCGGTCCACCCTTCAATCTTTTCGGGCGAGTAGCTGTCCTCCTCAATTGCCCGAAGCGCTTCGTCATAGCACTCCACCACCCTCTTGACATACTCGCCTGAGCGGGCGCGACCCTCAATTTTCAGAACCCGCACACCGGCCTCAAGGAACCTGTCGAGAAAACCGATGGTACACAAATCTTTTGGTGAGAGCAGATATTGTCCGTCGGTGCGGATTACGGCTCCCGTGTCACGGTCGTGCAGTTCGTATGAGTGACGGCACAACTGACGGCAGGCCCCTCTGTTTGCCGAACATCCGTTGTCGTGCAGACTCAGGTAGCACTTGCCTGAAATGCCCATACAGAGCGCTCCGTGGGCGAACATCTCTATTTTTACCTTCTCTCCGCCAGGACCGCAGATGTTCTGTTTTTCGATGTTGTCGTGAATGCGGGCAATCTGCTCCAAAGACAGTTCCCTGGCCAGAACCACCACATCGGCCCACTGTGAGAAAAAGCGCAGAGCCTCCGTGTTCGACACGTTGAGCTGTGTGGAGACATGCACCTCCATGCCCACTTTGCGGGCATACATTATGGCGGCAAGGTCCGACATGATGAGCGCATCTATTCCCTCTGCCTTGGCGCGGTCCACCACGGCACGCATCTCCTCCATTTCGGTGTCATAGACGACAGTATTGACCGTGAGATAGCTCTTTTTGCCATGCTCTTTGGCAATGGCCGCTATTCGGCCGAGGTCGTCGGGAGTGAAGTTTGCTGACGATTGCGATCGCATATTGAGTTTCCCTACACCGAAATAGACCGAGTCTGCTCCTGCCGCTATGGCGGCTGCAAGCGACTCGTAGGACCCTACGGGGGCCATGATTTCAATATCTTTTCTCTTTATATTCACGTTGTTGCTAACGCACAGGGCGTTGTGTGTTTTGATGGATTTTCTGTTCAGGACATTCCGATGCTGACATTCTTCCCGTTAGGGCTTGTTGCCGTCGGTTTGTCATGTCTGCTTGCTTCTTCCGACAACTCAATGAGGCCGGGGCTTTGGGCGAGACCTATCGATTCCTGTTGAGCAGGCCCATGGCAAGATCCTTTATCGGTTCGAGCCTTTCGGCAGGAACGTCAAGCGAATTGAGCGCTCCGAGAATCTTTTCGAAACGGGCAGAGATCTCCTTCTCGGTGTACTCCTTCACTCCGAGCGAATCGTACAGGGCCATCATGCGGGCAATCTTGTCTTCCTCCTTGATGGTCTTGTCTTTCAACAGGCCTAGTATTTCGAGCCTCTTGCTGCGGTCGGCAAGTTGCAGTGCAGTGATGGTGAGGAAAGTCTTCTTTCCCTCCAGAATGTCTCCGCCGATACGTTTGCCCAGTTGCTCCTCGGTGCCATAGGCATCCAGCAGGTCGTCCTGAATCTGGAAGGCAAGTCCAAACTCCTTGGCGAAGGAGAGAAGTTTCTGGCAGTTGTGTTTGTCGGCTCCTCCGCAGATGGCTCCTATAAGCGTCGCTCCCGACAACAGGGCCGCTGTCTTCTTGTCGATCATGGAGATGTACTCGTCAAGCGAGACATCCTCTCGCGACTCGAAATCCATGTCATACTGCTGTCCTTCGCACACAGCCAGCGCCATGTGGTTGAAACAGCTCAATACGGGTGCAAGGTATTCGGCCGGCGTCTGATAGAGCAGCTTGTAGGCATAGATTACCATGGCATCGCCCGAAAGGATGGCCACGTTGCGCCCCCACCGGTTGTACACCGAGGGCTTGCCTCGTCTCACGGCTGCATTGTCCATTATGTCATCATGCAGCAGCGTGAAGTTGTGGAACACCTCAATGGCAGCCGCGGCAGGCAGGGCAGAGAAGGGGTTCTCGGAGAATATGTTGCACGAAAGGATGGTCAGCATGGGACGCAGGCGCTTGCCGCCACCGTCGAGAGAGTACTTTATGGGAGCATAGAGCCCCTGCGGATCTCCCGAAAGATCCAATGCGTCAATGTATTTGTTGACCTCCTTGTTTATTTCTGAAAAAGAGTACATGGGGATTCCTTGTTGATTGTATAATGCAAATATACAAAATCGAAGCGGGAATATTTTTGTCGTCATTGAAAAAACGCTAATTTTGGTGCAACAAGAGGGAACAACCAACAAAAAAGAGAGAATATGCCGGCAAAGAACGTCGTGGCAGGAGTGGACATAGGAGGCACCAATACCGTGATAGGTCTGGTGGATGCCGAGGGCAGATGCGTGCGCAAGACCTCGTTCAAGACGCGCCAATATGAATACATAGACGAGTATGTGGCCGCCTTGTGTGACGGGGTGGAGAGCATTGTCCCTTCGGAAGAGGGGTGTGTCCTGAAGGGTATAGGCATGGGGGCTCCTAATATGAACCGTGCGGGGGAGATTGTTTCGCCGGTGAATATCAGCTGGAAGAGCCGTGCTACAGGCGAGAGGCTCGAAACCATTCCGCTTGCGGAGATGGTTAGGGCAAGATTCAGTGCGCTTCCCGTGACAGGAACCAAGGATGCCGACCTGGCCGTGTTGGGCGAGATGCATTTCGGCGGCGCACGCGGCATGCGCGACTTTGCCGTCGTAACCCTCGGAACGGGGGTGGGCAGCGGGTTCGTATCGAACGGCGAGGTAATATACGGGCACGACGGTGGTGCAAGTGAGTTGGGGCATGTTGTGGTCGAACGCGGAGGGCGCAAGTGCTCATGCGGAAACAGCGGATGTTTGGAGCGCTACGCTTCGGCTACCGGAATGAGACTTACGGCGCTGGAACTTCTTTCGGACTCTTCTCGCGACTCCCTGCTGCGTGGTGTGGATGAAAAGAGCATGGACGTGCGCGACATCCTGAAAGCCGCCGAGCAGGGCGACGGACTTGCTTCGGAGGTGTTCGAAATCACGGGACGCTATCTCGGTTACGGACTGGCGATGGCGGTGGCCATAACTTCGCCCGAGGCGATATTCCTGTTCGGAGGCCCCACGGCAGCAGGCGACCGCATTGTGGAACCGACCAAGAGATATATGGAGCAATATTTGACTCCCCTTTTCCGCAACAAAGTGCAGGTACGGCTGTCGGAGGTGGCAGCGGGCAATTCCGCCGTGCTCGGAGCGGCCTCGCTCGTGTGGCGGAGAGAGGGGGAATGAAAAACATGGGAAACAAAAAGGAGAGTGAAGATGATAGTTACCATTGAGCTTGAGGAGATGGAGTTCTGGGCCGGCCACGGCTGTTATGATATCGAGAAGAAGGTGGGCAACCGCTATGGTGTAAGCCTCAGCCTGGATGCCGAAGTGGGTGATGCCGCCCGCAATGATTCGCTGGCAGACAGCGTGAACTATGTGACTGTCTATGAGATTGTCCGCCGCGAGATGGCCAAACCTTCGGATATCATTGAGAATGTGGCTTACAGGATTCTGGAGTCTGTCTGCGGAGCATTTCCGCAGGTGGTGTCGGGCAAGGTAAAGGTCTCCAAGCTTGCTCCTCCCGTGGGTGGGAAAATGGAGCGGGTCTCCGTAACGCTAACGAAATAAGACGGAAAGGCGGATTGTTGAAAAGTTGTTGATAACACCCCAATTCCCGTCTGTCCGTAATCCGCAAATATGCATTAAAATTGTATTCGGGACACGTGCGTTTTGCCGTGGCTTCCTATCTGTTGATTGTCAAGAAGAAAAGATATAACAGCATGTCCGAAATGAAACAGGAACAGCAATCCGGCACCCCATTGCAGGATTACAAGTACGAGGAAGTTCTGGCGGCAGCCAAGGATTATTTCAAGGGCGACGAACTGGCCTCTATGGTTTGGATAAACAAATATGCGTTGAAGGACTCCTACAACCGCATCTATGAGAAGACACCCGATGACATGCACCGCAGGATTGCCGGCGAGATTGCACGGATAGAGTCAAAATATCCCAATCCTATGGGCAGTGACGAAGTGTTCGGCCTGCTCAAGGACTTCAAGTATGTCATCCCTCAGGGCGGTCCCATGACTGGTATAGGAAACAAATTCCAGATAGCCTCCCTGTCCAACTGTTTCGTGATAGGACACCGCAAGCCTGCAGACTCCTATGGCGGCATCGTGCGCATAGACGAGGAGCAGGTGCAGCTCATGAAACGCCGTGGCGGAGTGGGTCACGATCTCTCGCACTTGCGCCCCACTGGTTCGCCCGTGCTCAACAGTGCCTTGACCTCCACGGGAATCGTGCCGTTCATGGAGCGATATTCGAACTCCACGCGCGAGGTGGCGCAGGACGGACGGCGCGGAGCACTGATGCTCACTCTTTCCATAAAGCATCCCGATGCCGAACGCTTCATCGATGCCAAGACGGTGCAGGGCAAGGTGACGGGCGCCAATGTCTCCATAAAGATCGACGACGAATTCATGCGCTGTGTCGTGGACGGCCGGAAATATCACCAGCAGTTCCCCATCGATTCCGACAAGCCCATGTATGAGCAGGACATCGATGCCCGCGCTCTGTGGGAGAAGATCATCCACAATGCATGGAAGAGTGCCGAGCCCGGATGTCTGTTCTGGGATACGGTGATTCGCGAGTCTGTTCCCGACTGCTATGCCGACGAGGGGTTCCGTACAGTCTCCACCAACCCGTGTGGTGAAATACCGCTCTGCCCCTATGACAGTTGCCGACTGCTGGCACTTAACCTCTACAGCTACGTGGAGAATCCCTTTACGCCCGAAGCCCGATTCGACTTCGACAAGTTCAAGAAGCACGTGGGCTATGCCATGCGCATGATGGACGACATAATCGACCTCGAACTGGAAAAGACAGAGGCCATACACAAGAAGATAAGTCTCGATCCGGAGGAACTCGACATCAAACGAGTGGAGCTTTCTCTGTGGGAGAAGATACGCGAGAAGGCACTCAAGGGGCGCCGTACCGGTCTCGGCATAACGGCTGAGGGCGACATGCTGGCAGCCTTGGGAATAACCTATGGAACGGACGAGGCGATAGATTTCGCCGTGAAAGTGCAGAAGACACTGGCACTGACGGCATACCGCACCTCTGTGACGATGGCGCGTGAAAGGGGCGCATTCCCCATGTACGATTCGCTGAAGGAGGTGGGCAACCCCATGATAGAGCGTATCCGCGAGGCCGACCCCGAGCTGTATGACGACATGGTGCAGTACGGCCGCCGCAATGTTGCCATGCTGACGATAGCCCCCACGGGCACTACGTCGCTCATGTCGCAGACCACATCGGGAATCGAGCCCGTGTTCCGCCCGGTCTACAAACGCCGCCGCAAGGTCAATCCGTCGGACCAGAATGTGAAAATCTCCTATCGCGACGATGTGGGCGACTGCTTTGAGGAATATTATGTATATCACCACAAGTTCGTGAAATGGATGGAGGTGAACGGCTATGACTTGAGCCGTCTCGATTCGCTTTCGGAGCGTGAACTGGACGAGATGGTGGCCAAGTCGCCATACAGCAAGGCCACGGCCAACGATATCGACTGGGTGGCCAAGGTGAAGATGCAGGGAGCTATACAGAAGTGGGTGGATCACTCCATTTCGGTGACGGTCAATCTGCCCAACAACATTTCCGAGGATGTCGTGGCCAAGGTCTATCTCACGGCATGGGAGTGCGGCTGCAAGGGAATCACGGTCTATAGGGACGGGTCGCGCTCGGGTGTGCTCGTTGATACAAAGAAGAGCAGCGAGAGCGAATACAAGCCCCCCATCGAGCGCCCGAAATCGCTGGATGCCGACATTGTGAGGTTCAAGAACGGCAAGGAGGAGTGGATTGCCTTTGTGGGCAAATACAACAACAGGCCCTATGAGATATTTACAGGCCAGCTGGATCCCGATGTGATCTACATTCCCAAGACCATAGAGCACGGCAAGATAATCAAGAACCGCGATGAGAACGACAAGTCTCGCTATGATTTCCAGTATATCGACAAATACGGATATCCCAATACGGTGGGCGGAATTTCGCACATGTTTGATATGCAGTTCTGGAACTATGCCAAGCTCATTTCCGGTGTGTTGCGCAACGGAATGCCCATCGTGGATGTGGTGAATCTCGTGGAGGGGTTGAGGCTCGACAGCGAAGCCATCAATACATGGAAAAACGGCGTGGAGCGAGCCCTTAAGCAGTACATCAAGGACGGCACAAAGTCAAAGCGCAAATGCCCCAACTGCGGCAGCGATACACTTGTCTACCAGAACGGTTGCCCCACCTGCATGTCGTGCGGCTGGAGCAAGTGCAGTTAGTGGCTGCAGGTGTCTTCCTTTAGGAGGACATGACGAAAAGGACATTCGTTCAAATATATATTGTCCGACAGAGGGGAGTCCGAACCGGACGCGCCTCTGTTTTTTTTGTGCCGTCACTACCGCTCCGGGATGTAGCCATACATGCTTTTCATGGCCTGCTGTGTGTCAAGGGCGGCATTGTGCCGTGACGGCCATTGTCTTTCCGCGCAAAATGGCTACCTTTACCGCCAAAGGGAGAAACAATGGAGGAGAAAGAGTATTTGGACAACTACGAAAACCGCCTGCAGGAAGAGATGGTAAAACTCTGCACATCACAAGGATTGATGTCGGGGCAGTTGCTCGCCTCGGAGGACCTGGAGGAGACGTGGGCGCGTATGGCCCCCGGTTACATGGCCGATTCAGTGAGTCAGATCAACTCGTTTCCTGCTGCGGCAATAGCATGGGCCGGTTATGTCGGCATGGCCGTGGCCAAGTGGTGGGACGAGGATTGGGCGGCACATTGCAATGATGCCTATGAGACACTGCACGGTAGCGAGGGGTTCGATGATATGGACGAACACATCATGGACGAGGTGCTTCACCTCTCTGCCGAAGAACATTCCCGTATGGAGGAGACTATGCGCAGTTGTGCCCACCTGGCAATGGGGATGATCCGTGCCGAACAGATTGAGGCGCAGAGTACCAGGGCCTTCTATGTCTTTGCCCGAACCGAGCGGGTGATGTTCCGCGTGGGGGCATCTTTGGAGCTTGCCCGGCTGGGGTATAGATACGAAAAGGAGAGCGTCGCTGACCTTCCCGCCGACTCCACTACGAAACCGTCATGATGCGTGGCTGGCTGCACAACGGTTGTATGTAAATAGATGAGCTCCTGCAAAAAACATTGGAGAGGGAAAGACAAAAAAAGAACCCGTCTTGTCGGCAGGTCCTTTCGGTGAAAAAGTGATTCCGGAGCGGCTCGAACGCTCGACCCACAGCTTAGAAGGCTGTTGCTCTATCCAACTGAGCTACGGAACCGTTTATTCAAGGTGCAAAAGTAAAGTTTTTCCGCAAATAATCCAAATACAACACTTTTTTATTCGCCACCCTCCCTTCGGCAAGGCCTTGCTCTGGGCCGAACGAGATATTTTGGGAGATTATTTTGTCAATTGAAAAAAAACGCTTTACTTTGCCCTTGATACAGAGAACGTCTTTGTTTCCCGATGTCGTGTCCGAAACGATATGCGGGAACGGAATTCGGGACAAGGATTCCTGATGTTGTCCTAAGATTTCCCTTTGGGTGTCCGCCTGTCTGCCGGGCTCCGGTCTGCAGGCTCTTGAACGAAATTCCGACAAAAACCGACTTTTTCACGATGAACAAGAACTACAACATTTACAGAAAGCCCCTGTTTCTGCCCGAGTATGGCCGCCATATACACGACATGGTGGACGAGTTGCTCACCATAGAGGACCGTGAGGAGCGCAACCGCCGGGCCAAGACAGTGATAGCCATTATGGGAAATCTGCAGCCGCAGTTGCGCGAGTCGGCCGACTATGCCCACAAGTTGTGGGACCACCTCTTTATAATGTCGGATTTCAAACTGGACGTGGATTCGCCCTATCCTATCCCTACTCGTGAGTCGTTCGAGATAAAGCCCAGGCGCCTGAAATATCCCGACAGCAAGATCGCCATGAAGCATTACGGCAAGAATGTACGCACGGTTATCAAGGTGCTGGAGAAGTCGGACGACCAGGAGCTCGTGCAGGCCGTGGTGAACAATCTTGCCCGCTACATGCGTACCAAGAGCTACGAGTACAATCAGGAGCACCCCAACAACGAGGTGATAATAAAGGATATAAAGAGCATGTCCGACAATGGGCTCACGTTGGACGAGGAGGCTATGACCCATATCAAGAGCGAATATAAACAGCCCTCCTTCACGGGACGCAACAAGAAGAACGGCTTCCAGAAGAAAAACGGCAAGAACCAGAAGAACTCCTTTGTGCGCCATACGGCCCAGAACAGAAAATAGCTCTTTCCGGCGAGAGGGTGGCAAATATGATTTCCCCGCTGGAACGGGCTCTGTACGATGGAGAGAGCCATCACTGTTGCAAAGGATGGCTTGGCGAGACCGGAAAGGGGACGAAGATAAGGGAGCGTGATTGCGCTTTGTTCGAAAAAAAGTTTATCTTTGTTGTTCGGATAGCAGTTTTTCAACTAAATCGACAATGAAAAAATACGGTTTGATTATACTTGCAGCAGTCATGTTGGCCGGCTGCAATAGTGTGAAAGTGAAAATCAGCGGCCATTTTGCCGGTTGCGACTCGCTCAATGTATACCTGCAGCAGATAAACCCCCTGCTCTCTACAGCAGCCGACACTACACTGACCGACAGCAAGGGCGCTTTCAAGTTCAAGACGACCCTGCCTTCCAACCGGGCGACGCTCTATAGCCTGATGTGCAAGAACGAGAATATCACGTTGTTGCTCTCGCCGGGAGAGAATGTGGAAATCTACTCCATTCCGGGCATGATAAACGGCTACACCGTCAAGGGCTCCGAGGAGACGCAGCTCATAAAGGAAGTGAAGGACATCCTCAGCGTGGGTGCTGCAAGGCTCGACTCCATAATGAACGCATACTCCATAGAGACCCTCGATCCCGAGGAGCGGAAACAGGCAGCCAGCACATACATGTCGGCCTATTACGATATCAAGCGGAGCCATATAGAGTTCATTGTGAAGCACTGCACCTCTTTGGCTGCGATATATGCGCTTTACCAGCGCCTGCCCAACGACGATGTACTTTTCAACGGAGAAAGTGATATAGTCTATTACCGCATGGTGGCCGACTCGGTTGCCAAAAGATATCCCGATTCGCCCTATCTGACGATGCTCAAGTCTGACATCGCCCGCAGCGAGTCGAGTATGGAACTGCTCAACCAGCTGAATGCCAAGATGGACAATCCTTCGGGAACTCCCGATCTGGAGCTGAACGACATATACGGCAAGCCCCAGAAGCTTTCGAACTTGCAGGGCAATGTCGTGTTGCTGGATTTCTGGTCGGTTGAGAACCCCAACACCCCTCTGCTGAATGCAGACCTGAAGAGCGTCTATGAGAAATATGCATCGCTTGGCTTTGAGATATACCAGGTATGCATCGACACTTCGAAACCCGTGTGGGTCAGCGCTGTGCAGTCGCAGTCTCTGCCGTGGATTTCGGTATGCGACTTCAGGGGTTCCAATTCCCCGGCAGTCAGAAACTACTCGGTAACATCCGTACCTGCCAATTTCCTGCTCGACAAAGAGGGCAATATCGTCAAGAAGAACCTTTACGGACAGGAACTGGATGATGAGATAGCCCGTCTTGTCAAATAGCGACGGGGCGAAACCCACACTGTGACCGCATGTACTACTTTGCATCCGATACTCATCTGGGCTACGGGGACCCGCAGGAGAGCCTGCGGCGCGAGAGGGATTTTGTGAAGTGGCTCGATGGCGTTTCGCAGGACGCGGAAGCGATCTTTCTGGTGGGAGACATCTTCGATTTCTGGTATGAATACAAACGTGTGGTTCCCAAGGGATTCACCCGTGTTTTGGGCAAATTGTCCGAACTCACCGACAGGGGCATAGCGATATACTTCTTCACTGGCAACCATGACATGTGGCAAAGGGATTACTTCGCCAAGGAGTGCGGCATGACAGTGCACCTGGGCGGGGAGACATTCGATTTGTGCGGCAAACGGGTCCTTGTGGCACACGGCGATGAAATATATGCCGCCCGTCTTCGTGGGGCAGGATTCATAAACGCCATATTCCGCTGTCGTGCGGCACGGTGGCTTTTCTCCACGTTCGTGCACCCCGATGTCGCCTTGCGATGGGGACAGGGATGGTCGTCCAGGAGCCGCAAGTCGAAAGCCATTGCCGCCGAATTCCGTGGCGAGGAGGATTTCATGGTGCAGTATGCCCGTAAGGTGCTCTCCAGTCAGGACGTGGACTACTTCGTATTCGGCCACAACCACTGTGCGGAGAATTACGACCTCGGAGGAGGACACCGGGCCCTTTTTCTGGGAGAATGGATTAACGGGACTCCCGTCTATGCCTCGCTGGACAGCGAAGGCAATATAAAGCTAAACAAAGTGGAGAGATGAAACAATACCTCGATTTACTCAAGAAGACGATGACCGACGGCGTCATAAAGAGCGACCGCACGGGAACGGGAACCAAGAGCATCTTCGGTTACCAGATGCGTTTCGACCTCAATGAAGGCTTCCCCGTACTGACTACCAAGAAACTGCATCTGCGCTCCATAATCCACGAACTGCTGTGGTTCCTCAAGGGAGACACCAACATAAAGTATCTGCACGACAACAAGGTCTCCATTTGGGACGAGTGGGCAGATGAAAACGGAGATCTCGGTCATGTCTATGGATACCAGTGGCGCAGCTGGCCTACTCCGGACGGGTGCCATATCGACCAGATTGCCAATGTAGTCAATTCGCTCAAGAACAATCCCGACTCCCGGCGTCACATAGTGAGTGCATGGAATGTTGCCGAGATAGACGATATGGCTCTGCCTCCCTGCCATGCCCTGTTCCAGTTCTACGTGGCCGGAGGACGGCTCTCTTGCCAGCTCTACCAGCGCAGTGCCGACATCTTTCTGGGTGTTCCGTTCAACATTGCCTCCTATGCCCTGCTGACCATGATGATGGCGCAGGTTACGGGGCTTGAGCTCGGTGAGTTCGTACACACGCTGGGAGATGCGCATATCTATCTCAACCACTTCGACCAGGTGCACGAGCAACTTTTGCGCACGCCACGCAAGTTGCCGGTGATGGAGATCAATCCCGATGTGAAGGACATCTTCGGATTCCGTTATGAAGACTTCAATCTTGTCGGCTACGATCCGTGGCCGAGCATAAAGGCCCCCATTGCCGTATGATATCCATAATCGCAGCCGTTGCAGACAACGGCACAATCGGTTCGGCCAACTCCATGCCCTGGCATATCAAGGAGGATTTCCGCCGTTTCAAGGCTATCACAACAGGCCATCCGGTGGTGATGGGACGCAAGACCTTCGAGTCTCTCGGCCGTCCTCTGCCCAACCGCACAAATGTTGTGGTGACGCGCAACCGCGCCTATGTGGCCGAGGGGTGTATAGTGGCGGGTTCGTTGCAGGAGGCCGTCGGGCTGTTTTCAAGAGAGGAAGAGGTGTTCGTCATAGGCGGAGGAGAGATTTATGCACAGGCCATGCCCCTGGCCGACAAAGTCTACCTCACGCACATTCATCACAGCTATGATGGTGACACCCGGTTCCCCGCCTTGGGCGAGGGGTGGCGCAAGGTGTTTGAGGAGTACCACGAGTGCGGGGAGACATTCGAATACCCGTTTGAGTTTGTCGATTACGAGCGGTGCTGACATGCCGGTTCCTTCAATGGAACGGGGGAAAGGAGAAAAAAACGGGAAAGAGAGAAGAAAGATTTGCAGAAGAATTATTTTTTGCCTAAATTTGCACCGTCTTTGAGGGAGATTCGTTTTCTCGATGCCCTCGAAATTATATCGCGGAGTGGAGCAGTTGGTAGCTCGTTGGGCTCATAACCCAAAGGTCACAGGTTCGAGTCCTGTCTCCGCTACTAAAAAAGAAGGACAATCCTTGGGGGTGTCCTTCTTTTTTCTTTGGGGGGATGTCCGTCTTGTGTGAACGGTTATTGTTGTGTCATGCGCTTTTCGAGCAGACCATGCGAAATGCAACGGCGCATAAGCAGCAGATAGCGTGCCTTGGAGCATTGCAGCGAGAGGACGAATCCCACGCAGATAACCAGCGTTGCGCACCACTTACTCCCTTCGGCTACGATGCGCTTGCGGTAGGCTTGTGGCGAGATGTTCTCCGTACGAACCCTTTCGCTGCGACCGATCTGACGGCATACATCGCTGAAGTATTCACGGGTCATCCTTGACGGGGGAATGATGTGGTGTATTACCGCCCGAGGGAGATAGTAGCATTTGCCACCCTCGGAGGTGATGCGCCGGAAGAGGTCCTTCTCCTCGCCGGCAAGCAATAACTTTCCGCGACGACCCAGCTCGGGGTCGAATACACCGAAACGTTGCAAGGCACTGCGGCGCACGGCCATGTTCCCTCCGATGAAGAACTTCCCGTGCGGGAAGGGGCGGGTGCGGTTGCCAAGACGGAGGCGTCCTGCAATGGGGCCCTCGGTGTAGCGGGACATCCAGCGCGGCGGTTCGCTTTCGTAGACGGGAAGCATGAGTCCTCCTGCGCCCACTGCATCGGGGTGGCTTTCGAAGAAATCGAAATAGACCTGCAGGAAATTCGCCTCGGCCTCCTCGTCATCGTCCATTATTACAACATACTCTCCCGATGTGTGGGCAATTCCGCAGTTGCGTGCATGCGAAAGACCCTGCCGTGCCTCGAAGAGCACCTGCATATCCATCCACGGATGCTTTGTGGCGAACTCCTCGGCAATGGCCTGCGTGCGGTCTGTGGAGTTGTTGTTCACCACTGCCACATCAAACCGGTCCGGGTGAAGGGTCTGCCGAGAGAGGGACTGCAACGTGCGCTGCAGTTTTTCCCCTCGGTTGTAGGTTGCGATTATGAGCGAAATGCGGTTCATTCTTTGCTGTATCAGAAAGTGATTCTCAATCCTATCTGTGCGTGCCAACGCGAGTTGATGTCATCCTTGCTCAGCGCCGAACCCTTGTACTGGTAGACAGGGGTGGCATTGCCGTCGCTGTCGGTTGTGACTGAGGTGACGGTGACGGGCATGAGCTTCCAGTAGCGTGGCGCAGCGTAGTAGGTCCCCCAACTGCGGTTGAGCATATTGCCAAAGTTAATGATATCGAACGAAAGCTGTATCTTTCCGTCATTGTTTTTGTTGTATGTGTATTCCTGCACGAGTTTCAGGTCGATGTGGTTCTCAAAGGGAGTCTGCATGGAGTTGCGCTCGGCGAAATGCCCACGGTGGCTGCTCAGGTAGCTGTCGCCCTCAATCCATGCCTCCATCTGTGCCTTTTGCGTTGCAGCATCCACGCTTGTGCTGCCCGAGACTATGTCGGCGAAGGTCATTCTCTGCAACTCCTCGCTTGTGGGGATATACATCAGAGTGTTGCCTTTCACAGCATCGCCGTTGAGGTCCTTCGACTCGTTGTAGGTGAGCGAATACCGGCTGCCCGAGGAGGCTATCGACACCAACGATACACTCGTGGCGAAACGGCTGGCATAGCGTTTTGTGTAGGTTGCAGCGAATACCACGCGGTGAGGCACGTCATACAGCGACCACGAGAGCTCCGGTGAGTTGCTGTTCACTGCATAGGTCTTGCCCCAGTTGTCACTTGCAAGGGTCTTGGGGGCATCGTTCACAGCGCGTGCATGACTGAAGGTGTAGGATGCGCTGACATCAAGACCGAAGCGGAAAATCTTGTTCAGCGAGGCGCTCAGCGAATATGTGTAGCCCTTCGAGGTGTTGTGGATGTAGTAGACCGAGGAGTAGTCGTGTGTATCGGCCGTGTAGTAGGTGGCCGTGTTGTTCTCATTGGCATCAAGAGAAGAGACCATATAGAGCCTCTTCCCCTCGTCCGAAGCAGCCAGGTTGGTGTATGCCACATTGTTGAGGGTTTTGGTGTAGAGAGCCTCGAGCGTGAAGTGCCAGCCGGGGGCGACCGGCAGTGCCTGTTCCCAGGCGAGATTGAGGCGCAATACCTGTGGATATCGGTAGTCCTTTGAAATTATGTCAATCGAGGGGTTGGATGCAGTGCCGGGGGCAATGTACGGTGTGGTGCTGAATGCCGGCACACCGCTGTGGAGCGTCTGCCCCTTCATCTCCACTCCGTTGTTTATGAATGTGTTGGAGATCCATACGAACGGCGACCGGCCGGTGAATATGCCGGCACCTCCGCGCAGCAGTGTAGTATGCGAGTCATCGGTATACCAATGGAATCCCACGCGAGGCGACCACAGAACCGCCGATTTGGGGACATCGCCCGTACGGGAACCGCTGTCCTGCGCGAAATGGCTGCTGTTGAATGTCTCGTTCTCGGAGGGCTTGTAGAATATGGCGGGGATGTCGGCACGTATGCCGTAGGTGAGCGTCAGGCGAGGAGTCACCTGCCAGCGGTCCTGTGCATAGAGACCGAACTGTCCGGCCGTGAAGGTCGGTTTCCATGTGGCCGTGCCGGTAATGGATGCATCGGAATAAGTATATGAGTAGGTTGATGCACGGTCAATCAGGAAATCCTCCATTGAGTTGTAGATGTAGCTGCCGGTGGCATTGGCTATGAACCGGTTGTCGATTACGAAGAACTCGTTGTGTGTTCCTATCGTGAATGTGTGGTTGTTGCGGTAGAAGGAGAGGTTGTCGGTGAGGGAGAAGAGCTGTGTGCGTCCGTCGGCCATGGTGTAGGGGTTGGTGCCGATATTGACACTCGTGTTGTTGTTGGTTCCCATGTTCTTCACCGTCACGAAGGGGAGAGTCTCTTCGCTTTGGCGGGCATCGGCTGCAGATGTGTAGCCCACGCGGAGTTCGTTGTGAAGGTGGTCACCAAGCTGCGAATGGAGTTCGGCCGCAATGGAGTGGGTGCGGTTGGTCTGCACGTAGTAGGCTCCGTTGAAATAGTAGTTGGCATAGTCGCTGGAGTAGTTGTCCTTGCTGGCATCAAGCAGGCTGTAGCGCAGGGAGAGTTTGTTCTTCTGGTTGATGTTCCAGTCAATGCGTGCCAAAAGGGATGTTGTCCTGGTGTCAATACTCTTTTGTCCATAGCCGCCTCCGTCATAACCTGTGAATGCCTTGTATCGCTCGGAAACTTGTTGTACATCGCGCTCCGTAATGGCCGCTCCTGCATATCCGGGATAGTAGGAGGAGGGATAGGTCTCCTTTTCCGACTCGGCAAGAATGTAGTAGAAAAACTTGTCCTTTACGATGGCTCCGCCTATCGAAGCTCCCAACACCCGGCTTGACTGCTTCGAGACCGCCTGGCTGTGGTTGCCCGAAGTCTTGCCATAGAACTCCTGGTTGTTGTAATAGCTATAAGCCGTGCCCTGAAATGTGTTCGTGCCCGACTTGGTGACTGCGTTTATTCCTCCGCCCGTGAAACCGTTCTGGCGCACATCAAACGGAGCCACCACTACCTGCACCTCCGCAATGGCCTCCAGAGGTATGGGGTTGTTGGCCACTTGCCCTCCATTGGTTCCAGTGGAGGAGAGCCCCATGGCATCGTGGCTTGCCACTCCGTCAATCTGGAACGCATTGTAGCGGTTGTTGGTGCCTCCTAAGGAGATTCCGCCGCTCTTCACGACGGAAGCCTGGGGCGAAAGCCGTGCGATGTCGTAGATGTTGCGGTCGATAGTGGGGACCTGACGGATGTCATCCAGAGAGAAGTTGGTTGCCGCACCGGTCTTGGAGGAGTCGAAACGCTCCTTGCCGGAGACGCGGAGTTCAATGGCTTCGATGGTCTCCGTCTCAAGGGAGAAGTCCATCTGCAACATCTCGCCGAGCTTGAGCGTGACGTTGTCGATGGTGTCGGGGCGGAATCCGAGAAAGGAGACCGTTACCTGATAGGGGCCTCCCGGACGCATGCCCTGTATGACATAACGGCCCTCTGCTGTGGCCACTGCGCCGTAACTGCTGCCCGAAGGCAGGTGTTTTGCAATGACGGTTGCATTTGGGATTTTTTCGCCGGAGGTGTCTGTGATGACGCCCTCAATGGAAGATGTCGTGACTTGGGCGGCGGCCGATATGCAGACCACCAGCCCTACCATGAAAGATAGAAGTTTTTTCATAATATAAAAAATTAAGCCTCGACAATCTTTCGGGCTTAACTGCATATCCGCACGTGCGGCATGCTCCGCGGTTGCATGCGACACGATGAAGTATATGTAATCTTCTTTCATCCGGACTTTAACCGTCGGTATCGGAGTTTCACCGATTCAGTCCTCCCTTGCAGGAGGAGTCGCGGACTGTACCGCCGGTAGGGAATTGCACCCTGCCCTGAAGATTATCTGTCGCAAATGTAGCAATATTTTTATTCCCTGTACACAAAAAACGCACAACACCCTGTTTTTTCTACCCCTTCCTCTTTTTGTCTGTCTGTACGGAGCCCTGTTTCTGCCGGAGCAGGACGAGGGCAGCACGGCAGGCGATTCCGGACAAAAGCCTGTCGGAGCGTACGAAACAAAAAAACGAGGGAGGGAAGAAACTCTTCCAGCCCTCGTGACAGTTGTTGATAAGTTCCGACACACAACACTCTCTCCTTGTTTGTATTCTGCGTCAGTTTCTATAGACCAGCCGGCCGTCCTGACAGTCGATGACGATAGGTTTCTCGCGATTGACCGTGCCGGCCAGAATCTGCTTCGAAAGGTCGTTCACCACGTAACGCTGTATGGTTCGTTTTACGGGACGTGCACCGAACATCGGGTCATAGCCGTTGTCGGCCAGCCACTGGATGGCACTGTCGGTAACCTCCAGGTCGATGTTGTTCTGTGCCAACATGGAGTGCAGCGAACCTATCTGCATCTTCACTATCGAGCCGATGTCATCGCGGGTCAATGGCGAGAACATTATAATCTCGTCTATTCGGTTCAGGAACTCGGGTTTGAGCGTCTTCTTCAACATCTCCATCACCTCTCCCTTGGTCTTGTCCACAACCTCGTCGGGAATCCGTCCGCCCTCATAGGCTTTGGAAAAATTCTCCATGATGAGTTGCGAACCCATGTTGGAGGTCATGATGATTATGGTGTTGCGGAAGTCCACCGTACGTCCCTTGTTGTCGGTCAGACGACCGTCGTCCAGTACCTGCAGGAGGATGTTGAAGACGTCGGGGTGTGCCTTCTCTATCTCATCCAACAAGACCACCGAGTAAGGTTTGCGCCTTACGGCCTCGGTGAGCTGACCGCCCTCGTCGTATCCGACATATCCCGGAGGTGCACCGATCAGACGCGAGACGCTGTGGCGCTCCTGATACTCGCTCATATCAATACGGGTCATCATGTTCTCGTCATTGAACAGGAACTCGGCCAATGCCTTTGCAAGTTCGGTCTTGCCCACACCGGTGGTGCCGAGGAAGATGAACGAACCGATAGGCCGGCGTGCATCCTGCAGTCCTGCCCTCGAACGGCGCACGGCATCGGCCACGGCTGTGATGGCCTCCTGTTGTCCTATCACACGTTTGTGCAGTTCCTCTTCCAGATGGAGCAGCTTTTCGCGTTCGCCGGCCAGCATCTTGCTTACAGGTATGCCCGTCCAGCGAGCCACGATCTCGGCAATGTCCTCTGCGTCTACCTCTTCCCTGATCATTGAGCTGTCCTTGCTTGCGGCCTTGAGTTCGTCGGTCAGGACGGATATCTGCTCCTGAGCCTCGCGGATCTTGCCGTAGCGCAACTCGGCCACTCGTCCGTAGTCTCCGTTTCGCTCGGCCTCTGCGGCCTCCACCTTGTAGCGCTCTATGAGTTCCTTGTTGTGCTGTATTTTTTCGAGTTTCTGCTTCTCGCTCTGCCATTTGGCCCGTTTTTCACTGCACTCGGCCTTCAGGTCGTCTATCTCCTTCGAGAGCTCCTCAATACGCTTGGTGTCGTTCTCTCGCTTGATGGCCTCACGCTCGATTTCCAACTGGCGTACACGACGGTCGAGGTTGTCGATCTCCTCGGGCACCGAGTTCATCTCAAGCCTCAGGTGTGCTGCGGCCTCATCTATAAGGTCTATCGCCTTATCAGGCAGGAACCGTTGCGTGATGTAGCGGTGCGACAGCTCCACGGCAGCCACAATGGCCTCGTCCTTGATGTGGACTTTGTGGTGGTTTTCATAGCGCTCCTTCAGTCCACGCAGTATGGAGATGGCATCAGCGGTCGAAGGCTCGTCTACCATGACTTTCTGGAAACGGCGCTCCAATGCCTTGTCCTGCTCGAAATACTTCTGGTATTCGTCGAGGGTGGTGGCGCCTATGGTGCGCAGTTCGCCACGTGCCAGAGCGGGTTTCAAGATGTTGGCGGCATCCATTGCTCCGCTGCTCTTGCCTGCACCCACAAGGGTGTGGATCTCATCGATGAACAACAGGATCTCGCCCTCGCCGGCAACGACCTCCTTTACGACGCTTTTGAGCCGTTCCTCAAATTCTCCCTGGTATTTGGCTCCGGCAACCAGTGCACCCATATCGAGCGAGTAGACCTGTTTCGACTTCAGGTTTTCGGGGACATCACCGTCCACAATACGGTGGGCGATACCCTCTGCGATGGCGGTCTTTCCGACACCTGCCTCGCCCACAAGAATAGGATTGTTCTTTGTACGGCGCGAAAGTATCTGCAACACCCGCCGGATCTCATCGTCACGTCCGATTACAGGGTCAAGTTTGCCGGCACGTGCCATTTCGTTGAGGTTTATGGCATATTTGCCCAAGGCATCGAACTGTTGTTCGGAGGTCTGCGAATCGACCGTCGAGCCCTTGCGGACATCCTTTATAGCTGCAAGCAGGTCCTTTTCGTTCAGTCCGTTGCTCTTGAGCAGTTTGGCAACCTCGCCTCCGTCGGCCAGCAAACCAAGCAGCAAGTGCTCTACCGAGGCGAAACGGTCGTTGAAGTTCTTGGTGTAGTCCACGGCCTTTTGGATTACGCGCGTGGAGTTCTGCGAGAAATAACCCTCCTCACTGCTGCCCGAAACTTTGGGCAGCGAATTGATCATTCCCTGTACGGCACCGCGGAGCATATTCACATTCACTCCCGTGCGCGAAAGCAGATAGCAACAGAGCGACTCGTCATCCTCGATAAGCGCCGAGAGGATGTGGGCAGGTTCCACAGCCTGGTTGCTGTTGCGGGAGGCCAGTGTCAGCGCCTGCTGAAGAGCCTCCTGAGCTTTGATTGTAAGTGTGTTGATGTTCATATCTTGTCCTCCTTTTTATTTTCGTGTTTCACCCTGTTGTAAAGCAAAACCTCTGCCAGCGAGAGAGATAGGAAATAATGACACTTTTTTTGACAGGTCGGCACGGCACGGTGCCAAAATGCCATAAAAAGAGTGCCGTATTTACCGAAAAACATGAAAAATGCGTAACTTTGTGGAAAGTAAGTCTCGCTAAGATGGATAACTTTATTGTCTCTGCCCGAAAATACAGGCCCGCCACATTCAAGTCGGTCGTGGGCCAGTCACATATCACCTCCACCCTGAAAAATGCCATAGCCCGCAACCAGCTCGCCCATGCATATCTTTTCTGCGGACCGCGCGGTGTGGGAAAGACCACGTGTGCGCGTATCTTCGCCAAGGCCATCAATTGCCAGAATCCGCAGGACCATGAGGCGTGCGGCGAGTGCGAGTCGTGCCTTAGCTTCAACGAGGGGCGGAGCATGAACATCCACGAGCTGGATGCCGCTTCGAACAACTCGGTGGATGATATCCGCAACCTCATAGACCAGGTGCGCGTGCTGCCGCAGACGGGCAAGTACAGTGTCTACATCATCGACGAGGTGCACATGCTCTCGCCGGCAGCATTCAATGCATTTCTCAAGACTCTTGAGGAGCCGCCCGCACATGCCATCTTCATCCTGGCAACTACCGAGAAGTACAAGATTCTGCCCACCATCCTGTCGCGGTGCCAGATTTTCGATTTCAACCGCATCCGTGTGGAGGACGCCGTGGGGTATCTCAAATACATCGCCTCGCAGGAGGGCGTTACATACGACGACGAGTCGCTGCATCTGATTGCACAGAAGGCAGACGGAGGGATGCGCGATGCGCTGTCCATGTTCGACAAAGCCGTGTCGTTTTGTGGCAATGCTCTCAATTTCAAGGATGTGGCTGCTACACTCAACGTGCTGGACTACGACACCTACTTCAAGATGACGGAGACAATATCCCTCGGAGACTACAAGCGTTGCCTCGTGTCGTTCGACGAGGTGCTCAAGAAAGGGTTCTCGGGACAGACTTTCCTTGCCGGACTCAACAACCATTTCCGCGACCTGTTGATGTGCAAGGATGCGCAGACACTGCCGTTGCTGGAGATGACGGGATCCCTGCTGGAACGCTACAAGCAGCAGGGGACGGTGATGGACACCTCGTTCCTTTTCAGTGCCATCTCGTTGCTCTCGGCCACCGACACATCGCTTAAGGCGGCTACTAACCAGCGACTGCATATTGAACTCGCATTGATGAAACTGTGCGGGTTGGGTCAAAAAAAAAATGACTTTGCAGATGAACCAGTAGCCTTGCCGGAACTGCATAAAGAGGTGAAGGCGAGTGATTTGAATGCTTCCACGTCACTGCAACCGGCACCAACGGCTTCAAACATTGCGTCCTCCGCTCCACAATCTGCAACAGTTTCAGAGGCGAAGCCGGATGTCGCAACGGATGAAAAGAAGGAGACAGTGCCGCCGTCCGAAGTTCGGACAGCGAGGCCCTCTGCCGACGTTTCGTCTGTCCAACAACCGCAGGCTCCCCCACAACCCCGGCTGTCTCAACAGCCCTGTCCGGCCGAGATGTCTGCTACAACCCCTCCTGAAGCCCGGAAACAGCAACCCAAAACCGAAGAGGCCGGCAATGCTCCCCTGCCACAGGGGAAATCCGTATTCGGCATGTCGCTCAAGGAGCTGATTGCCGACACGGCAACGCCTGTGAAAAAGGAGACGGATCCTAAAGAAGCACCGCTTTCACAAAGCATTGATCCCGAGAGCGAGAAAAAAATCCTTGGAGTAAAGGAGCAGTTCCTCAATGAACTCAATGCCGTGCGTCCGCGAATAGCCAATGCCCTGCAGAACATGACGGTGAGCGGCAACAGGATTTGCGCCACGCTCTGCTCGGACTTGATTTACGAGGAGGTCATGACCCACAGGCAGGAGATTCTCGGCGTGCTCTACCGTTTGGTGAAGATCGACGGTCTGGTGGAGTTCGACTTGACTGTGAAGGAGGCCGACACCCGAGTGAACCCCATAACGATAGAGGAGAAATATGCCTATCTGAAGACCAAGAATCCCATGCTGACGGAACTTCAGAAACGTCTGCATTTGGAACTCGAATAAAAAATCGTAATTTTACGCTGTTTTTGACCGCACGAAAAGAGCGGAGTGATCAGGAACAGCAGAGCGACGGCCTTGCCGGCGAGAACTTCTGCAAGGGACATAAAAGGACAAACAACAAAAAACATAACATAAAACGATGAATTTCATTGAAGAACTGAAATGGAGAGGCATGATTCAGGACATCATGCCCGGAACAGAAGAAGAGTTGTCAAAAGGAATGGCCACGGCCTATGTCGGTATTGACCCCACGGCCGATTCGCTGCATATAGGCCACTTGGTAAGTGTTATGATACTCAAGCATTTCCAGCGTTGCGGACATCGCCCCATCGCCCTTATAGGCGGTGCTACGGGCATGATTGGCGATCCTTCGGGGAAGTCGCAGGAGCGCAACCTGCTCAACGAGGAGACCCTGCGCCACAATCAGGAAGCCATAAAGAAACAGCTCTCCAAACTCATCGATTTCGAGAGCAAGGAGCCCAATGCCGCCATTCTGGTCAACAACTACGACTGGATGAAGGACTTCTCGTTCCTGCGTTTCATCCGCGATATCGGCAAGCACATTACCGTCAACTACATGATGGCCAAGGATTCGGTGAAGAAACGGTTCAACGGCGAGGGCGACGGCATGTCATTCACGGAGTTCTCCTATCAGCTCCTGCAGGGCTATGACTTCCTCTATCTCTACGAGCACTACGGCTGCAAGTTGCAGTTGGGCGGCAGCGACCAGTGGGGCAACATCACCACGGGTTCGGAGCTTATCCGTCGCGTGCTCGACAAGGAGGCCTTTGCAATGACCTGCCCGCTTATCAAGAAGGCCGACGGGACCAAGTTCGGCAAGACCGAAAGCGGCAACATATGGCTTGACCCCAATTACACATCGCCCTACAAGTTCTACCAGTTCTGGCTGAATGTGAGCGACGAGGATGCCAAGCGTTACATAAAGATATTCACGATGCTCGACAAGGAGACTATCGAAGACCTTATGCGCCGTCATGAGGAGGCTCCCCATGAGCGTCATCTGCAGAAGGCTCTGGCCAAGGAGATAACCTGCATGATACACTCCGAAGAGGAGTACAGGAAGGCTGTGGAGGCGTCTTCGATTCTCTTCGGCAACGCTACGGGCGATGCGCTCAAGACGCTTGACGAGAGGACGTTCCTGCAGGTATTCGAAGGAGTTCCGCAGTTCCGTGCAGCGAAGTCGGACATTGAGGCTGGCGAGGACTTCCTGACCCTTTGCGTGGAGAGGTGCAACATCTTCCCCTCGAAGGGCGAGTTGAGGAAACTCATTCAGGGAGGCGGAATTTCGCTCAACAAGGAGAAGGTGACGGACCCCTATATGAAAGTTACGGCCGACAGTCTCATTGACGGCAAGTATCTGCTTGTGCAGAAGGGCAAGAAGAACTACTACCTCATAACGGTAGAGTAACAAGGGGCAGAGAAGGACTTCGTGCAGAAGACCATGCCTGGGCCGAAGGGATGCATGCCTCTCCGCAAGGAGAAGGAGTCCCTTTACGGTCTGCAGGCCTTAAGAAGGAATAGGACGGAAACCAACAACGAAAAACAAAGAAGAAGATGTCGCTCATAATACCCAAGGAGTACAAGAACCTGCTCGACACGGCCGAGAACACCGAACGAGCAATAAAGAAGGTGAAGGACACGTTCCAGATAACATTTTCGTCGCATCTCGACCTGTTGCGCGTGACGGCCCCCATGGTTGTGGTCAGTGGTACGGGATTCAACGATGATCTGAACGGCGTGGAGAAGGCGGTTTCGTTCCCCATAAAGGACATGCCGGACACGACTGCCGAGGTGGTTCATTCCTTGGCCAAATGGAAACGCTGGAAACTCTCGGAGATGAACATTCCGGCCGGCAAGGGTCTTTATACAGACATGAATGCCCTGCGTCCGCAGGAGGAGCTGGACAACATCCATTCGCTCTATGTGGACCAATGGGATTGGGAAAAGGTCATAACCAAGCAGCAGCGCAACATCCATTTCCTGAAGAACACCGTGACCAGCATATACAAGTCGCTCAAGGCCACCGAGGAGATTCTCTTCGTGGAGTTTCCCGAACTGAACCCGTGCCTGCCCGATGACATCTTCTTCATACATTCGCAGGAGTTGCTCGACATGTATCCCAACCTTTCGCCCAAGGAGCGCGAGAACGAGATAACACGCCAACACAAGGCAGTTTTTGTGATTGGTATCGGAGGCAACTTGTCGGACGGCAAACCGCACGACCTGCGTGCTGCCGACTATGACGACTGGAGCACCCAGAACGAGGACGGATACTACGGTCTCAATGGTGATATACTGTTGTGGAACCCCATATTGGAGAGCGCCTTTGAGATCTCGAGCATGGGTATCCGTGTGGACGAGGAGGCCCTTGCAAGACAATTGGCTCTACATCACGAGGAGCACAAGGCCAAGTTGAGTTTCCACAAGATGTTGCTCAACGGCGAATTGCCCTACACCATAGGCGGAGGAATCGGCCAGTCGCGTCTGTGCATGTTCCTGTTGCGCAAAGCCCATATAGGCGAGGTGCAGAGCTCCATATGGCCCGAGGAGATGAAGAAGGAGTGCCGCAAGAACGGCATATTCCTGGCGTAGACAAACCCACCGAAGACCTTTTCTGCCCTGCCCTACATTAAGTAGTCCCTCAACTGAGGAGAACGGGAGGCTTTGTCTTGCCGTATGGCCTAATCGTTGGGACCGTCTGGCGCTTCGGCTCTCTCGACTTCGATTCCCACCCGCTTGAGCAGCTCGACACCGTCTTCGCTGTGGTAATTCTCGTGGTAGACCACTCGCTTTATACCGCTCTGTATAATCAGTTTGGCGCATTCGATGCAGGGCGCGGCCGTAATGTACAGGGTGGCTCCTTCTCCGCTGTTGGAGCTCTTGGCAAGCTTGGTGATGGCGTTTGCCTCGGCATGCAGGACATAGGGCTTGGTCTTGCCGTTTTCGTCTTCGCACACATTCTCGAATCCCGACGGAGTGCCGTTGTAGCCGTCGGAGATTATCATCTTGTCCTTGACGATCAGCGCCCCCACCTGACGGCGCACACAGTAGGAGTTTTCGGCCCAGATGCGCGCCATACGCAAATAACGCAGATCCAGTTGGTGTTGTTTGTCTTCTTTGTATCCCATAAGGCTGTAATGTATTTTCATTTCTCCCTGTTTTGCCACACAGAGGTGTTTCTCTCCCAGAATACGCCGCCCGTGTAGCCTTGTATGGTATTGTCCTGTCCAGCCATGCGCAACCTCTTCTCGGCCAGAAGGCAGTACTCCTCGTCAATCTCAATGCCACAGAAGTGCCGTCCTAATTTTTTTGCCACTACCGATGTCGTTCCGCTTCCCAGGAAGGGGTCGAAGACCACTCCCCCTGGAGGGCAGGAGGCCAAAACCAACTTGGCCACCAGCTTTTCGGGCTTTTGCGTGGGGTGCTCCGTATTCTCCGGCATCGACCAGTAGGGGACACTGATGTCATCCCAGAAATTCGACGGACACGTGAGGCGGAACTTGCCGTCTTCGGCCTGTTGCCAGTCGCGCGGAAGACCTTCCTGTCGGTATGGTGCCAGAACCCGGCGCTTCTGCTTGACGGCTTCGAGGTCGAAATAGTATCTGTCGGGGTCTTTTACACCGAACCAGATATCTTCCATGGCGTTCTTCCAGTTGTTCTTTGCTCCGCGTCCCTTCTCCCGTTGCCATGTTATGCGGTTCATCACCGTGAGGTGCTCGCCCATGATGCGTTGCAGGATTGCCGTGCTGTGCCAGTCTCCGCAGATGTAGAGACTGCCTGCAGGTTTCAGTATTCGGCATACCTCGCCGAACCAACCTTTCAGATAGAGGTAATACTCCTCTTCGCCACACGCACGGAACTTCAGCCCGTTGTAGTTCTTCGAGAGGTTGTACGGAGGGTCCACAATTGCAAGGTCGGCAAATCCGTCGGGAACAAGGGGCAACAGCTCCGTCACATCTCCGCACACGGTTCTGTCAATGAGCGTTTGGGCAGCCACCTGCTGGGTCGTGCTCCTGCCCGGAATGTTTTCTACTGTGTTTTCGGTTACATCTCCGGAGTCCGTCAGCACCCCGCCCCGAATCCGCAACAGCCTTTGCGACAGCTCAGTGCGATCTGCATCCGAGAGAGAGAGAGTCTTGTTGCGTGCCGAGCGGCCTCCTTTAACCGCCTTTACGTCACAGCCACAATCCGGGGCAGACAGCATGACCCTCTTGCGAACCTCTCTTCTGTCGGAATCATTCACGGCAAGAGAATTTTCAGAACAGTTTCTTCTTCGACTTGGTTATTACGAAGTCCTTCAGGTAGAAGGGTTCGAAATAGGCCACATCCTCAGTCTCTCCCGCCGAAAACTTCCGTTGCGCCTCGGCACACAGTCCTCGGGCCGAAGGCTGCACCTCTATCTTCTTCACAGCAGGGGTTTTCAGCACATCGGCACACTTGTCGGCACCGCTGCCGAAGATGAAGAACTCGTGGCCAGAAGAGAGAATCTCCTCAAAGCTGTGCTCGTCCACAATCTTGGCATCGACAGCCGAGACGGAATGCAGACGGGTGTCGAAAATCTCCTCGTATACCTCCATGCGCCTTGCATCAATCATGGGGCACAGCAATGCCTCGTCCCAATTGTCGGCATCGAACAGTCCAAGGCTGTAGTCCTCCACCGCACAACGGGCCATGGCTTCCAGCGAATCGACGGCAATGAGCGGAATGCCCAGGGCATAGCAAAAGCCCTTTGCGAAAGAGACCCCTATGCGCAGTCCAGTGTAGGAACCGGGCCCTTTGCCGACTGCAACGGCATCAAGTTCATCGGGTTCGATGCCGTTCTCACGCAGCATCTCGTCCACATAGACCCCTATGTTGCGTGCGTGGTCGTGCGACCCGCAACTCTCGCGCAGGGAAATCATGCGCCCGTTCTTGGCTATGGCCGCCGAACATACGTCGCAGCCTGTCTCTATACATAATATCAGACTCATTTTCTCGCTTTTTTTATTCTGTCCAACTCCCGTTTGGTGTCTTTTTCCTTTATATATTCCCTCTTGTCAAACTGCTTGCGTCCCCGAGCAAGGCCGATGAGCAGCTTTGCCAGTCCGTTGTCATTTATGAAGAGCTTGAGCCCAACGATGGTGACGCCCTTGTCCTGCAAGGCGCGCTGGAGCTTGTAGAGCTCGCGACGGTTGAGCAGCAGCTTCCGGTCACGCTTGGGCTGGTGGTTGTTGTAGGAGGCCCATTCGTACTCGGAAATGTTCATGCCGTGCACGAAGAGCTCGCCTGCGTTGAAATAGCAGTAGCAGTCCACCAGCGAGGCCTTGCCTGCCCGCAATGACTTTATCTCCGAGCCGGCCAGAACGATTCCTGCCACGAACTCCTCAAGAATCTCGTAGTTGAAGTAGGCCTTCTTGTTCTTTATGTTTATCTTCTTCTGTTCGGTCATAGGGTCATAATATCAATCTCGAAAACTTTCTTGAAATGCTCGTCCTCACCTTGTTGAGTGCGGAGATGTTCCGCATAATCTCCGATACCTGTTCGTCTGAGAAGTTCTCGTCTTCGAGCTGTTTCTCAAGCGAGGCGATTATCTGCTCCACTGATTTGGTCTTGTAGAGCATCACTGCACGCGGTACGGCATCGGAGAGTCGGTCCTCCTCCTTCTCGATGATTATGTCGTGTCTGCGCCACAGCTCCGAGGTCACATAGTTGGCATCGGCTGTGAGGATGTCCACTGCCGCATTGCACACCTCCGGGTCGGGATGGTTGGTGAAGTGGTATTCCGGCACTTTCACCCCCTTGCCGAGGAGTTGGTACTGTTCGCGGTAGCTGTCGAACAGGGCACGGTAGCGTTCGTCCTGAAAGACGATACCATCCTGCCCCAGTTCGTTGAACACGGTCTCGGCAATGTTGAACTTGCTCACATTGTTGCCGTCACGGTAATCGAACTCCGTGTGCCCGTATTTCAGCAGATAGCCAGTTATCTCCTTTTCCAGCTCCTGCATGCTGCTGCCTGCCACGACATTGCCGGTGGAAACGGTTCTTTTCTCCTCCTCCTGCAACTGTTTCTGGCGCGAGCGGCGGGCCTTTATGAAGTCGCCCGTTTCCTTGTCATACTCGAGAGAGACCCGCAACCGTGCCACCTCGTCGACGAGAACCTGTTCGTCGATATCCATTGTCGCAGCGCAGTCCTTGATGAACACCGAACGGCGTATGCTGTCGGGAATCTCGGAGATGGAGCGCACCATGTCCTTTATCAGCTCGGCCTTGCGTATGGGGTCGCCAGCCGCCTCATCCATAAGCAGATGGGCCTTGAAGCTTATGAAATCCTCCTCGTGTGTGGAGATGTATTCCCTTATCTGGTCGCTTGTGTGACTGCGTGCGAACGAGTCGGGGTCGTCCTCCGGGGGCAACAGCACAACCCTCACATTGAGACCCTCGCGCAGAATCATGTCAATGCCCCTTATGGAGGCCTTGATGCCGGCCGAATCGCCGTCGTAGATGACGGTAACGTTCTTCGTGAAACGGCTTATAAGGCGTATCTGTTCGGTGGTGAGCGACGTTCCCGACGATGCGACCACATTCTCCACCCCTCTCTGGTGCATCTGGATGACATCGGTGTAACCCTCCACGAGTATGCAGTAGTTCTCGCGCGAGATGGCATTCTTTGCGAAATAGAGTCCGTACAGCGAGTTGGTCTTGCTGTAGACAAGGCTTTCGGGCGAGTTGAGGTACTTGGCCACACGGTCACTCTTCTTGAGTACCCGTCCGCCGAATGCCGTCACCCGTCCACTGATGGTGTGTATGGGGAACATGACACGCCCACAGAACCGGTCGTAGTAACCGCCCGTCTCCCGCTTGATTGTCAGACCGGTATCTACCAGAAACTGCTCCTTGTAGCCTGCCGTGAGGGCTGCCTGTGACATGGCGTCCCCTTTGGCCGGGCAATAGCCGAGGCCGAACTTGTGTATCGTGGCATCCGTGAATCCGCGGTCGCGGAAGTATCCGAGACCCACACTCAGTCCCTCATCAGTCTCGTGCAACATGCGCTTGAAGTAGTCCGCAGCCCAGCTGTTGACCACCATCATGCTCTCGCGGTCGTCGTTGCGACGCTTCTCCTCCTCACTTTGCTCGCGGTCCTCCACTTCGATGCCGTACTTATGGCCAACGTATTTGAGGGCCTCCACATAGCTCATCTTCTCGTGCTCCATGACGAAGGTCACGACATTGCCGCCCTTGCCGCATCCGAAGCACTTGAACATCCCTTTCGACGGTGACACCACGAACGAGGGGGTCTTCTCCGAGTGGAACGGGCAACAGGCCTGATAGTTTACCCCTTTCTTCTTGAGCTTGACAAAATCGTTCACCACGTCGACAATGTTCGCCGCCGCATAAATCCTGTCTATGGTCGCTCTGTCTATCATTTTCGCCTCTTTCGGAGAATTTATGCAAAGTTAAAAACATTAATGACAATTTCGTGTTTTGTACACCCTTCTTTGCTGAAAAGAACGAGTGTGCCGTAATGTACATTTTGTATATCTTTGCATTATGGAATTCAAACTCGTATCCGATTTCAAACCTACGGGAGACCAGCCCGAGGCGATAGACGAATTGGTCCGCTCAATCGAAGGCGACACCCACCACAACACACTCTTGGGTGTAACCGGATCGGGAAAGACCTTCACGATAGCCAACGTGATTGAGCGTCTGAAGCGCCCCACTCTTATATTGAGCCACAACAAGACCCTTGCGGCACAGCTCTACAGTGAATTCCAGGCATTCTTTCCCGAGAATGCCGTGGAGTACTTCGTCTCCTATTACGACTACTACCAGCCCGAGGCATACATTCCCTCGTCGGATACATACATAGAGAAAGACCTATCCATAAACGAGGAGATAGACAAGCTCCGTCTGAAGGCTACGGCTGCGCTCCTCTCGGGCCGAAGGGATGTGATTGTCGTCTCGAGCGTGTCGTGTCTCTACGGCATCGGCAACCCGCAGGACTTCCATGCCAACTGCATAACGCTCCGCACGGGCGATACGGTGGGTCGCAAGAGACTGCTGTACTCTCTTGTGGATGCCCTGTATACGCGCACGGAGATGGCTCTGACCAACTCCACCTTCCGCGTTAACGGCGACACGATTGACATCATGCCCTCGTTTTCCGACAGTGCCTACCGCATTGACATGTTCGGTGACGAAATAGACGAGATATACAGTATCGATCCCGCCACAGGTGCCAGAATCGAGACGCTTGACAAGGTGGTCATCTTTCCTGCCAACCTCTTTGTGACGACCAAGGAGCGTACCAATACGGCCATAGCCCAGATACAGCTCGATTTGGGCAAACAGATAAGCTTCTTCGAACAACAGGGGCGTATGCTGGAGGCTCAGCGCATCAAGCAGCGTGTGGAGTATGATGTGGAGATGATAAAGGAGCTGGGATATTGTTCGGGTATAGAGAACTACTCGCGCTATCTTGACGGGCGCAAGCCGGGCGACAGGCCGTTCTGTCTGCTGGACTACTTCCCGGACGATTTTCTGATGGTGATCGACGAGAGCCATGTGACCATTCCGCAGGTGCGTGCCATGTACGGAGGCGACCGTGCCCGCAAGGTGAACCTTGTGGAGTATGGATTCCGCCTGCCTGCCGCAACCGACAACCGTCCGTTGACCTTCACGGAGTTCGAACAGTTCATGCATACCGTAATCTATGCCAGCGCCACACCGGCAGACTACGAGCTTACCAAGAGCGAGGGAGCCGTAGTGGAGCAGCTCATACGACCCACGGGTCTTGTCGACCCCGAGATAGAGGTGCGTGTGACAGAGAACCAGATAGACAACCTTCTTGAGGAGATAGACTCCTGTGTGCGCCGTGACGAGAAGGTGCTCATCACGACCCTCACCAAGCGCATGGCCGAGGAACTCTCCAAATATTTCGACCGCATAGGTGTGCGCAACCGCTACATACACTCCGACATAGACACTATGGAGCGTATACAGATTCTCGATGACCTGAGGGCGGGTTCATTCGATGTCCTCATCGGTGTGAACCTGTTGCGAGAGGGTCTCGATTTGCCGGAGGTCTCGCTCGTTGCGATTATGGATGCCGACAAGGAGGGCTTCCTGCGCAGCGAAAGGGCTTTGACGCAGACGGCGGGTCGTGCGGCGCGCAATGTGAACGGACGGGTTATAATGTATGCCGACAAGATGACCGATGCCATGAAAGCCGCCATATCGGAAAGCAACCGTCGTCGCAGGAAACAGATGCAGTACAACAAGGAGCACGGGATTGTGCCACATGCTGTGGGCAAAAACCGGACGACTTCGCCCAACGAGACTCTCGCCGCTGTGGCAGAGAGCGACATCGTGCCCTATCCCATACACTCTACAGTGGCCGTGGCGGCCGACAGACGTGCCGAGTATGCCGTGGATCTTGAGGAGGAGGCCCGGCAGGCTCGCCGCAGCATGGAGGAGGCTGCCAAGAGACTCGACTTTACCGAGGCCGCCCGACAGCGTGACAGGATGTATGCCATTCAGGAACAGATAAAGAAGAAGACGGGAAAATGAGTCTTGCGGAGAGAATCACGAGGTTGGTAGACCTCTTTTACATACGGCCTGTGGCACGGATTGTACCGTTGCAGGTGTTCCGCTACGGAGTGTGCGGCGGAGGGAATCTTGTGCTCAACTGGGTACTCTATTTTGTCTTCTACCACTGGGTTGTCTGCGATCGATATGTCCCGGTAGGCATTGTGACCGTATCGCCCCACATCGCCACCTTTATCCTCACGTTCCCCCTCACTTTCTTTACGGGCTATTGGCTGCAGAGCCGCATATCGTTCCGCAACTCACCGCTCGGCGAGGGGACGCAGCTGTTCCGCTATGCGCTGTCGGTGGCCGGCTCCATTGTCATCAACTATCTGTCGCTCAAATTGTTTGTGGAGGTGTTGAACGTATATCCCACTCCTTCGCAGATCATCAGTTCCATAGTTACGGTGCTCTACAGCTATCTCGTCCAGAAGCATTATACCTTCAGGGGGTGCAGGTAGAACCGAGCCGAACCCTCTTCAGAGACGAACAACCCGAGAGAGATTTCTCTGGAAACCAACCGGATTTGTTATAGGGATGAGTCCCGAATGCCGAGAAGCTCGTCGAGCGAGGCGAAGAGCTTGTGGCGCAATGTACGCAACCGTCCGAAGCGGGCGGAATTCTTCATGGCCCTGTATCTTATCATGCCCATGCAGCGTGATGTCCAGCGCATGTAGTACCATGAGAACAGCAATGCCAGAGGACAGAACACCAGATAGAGCACGGCAGCAACGAATTTTGCCTTGCAGCAGAGCACTATGAACGGCACGATGTAGAGCAACGGGATGGTAATCAGTACCGAAACACCTATGTTGAACGAGCTGAAGAACATGCGGTCCTTGAGCAGTCGCGACTTGAAATATTCGGGTATGACGAACAGCAACAGGTTGGGCACCATGCATACGACAAACAGCGGCAACAGCACAAGCAGCATGAGCGTATAGAGCACGACATAGAACAAAGAAGGTTTCCGGTCGAAGATCCAGTCCCGGATTTTCATGTCATTTATGCCCTTTTGCAGGGTCTGGCACTCTTCGAAAATCTTCTGCATTCGTTCGGGATATCTCTCCTTGGCCTCCTTGAGCCGTGCGATGAGGCTCTTGTCGGCATCAAGTTTCTCGGGCAGACAATCCTTTTCGAATCCGTTGTGCGAAGCGAAGTGCTTGCCGTATCCGTTCTCCCGCAGAAAATCTATTGCCTCGTAGTTGTCGATGTCCTCAATGTTGAGCATCAGCTCCGAAACACGTTCCCGCACTATGCGGTTAACCTCGCGCATGGTCTTGCGGGGATTTTGTCGGTAACTGTCGTAGTAGGGCGCCAACGAAACGGGTTCGCCGAACTTGATCAGCACCTCGCTCTGCATGTGGTGGTAGTTGGAGTAGTGGTTGCAGGAGGGAAGAATGAGAATCTCCTGCTTGAAATCGGTCAGCTCCGCTGCATGGAACCCCATCTTCAAATACCCGACGAAGAAGTTGCCGAGCCAACGTTTGTTCTGATGTCCGCGCTCGGGATAGAGAATTACCGTGCCTCCGTGCAACATGGTGTCGATGGCCTGATCGAAGGTCTTGAAGTTCTGTTCCAGAGCCTGTTTGCCTTCATACTCCATACGGTAGGCCGGCAACAGCCCCAAGTGGCGCAACAGTTTGTCGATCACCGGCTGTTTGAATACGTTGGCGCGGGCCAGAAAACGTGGCTTGCGGTCCATCATGAATGTCGCAAGGGCCAACGGGTCGCTCAGGCAGTTCTGGTGGTTCGAAACGAGTATGGTGGGTTTGTCGGGCGCAGGCAGGTTGTCTGTGCCCAAGACATAGACTTTGCGATAGTAGAGGTTTTCCGTAACGAACTTTACGTAGTGACGGAAACACTTGTAAAACAGACTTTGTGTATTAGGGTCGCGATTTGTCATGAAAGGACTCTTTTTCTTTGCCGTTTTTCAACTCTTCTCATGCAAAGATAGAAAAATTTTTCAAAAACAGAGACCGTCACGAATTTTGTAATGTCGGAGACAGCGTCCACGGCAGAGCCGCAGGGGCAGTCAGAACAAATCCAGACCGTCAGGTCAGGGCCGGCTTTTCTATCCGACAATCTCGCCCAACAGAGTGGCCGACGAGCAGTCCGTAACCTTCACGTTTACATAATCTCCCGTGAAGACACCTTCCTTTGCATCGAAAACAATCATCTTGTTCTGCGAATTGCGGCCACACAGCTGTGTGTCGCTTCGCTTTGACGTGCCTTCCACAAGCACCTCGAATGTCTTGCCCACATCGCGCCGGTTGCTCTCCAGCGAGAGTTCGTTCTGGAGGTTTATTATCTCCGTGAGGCGGGCCGTCTTCACCTCTTCGGGTACATCGTCCTCGAAGTGGCGTGCAGCCTTGGTGTTGGGCCTCTGCGAATATTTGAACATGTAGGAGAACTCGTAGCCCACCTCGCGCATGAGCGAGAGGGTCTCCTTGTGGTCCTTCTCAGTTTCGGTGCAGAATCCGGCAATGAGGTCGGTGGAGATGGCGCAGTCGGGCAGATAACGGCGGATGGCGGCAATGCGCTCCAGATACCATTCGCGGTTGTAGTGGCGGTTCATCAGCTCCAGCATGCGGCTGCTGCCCGATTGGGCCGGCAGGTGTATCGAGCGGCAGATGTTGCCGTGCGAGGCCATGACTTCAAGCAGACGGTCGCTGAGGTCTTTGGGGTGCGATGTCGCAAAACGGACCCTCAGCAGCGGCGACACCTTTGCCACTTGGGCTATCAGGGCAGGGAATTCGACCTCCTTGTTGTTCCAGTTGTATGAGTTGACATTCTGTCCCAGAAGAGTGACTTCGCGGTAACCTGCCTCGAAGAGTTCGCGCACCTCGTTGAGGATGGTCTGCGGGTCACGGCTGCGCTCTATTCCTCGGGTGTAGGGGACCACACAGTAGGTACACATGTTGTTGCATCCGCGCATGATGGAGACGAAGGCGCTCACTCCGTTCTTGTCGAACCTTACGGGCCGTATGTCGCCGTAGGTCTCCTCGTGGGACAACTGCACGTTCACTCCGCGTCCGCCCGCCAGTGCACTCTGCACCAGTTGCGGCATTGTGCGGTATGAATCGGGACCGGCCACGATGTCCACTATCTCTTCCTTGGCGAACAGGTCCTCTTTCAGCCTCTCGGCCATGCAGCCCACCACGCCGACTATCAGCTCTTTCTTGGCGCGTTTGTATCTGTGGAACTCCTTAAGACGTCCCCAGATGCGCTGTTCGGCATTGTCGCGCACCGAACAGGTGTTTATGAGGATAATGTCTGCCTGCTCAATGTCATCGCAATAGACATATCCCTCCTTTTGCATTACCGAATAGATGATCTCCGTGTCGCCCACGTTCATCTGGCATCCGTAAGTCTCTATGTACAGTTTTTTTCCGTGTCCTGTCAGTGGTCTGAGTGTGTTGATGTCCATTTGTCCTCCTCCGTTGCGTGTCTATTTCTCGAAGGGAGTGAATCCGTCGCCGTAGGTTTCGTAGGAGTCCACCACCACCATGAATGCCTTGCTGTCGATCTTGCGGATGTTCTCCTTTACCTCGGGCACTTCGGCACGTCGTACTGCCAGGAACAGCATGTTCTTGTCCTTAAGCGTGTAGGCACCCTGCGCCTTTATGCAGGTGGCGCCACGCTGAAGATCGTTGAGAATGAAGTTCCTGATCTGCTCCTCTTTGTCGGAGATTATGAACAGCAACTTGTCGTTCTTGACACCTTCGAGAGTGAAATCAATTGTTTTTGAGGAGACAAAGATAGCGATTAAAGAGTAAAGAGGCAATTTCCAGTCGCCCAAAACCAACATTCCCGTTATCACAATGGTCGATTCCACGATGAGCATGGCCACCGAGAAGGGGAGTTTGGTGTACTTCACTACCAGCATGTCCACAATGTCGGTACCGCCTGAAGTCGCGCCCACTTTCAGCAGAAGTCCTATTCCGCCACCTATGAACAGGCCGCCGAAAATGGCAGCCACCAGCACATTGTCCGAGAAGTTGAAATAGAGGCTCAGCAGGCTCTTGCCGTCCAAAGGATCCTCGCCCACGAACCGCGTGAGGGCATTCATGATTATCGGAGTGGAGAGCGCTGCGAGAATGGTCTTGGTGCCGAATCCGCGGCCGAATACGATAAAGGCGGTGATGAGCAGTGGAATATCCAT
Source organism: Tidjanibacter sp. (assembly GCA_963640325.1). GTDB lineage: Bacteria > Bacteroidota > Bacteroidia > Bacteroidales > Rikenellaceae > Tidjanibacter. The sequence continues at coordinate 99,492 of CAVHXY010000002.1, forward strand.
CATAAGGCCGAACGTTCCCGTGGGAATGGAGGGTATCAGATGGTGGAACACACGACCAAGACCGAACACTCCGCCCGGAATTATCTGGTATGGATTGGTGAAGAGGGCGAATCCGGCGGCTACGAAGAATGCGCCCAGGATTACTATGACCCATTTCCACAGTTCCTTGCGCCAGTTGCCGAAATTCTTTATCTCTTTCATCAGCTTGTCGAACTTGTAAGTTGTCATAACCCTATGATAAATTGGTTTTATTTGATTGGTTTCGGGTGCAAAAATAGTTAAAAAAAAATCATATTGCATGTGTTTGTGAAAAAAAACAAACACCAGGTATATTTCCTGTTCGTGTTTTTTAATAGACGCTATTATAATATGTTATGGATACGGCTTTTTTACCCAGGGAACACTTTGTGATGTAAATAGAGAGACTCGATTCTCTTGGGAGCAGCTAAAATTTGATTTGCATATTTTTTGTCTTATTTTTACCGCCTGAACACTAAACACTAAATATTATGCTAAAAGAAAATCTGATCAGATTGTATGAGCAGAGTTTCAGGGAGCACCATGACCTCACGGCGCTTTCGGATTACTTCAAGAAGGAGAGCTTCTCATACTTTGAAATGGCGGAGGAAATAGCGAAATTGCATCTTCTGTTCAAGGAGTGCAATATCCAGAAAGGAGACAAGGTAGCCCTCATCGGGCGCAACAACCCCCGTTGGGTGATAGCCTACATTGCGACCATCACCTATGGGGCGGTAATCGTTCCGATCCTTCAGGATTTCAACGCCAACGACGTAAACCACATAATCAACCACTCGGAGTCGAAGATCATCTTCCTGAGCGACAATTTTTGGGATATCATTGAGGAGGATCTCGTGACCGGCATCAGTGCGGCATTCTCGCTTACCGACTACGGTTGTATCTACGAGCGCAATGGCTCCACCGTTACCGAGTTCCAGAAGAATCGGGAGGCCCATTTCAAGGAGGTCTATCCCAACGGCTTCACGGTGTCCGACATAAAATACCCTGAAGTGGGCAACGACGAGGTCTGCCTTCTGAACTATACTTCGGGTACGACCGGATTCAGCAAGGGAGTTATGCTTACGGTGAACAACCTCACGATGCAGGTTGTCTTCTGTCTGCCTGCCAAGCGCCATGTTCCCGGGTCGAACGTGTTGGCATTTCTCCCGCTGGCACACGCCTACGGATGTGCGGTCGACATGCTCTGCCCGCTTGCAGCAGGAAGCCATGTCACCTTGCTCGGCAAGATACCTTCGCCCAAGATTCTCGTGGAGGCACTGCAGGCGGTCAAGCCGTTGTATATCTGCTCCGTTCCGCTGGTTCTCGAAAAGGTCATCAAGAAACAGATATTCCCCATGTTGGGACACGGTTGGCTGAAGCTGGCCGTGAATGTGCCTCTGCTCGATTCGGCCATCTACTCCACTATCCGCAAGAAGCTTATCGATACTTTCGGCGGAAACTTCTATGAATTCATCATCGGTGGCGCTCCGCTCAACAAGGAGGTGGAGGAGTTCCTCACCAAGATCAAGTTCCCCGCAGTGGTGGGCTACGGAATGACCGAATGCGGCCCCCTCATCAGCTACATAGGCTATGCCGAGGGATATGTGCCGGGTTCGGCAGGCCGTCTGGCCATTCCATACGTGGAGGCGAAGATATGTTCGTCAGATCCCAAGAACATTCCCGGCGAGATTCTGGTGCGTGGAGAGAATGTCATGAAGGGCTATTACAAGAATCCCGAGCTGACAGCCGAGGTGATCGACAAGGATGGCTGGTTGCATACGGGCGATATGGGAACCATCGACGATGATTTCAATATCTACATCCGCGGACGCTGCAAGACCATGATTCTGCGCGGTAACGGCCAGAACATCTATCCCGAGGAGATTGAGTCGAAACTCAACAATATGCCCTATGTCCTCGAGAGTCTCATCGTGGAGCGAGGGGATAAGTTGTGGGCCCTTGTCGTGCCCGATTATGACCAGCTCGACCGTGACGGCATTTCTCATGACGAACTGGAGCATATTATGGAGGGAACGCTCAAGGAGTTGAACGACCAGGTTTCCGTTTACGAACATGTGGCAGGCTTTACTCTGCGTCCCTCGGAGTTCGAGAAGACGCCCAAGAAGAGCATCAAGAGATTCCTCTATACGGCATAGACTTCCTGACGGGAGACAATTGTCGCAAAAAGACAGATCGAGGGGCGGAAGAATCCATTTTCCGCCCCTCGATCTATTTCCTTTCCGGTCTCCGCATTGCCCTGCCCCTGAATGTCGGAGTCTGTTCTTGTGACACAATACCGTCTTGTTCCAAAGACACTCCCTTTTGGGGCAAAAGGAGTTTAGAACTTGTATGATGCCCTCAGTTGGATATCAACCGGAATGTGTCTGTTGGTTTTCTTCCCCTTCTCGGAAACCGTCGTTACGGAGCCGTCATTGTAATGGCGCTCTATCTCGGTCTCGTACTTGTAGTTGCCGTATTGGTAAAACTTGTAGACACCCACATCCCACTTCTTGAAACTCAAACCGACACCCGCTGCAGCGAATTTGCCGGTGGACTCCCAGTTCTTGGTGTATGAGTCTATGCGGTTGCTCAGGTTGTCGGTGTTGTAGGTACCGTATTCCGTTTCTCGGGAGCTGGTCAGTTTGGAGTCGAGCAGACCAAAACTGTAACCGCCCCGGAAGTCAATGAAGGGAGAGACCTTGCGGTTCATTATGTAGCTCTTGACCTCCACAAACAGAGGCACGCTTACCGAGAAGGGGCGGTCGAGCTTGTATTTCTGCGACAGATAGTAGTCGTAGAACACGGGCTGAACCTGCAGACCGCCTCCCACACCGAAGAAGAATGCACGCCCAGCCTGATATCCATAGACATAGGCAACGTCTACGTCCATAGTCTGCCATTCGTCAGTTCCGAAAGAGACACCCATGTCAAGACGGTGGATGAAGCCCGACTTGCGGTCGGATTTCTCACGGAATTTCTTCTTTTTCATCTCCACCCCCGAAGATGTCTGGCCGTAGGCCGTTTGTGCCGAAAGGGTGCCGCAGCACAATGCGGCGCATATAACTAACAGGAAAACTCTTTTCATTCCGATGAATACATTAACTTTGCAAAAGTAGCAACTATTCTTCCAAAAACAAAAATTCTTGAATTATAACGGACAAACCCGTTTTTAATTGTGTCCTTCTTTACTGATTTGCGAATTTTGGACAGAAGGAGGCCTCTCCGTTGAATGTTCAGCGGCTCTGTCCGAGAGCCTTCAGCAGATCTGCCACCACAAACGAACTTCCGCCCACATAGACCATGTCTTCCGCAGAGGCTCGCTCCAATGCTGTCCGGTAGGCTTGGGCAACGTCTGCCACAACACAGCCCTGCAGCCCGAATTCAGCGGCCTTGGCCTGCAGTTTTTTAGCCGGCAGGGCACGCGCCACAGAGGGTTGCGTGAAGATGTATTCGCCTTTGGGCAACAGAGGCATTATGTTGTTGAAATCCTTGTCGTTCACCATCCCGAATACCATGAAGAGCCGGCAATCGTGTCGTGCCATGCGGGTTTCGTCAATTTGTTTGGCCACGTGTCCAAGCCCGTGTGCATTGTGTGCCGTGTCGCAAACTACCAGCGGGGTCTGTGACAGCACCTGCCAACGCCCCTGGAGACCTGTGCCGGAGGCTGCTTCGCAACACCCCTGCTCTATGGAACTGTCGGTAATGTCGAGCGGCGACGAACTTCTCAATGTCTCCACTGCCGTTATGACGGTTACTATGTTGCGGGCCTGGTAGTTGCCCTTCAGGTCATAGTCGAGAGTACGGACATCGCCCTTGTCATTTAGGATCGAGTACTTTACAGTCGTTCCGCAATCCTCCCTCTTTGCCACACTCCATGTGCGGTCGGCAAAGGCTATGCTGCTCCCTCTCTGGCGGGCACTCTCCAAAAATACGGGGTCGCTCTGCTCATTACTCTCTCCAATAACTACAGGAACCCCCGGCTTGATTATTCCGGCCTTTTCGGCTGCGATTTTTCCTATCGTGTCCCCCAACAGCTGAATGTGTTCCAAACCGATATTGGTTATGACGGACAAGAGCGGGCGGATGATGTTGGTGGCGTCCAGACGTCCGCCGAGACCGGTCTCTATCACGGCTACCTCCACTCCTTTTTCCGCAAACAGCGAGAATGCCATTGCCGTGGTCATCTCAAAGAACGAGAGCCCCATCCCCTTCATTCTCTGTCCGTGCCGGGCCACAAAGTCCACCACATCCTTCTCGCTTACCATGCTGCCGTTGATACGGATGCGTTCGCGGAAATCGACAAGGTGCGGAGATGTGAAGAGCCCCGTGCGGTAGCCTGCCTTCTGCAGTATGGAGGCCAGTGTGTGCGAGACGGAGCCTTTGCCGTTGGTTCCTGCCACATGTATCGTGAGGAATCTCTCCTGCGGGTTACCCAGCTCCCCGCAGAAGGAAGAGATGTTGTCGAGCCCCTCCTTGTAGGCGCCAGCTCCTATGTTTTGGTAAAGCGGAAACGAGTTGAAAAGAAAATCTGTAGTCTGCCGGTAGTCCATTGTCATGCCGTAAATTAATCGCGCTTGCGGTAGCGCCATGCCACGTGATAGAAGATTCCCATAAAGAAGAGAAGTACCGATATGCGTGCCACGTAGTCGCCGTGAGATGCGTAGAAGGTGATTTTATCGTTGAGAGTCAGGTTCTGTGTGAGCGTGCCCCGCTTGTCCCAGCCGAGTGAATCGATGACGCGTCCCTTGGAGTCAATGAATCCCGAAATGCCCGTGTTGGCGCTTCGTGCCACGCTGCGGCGCAACTCTATGGCACGCAAGCGCGAATAGGAGAAATGTTGTCTGTAGCCCGGGGTGTCATGCCACCAGCCGTCATTGGTGATTACGAAAAGCAACCTGGAACCACCTCGGACGAACCGTGCCAGATAGCTGCCATAGAGTGATTCGTAACAGATGGCCGCCGAGACGGCTGTCCCGTTGGGATGCCGGCTGTTGGCATGACGGAAAACGACTACGGCATCGTCTGTGCCGAGTTGTCCCGAAATGCCACCCAACTCCACGATGACATTGCCGAAAGGCCTGAGCAGCTTCAAATAGGGCATCTTTTCGGCGCCCACCACAAGCTTGTTCTTGTGATGGATGGGCACATTGTCGGAGCTGTCCATCGCAAGTGCGGAGTTGTAGATGTCCACCCACATGTTGCCGCGACGGCGGGCAGTTTCACTCTGTTTCCCATCCTCATAATAGCGGTAGGTGGAGGCACCGAAGACGAGTTGCGTCTCCGGATAGCGTTCGGACAGAAAGTCGTCGAATCGTCTTATGGAACCCGAGGCAAGAAGTGCGTGTTCGCGGATTATGTCGTCAACGGCAGTTTCGGGCCATACGATGTAGTCGGCCTCTTGGGGAGCCTCTTGGCTGAGCGAAAGGAGAATGGTATTCTGCTCGTCCTGCGAGAGCCCGTCGAATTTCTCGGTGTAGGGGTCTATGTTGGGTTGTACTACAGTAACCGTAACCTTCTCTCCGGCAGGGTCGTCGTGCAGGAACATGGCTGCCGAGAGAATCATGGGCACGACAAATATCGCAACAGCGGTGACGGTCTTTGCCTTGGTGCGCCCCGTGAGGGCTTCGTAAAAGGCCACGTTGCAGAGCAACAGCCACAGCGAGCCTCCGAACGTTCCGGTGAACTCATACCACTGCACTGCCCATATGTCATTCGCAAGTCCGTTGCCGAGCGTTAGCCACGGGAAGGAGATTTCGCCCTGCATGAGCCAGTATTCGGCAGCTATCCAACCGCATACAAGCACAATGCAGGACACCGTGCCGCTTGAGCGTTTCGAAATGAAGTGCCATAGCGTGAATACTCCGCCGAAGAGCAGTATGTGTGCCACGACCACGGCAATGGTTCCGATTGGTGCGGCATACCATATCCACCAGGTGGTGACCAGTGCCCAAATGCCTGTGACTGCAGCCGCATGGAGAGCCATGGTACGCAAGGAGCGGCGGCTGTCGTCGTAGCTGCGGCTCACCATCATGAGCGGCACGAGAGCGAAAGCAAGAAAAACACCGCTCACTCCCAGCCACCCGAGGCTGAGCAATATGAGGCTCAGAAATGAAAGGAATACTCTTTTTTTCATGGTGCGCACGGCAGAAAAAATCAGCACAAAGATAAGTTTTTTATGGTAAAAAACTGCAACAAAGCCCTGCCGTTCCGTTATATTCGATGTCTCCTCGGGCAACTGTACCTTGACTGTGGCGGCCATTCGGCGCAGAAGCCGAGAATAAGCCGCTTTGGCAGCAGCTTATTTTGCGAGAAATTACTACTTTTGCAAAGTTATACAACGATATGCGCCATGTGGTTCGATTTGTTCTTTAGAGGGCTCTTTCTGGGTGTCGCGGCTTCGGTTCCGCTCGGCCCTGTGGGGATACTGTGCATACAGCGCACCTTGAGCAAACGGCTCAAGTCGGGCTTCCTGTCGGGACTTGGTGCCGCTACGGCCGACCTCATATTCGCCTCGGTGGCGTTTTTCTCGCTGGCCATGATTACCTCGTTCATAGAGAGCAACCAGATCATAATCACCCTTGTGGGCGGTTTGTGCATAGTCATTGTGGGAGTGAACATATTCTTCACCAATCCCGAGGTGCAGATTCGCCGTAACCGTGCGGGCAAGACATCCTATTGGCAGGATTACATCTCGGTCTTTTTCGTTACGCTGGCCAATCCCGCATTCATTCTTGTCTATGTGGCACTGTTCGCCACTTTCGGACTGAGCAACGAGATGGGACGGCTCAACGGTATGGCCATGCTTACAGGGGTGTTTGCGGGGTGCACGCTGTGGTGGCTGCTGCTCACTTCGGCGGTCAATCTTGTGCGCAAAAGGTTCAGCCCCCGCCATCTGCTGTGGATGAACCGCATTGCGGGTTTCGTGATAGCGGCGCTGGGTATAGCTGCAATGGGGTCGGTGCTGATAAAATATATTACAGATGAACTTCTCTGATAGAAAAAAGATTGTCATTGCGATAGACGGTTTCTCGTCATGCGGCAAGAGTACGTTTGCAAAACTTGTTGCTGCCCGTTTGGGATATGTATTCATCGATACGGGAGCTATGTATAGGGCAGTCACGCTCTATGCCTTGAAGCACGGGGCGGTAGTGGACGGCAAGGTCGATGCCTGCCGTTTGGAAGGGATGCTGGACGATATCAATATCGGTTTTGAGTTCAATCCCGCCCGATGTGCGAGCGATATCTATCTCAATGGTGTGTGCGTTGAGGGCAAGATACGTGGCATAGAGGTGAGCAATCTTGTGAGTCGTGTGAGTTCTCTGGCCCCTGTCCGCAGGAAGCTTGTCGCCATGCAGCAGGCCATGGGCAAGGATAAGGGAGTGGTGATGGACGGCCGGGATATAGGCACCGTGGTCTTCCCCGAGGCGGAGATGAAGATTTTCATGACGGCCGATGTGCAGGAGCGGGCGCGCAGGCGCTATCTCGAACTGCAGGCCAAGGGCGACAATGTGACCGAGGCGGAGGTGGTGGCCAACATTGCCTTGCGTGACAATGAGGACATCCACCGCGAAATAAGCCCGTTGCGTCAGGCAGCCGATGCGATAGTGCTCGACAACAGCCACATGACACTCGATGAGGAGCTCGGGTGGTTCGACAGGGAGTTCAAACGGATAACGGAGAGATAGACGATGCGGGTGGAGATAGATGACAAGTCGGGATTCTGTTTCGGGGTGGTGAATGCCATCAACAATGCCGAAAAGTCCATGCAGGGAGGCCACAAGCTCTATTCGCTGGGCGACATAGTGCACAACAGCAGCGAGGTGAAAAGGCTTGAGTCGATGGGAATGACGACTGTTTACCACGAGGCCCTGCCGTGCCTGGCCGGACAGAGGATTCTGATTCGCGCCCATGGAGAGCCCCCCGCCACATACCGCATGGCAGAGGAGTACGGCATAGAGATAATAGACGCCACGTGCCCGGTGGTGGCACGCCTGCAGAAACTGGTCAAGGAGGCCTACGGACAGATGAAACCGATAGGCGGCCAGGTGGTCATCTTCGGCAAGCGCGGGCATGCCGAGGTGATAGGCCTCACGGGACAGATCGACGGCAATGCCATTGTGGTAGAACGGGAGGAGGACTTGGAGGCAGTGGATTTCACCCATGCAGTCTATTTCATTTCGCAGACCACGCAGAGCCTCGACATGTTCAACCGTATGGGCGAGACAATCAAGGCCCGTTCGGCAGACCCGTCGCAGGTTATCATAAAGGACACCATATGCCGTCAGGTGGCCAACAGGGAGGAGCATCTCAGGGCATTTGCAGCACGGTTCGATGTGGTCATATTCGTATGCGGGGCGAAGAGTTCCAACGGCAAGGTGCTCTATGAGGTCTGCCGTGAGACCAATCCGCGCAGCTACAAGATAGAGGAGGCCTGCGAATTGGACGAAGAGTGGCTCAAGGGGTGTTCGTCGGTGGGAATATGCGGAGCCACTTCCACTCCGGAGCGTCTCATGCGCGAGCTGGCCGACCGCATAAAGCGGATGGAATAGCACTGGAGGGGGCACCCTGTAGAGAGAAGATTTATATTTGTGAGAAAAAATAGAAAGGAGAGACAATGAAGGATTATCTGATACATTCGCTCAAGTACTTTTTGAAGCTTGTCGGGCTGTTGGTTGTAATCTATGCGCTTCTGTTTGTTACGGGCAGCGCCCGTGTGAGCGCCCACGAATTTCTGCACGAGCTGTTCCATGAACGAAACGGAGCCATGCTGCTGGCGGCATTGGTGGCACTTGCCTTGGTCTATCCCCGTTTCGGTTTCGTGAAGAGGCGAATAGATGCCGGCATCGACCGTGACCGTGACGAGATTCTCCGTGTCTTCGGCCAGGCCGGGTACTCCATGACCTTGCACAGCGACGGAATCATGGTGTTCAGGGCATCGGGCAGCAAGAGGCTGATAAACATGTATGATGACAGAATTGTGCTTACTTACGACGATGACAGCCACATTACCATAGAGGGCATAAGGAAAGAGACGGTGCAGATAGAGTTCAGAATCAAGTCGTATGTAAACAACAAGACGGGCCGCAAGGGCCAGGAGGACAAAAAAACGGAGGAAGAATGAAAGTGAAGAAACTGGCGCAAGTCGCCTTGCCGTTGGTTGCGGCAGTGGCAGTTCTGTTTACCCTCTCTTCGGCGACGGACGGCAAATTCGCCTACGGGAAGAGTTTGGAGATGCTGATAAACCTCTTCAGGGACATCAATATGTATTATGTGGACGAGGTCGATCCCGACGAGCTGCTGGGCGATATGGCACGTGGCATGTCGGCGCATCTTGATCCCTATACACAATATATCTCGCCCAAGGAGATGGAGAGTTTCGAGTTGCTCACTACGGGCAAGTATGCAGGCGTGGGCTCCCTTATCCGCAAGAAGGGAGACTATGTGATCTTTGCCGAACCCTACGAGAACTCCCCGGCCGACAAAGTGGGCATAAAGGCAGGAGACAAGATTGTGGAGATTGACGGCAAGTCGGCCCAAGGCCTTACTACCGAACAGATAAGCAACCGTCTCAAGGGCGATCCGGGGACGGAAGTGAAAGTAGTGGTGGAGAAGTTCTACACCGGTGCTCTGGAGCAATTGAAACTGAAAAGGGAGATAATCACCGTGCCGGGAGTCCCCTATTACGGCATGTTGCGCGACAGTATCGGCATCATCCGTCACAGCGACTTTACGGAGGACTGCAGCAGGGACATGCAGAGAGCCGTGAGAACCCTCAAGGAACAGGGAGCCAAGGGAATCATCATAGACTACAGGAGCAACGGCGGCGGAATAATGCAGGAAGCGGTGAAGATTGTCTCCTTGTTCGTGCCCAAAGGGACTGAGGTTGTGAGCACCAAGGCGAAGCTGAAGGAGATGAACTCCACGTTCAAGACAGAAAACGAACCCGTAGATACCGGGATACCTCTTGTGTTGCTGGTTGACAGTTCGTCGGCCTCCTCCACCGAGATCGTTTCGGGCGCACTGCAGGATTTGGACCGTGCGGTGCTGATGGGGAGACGCACTTTCGGCAAGGGTCTGGTGCAGTCTACCCGTCCGGTGGGCTACGATGCATATGTGAAGCTGACCACGGCAAAATACTATCTGCCCAGCGGCAGGTGTATTCAGGCGGTGGACTACACGCACCGCAACGAGAACGGCAGCGTGGGACTGGTGGCCGATTCGCTCATCCGGGAGTTCTCCACCCACAACGGCCGCAAGATATATGACGGCGGTGGAATCATGCCCGATGTAGTGCTCCCCGAGGAGTATGTGAGCCGTTTCGCCTATCTGGTGTACAGCTTCAACTACATTGACGAGTTTGTGGACGAGTACCTCAAAAAGCACAACGGAGCTACAATGAAGGTGGTTGCCGGCGAATACTGCTTCCCCGAGGCGGACTACGGCGAGTTCGTGGAGTTTATGGCCGACAAGGAGATCGAATGGGAATCTGAGAGTTCGCGACTGTTCAAACAGCTCAAGGAGAAGGCGGAGCAGGAGCTCTACTACGACTCCATTGCCGAACAGCTTTCTGCCATAGAGGAAAAACTTACGGACGACAAGACGGCCGACCTGCAGCTCTACAAGAGCGACCTGATGACGATGATCGAGGCCGAGATAGTTACACGCTACTGCTACTCGAGCGGAGTGATAGGACACACCTATGTCACGGACAGCCAGGTGCAGCGAGCCGTGGATTTGCTCAACAACCCGGACGAGTACCGCAGAATATTGACACAACAGGATACGCAACGCAAATAAATGCCCAAGGTAAGGTTAAGAGAGTCGCTTATTTCATATCGCAACCGTCTCATTATCATAGGGGTCGGGCTTGCGATAGGGTGCTTTTCGCTCTTTTTTACAGCCAACATCGCACAGCGGATGAGGGAGAAGGAGAAGAGTGACATGGCCGTGTGGTCATATGCAATGGGGAGAATAGGCGAAACCAACTCCAACGACCCGCTTGTGCTCTACATTATCGACAGCCAGCGCATACCGTTTGTTATGACTGATGACATGGGGCGAGTGGAGGTATCCAACATGATTCCCGACAAGGTGCTCGACCACCCCGACCTGCGCAACAAACTGCTCATAAAGATGTCGTCCATAAACCAGCCTCTGGAGATAAATGCCTGGAACGGACAGCGGTATATGCTTTTTTACGGCAACTCCAAACTGCTCAACACGCTGATCTATTTCCCCTATGTGCAGATAATCGTCATTGCGATGTTCGTGACATTCGGCTTCATTACATTCCACTCTTCCAAGCAGGACGAGCAGAACCGTGTATGGATCGGTCTTGCCAAGGAGACGGCACACCAGTTGGGAACGCCCATCTCGTCGCTGTTGGGATGGTTGGAGTACCTCAAGACACAGAACATAGAGACGTATGTGACCGACGAGATGAACAAGGATCTCACGAGACTTGTGAAGGTGGCCGACCGTTTCTCGAAGATAGGCTCGGCGACGAGCCTCGAGCCGGCCAACATAAACGAAGTGGTGGGCAACAGCATAATGTATTTCCGCACACGCGTGCCCAAGAATGTTTCGCTCTCCTACAACGGACTGGCCATTGCTCCCATGAAGGCGATGGTCAATGCGGCCCTGTTCGAGTGGGTGGTGGAGAATCTGCTCAAGAATGCATTGGATGCAATTCAGGGGCAAGGCAGCATAGACGTGACTCTCTCGGAAGACAATGACTGGGTGTATGTGGATGTGAAGGATACGGGCAAGGGAATCGCCAAGGCCAACGTCGCCCGCATATTCGAACCCGGATTCACCACAAAGACGCGTGGCTGGGGTCTGGGGCTTTCGTTGAGCCGGCGAATCATAGAGGAGTATCACAAAGGCAAGATAGGAGTTCTGGAGTCGGAGATTGGCAAGGGCTCCATCATAAGGATTGCCGTAAAGAGGAGCTTGGCTTGAGATGATGTTGCAGACGGCATATGTTCCGGTGCAGGCGGACAGCATCACGGAGCGCATTTTCGGCCCCGATGCCGTACTGCATCTTCCGCAGCAGATCGCCTCGGTGACCGATGCCCCCATCGAGCAGCCTGTCTACAGGATAATCACGGTGGCGGTACTTCTGTTGTATCTCTATCTTATATATGTGTTTTCGGACGAGATAGGGCGACTTTTCTCTTCGGTGTTCCGCATGCAGGAGGCAGAGGAGCGGCATGGGTCAAGTGTGGGAACGGTCTCCGTTTTCGTGACGGTCATGTGCTTGACGGGCTGGGTGTCGGCAGCGCTGCTGGTTGTGGAGTATACGCAATACGCTGCAGTAACCCTACCGGTCACTTCTGAAGGATGGCTGGTGACAGCAACTGTGGCGCTGCTATTGTTGTGGAGAACACTGCAGTGGTGCCTTGTAAAGGTCTCGGGAATGCTCGCACAAAGCGAGGGTTTCTGTCGGGAGCTCCTCAATGTCCGAAGTCGTCTGTTTTCCCTTTTTTCGGTGGTTGCAGTGCCGGTCTGCCTGCTTGCCGCATTCGGCAAGACAGGAGGCTATGGCGCGGAGTATGTGGCATTTGCAGCCTTGTTCGCCCTATATTGGGCCACCTGTTTTTTCACAACATTCTATCTGTTTGTTAAAGAAAAAGTTTCTATTTTATTTTGGTTTTTGTACCTTTGCGCCGTTGATATTATGCCAATAATCACGTTAGTAGTATTGATGCTCGATATCAGGTAACATTAATAGTAGCCACATAACTGTTATTAGCTTGGAAATCAAAAAGATATTAGTATCGCAACCTGCTCCCGCCAATCTTGAGAAAGCTCCTTTCACCGAGATGGCGAAAAAGTATAAGACCACTGTTGAATACCGGCCGTTCATAAAGGTGCAGGGGGTTACGCTGAAGGAGTACAGAAGTCAGAAAACGGACATTCCCGACTACTCGGCCGTGATTTTTTCGGGACGGACGATGGTGGACAATTTTTTCCGCATCTGCGAAGAGGCGCGCATCAACATTCCGGAGACCATGAAATACTTCTGCAGTACAGAAGCCATAGCTCTCTATCTGCAGAAATACATTGTCTACCGAAAGAGGAAGATTTTCTTTTCGGACGGCAATTTCAACAATTTCATGGAACTGATAATCAAGCATAAAGAGGAGAAATTCCTGCTTGTTCTCTCCGAGCCGCACAATCCGGAAATTCCCGACACGATGGAGCGTCTGAAGCTCAACTTTTCAAAGATAATACTGTCGCGCACCATTGCCAACGACTTGAGCGACCTTAAGATAAACGACTATGACCTGCTGATGTTCTACAGTCCGTCGGAGATAACCTCGTTGGTTTCGGTGTTCGGTACGGAGAACCTGCCCATGATAGCCACTTTTGGAGACAATACGACCCGTACGGCCATTGAGGCCGGTCTGACGGTCAATATCATGGCACCCTCGGCCGCGTGTCCGAGCATGGTCAAGGCAGCCGACATACTCATTTCGTCGGTAAAGGCGGGCAAGAGCATTGAACCGGTGTCGATAACTGTGCCGCGCAAATCGGAGGAGTTCCTCAAGGCACAGGAGTCCAAGCCTTTGAAAAAGACGCGGACCAAGCGTAAGGTGGCCGAAGCAGCCGAAACGGAGCCGAGCGGGAAATAGGCCGGAAGCCGATCGCAAGTGGCGGACAAGGGACAACACACAAGAAGGGCGGCCGATGAGACGGAGCGCCTTTTTTGTTGCCCAAGTTCCTTTATGGAAAATGCTTGTAAGGCAAGAGAAAAAGAGGGGCTGGCGAAGGAAACGGAACAAAAAATTTTTTGACGGCTGTTTGTCGGAAGACGACGGCTTGTTCGGATAAGATAAGAAGACAGTGGAAATGTCGGACGATTTCAGATTAAGGCGAGTTGAAAGGCTTCGCGGGAAACGCGAACTCGAAGAGCTGTTTGCACAGGGGCGCAGGGGGTATTCGGGTGTGTTGCGTTATTTCTGGCTTGCGACACCGCTGAATGGAGGGGCATTGGCAGGAACGCAATCACCCTCGTCTTCCGTTGAAGGAGGGGTTCAGTCCCTGGAACCGTCAGCCGACAGGGCCTCTTCCAAAGAGGGAGGTTCAACTACTGCCGTGAAGTTGCCGGCGGTGCTGTTCTCCGTTCCCAAGAGATGCTTCAAGAGGGCCAACAAACGCAATCTTATGAAACGCCGTATGCGGGAGTCGTACCGTCTGAACAAGGGAGTCTTGTTGCAGACCGCCGCTGACAAGGGGTTGTACGTAAAGATAGGTTTTGTCTACAACAAGCCGGAGACATTCGAATACAAATACATTGAAAAAGATGTGCGGGGAGCGTTGGACAGGATTTGTAAAAGTCTGTAGGAGCATACTCATAGCCGTTCCGCTATTGCTGATACGCTTCTATAAGGTGTGCATATCGCCACTGACCCCTCCGGCATGCCGTTTTACTCCTACCTGCTCCACCTATGCCATGCAGGCACTCAAGAAATACGGTCTTCTGAAAGGTGGCTGGCTGGCACTGAAACGCATACTGCGCTGTAATCCCTGGGGCGGAAGCGGATATGACCCCGTGCCGTAGTGTCGTGGGCGGACAATCCTGACAATCCCGAAACGTTGTCCGCTGATTGGGGCAAACAGAAAAGGGACTTCCTTCAGGAAGTCCCTTTTCTGTTTTGGTTGCCGCTGCAAGGCTGGCAACCGGAGCGTTCTGCCCGACTATTCGTAGTTGTAGAGGCGGACTTTGTAGATTTTGGGCGTGTTGCCGTTGAAACGGACACCCTGGCTTGAGAAGCCCTCGTCTATGGCATTGAGGATGTCGTAGCGCATCTGCACATCGTCACCGTTGAGCCAACGTCCTGCGACCCATTCACCATTGACATATTTGCCCTCTACAGTTCTGCCCAGACCGGCGAAGCCCTTGCCGTCAGCCGGCTTGAAGGTGATGTTCACGTTGCAACCGAGAATGGTGTACTCTTTGGGCGAATCCTGCATCACGATAGCATAGCCCTGCGGATATGTCATAGGCATCATCATATGTGCGGTAGGCATGTCGAAGACCAACTTGTAGTCACCCATGACAATCTCGTCGTGTTTGATGACAGGCGAGTAGTCGCCAGCCTTGCCCGACGTGTCAACATCCTTGAGCCAGATGCCCCTTATGGTGCCGTTCTCATGATGGGCAAGAATCTTGTCCATCATTGACTCCACCGCGTTGTAGAATGCGGTGAAAGGAACGAAGTCCTCGCCCGTAACCTGATTCTCCACACCCATGGGCGAATAACCCACTGCGCCCATTTCGCCTATTGCAAAGGCAGCATTGGCCGCTCCGCTCAGGCCGGCTCTCGACTCGGGGATGAATCCCGGGTTGCCACCGCGCATGAAGCGACGGAGAATGCCGGGAAAGTCTGCCAGATAGATGTCGGGAGCCAGTATGTCCACATTGGGAGCCGCTGCACGCCACATCTCGTGGTTCTGTGCCTGCGGACCGCCGGAAGGATAGTTGCCGGGGTGTTTGTCCTCGGGCTGCACGAGCCATGCGTTCACGAAATAGGGAATCGGATAGGCTGCCTTGCCGGCAGCTGCCACGTGGTTGATGTATGAGGCGTAGTGCCATGCCATGAAGAGCTCGTCGGTGTAGTCGCCCTTGCCGAAGATCTCCTCCCATGTGCCTGAGGTCTTGCCGCCTGCCTTTGTCCATGCGTCCAAAGTCTCGGGAATGAGATTCTCCTTGTTGGCAACGAGATAGTCGATGAGCTGCTGCGGAACGGGGCTGTTGAATGCCTCAACTGCTTCGGGACGGTAGTCACGGGTGTTGCCGTGGAGCCCCATCTCGTTCTCTATCTGAATCATGATAACGGTCTGCTGCTCGGAGTCAACCTCCTTGATGTGGTTCAGCAGGGCACCGAATGCCTTGGCATCGGCCTCCCAGTTGGCCTGGCAGAAGGTGGAGAGAATCGAAATCGACTTGCCCTCCTTGGTCTGTGCAAGCTGGTATTTCTCCTGGTTCTCCTTCATCCAGATGGGAATGTGGCTCGTCACGCCGTTTTTCCAGCTGGCGAACCAGAGGAATACGAGGTGAAGGTCGTTCTCACGTGCGTTCTTGATGAGGTCATCCACGCGTGAGAAATCATATTCTCCCTCCTTCTCGGGCTCCATCTGCTCCCAATAGACCGTGGCGAGCAGGGTGTTGAGTCCGGCAGCCTTGATGTCTTTCCAGTACTGTCCCACGAATTCGCCGCTGGTGGCCGTTGAACCGCCCAGTTCGCCGGCAAGTGCGATGAATGGCTTGCCGTTGACAATCAACTGCGTTGCTTCGCCCCTTTGCTCCAGATGGGGCGGTTGTTGTGCCTCTGCTTTTGCCACAGGATTGTCTCCTCCTGCACAGTTGCCGAGCGTCAGAGCCACGGTGCACAACAATGCAAATGTAAAGATTCGTTTCATGATAAATCGGTTTTAAGGTTCTTGTAGTCTGTCCTCGTTACAGATACGGGTTGCTTGACGGGTTCTTGGGGTCGCGCACCTGTACATCCCATACCTTGCAGCAACGCGCCTCGCCGTCGGGTCCCGAAACATAGAGCGTTACCGTGTAGCGGCTGTTGTCCTCCTCGTAGACGTGGATGGGGTTCTGCTCGGTGGAAGTCGTGCCGTCACCGAAGTCCCATTTCCACGAAGTGATGTTGCCGTAGCTCTTGTCCTGGAATACCACGATGCGGGTATCCTTGACGTTGGTGTGTGTCCATGCTGCCTCAACGGGTTTTCTGAACTGCGGCTCGAGCGGCATGAGTGTGAACAGACGTTCCATGGATGCGATGCCGAACATCTGGTGATGCTTGGACAGGTTCCAGAAACCGTTGTTGCCCCTTCCTCCGTCGTAGTCAATCACTGCCCATGCGAGACCTATCTTCTTGCCCTCATAGAGTTTGCTCTCGGTGGAGTATGCCGGGCCGTCGGGACTTGCGAAATCAAACGGGGTGATGTAGAACTCAAACTTGAGAGTACCCGACTCGCCGTGTTTGAAGTTGAAGTTGTAGGCATAGTTTGCATAAGGCAACTCCTTGAGCCACTGTTGGGGTCCCCATGCCATGGTCCACGACTTGCCTTCGGTGGGAGGTGTCATGATGTGGTAGTTCTGGGCATGTACGTTCTGCAGGGTGAAGAATGCGTCCAGACGGGTCATCGCCTCCTGGTTGATGCGGTACTCGTCTACATGCGGACCACCCGAGAGATCTCCGTCCACAACGATTTCGAATGTGTCGTTGCGGAGTCCCAGTTCATTGAAATCCCAAAAATCGTCATAGGCCTCATAGTAGAAATAGAGCCTGTTGAGCCCCTCTACCCAGCCGACCTTCACCTTTATGTCGAGGGTCGATTTGTCCACAGACGCATGCTTGCGACTGTCGTCCCACATCTCGTCTATCGTGACCGTGTAGCTGTCGGGCACGATGTCCCAATCTTCAAACGAGCCGTCTATACGGGGAATCTGGTTCTTGGGGAATTGGAATACCTTGAATCCAGGTTCGGTCACCTGAGTGGCCGACATGGCGGGTTGTGCATATACTGTTTCTGCCTGTTGCGGGGCCGGACCCTGGGGCGGGGTCTTTCCGCCCTTGGGCTGGGCCACGATATTGCCGCAAGCGGCAATTGCCAGTGCCGCAACAAACAATTGTCTGATTGTCTGTTTCATGGTTATGGTGTCGGTTTAGTATTTGAAGAGTTCTACGTTGATGAACTCGGGGTGGGCTGAGCTGAAGTTCAGACCCTGGCCCGAGAAGCCTTCCTCTGCTGCGGGGAGCAGGTCGTAGCGCAACTGTACCTGATCACCGTTGAGCCAGCGTCCCGGAACCCACTTGCCGTCCACGAAGTCACCTTCCATAGTCTTTGCCAAACCTACGACACCCTGGCCGTCAGCCGGGAGGAAGGTTACGCGGACATTGGAACCGAGGAAGAGATAGCTGTCATCGCTCTGCTGGATAGCTATTGCATAGCCCACAGCGTCGGGAGCGTATGTGCCGCCGGTGAGCTGGGGAGCGCCTCCGTTGCGGCGGCCGCTCGAAATCAGCTCAAAGACAATCTTGTAGTTGCCGAGCACGAGTTCGTCCTTGAGAACCATGGGGTTAGAACCCTTGAGCCATGTAGCACGGATTTTGCCGTTGGCCTGAGCCTCCAGGATGATGTCGGAAATGGCACCGGCCTTTTTGTAGAACTCTCTGAAAGTCTCGTTTGCTGGAGATTCGATGCTCTTCTCCAAACCGAAGGGCGAGTAGCCGATGGCGTTCATCTGACCTATAGCATAAGCTGCGTTGGCGGCTCCGGTCTGTCCTGCATTCGATTCGGGAATGAACACAGGGTTGCCTGCACGCGAGTAGAGCTGCAGCTTGACGGGGAAGTCGGAGAGATAGATATCAGGCGAAAGGATGTCGATGTTGGGAGCTGCTGCACGCCAGATGTCGTGGTTCTGAGCCTGGGGACCGCCCGAAGGATAGTTGCCGGGGTGATGGTCTTCGGGCTGCACGATCCATGCATTCACGAAGGTGGGGATTGCGTGTACGGCCTTGCCGGCTGCTGCAACCTCGTTCATGTAGTGGCCGTAGTTCCATGCCATGAACATCTCGTCGGTATGGTCACCCTTGCCGAACACCTCTTCCCAGGTACCGGAGGTCTTGTAACCGCTCTTGCTCCACGACTCGAGAGTCTCGGGCAACAGGTTGTCCTTGTTGGCAACAAGGTGGTCGATGAGTTGCTGGGGAACGGGTCCGTTGAATGCCTCTATGGCCTCGGGACGGTAGTCGCGGGTGTATCCGTGGAGACCCACCTCGTTCTCAATCTGCATCATGACAACCGTCTGCTCCGTGCGGTCAACCTCTGCAAGGTGTTGCATCAGTGCACCGTAGGCCTTTGCATCGGCCTCCCAACTTGCCTGGTTGAGGGTGCTGAGGATAGAGAGCTGTTTGCCGTCTTTGGTGAGAGCCAAGGGAAAACGCTGCGTGTCGGTCTTCACCCATTTCGGGGTGTAGCTCGTGTAGCCGTTCTTCCAGCTGCCGAACCAGAGCAGGGCCAGCTTGAGGTCGTTGGCACGTGCATCCTCAAGAAGATAGTCCACCACAGTGAAGTCATAGGTTCCCTCCACGGGCTCAATCTCTTCCCAGGTTACGACTGCCAGTACGGTGTTGATGCCGCCCTCTTTCAGTTTGGACCAATAGGGTTTCATGAACTCCCTGCTTGATGCCGACGAGTTCATCAGCTCGCAAGCCAATGCGAGATAGGGTTTGCCCTCAACGATGAGTTGGGTTACGTTGCCTCTCTTCTCGAGATGCGGAATGGGCTGCTCGCCGGCACTCTGCGAAGTTGTGCTCTGGTTTCCTGCACAACCTGCCAACAGTACCGATGCGGCAACTGCCAGGGTGGTAAAAAGTTTTTTCATTGGTTTTGGTGTTTTAAAAGGTTTGTAAAATTGTTATGTATTTGTGTCTTTTGTCGTTATGAAGAAATATCTCCTCTGCGACCGGTTTGGTGCCGCAAGGCATTGTGGCCGTACACATGCGTGTGGGGGAGGAGAATTATGCAGCATCAGACCCATTCACCGAGAAGGGCGTGGGCATGTAAGAGGCGAACACTTTGTGTGTTGGCACATCCGATTGTTTCCAGAACGAACATGTCGGAACAGTTTTAAGGTAGTTTAGAAGTTTAGCGGGCACAAATTGCTCAACGTAAAATTACGCTTTTGGATTGAAAAAAGCAACCGTTTCCTCTTTTTTTTAAAATTTCCGCTCTCTTATATCCTCTTTGGACCCTCTCAAGGACAGAAACAGGGCGGCTCTGTTGTCAGAACCGCCCTGTTGCAAAGGTTTCTTTATGTTCCGTCAAGTCCCGCCCCTGCTGTCAAAACCTTTTCGGGGAACGGGCACAGAAAGGAAATTAGTCTATCTTGAAAGGTTTTACCTTTATTATAGTGGGACTGCCTCCCATGAACATGAATCCCTGGCCGGTGTATCCGTCGGCATGGGCAGCTACAATATCACCGTTGGCATTGGTCTGGTCACCGTTGAGCCAGCGCAACGGAATCCACTGGTTGTTCTCGTAACGACCCTCGCGTACGCGGGCAAGACCGGTCAGTTTCTCTCCGTTGGCATCCACAATCACGAGGCTTGTGCCGCAACCGATGATGGTGTATTCGTCATCATCCTCTTCCATAATAATGGCATAGCCGTCCGCTCCGCCACTCATGCGCATGCCGGGCAACAGGTTGGAGTTGTCCTCTTCGGGCATTGCGAAGGGATTTTCGCCTCCCCAGAATCCTTTCATGCTGAATTTCAGCTTGTAATTGCCTAATACGAGTTCCTTTTCGCTGTCCTTGGGCAACCATACGGCATGTATCTTGCCCTCCTTGCGGTGGTCAAGAATTATGTCACTGCACTCCCTCAACACTCCGTACAGGGCAGCTGTCTCGGCATCCACATTCTCCGTGACCCCCATATAGGAGTAACCGATTGCACCGTTTTCACCGATGGCATAGGCGATGTTGGCGGCACCGTTCTTGCCCGTGCGTGACTCGGGAATGAATCCCGGATTGCCGCTACGGGTGTACATATCTATAATGGAGGGGAAGTCGGAGAGATAGATGTCGGGAGCCAGAATGTCAATGTTGGGGGCTCCGGCACGCCAGATGTCATGGTTCTGGGCCTGCGGTCCTCCGCACGGATATTCTCCGGGGTGCTTGTCTTCGGGCTGCACGATCCATGCATTCACAAACATCGGTATCGGATACTCGGCCTTGCCGGCTTCGGCCACCTTGTTTACATACGAAGAGTAGTTCCAGGCCATGAATATCTCCCCGGCGCGTTCGTTGTCCCCGAAGACTTCGCTCCATGTGCCCGTGGTGGCATAGTTGGAGTTGCTCCATGCCGAGAGGGTCTCGGGCAGAAGAGAGTCTTTGTGTGCGGAGAGGTACGACATCAGTTCGGCGGGTACCTGTGAAGCGTAGAGCGCATTGGCGGCATCGCTGAAATCCCTTACCATGCCACGTATGCCTATCTCGTTCTCAACCTGCACCATGATTATCGTCTGCTGCTCGGCATCGACCTTGCGAATATATTTCATGAGTTCGCCGAACGCTTTTGCATCGGCAGTCCAGTTGTTCTCGCTCACCGTGGAGAGGGTGGAGTATGTTTCGCCTTTCTCGTTTTTGACAAGCGGGAAACGCGTCTGGTCATTCTTGACCCAGATAGGCGTGTGGGTGGTTACTCCGTTTTTCCAGCTGCCGAACCAAAGGATCGAAACCTTCAGGTCGTTGGCGCGGGCGCCTTTCAGTATATCGTCCACTACGGTGAAGTCGAACTCGCCCTCGCGTGGCTCAATCTGCTCCCACGAAACTACGGCCAACACATTGGTGAGGTTGGCTTCGCGGAGTTTGGGCCAGATGGGTGCCATGTACTCGGCACTCGATGAACTCGAACCGTCCAACTCTCCCGAGAGAGCCAGGAATTGTTTTCCGTTCACAACAAGGTGTGTGCTTTGTCCCTCTGTTACCAGATGGGGAGGTTCTGCAGTCATGGTAGGCTGATTCCCCGAACAGGCAGCGGCAGCCATGGCTGCGCATGCCATTGTGATTGTGAAGAAATGTTTCATTCAGTGATTGTTTGTTTTAGTTGGTTTTTTATGTTGTTTGCCTTTTGTAGCCGATTTGTGTCATACTCCGCCTCATTTATGCTCCAGCGAAACATCTCCGTGGGCTTTTTTGCCCCGAATAGCTTCTAAATGTTTGTAAAAATAAACAAAATGGCATAACTTTACAAACAAATTTGCGCACAATAAAATCGGGACTACTTTATAAACCACTTAAACTTTAACAAAACAGTATGAAAAAAATTCTTGTATTATTGGGCTCGCTGTTGATGGGCATCGGCCTTTCTGCTGCACCGGGCGGTTTCTACAATGTGAGGGACTACGGTGCCAAGGGCGACGGTGTGAACATCGACAGCCATGCAATCAATGCTGCTATCGAGGCAGCGAGCGAGGCAGGTGGCGGTACGGTTTACTTCCCCGCCGGAACCTACGCAAGCTACTCGGTACGTCTTAAAAACAACATTTGTCTCCACCTCGACTACGGTGCAGTGCTCAAGGCAGCCGTGCCTACCGAGAAAGAGGCCTACGATCTGCCAGAGGAGAACTGGTCGAACTATCAGGATTTCGGACACAGTCACTGGAAAAACTCCCTGATATGGGGTATCGGTCTGCATGACATTGCCATTACCGGTTTCGGTCTTATTGACGGAACGGAGGGCATCACCCGTGGCCAGGAGACCATGAACGGTTTTCCTGCAGCCAACAAGGCAATTGCGCTGAAAGAGTGCTACAATGTGAACATCAAGGATATCAGCATGTTGATGTGCGGCCATTTCGCAATGTTGCTCACCGGTGTGGACAACCTCACCATTGACAACGTACGTGTGGACACCAACCGTGATGCATTCGACATTGACTGCTGTGCAAATGTAAGGGTTTCCAACTGCTTTGTAAACAGCCTCAACGATGACGGTATCGTGCTGAAGAGTTCCTATGGTCTGGGCTATGCGAAAGCAACCGAGAACGTGACCATCACCAACTGCCAGGTTTCGGGATATGATCCGGGAACGCTGCTCGACGGTACGTTCCAGAAGACCATTACCTCCGCTCCCGACCGCGACGGTCCCACGGGACGTATCAAGTTCGGTACGGAGTCCAATGGCGGATTCAAGAACATCTCCATCTCCAACTGCGTGTTTGACAACTGCCGCGGTATCGCCCTTGAGACTGTCGACGGAGCAATCATCGAGGACATCACCATTGACAACATCTCCATGAGGGATATCTGGAACTCCCCTATATATATAAGATTGGGCAACCGCGCCCGTGGTCCCAAGGAGTTGCCGGTTTCGGTTGTCCGCCGCGTGAAAATTTCCAATATCGTGGTCAAGAATGCCGATTGCCGTTATGCTTCGATTATCTTCGGTTTGGAGGGTCATCCCATTGAGAACGTTACATTGAGCAATATCTACATTCAGTACAAGGGCGGTCTGACAATGAACGACGTTATAAAGCAGACCGGTACCAACAGCTTCTTCACACGCAGCTCGGCTGCCAACGGAACTCCTTCGCCTCGTCCGCAGGGAGCCCAGGGCGCTCCCCAGGGTCCCGGTCCGCAAGGTGCTCCCCAGGGTCCGCAGGCAGGTCAAGGCCCCCAGGGACCTCAAGGTCCGCAGGGTGGCCCCAACAGTGGTCAGATGCCTCCTCGTGAGCCCATGCCCGAGCAGGCTCCGCAAGTAGACCGCGACCCGTACGATGTTCCCCAGCAGGAGAACGGCTATCCCGAGCCTTCGTCGCACGGTATTTTGCCCGCATACGGTCTCTTCATCAGCCATGCCAAGAACGTAACGGTCGACAAGGTTGAGTTCGAGACTATCGAGGAGGACAAGCGTCCTGTCATCGTCCTCATGGATGTGGAGGATGTCAAGTTCAACGACATGAAGGTCGACAAGTCGGCAGATGCCCCCTATTTCGTTCTTAAAGGCGTCAAGGATTTCCAGGTTAGGGAGTTTGCAGGCGTGGAGGACGCCAAGATAGCCGAGGCAAAGGACGTTGAGATCTTCAAGTAGTAAATGGTTTCAGGACGAACGGCGAGGAGACATTTCGCTGTCTCTCCTGAAAACGATGGAAAAAGAGAGTCCCCGCGGAAATTCGGCGGGGACTCTCTTTTGTTTGTCGGCCTATGTCTCTTTTCTCTTGCACCGTCTTTTCCGGGCGGTGCATAGCAGAGAGTGTTTACTGGTTGCTCTTGGATGCAAGGTCATCCTCGTTGCCCTGCAGACCGAGAGGCAGTTGGCTGAAAGGAGCCTGCTCGCCCGAGTGAACCTTGAACAGGTTCTCCGATGCGGCACGTATGCCCTTCACGATAGGATACGGCTGGTCGGTAACGTCCACCAGGCCGATATTGTAGCGTTCGCCGTCACCGCGTCCCAACAGACCCTGGTCGGTGTACTGGAACCATGCTATGCCCACCAATGCGGGGTGTGAGAAACCGTTCTCGGCAAAGTAGCGGAATGCCACGGCACGCTCCTCCTGATTCGCAACCTGAACCAGACCCGGTGCCATACCGCGGTCGATAGTGCCGAAATGGAACTCTCCGTTGAGCATGGGCATGTCTATGGCCGCCATGACAGCATCGAGATACTCCTTGTTGGGAGCTATGCGGTAGGTGTTGAATGCGTATACGTCGCTGTAGTCCTTCACAATCTGGAGAATGTTCTTGTGCGGCACACTTGAGTGTCCGAAGCGGATGCCGAGAATCAGATGGTTGGGGTCGTATTGGCGAATGTATTTGCTCAGCGTTGCGATGTGTGTGCGGAAGGTCTTGTGAATGAATTCCGTGCGTGTTGAATCCGAGTCTCCGTTCTCGGCCAGATATTTTTTGAGCTCTACAGTTATGGGGCGATCCGTAGGGTCATCCAGCAGAAGCTGGCATACGCGCGGCTCGGTCTCCAGCCACGAAGGCTCGTTCTGCAGGAAATTTCCTATCAGATAGGGGTCGTCCTTGCTGCGTGCCATCTGTCTCTTCACTGCCTCCTCAATGGCTTTGTCATAGCCCTCGGCATAGACATCCTGAATGCCGTATATGGTCTCCATCTGCATGTACATGTTGCCGAGATAGGGGAACGATGCGGGGCGTGGCGAACCTGTGTTGAGGCCCCATGCGCTCATGCGCTTCACTGCCATGTCGGCCCATTTGTCGCGCCAGTCTTCACCGTCGCCGTAACGGCGGTGGAGATTCCACTCGCCGAAAGACATCATGCGCGGCTCGTCGGGACGTCCCCACATGTTGTCGGTTGACAGGGGAGGGAATTCGGTGAACATGTTCTCCAGGCCTTCTGCTTTCGATGCGCTGCCGCCGCCGCCTGCCATCGGGCCGCCGCCGCTTATCGAGAGGAAGAGATATCCGTCGGGATCAACGAACCACCAACGGCCGTCAATCTTCTCCACGCGGAAGAATCCCGTGCCGCCCACGTTCTTGTCAAGGAATCCGCCATAGCGCGAACGGGGCAATGCCTCGGCCTGAATGTTCTCGTCCTCGGCTTTCCATATCGCCTGCAGCTCTTCGAGCGAATGTACTTTACCCTCGAATTCACCCGTTGCCCACTGGCCGAACTGGTCTACATAAGGGGTCTCCTCCAGATACGAAGGCGTCTCATATTCGTTGGTCAGTCGGAATGAACGGATTTCCACAGTGGGGTTGTCAAGAGGGGTGTAGTACTTGATGCCAAGCCCCTTCACTCCGGTGAGCGGACCTACAGAGCCGCCCTCAATGTGCTGGAATCCTACACCGTTCTGGGGTTTGTTAACCGTAGCGGCGAGGTCGCTGCCGGGTTTGGGCTTCTCGCGATAGTATTCAAGCGGAATGCAGAGCTTGACCCATGCTCCGGGGAGTATGTGGGTACGTTTTTCGTGCAGTCCGTTGTCGGTGTCGATGCCGAGCAGGAAGCGTTGCGCTGTGGATGACTTGATCTCCAGCACCATGTAGTCATAGGCCTCCCAATCGGAAAGGTTGTCAATTCCCAACTGGTTCAGCGGGAACTCGTGGAATGCGATGTGTTCGGTTGATTTGAAGGTGTGTTTCAGCACTTTATCGCCGCTGCTACAGGCGCACATGAGAGCAGAAACCAGCAGAAATAATGAAAGTTTCTTCATTCTTGTCAGTTTAGGATTAATATGTTTTAGGAAAAATTTCGGTTCGAAGGAGAAAGTTTACAAAAAGGGTAAAACAGAATAAATCAGTTAAAATTATTATGATGAAGAAATAAACTATAATAACAGTCCGTCTTACCCTTTTTGATAAACCACAACAAACAATACGGCAACAAAGATAGGACGTTTTTTTAAGAACGCAAAATAATATTCGTAAAAATACATATCTTTGTGATACATGAAGAAATAAATATTACTAACTAAAAATCAATCCTAAAACATGAAGAACAGTTTTACCAAACTGCTGGTCTGCAGTCTGTTGCTTTCTGCGGCAATGACAGGATGCTCCTCATCGGGTTCGCCTACGGAGCAGGATGCGCAGTGGTATGAGATCAAGACCGAGTATAAACCCTACACGCGTTGGTGGTGGCATGGCAGTGCCGTCGACAAGGAGAGCCTCACATATATCTTCGAGGAGTTCGCCGACAAGGGTATCGGCGGAGTGGAGATTACACCCATCTACGGAGTGCAGAACAACGAGAAGAACGACATTGATTTCCTCTCGCCCAAATGGATGGAGATGTATTCCCATGTTGTCTCGGAGGGCAAGCGTCTCGGAGTGCAGGTCGATATGATGACCGGTACGGGTTGGCCGTTCGGCGGTCCCGAGGTTACTATGCACGATGCCGCCAACCGTTATCTTGTCACCCGCTTCAAGGTGAGCGAGGGCAAGTCGCTTGACGAGGCAGTGAAATACAAGGAGGAGGTGCAGATGCCGCGCATGCCCATGATGCCGCCTGCCGGCCAACGCCAGCAGGGAGCGCCTCAGGGTCCGCAGGGTCAGCGTCCTCAGGGAATGCCCCAGGGTGGTCCACAGGCACCCCAGGGAGTCCAAGCTCCTCAGTCGCCTCAGGGACAACGTCCGCAAGGAGCACCCCAGCAGGCCCGTGCCCCCCAACCTCAGCGAGCTCCCCAACGAGCCCAACAGGGAGTACAGCAGAAAGATGTTGCAGAACTCGAGTCCCTTATGGCATATTCTACCACGGGAGAAATCGTCGACCTCACTGACAAGGTGGGGACTGACGGCAAACTCGACTGGGTGGCCGGCAAGGGAGAGTGGACTTTGTATGCCGTATTCGACGGCAAGTCGCTCATGAAGGTCAAACGTGCCGCTCCCGGTGGCGAGGGATATGTAGTGAACCACTACGACAAGGAGGCGCTCATGAAGTATCTCGGCCGTTTCGACAAGGCTTTCGAGGAGAGCGGTGCCGAATATCCCAACACCTTCTTCAACGACTCTTTTGAGATAGCCAATTCCGACTGGACTTATGGCCTGTTCGACAAGTTCGAGCAGATGCACGGCTACAAGCTGCAGGAGTATTTGCCCGAGCTCCTTGGAGACAAAAGTTTTGGCGACATGACGATACGGGTGCGCAGTGACTATCGCGAAACTATTTCGGAACTGCTCAAGACCGAGTTTACAGAACCATGGACCGAGTGGGCGCACAGCCACGGCAGCAAGACCCGCAACCAGGCACACGGTTCGCCTGCCAACATCATTGACCTCTACAGCGTGGTGGATATTCCCGAGTGCGAGTCGTTCGGCCGTACGGAGTTCGATATTCCCGCCCTGCGCAAGGATGAGTACAAACGCAACAACGACGGTGATTTGGCCGTGCTGAAGTTCGCCTCTTCGGCCGCCCATATCAACGGCAAGCTCCAGACATCCTCGGAGACCATGACCTGGCTTACGGAACATTTCCGCACATCGCTTTCACAGATAAAGCCGGAGATTGACCAGATGTTCTGCTCGGGTGTGAACCATGTCTATTTCCACGGTTCGACCTACTCTCCCAAGGATGCCGAGTGGCCCGGCTGGCTCTTCTATGCATCCATCGATGTCTCGCCCCGCAATCCTTTCTGGAAGGATGCATCGGCCATGTTCAGCTATATGGCCCGTTGCCAGTCGTTCCTGCAGGCCGGTACACCCGACTGCGATTTCCTGCTCTACTGGCCCATCTACGATGCATGGTTCGACAACCAGCAGCAGCCTTTCCTGCAGTTCACCATACACTCCATGCAGACCACTCTGCCCGAGTTCATCAAGACCGTACACTCCATTAAGGAGAGCGGATACGATGTGGACTACATCTCCGACAACCTGATAATGTCGCTTTCGGTGAAGGACGGCGAACTTGTTTCGGGTGGCGGTACGCACTACAAGGCGCTTGTCATTCCCGACAACCGCTATATGCCTGCCGAGACGCTCAAGAAACTCACGGAGCTCATAGATGTCGGAGCCAAGGTGGTATTTACCAAACAGTATCCGGTCGATGTCCCCGGCCTTGCTTCGCTTGAGGAGCGCCGTGCCGAATTCCAAAGCGAGAAATCCAAGTTGCCCGCCGCTTCGTTCCTCAAGACAGAGGTGCAGAAGATGGGCCGTGGTACAGTCATAACCGGCTACGACTTGACCGAACTCTTCACGGCATGCGGCATAAAGCCCGAGGCATTCAATGCCGTATTCGGTGGAACATCCATCCGCCGCAACCACGAGAAGGGCAAGATATATTTCCTTACCATGTTGCAGAACAACACCGTGGACGGTTGGGTGCCTTTGGCTACCAAGGCCTCCTCGGTGGAGATATTCGACCCCATGACGGGCGAGCGCGGTGCCGCACAGGTGCGCAACAACAATGGAACGACAGAGGTCTATCTGCAGCTCAAACCCGGTGAATCACTCATCCTAAAGACATTCGAAAAGGGCAAGGTGCCCGTGGCTGACTGGAATTACTACAACACTGCAGACGAAGCAGTGGTGCTTTCCGAGGGGTGGACTCTCGATTTCCCCGACAGCCAACCTGCCATCAGCCAGACGTTCAATATCGGCGCTCCGGTGGACTGGACAACACTTGCAGCACAGTGTGATGACGTTACGCGCAACATGGCAACGGGCCGTTACACCACGACCTTCACTCTGCCCGAGGGTGTCGATGCCGACAACTGGCTGCTCGACCTGGGCGACGTGCGCGAGAGTGCCCGCGTGAAGGTGAACGGTGTGGAGGTGGCCGTCCTTACGGCAGTGCCTTTCGAGACGCTCATAGGCCCCTATCTGAAAGAGGGGGAGAACACCCTTGAGGTGGAGGTGACCAATCTCCCGGCCAACCGTATTGCCGACTACGACCGTACGGGCAAGGTGTGGAGAATATTCAAGGATGCCAATATCGCCACATTCTCACCGCAGAACGTGACCTACAGCCACTGGACGCTGCTGCCATCGGGCTTGAACAGCGAAGTGAAACTGATACCAGTCCGTTCGGCATTTTAGTTGGGACGAAACATGACAAACAGAGAGGCGCACCCAAACGGGTGCGCCTCTCTGTTTTACTCTGTGGTGCGGAAGACTATTTTATGGCTCCGTCCAGACCGCAGTCAAGCGACTTGATGGCAGCCGCAGCAAGATGGGCCATGCGCTTGGCCCCTTTCTCGGAGAGAGAGGCTTTGCCGGTATAGAGCTGCGCCGACTGCTTGGCGGGCAGGAGGTCGAATACATCGGCAGCGATGGTGTTCAGGTCCAGGAAGCGGACTCCTGCTGCCGTTGCAGCTTCTTTGCCCCATAGGCCGTAATTGTCAGCGTTGCGCACGAAGCCGCTCTTGTCGTCAAGAGTGGGAATGTAGCTTACCACTATGGGAGTAGCTCCCTTCTCAAGCACATCGAGGCAATATTTGCGGATATAGAAACCATAGGTGTAGATTCCCTGGTAACGCCCCGTTTTCTCCATGAGCATTACCTGTTTCTCGTCACCGTTGCCGTCGAGCACTCCGCGTGCCTCGCCGGTGTTTATGTCTCCACTCTCGTCATATCCGAACTGGATGAGTACATAGTCGCCTGGACGGATAGACTGATAGACCTGCTCCCAAAGTCCGGCATCGAGGTATGTGCGAGTTCCCATGCCTGCCACGGCACGGTCGTCCACCGAGACCATCTTCCCGTTGATGCGCTCCTTGAGAGCCTCTCCCCAGCCGAACGACCCGTCGGCGCCGCACATGGTGCCGTCACCTACGAGGAACATGACCGGATTCTCCCCGTTGCGTACACTGCTCGTGTAGGTCACGGCCGGTTTCATGTAATCCTTGAGGGCAATGTCGCTTTCACGCAGGAGCTTTTCGAATGTCTGCAGATTGTCGTGGGCGCCGAAATCGCTCGTGTGAATGTTGTCGCTGAAGAACATGTAGTCCACTTTCTTCTTGTCGTACACGAATTCGTATTTGTCCGACCCCGTATTGTTGAAGTCAAGGAAGGGGACGTTGAGCTCCTTGGCAACCTCTTTGAGCCACGGAGTGTAGGAGTCCACATTGTAGCGGATGAGCGTGCCGTCTTCGTTCCACTTGTTGCGAGGTGTGAGCGAGAGCAGAATGGGGTTGCCACCGCGGGCACGGGTTTCGTTTACATAACGGCGGATGTATTCGCCGTAGGAGTATACCATGGACTTCTCGCCGGTGCGGTCGTTCACAACCTCCAGCGAGTCTTTGCCGGTGCCGGGAATGGAGTTGCGCGACATGCCCGTGTTGTAGGGACCGCTGTCATTGTGTCCAATCTGGATAATCATCCAGTCACCGGGCTGAACTCCCTTCACAACATCGGCCCACAGACGGTCATAGAATGTACGGCTGCTCGTACCTCCCATTGCGTGGTTCTCCACCGTTATGCGGTCGGTGTCGAAGAGATCAACCGCATAGTAGCCCCAGCCTATCTGACCGTTGTCACCGTTGCCGGCTGTGCCTGTGCGCATTGTCGAGTCTCCTATCATGAAAAGCACCGGATTGTTCCCTTTGCGGGTCGAACCTGCCTCGGGACGGATGGTGCGGGCGAGAATCTGGGCTGCAACTTCGGGGTCCACCTTGACATTGTCGGAGCCTACAGGCTTGTAGTCGGGGCGGCGCTGTCCCTGCTGTGGCATCTGGCCAGGGGTCCCCGGAGCACCCTGCGGAGGCATTTGTCCCGGAGTGCCGGGTGCTCCCTGGGGTGGCATGCCTTGCGGAGGCATCTGTCCTTGCGGGGCATTTGCCGGTATTCCCTGCATCTTCGGTGCGGGAGAAGAGGGCGGAGTCTGTGCCGACATCGTTGCCGAGAGCGACAATGCGGCCATAAATGTCATAAACAGAAAGTTTTTCTTCATCTCTTCTTTATTTTTACGGTGTTTTACTTGTTGTTCCTATCTGCCTTGCGGTGCAGGACGGTCCGGAGCACCCTGCGGGGCGGGGCGGCCTGCATTGTTGGGGATGATGCGGATTTCGGGACCCTGTCCGGCCTGATATATGGGGTCGCCCTGCTCAACGGTCAGGTTCAATCCGCTGAAGTCGGTCTGCTTGGTGTATTGCAGCGAGAGACCAACCTGGGCCTCAATGTTGCAGTTCTCGAAGCGGAATACGTCTTCGGCCATTGGCTCGGTATCGAAACCGGCAATGGTTCCTGCCATGCGCACCTTGCCATGGACATTTTTAAGACATATGTTGCGTAGTTCGGAGAGCTTCGGTGCCGGACTTTCGAACTCACCTATCATGCGCCACATCATATTGCACTCCAACAGACAGCTCGAGTTGTTGAGTTCTATGTTCTCGAAAGTGATGTTTTCCACCACTCCGCCACGGCTCGGCTGGCTCTTGAAACGGATGGGGGCGGAGTTGTTCTCTCCCATGATGCAGTTGCGCACCAATACATTGCGAATACCGCCCGAAATCTCGCTGCCCATGGCAATGCCGCCGTGTCCGTAGTTGAAGTTGCAGTTCTCGATGAGGATGTTCTCACTCGGACGGCCCACGCGACGACCGTCGCTGCCCTTGCCCGACTTGATGGAGATGCAGTCATCGAATACGTTGATTACGGTGTTGCGTACCGTCACATTGCTCGACGAATCGATGTCTATTCCGTCCGAACTTGCTATGTATCCCTCGGCCATGATGTCGAGGTTGTCGGCTGTGAATCCGTCGGTGTAGAGGATGTGCAGGCACCAGCATGACTGGTTGAGCAACCGGAGGTCTCTGATTTCACCTCCCGGACAATTGGTGAAGCAGAGAAGTCTCGGGCGCGAACCCATGGTCTCGCCGATGCTCTTGCCCTGTGCCAGCTGTTCCATGACAGTGGTGGCCTTTTGCTCCTGCTGCGGTTGTTGGGCCGTGGGTCGGCGCGAAGGCCATCCGAGACCGTTGCCGTTGATGGTTCCGCCACCATAGACCTTCACATTGCGCGAGTTGTCGAAGTTGAGCAGAGCGCAGGTGTGCTCAACTTCGATACCCTCAAAACGGGTGGAGATGACCGGGTAGTCATCCTGGTTCGTCGTACCTGTGAGCATGGCCCCTGTCTTGACTTCGAGGTCCACACCGTCCTTGAAGAAGAGTGCCCCCGTCATGAACTCGCCGCCGTCAACCACGATGCACCCGCCACCGTTGGCATGGGCTTCGTCAATGGCTTTCTGAATGGCAGAGGTGTTGACCGTCTTGCCGTCACCCACTGCGCCGAACTCCCTGATGTCATATTTCTTGTCTCCTTTGCGGATGGTGATGATCTTGCTGTCGTAGCCGTCTATCGTGAACTCCACGCGGGTCCGGTTGTCCTTGACTGTGGAAGGGATGTCCTTCACTTCGCCCGTGTATCCGTTCCACTCCTGGACACTGCCCACAATGTCGAACAGAGCAGCGAACGAAACGGGTTCCTGACCTTCGTTGAATATGAAGTAGAGGTCACCGTCGTTGAGCACACGGCGCGTATATCTTACGCTGTCGGTGGGGAACACCTTGGAGGAGGCTTTGGCGAAACGGTCCACGATGGATGAGACAACGTCGGTCTTCTGCATCGTCATGGCAGCCAACGATGTCGGAACTCCCTGCGGACTGGTTGGTATTTGCGGACTGGCGGGCATTTGGGGGGCAGTTCTCGGTCGGCGCATCGGCTCGGCGAACTCGTCGGTTCCGTCACCCTCGATCTCCATCTCGGGAGCGGGCATTGCATTTGCCACCTTCTGGGTCCATTTCACATAGGGTTCATAGACGGCTGCAGCATTGTCGGGGAAGAGCTCCATGTCGGTAAAGCTCCTCTTTACGAGATGGTTGGGCTTGCCGCCCCAGAAGAGTATCTTGCCGCCGTGGTCGGCATAATCCTTTATAACCTCCCACGCACTTGTGGAGATGACATCGCACTGCGGGATTATGAGCAGAGAGTATTTCTGGCCGCTGGCATTCTCAAGATAGCCGCTGCCGGTGGTGATGGCCTCCGTGAAGGCATCGTCGTTGATATAGTCGAAATCTATCTGGCGACGCATGAGAATCTGCGAAATGTCACTCAGCGTCTTGTAGCATGCGTTGTTGCCCAACCACATCGACATGGTGGGATAGTACATGGCCACGCGAGCACCCGGCGTACCCATCGACAGCAGATAGGAGGTGCGGTTGATGTAGTCGGTCATGGCACCCAGCCATGGTTTTTCGGCCAGGCTCTCCTTTGTCTCCGACTTGGAACTCCAGAAGTTGTATTCAAAATAGTTGATGCCGCGCGCAAACTGGTGGTTGAGGACATATTTGGCCTCCGTCTCCGAGAGGTAGAGGGCGCCCATGGTTTCGCTGAACGACCTCGGTTTGCCGTAGACGTGCGAAACGGAGGGGGCGAGTTTCGGGAAATCGTTGTCGACACCCGGGGCCACATGGTCGTTTATGGCATCCACTCCCGGAATCTGTATCTTGCTCAATACGCGGAAGAAGTCGCCGTCGGCATTGACACAGACGGGCATGGTGTGCTCGTTGTTGAGGTGCGTGATGAATGCCATGTTGTTCTCGGCGCACCAGTCGGCCTGGCGCTTGAAGAAGACGTCGGCGAAGACACGCGACCACACGTCCCAGTAGTCGGCCTTTACCCGGCTCTCAAAATCGGTACGTGTTGTGGCGAAGAACGAAGCCAGATAGGGTGTGGGGTCGTAACCTTTCAGGGAGATGAATTTTTCGATGATTGCATCTGTCCAAGGGGTGTAGGAGTAGTCGGGTTCGTCACCGCGGTAACCCATTACGGTCTTGCCCATCTCGTCGCCCACCACCTTCTTGGCCGCTTCGTGCGTCCACTCTATGAACTGCTCCACAGCCTCGGGATTGAGATAGTCGTGCAGGAAGTTGGTGGTGTCCTTGCCGTGGTTCTTGAGATTCACTGCACGGGTGTTGCCACTGCGGAATGCCGTGCCGACGAGAATGATTTTCCAGTCGTGCGTGCCGGCATTGAACGTTATCTTGTGGTCCGTGATGGGCACCGTGCGGTTCTCCATGCCGTTGCAGACAGCCACAGCACTGATAGCCCCTGCGGGTATCTCATAGCTGTTGAGCGATGTGCCCGCCTTGACCTCTATGGGGAATCCCAATGAGATGAGCGCCTTCATCTTCAGGTCGGGCCGTTCGCGCGAGAATTTGCCGCCCGCAAATCCGCTCGGATACTTGGCATCGTCGATGAGCCACACCTTCATGTTACGGTTTTTGGCCTCCTTGACGGCTGTCTTGATCATCTTGAACCATCCGTCCGAGAGGTATTCGTAGGGGAAATCGTAGCCGGGTTCGATATTGATGACGCGTGTGTTGATGCTTTGCATCAGGTCGAGATCGCTCTTTATGACCTTCTGGTCCATATGGCCTGCCCAGCCCCACAGTATGTGGCTCGCATATTCGGCCGGAGGAAGTTTGTAGTTTTCATGCAGATCCTGTACGGAGGCGGAGTGAATCCCCTCCCACGATTTTATCTGCGGGAAGCAGACCGAAGCAATCGCTAAGGCTGCAAAGAGAAGTAAAGTTTTTTTCATAGGTATTGTTCTGTTTGTTTTTGGTTATGTGTCTGTTTGACTGGGTCTTCCCTCCCACTCTGCCGGCTCAAATGAGCCATATGCCGGGAAGATACGGAAAAACCTTTCCAAAATTAATGAAAATTTCCGTAAAAGCCTATGCCGTCCGGCCTTATTGTTGCTCCTCGGAGTGTTTTGCCGGTCTTTGTAGAGCGATGCAATGCCGAGCGCTGTAAAAACAAAAAGGACCTGCAGACTGTTGCGCCATGCAGGCCCTTTGGGTCTACCTCTTTTTCAGAGGGTTTGTTCCGTTTCCGACAGACTATTTGATGTCTATCAGACGGGTCTCGTCCTTCTTGACCTCAAGACTCTTCTTGGGAATCTCTATGGTCAGCAGGCCGTTCTCCACTTTGGCGTTGATCTTCTCCTTGTCGACATTGTCGGGGAGAATCATACGCTGCTGGAAGCTACTGTAAGAGAACTCCCTACGCAGATAGGTGTGTTTCTTGTTCTCATCCTTGTGCTCGTCTTTCTTCTCCATCGAGATGGTCAGCTCGTTCTCGTTGCCAAGGTTGATCTTGAAGTCATCCTTGGTGAGACCGGGAGCTGCAATCTCCACATCATACTTTTCGGGAGTCTCGATAATGTTGACTGCGGGAGCGGTCGTGTTGGTCTTGTCAACCCATTCGTTACTGAAGAAATCGTCTAAAATAGTCGGTAACCAATCTTGTGTTCTTCTAACTGGCATCATAGTTTTGTCCTCCTTGTTTATTTTTTAGTTTAACATTCTTTTTTCTGCGGGTCCTCTGGGGGAATCCCGCTTTCGACCAAGAGAAAGTGCAAAACGGATGCCATGCCGAAATTAGGCCGGCGGTGCGGAAATTTTGTCCTGACAGGCGACGTTTTGTCATGGCTAAACGACAAGATATCAGTGATATAATGAAAATTTGTCGCGCTTCTGCGACAAAAAGACCACTCCGCTTGCCGCATCTCCTTGGCTCGATGTTGCGGTATGTCGGGCCGCATCGTGAGTTTGTGCCGAAATGGCATGCGCGACAAAAAATTTCGGGGAAATAAATTTGTTGTAAACAAATAATTACTATTTTTGCGCTCGAAAGTCACACGAAGCGGGCGCAACGGTCTTTGTGTCTGCGGAGAGAAAGAGAACCTAGTAGGTCGGATATACGTTTGAGAGTGTCGTATATGGCGGGCAGACAAGGAGATTGTGAAGAGAACGGGAAAGTGTGGCGGACATATTTTGGAGAGATGCCGGAGTGGTCGATCGGGGCGGTCTCGAAAACCGTTGATCCTTCGTGGATCCCAGGGTTCGAATCCCTGTCTCTCCGCTTCAAATGCTGAAAAACAGTGTTCTACAGAGATTGCCTACGGGTTTGCCCAGACGGAAGAGGGTGGATTTGGAGGCAATCTTTTTATTTTATTAGGTATTGTT
The DNA here is from genome assembly GCA_963640325.1 of Tidjanibacter sp. Lineage (GTDB taxonomy): Bacteria > Bacteroidota > Bacteroidia > Bacteroidales > Rikenellaceae > Tidjanibacter. Next base: position 135,468 of record CAVHXY010000002.1, read on the forward strand.
CGTGGCTAATTCCTGCCGTGTCGAGCAAAGGAATGTGTCAGGCGCGAGAATGCATGGCGTGGCGAGAACGATTTGCCGGCAATGATGAGCAGTACGGCCGAGAGAATAATCACGATCCCCACTGCAAGACGTGTGGTGAATGCTTCGCCGAATACCGTAACTCCGATGACTACCGCCGTGAGCGGTTCGAGTGCGCCCATTATCGCAGCGGGAGTGGAGCCTATGGCGGCTATCGAGATATTCATGAATATGAGTGAGATGACCGTCGGCAGCACTGCCAACAGGGTTGCATAGAACCATTCGGAGGGAGTGGTGAGCCACTCTATGCGGCCATTGCCCGAGAAGAGCGAGATGACCCACACGGTCACAAGTCCGAACAGCAGTACATAGAAAGTCATCTTCATGGACGACATGTGCAGTGCCGTCCTGTTTACAATAATGATATATACCGCATAGCTCAACGACGAGACCAACACCAGCAATACTCCGGCAGTGCTCAGCGTGACACCGCCGTCGCCCTTGTAGAGCAGACAGACGCCCGACAGGGCCAACAATATTGAGAGCACCGTAGCTCCGGTGATGCGCTCCTTGAAGAAGATGGCCATGAGCACAGCCACCATCACGGGATAGGTGAAGAGCAGTGTGGAGGCCACGCCTGCATCCATGTGGTTGAAACTCATGTAGAGCGCACACGAAGAGAGGGAGAAGAGGACTCCGAGCAGACCGAGCAGGCCGAGTTCGTGGCGCGAAACCTTGAACGACTGCCTGTCTATTGCCAGAATGGCTCCGAGGATTACAACTGCCAGGGCATAGCGGTAGAAGAGAACCGAATTGACATTGATGCCTGCGGCGCTGAGCGACAGCGCACCCAACGGGTTCGTGCCGTAGCTCACGGCGGCAATGATGCCGCATATGTATCCTTTGACTCTGTTGTTCATGCCTTTGCGGACGTGCGTGGTCGGTTGTCCGGCGCAAAAGTACGCAAATAAACCCGCGCTTGTCTGCTACGGCAAAATTTAATGATAAGTTAACGGCGCCCCATCCGGTGCGGAAGGCCGTTTTTGTCTGTTGTGACAAAGAGAGTGTATGCAGTCTCAGAAACTGCGCAACATCTCCTCTGCCAAGGGGAACTGGCCATAGGCGGTCATGTCCACCTGCAACGGCGTTACCGAGACATAACCGTGGTTGATTGCCCAGAAATCGGTATCGGCCGACTGTGGTTCCCAGTCGCAGAATTCACCCGTAAGCTTGAAGTATTCGCGTCCCTGCGGATCGGTACATTTGGTGAAAGCCTCTTTCCAGTAGCCCCTGTTCTGCCGGCACACCTTCCAGCCCTTCAGCTCATCGGGACGTCCTACCGGAACGTTCACGTTCAGACAGAAGTTCTCCTTTATGTCGGCAGAGAGCAGAAACGGCACCGCTTTGCGCGCAAACTCTATGGATGCATCGAAGTCGGCATCGGGGTCATGGCTGCACACGGAGAGCCCCAAGGTGGGTGCATGGTAGAAACTGGCCTCAATGGCAGCACCTATCGTGCCGGAGTAGAGGACATTGACGGCGGCATTGGAGCCGTGGTTGATTCCCGAAACATTCAGTACGGGTTGCTCGTGGGTGAACATATAGTCGAAGGCGAGCTTTACGCAATCGACCGGTGTGCCGCTACATTCGTAGATCTGAAGGTCTGCCTCATCGCGGACCTTGTTCAAATAGAGCGGCTCGGTCATCGAAAAGGCGTGCGACATGCCCGAACGTCCTTTGGACGGCACAACGGCAACAATTCTTCCGAAGGGGCGCAGGGCCTCTATGAGCAGCTTGAATCCTTTGGCGCATGCCCCGTCGTCGTTGGTTACGAATATAAGCGGTCTCTTCATGGTCATGGGGGAATTTTCTTGTTCAATGGGCAAAGATAGGGCATTTTTATGAGATGAAAAACAGAAGTTTCCGTCGGGAAGTGTTGTTAATTGCCGAATCTTTACTATCTTTGCGCCCACGTGCAGGAATCTCTCGCGAGAACACAGGAGTCCGTGATATTCCGCACTTAATTTAACCGGTTAAAAAACAATGGACGAATTAATCAAAATTGCAGAAGCTGCAATGTGGGAGAAAAAAGAGTTTCCCGCATTCAAGGGCGGAGACACAATTACCGTTACCTACAAGATCATCGAGGGTAGCAAGGAGCGTCTTCAGAGTTTCCGTGGCGTTGTGATCCAGATCAAGGGACACGGCGTTACAAAGACTTTCACCATCCGCAAGATTTCCAACGGAGTGGGTGTGGAGCGCATCTTCCCTCTCAACTCGCCCGACATCGTGAGCATCGAGTTGAACAAGGTGGGTGTTGTCCGTCGTGCCCGTATCTACTACCTGCGCGACCTGACTGGTAAGAAGGCCCGCATCAAGGAGAAACGCTACACCTCTTCGAAGAAAGAGGAGTAGTTCCTTTCTATGCAGAGTTTTGGGGGAGCACCTTGTGACAAGGGGCTCCTCTTTTTTTGCGCTGTTGCCGACAGGCTTGGCAGACAGAAAAAAACGCTGTATATTTACAGAAGTCTTTATTTGAAAAAGAAACAATTCCAATAACCTTAAAAATAACCTAAGCTATGAAAAAAACAATGAAAGTCTGTCTGTTGGGCGCAGTCGTAGTGGTGGCGGCAATCTCGACGGTACAATGGAGGAGGCTCCATTACAGGAACCACGCAAAAGTGGACAAGACCACCGTCACAATCAATGTGGACGGGGGCAAGGAGATTATCAGCCGTCACATCTACGGTCACTTCTCCGAACACCTCGGCCGTTGCATCTATGACGGACTCTGGGTAGGCGAAGACTCGTCAATTCCCAATATCAATGGCGTGCGCAAGGATATCATTGATGCCATGAAACAGATAAAGATTCCCAATCTCCGCTGGCCGGGCGGTTGCTTTGCCGACGAGTATCACTGGAAAGACGGTATCGGTCCGCGTGCGAGCCGTCCGTCGATGGTCAACACCAACTGGGGCGGTGTGACGGAGGACAACTCGTTCGGAACGCATGAGTTCCTGAACATGTGCGAGGAGATAGGTACGGAGCCATACATCTCGGCCAATGTGGGCAGCAGTACAGTGCAGGAGATAGCGCAGTGGATTGAATATATGACATTCGACGGTGAGAGTCCCATGACCAAGCTCCGCAAGGAGAACGGTCGCGAGAAACCATGGAATGTCAAATTCCTTGGTGTGGGCAATGAGACGTGGGGCTGTGGCGGAAACATGACGGCCGAGCATTACTCCGATGTCTACCGGCAGTTCGCCACGTATTGCAAGAACTATGGTGACAACCGTCTCTTCAAGATAGCCGTGGGACCCAGCAGTGACGACTACAACTGGATGGATGTAGTGATGAAGAATGTCGGACGTCAGGCCAACGGTGTTTCACTGCACCACTACAGTGTGCCTTCGTGGCAGGGCAGCAAGGGTTCGGCAACCGAGTTCGGCGAAAAGGACTACTACAACATCATCTCCATGGCCTACAAGATGGAGGAGCTCGTTACGGAACACTCTGCAATCATGGACAAGTACGATCCCGACAAGAACATCGGCCTCATGGTGGACGAGTGGGGCTCGTGGTACGACGTGGAGCCGGGCACCAACCCCAGCTTCCTCTATCAGCAGAACACTATGCGTGATGCCATTCTGGCGGGCATGACACTCAATATCTTCAACAATCACTGCGACCGTGTGAGAATGGCCAACATCGCCCAGGTGGTCAATGTGCTGCAGGCGCTGTTTCTCACCGAGGGAGAGAAGATGATAAAGACTCCCACATTCTACATCTTCGACATGTACAAGGTGCACCAGGATGCGACCATGCTGCCCGTTACGGTGCGTACCAACTTCCTGCCCTATGAGGACCGTACCCAGCCGCAGCTGAGCGTTTCGGCCTCGAAGGATGCCGACGGTCTGATACACATCTCTTTGGTAAATACCGACCTGAAGGAGGAACTGGAGATTGCCTGCACGCTCAACAGCAGTGCCAGGTTGGCCAAGAACGGCGGTGAGATAATCACTTCGGAGAATATCCAGGACCATAACACGTTCGACAATCCCGACGTGATAACCTCCAAGAACTTCGATGATTACTCGGTCGAGGACAACACACTGACCCTTAAGGTCCCTGCCAAGAGTGTCATAACGCTTTGCCTTAAATAACAGGGAGCCGTCAGTCAGCAGACGATGCAAAAACAGTCGGGCCGGAGAAATTCATAATCTCCGGCCCGACTGCTATATTATATATGTATAGGATTGCATATGTCCAGTGCTGTCATTGGAGTACCGGCCGTACATCTATGTTATTGTTTTCTGATTCCGCCACTGCTTGCAGTGCGCTGTGCCGCATGCTCTTCGCTGATGGCAGCCCCGATGCGTCCGGCCACGTAGGCACTCAATTCGGGCATGAGGTGTACGCCGTCGATGGTTCCGTACTCAATCATGTCGTTGGTCATGGGCTTGAATACATTCACGAAGGTGTATCCGCGCTCGGCTGCAACGGATTCCATGTCCTTTCCGAATCCTTCGATACGCGCCGTGGCTCCCTCGTATTTTGCAGGGATGAACTTCTCGTGGGTCTCGTCCATGGGGAACGGAGTAACGAGAATCACCTGCGGTTTGCTGCGCTTGTAGGCGACACTGTTCTCTATCTTGTCCATGAATGTTTCGAGGTTCTGCTTGAACTCGGCAGTCTTGTCCTTGAAGTCGACCTTGCCGTCATTGGTACCGAAGCAGATGACGATATAGTCGAGGTTTCCGCCTGCCAACTGTTGGTCTACCTGCTCCATGATACCGTCGATTATGAGACATCCGTTGAGGCTCTCGCGTCCCAGATTAGTCTGGCCTACGGTACGTCCCGATTCGCTGTTGTTGATGACCTCCATCTCGGGCAGCAGGTTCTGCAACTGTACCGGCCAGCTCCATTTGAACGAGCCGTTTGAGTCGCCTATGGTCAGTATTGTCTTTTTTGTGCTGTTGTCCTGTGCCTTGCAGGGGGCGATGGCCGCAAACGCAACGGCGGCGAGGATAGAAATCGAATAAGTCAAAAGTCTTTTCATTGTAGTGCTGTTTTGAGTTTTGGTGTTGGTGTTGTGGTTGCGCAGGGCCGCAGCAGTGGTGCTGTAGGACCTACAGTTGCAAATAAAATCTTTCAAAGATAGACATTGCCGGCGGATAAAACAATATTTCCGTCAGCAGGACGGTCTGTTTTTTTATGGCCGGCGGTGCGGTTGCCGAGAGAACGCATCTTCTCTTTTCGGAAGAATACAGTCAATATGATTTGTTGGGCAAGAGAGCGGTGTAGGGCATTTAAAATCAAATATTATCGCAAAAAAAAGGAGTGGATTATTTTTTATTCCGAAAAACTGTTGTACTTTTGCCCCCGATTCTTTCGGGAAACGTAACCGAAAGAGCCGAAAGTTCTTGGACATGTTAGATTTGAAATATTTTTTCCGCGAGAAACTTGCGGAATGAAAAATATTTTTTACCTTTGCATCCCGCAAGAGTCATTTTGCCGATGTAGCTCAGTTGGCCAGAGCAGCTGATTTGTAATCAGCTGGTCGTGGGTTCGAATCCCTCCATCGGCTCGATAGAGAACCCGCTACCGCTCACAAGGCAAAAGGCACGGAATGCGGTAGAGACTGGCAGGTGCCGGTGTAAGGGTAAAACATAGTTTGGGAGAATTCCAGAGTGGCCAAATGGGGCAGACTGTAAATCTGTTGGCAACGCCTTCGGTGGTTCGAATCCATCTTCTCCCACCAATATTTCAAAACAGCCAACCTGCAGTAGCGGGTTGGTGTTTTGTGGGTTAAAACCGGCAGTTGCCGGTTTTGGCCGAAGCGGGCTCCGCAGATGACGGATGCCGGCTATTTGCGGAAGTAGCTCAGTTGATAGAGCATTAGCCTTCCAAGCTAAGGGTCGCGAGTTTGAACCTCGTCTTCCGCTCAAACAGAGTGATGCGTGATGTGAAGCCGTTCCGGCGGGTGTCTGTCGGAGAAAGAGAGGTTTCGTGTCACCCGCTTTTTTGCGAACGGGACAGATAGGCAAATATTTTTTAGTTAAGAAAACTTTATAAAAACATTGAATTATGGCAAAAGAGAAATTTGACAGGTCAAAACCGCACGTAAACATCGGTACCATCGGTCACATCGACCACGGCAAAACCACTTTGACTGCAGCTATTACCCAGGTGCTTGCAAAGCAGGGACTTTCGGAGGTTCGCAGCTTCGATTCAATCGATAACGCTCCTGAGGAGAAAGAGCGTGGTATCACCATCAACACCGCCCACATTGAGTATCAGACTGCAAAACGTCACTATGCTCACGTAGACTGCCCGGGACACGCCGACTATGTAAAGAACATGGTTACCGGTGCTGCCCAGATGGATGGTGCAATTCTGGTTGTTGCCGCAACGGACGGTCCTATGCCTCAGACCCGCGAGCACATTCTGTTGGCCCGCCAGGTGAACGTCCCCAAGGTTGTCGTTTTCATGAACAAATGCGATATGGTGGACGACGAGGAGATGCTTGACCTCGTTGAGATGGAGATCCGTGACCTTCTTTCGTTCTATGAGTACGATGGTGAGAACGCACCCGTTATCCGCGGTTCGGCTCTCGGCGCATTGAACGGTGACCCGAAATGGGAGGCAAAGATCATGGAGCTCATGGATACCGTTGACGAGTATATTCCCATTCCTCCCCGTGAGAATGAGAAACCCTTCCTGATGCCTGTTGAGGATATCTTCTCGATTACCGGTCGTGGTACCGTATTGACTGGCCGTATCGAGACTGGTGTCATCCACGTTGGAGATCCCGTTGAGATCGTCGGTCTTGAGGAGAAGGTGCTCAACTCGGTATGTACCGGTGTCGAGATGTTCCGCAAGCTGCTCGATGAGGGCGAGGCAGGTGATAACGTTGGTCTGCTGATGCGCGGTATCGACAAGAAGGATGTAAAGCGTGGTATGGTTGTTGCAAAACCCAAATCGATTACCCCGCACACCAAGTTCAAAGGTGAGGTTTATATCCTGAAGAAAGAGGAGGGTGGCCGTCACACTCCGTTCCACAACCACTATCGTCCCCAGTTCTACATCCGTACCATGGATATCACCGGAGAGGTTAAGCTTCCCGACGGAATCGATATGGTAATGCCTGGTGACCACGTTACCATCGACGTAGAGCTCATCTACCCGGTAGCATTGAACAAGGGTCTGCGTTTCGCTATCCGAGAGGGTGGCCGTACCGTAGGTTCGGGTCAGATTATCGACATCATTGCGTAATTTGCAATAAATCCTCGGGTTGCCTTTCGGGGCAACCCGAATATACGAAAGTAGTTCAAGGGTAGAATAGTGGTCTCCAAAACCATTGATGGGAGTTCGAATCTCTCCTTTCGTGCAACGAGAAATAAAGAGAAAAGATGAGAATTGTAAATTACATAAAAGAATCCTACACTGAGCTGGTAAAGAAAGTGTCTTGGACATCGGTGAGCGAGTTGAGGAGTTTAGCAATTACCGTGATGGTAGCTTCCTTGATAATCGCCTTGGTCGTTTTGGCGATGGACTGGGCATTCGAAAGTATCATGAAACTGGTGTACAGAGTTTTGGTTTAGTACCTTTTATTTCTATCATTAACATTCAAGTTGTGGTGAATTATGAGTGAACAGGAACTGAAACAGTGGTATGCATTGCGTGCCATAGGAGGAAAAGAGAAAAAGGTGAAAGAGTATATCGAGGCGGAGGTTCATCGCTCCCACCTCGAGCATCTTGTTTCACAGGTGCTTATCCCCACCGAGAAGGTCTATACGATCCGCAACGGCAAGAAGATAAGCAAGGAAAAAGTATCTTTCCCCGGCTATGTATTGGTTGAAGCGGCCATGGTAGGAGAAATTCCGTATCTTCTCCGCAACATCCCCAATGTACTCGGCTTCCTAGGCGACTCGGTCGAAGAGAGCAAGAAATTGATGGCAATACCCCTCCGTCCACAAGAGGTCAGCCGTATCCTCGGCAGGGTTGACGAAATGAGTCAGGGAGATGAGGAAAACGAGATTCCATTCTTCGTAGGCGAAACAGTGAAAGTGACCGATGGGCCCTTCTCAAGCTTTTCGGGCACGATTGAGGCTGTCGACGAAGAGAGGAAGAAACTTACGGTTTCCGTGAGAATATTCGGACGCAAGACTCCTATGGAGTTGAGCTTTATGCAAGTTGAAAAAGAATAATTAACCAAAGGAAAACTATGGCAAAAGAGGTTGCTGCATTTATTAAATTGCAGATTAAAGGTGGTGCCGCCAATCCTTCGCCCCCCGTTGGTCCCGCACTGGGTTCTAAGGGAGTCAACATCATGGACTTCTGCAAGCAGTTCAATGCGAGAACACAGGACAAGGCCGGAAAGGTTTTGCCGGTAATAATCACCGTTTATAGCGATAAATCGTTCGATTTCGTCGTTAAACAGCCGCCCGTAGCCGTGCAGCTCAAAGAAGCAGCAAAACTGTCGAGTGGTTCCGCAGAGCCCAACCGCAAGAAGGTCGGTCAGGTGACGTGGGAGCAGATAGAGGGTATCGCCAAGGAAAAGATGAGCGATATGAACTGTTTTACTGTTGAGTCTGCCATGCGAATGGTAGCCGGTACGGCTCGCAGCATGGGTATCAACGTAGTCGGAGAATTTCCTGCAAAGTAATCTAACAAGGTAAAATGGCAAAGACAAAGAATCAAAAAGCAATGCTTGCAAAGGTCGAGCCCCACAAGAGCTACAAGCTCGAGGAGGCAGCCCAGGTGCTGAAGGAGATTACGTTTACGAAATTCGATGCATCTGTTGACATCGACGTCCGTCTGGGCGTTGACCCGCGTAAGGCAAATCAGATGGTAAGGGGCGTTGTAACGCTTCCTCACGGAACTGGCAAAGAGGTCAGGGTTTTGGCTTTGTGTACTCCCGACAAGGAGAACGAGGCAAAAGAGGCCGGTGCCGATTTCGTGGGCCTGGATGAGTATGTAGATAAGATCAAGAGCGGCTGGACAGACGTTGATGTGATTATCTGTACTCCCAACGTTATGGGTAAAATCGGTGCTTTGGGCCGTATCCTTGGTCCGAGGGGCTTGATGCCTAACCCCAAGACCGGTACGGTGACCATGGAAATAGGCAAGGCCATCAAGGAGGTGAAGGCCGGAAAGATTGACTTCAAGGTCGACAAGTACGGAATTATCCACACTTCGGTGGGCAAGGTTTCTTTCTCGGCAGCAGACATTGTAGACAACGCAAAAGAGTTCCTGAACACAATCATCAGACTCAAGCCGTCTGCCGCCAAGGGTGCTTATATTTTGAGCATATATCTCTCAACGACAATGAGCCTCGGTTTACAGATAGACCCCAAATCTATAGACGTTAAGTAATTAATTGGAATTATGAACAGGGAAGAAAAATCACAGGTAATAGATAATCTGGCCGAGAAACTCAATCAGTATCCCGTATTCTACGTTACTGATATCGCTAATCTTAACGCAGAACAGACCGCTGACCTCAGACGTAAATGTTTTGAGAATAACGTTAAATTGGTCTTGGTTAAGAATACACTCTTCGTTAAGGCTTTGGAGAAGGTCAATAAGGCCGATGCCGAGTTGGTCAACGTATTGAAAGGCAGTTCTTCCGTAATGTTCGCCGAGACGGGCAAGGTTCCTGCGGTAGTCATCAAAGATTTCCGCAAGACGAGCGACAAGCCCATCCTGAAGGCAGCATATGTGGAGGAGTGCGTATATGTTGGTGACCAGAATCTCGAGACTCTCGTGAACATCAAGAGCCGTGAGGAACTTATCGGCGACATCATCAACTTGCTCCAGTCCCCGATGAAGAACGTAATCTCGGCATTGCAAAGCAATGGCGGACAGAAAATCGCGGGTATCGTAAAGGCCCTCGAAGAAAAATCAAATTAACAATATTTATTTAAAAAGTTATAAAACAATGGCAGATATTAAAGCATTAGCTGAGGAGTTGGTAAACTTGACAGTTAAGGAAGTAAACGAACTGGCAGCAGTTCTGAAAGACGAATACGGCATCGAGCCCGCAGCAGCCGCAGTCGCAGTTGCAGCTCCCGCAGCAGCAGCCGGTGAGGCAGCAGCAGCAGAGAAGACATCTTTCGATGTAGTTCTCGTTAACGCAGGTGCGAGCAAGATTCCTGTAGTAAAGGCAGTGAAAGAGGCTACCGGTCTTGGTCTGAAAGAGGCTAAGGATCTCGTTGACGCTGCACCCAAGGCAATCAAAGAGGGTGTATCGAAAGAGGAGGCAGAGGCACTTAAAGCTGCGCTTGAGGAGGCTGGAGCAGAAGTTGAGGTTAAGTAAAAATATACTTCAATTTTCGGTAAATATCGGGTGTAGAGCCTTTCATAAGGCTCTATACCTTTTCTCGTATTAATTCGAGGGATAACGACCGCCGCGAAAACATGCGGAGCGTCAAGGGACAACCCGAGTGGGAATGTGCCGGAAGCAACGCTGCAATTACAAGGTCGGAAGGGTGCGAAGAGTTGTGAACGAATGTATAATCGCATTCTTGGGCCGAAACAGGGCGGTAGGTCAAAAGCATCGAAGAGCCGTGGGAGCAGATGTGGACCCAAGACCGGCAGCGGGCCAATACAGAAAGGCAACGTGTCGGGCAGAAGGGGCGGAGAGCAACGGAAGTTGCATGGTCCCGAAAGAGAATTTGGAACCAGATCTTATGAAAACGGCTTGAAAACGGCTTGAGGGGGAAAGGCCGAAACGGAAGTGTTCCCGGGACAGAAAAATGAACAGCCCGTTCGGATTGCTGGAGTTTGTAGGATAACCGTCGCAACGAAACCCACCGTCAATCGGAGAGAAGCAAAAACAGTTTTTGTCGAGCGTCAAAGCTTGCCGTACAGAAAAATGGATGGCCGAAGAGATTGCCAAAGTACGCAGGCGTTGGCTTGAAAACAGAACGTGCAAAGAACCGGTTCGGTAGTTGATGGTTGCCCAGAACAGAAAAATGAACAGCCCGAAAGGTATGCTGGAGTCGGAGGGAAGACCGTAAAGAGACAACCGATGCAATGGCACTGGAGGTGTGGCGCTGCAATTGCGACCACATTCACGGAGCGCAAAGGTGTGCGAAGTGTCTCCTTTGGAGCAAGGTATACGAGACATTTGGGATGAGAGGAGACTTGCGGCCACCGGCCGCATAAAGTGTCTAAAAACATCCCGGACGAACCAATTTAGGGCACAGCCCTTAAAAATGTGAGCTTACATTTTGCCCTGAAGGCAAAATGAGACATTCACCCACTTCAATTTTAACTTTGTAAACAATGTCCGTAGAAGCAAACAAGAGAATCAGTTTTTCCTCCGTAAAGCACAAGATGGAGTATCCCGACTTTCTGGAGGTTCAACTCAAATCATTCCAAGACTTTTTCCAGTTGGACACAACGGCCGAGAACCGCAAGAACGAAGGTCTCTACAAGGTGTTCATGGAGAATTTCCCCATTACAGACACAAGGAACAATTTTGTACTGGAATTCATTGACTACTACATCGATCCGCCCAGATACTCGATAGACGAGTGCTTGGACATGGGTCTTACGTACAGTGTTCCTTTGAAGGCAAAACTCAAGTTATATTGCACCGACTCGGAGCATGAGGATTTCGATACGGTCGTGCAGGATGTATATTTCGGAACCATTCCCTATATGACACCGCGCGGAACGTTTGTCATCAACGGAGCGGAGCGCGTAATCGTATCGCAGCTGCACCGTTCTCCGGGCGTGTTCTTCGGCCAGAGCATCCACACCAACGGAACGAAACTCTATTCGGCACGAATCATCCCCTTCAAGGGCTCGTGGATTGAGTTCGCCACCGATATCAACAATGTGATGTATGCCTACATCGACCGTAAGAAGAAACTGCCCGTAACCACGCTGTTGCGCGCCATAGGTTTCGAGACCGACCAGGAGATCCTGGAGATTTTCGACCTGGCCGACGAGGTGAAGGTTACCAAGGCGAACCTCAAGAAAAATCTGGGCCGCAAGTTGGCCGCCAGAATACTGAGCACCTGGGTGGAGGACTTCGTCGATGAGGATACAGGCGAGGTGGTATCCATCGAGCGTAACGACGTTATTCTCGACCGCGAGACGGTTCTTGAGGAGGAGCATATAGACAAACTGATAGAGTGCGGAGCCAAATCCATTCTGCTGCACAAGGAGAATGCGAGCGGCACCGATTTCTCGATAGTATACAACACCCTGCAGAAAGACCCGTGCAACTCCGAGAAGGAGGCCGTGGTTTACATCTATCGCCAGTTGCGCAATTCGGAGCCACCCGATGAGGCTACCGCACGCGACGTCATCGACAAACTCTTCTTCTCCGACAAGAGATATGACCTTGGCGATGTGGGCCGTTTCCGCATCAACAAGAAGCTGGAGCTGAACATCGATCCCAAGATAAGAATCCTCACCAAGGAGGATATGATTGCCATCATCAAGTATCTGGTGTCGCTGATCAACTCGCAGGCAGATGTGGACGATATCGACCACTTGAGCAACCGTCGCGTGAGAACGGTCGGCGAGCAGCTGTCTAACCAGTTCTCGGTCGGCTTCGTGAGAATGGCGAGAACTATCAGGGAGCGCATGAACGTGAGGGACAACGAAGTGTTTACCCCCATCGACCTGATCAATGCCAAGACCCTTTCGAGTGTCATCAACTCGTTCTTCGGCACCAACCAGCTGTCGCAGTTCATGGACCAGACCAACCCGTTGGCCGAGATGACGCACAAGCGCCGTCTGTCGGCTCTCGGTCCCGGCGGTATTTCGCGAGACAGGGCAGGCTTCGAGGTCCGAGACGTGCACTATACGCACTACGGCCGCCTGTGCCCCATCGAGACCCCTGAGGGTCCTAACATCGGACTTATTTCGTCGTTGTGTACCTTCGCCAAGATAAGCGACATGGGATTCATCAACACTCCCTATCGCATGGTAAAGAACGGAGTGGTCGATTTCAACGACAAGGACATAGTATATTTGAGTGCCGAGGAGGAGGAAGGCAAGATCTTCGCACAGGCTACAGCCGGTCTGAAAGACAACGGCGAGTTCCTGGAGCCCGACCGTATCAAGGCACGTTCGGAGGCCGATTTCCCGACCGTTACGGCCGAGCAGGTCGACTATATCGATGTGGCCCCCAACCAGATTGCCTCCATCGCTGCAAGTTTGATTCCGTTCCTGGAACACGATGATGCAAACCGTGCCCTGATGGGTTCGAACATGATGCGTCAGGCAGTGCCCCTTATCAACCCGCAGGCCCCCATCGTGGGAACCGGTCTGGAGAAGGAGATGATAGCCTACAGCCGTATTCAGGTAGTGGCCGAGGGCGAAGGAGAGGTGGTATTTGCCGATGCACAGCAGATACAGGTGAAGTATGTGCGCACCGAGGACGAGAAACTGGTAAGTTTCGACCCCGAAATCACTACATACATGTTGCCGCGTTACCGCAAGACCAACCAGAACATGTCAATCACCCTGCGCCCCATCGTGAAGATAGGCGACAAGGTGACCAAGGGCCAGATCCTCACGGAGGGTTATTCGACCGATCACGGCGAGCTGGCTTTGGGCCGCAACCTGAAAGTGGCGTTCATGCCCTGGAAGGGATACAACTTCGAGGATGCAATCGTTATCTCGGAGCGTCTGGTAAGGGATGATATGTTCACTTCGGTGCATGTCGACGAGTATATCATGGAGGTCCGCGAGACCAAGCGCGGTGTGGAGGAACTTACGTCGGATATTCCCAACGTGAGCGAGGACGCAACGAAAGACCTTGACGAGAGGGGTATCATCCGCGTGGGGGCGAATGTCCGTCCTGGCGACATCCTTATCGGAAAGATTACGCCCAAGGGAGAGAGCGATCCCTCGCCCGAAGAGAAACTTCTCCGTGCCATATTCGGAGACAAGGCGGGCGATGTGAAGGATGCATCTCTCAAGGCGCAGCCGTCGTTATACGGAACTGTTATCGACCGTCGTCTGTTCAGCCGCAATGTCAAGGAAAACAAGCGTGGCAAGCAGGAGGAGAAGCGCAAGCTCGACGAGGTGGATGCAGTATTCGCTTCGGAAACGGCAGCTCTGAAGGCCATTTTGGTCGACAAGCTCTGGACCTTGCTGAAGGACAAGACCTGTCAGGGTATCAAGGACTACTTCGGTGTGGAGCTCTATCCCAAGGGAACGAGATTCAGCAAGAAGATGCTCGAGGAGATTGACTACCAGAACCTCAATGCCGACAAGTGGGTTGGCGACCAGAGGATAGACAATCTTATTGGAATAGCGATTAACAACTATATTATCAAGTACAAGGAGGCCGACGCCAAGGTGAAACGCGAAAAGTACAACATCACCAACGGCGACGAACTGCCCAGTGGCGTCATCCAGCTCGCCAAGGTCTACATTGCCAAGAAGCGTAAGCTCAAGGTGGGTGACAAGATGGCCGGACGACACGGAAACAAGGGTATCGTGGCCAAGGTCGTACGCGACGAGGACATGCCGTTCCTGGAGGACGGAACCACGGTAGATATTGTGTTGAACCCTCTGGGTGTGCCTTCGCGAATGAACCTCGGACAGATCTACGAGACCATTCTGGGTTGGGCCGGCAAGGAACTCGGTCTTAAGTTTGCGACTCCCATCTTCGACGGTGCTTCGCTTGAGGAGATCAACGAGTACATCGCCAAGGCGGGTCTGCCCAGAAACGGTACGTGCTATCTGCACGACGGCGGTACGGGTGAACTTTTCGACCAGCCCGCAACGGTGGGTGTGATCTACATGCTGAAACTGGGTCACATGATCGACGACAAGATGCACGCACGCTCCATCGGTCCATACTCGCTCATCACGCAGCAGCCCTTGGGCGGTAAGGCACAGTTCGGAGGCCAGCGTTTCGGAGAGATGGAGGTTTGGGCTCTCGAGGGCTTCGGTGCGGCCAACATCCTTCAGGAGATTCTCACCATCAAGAGCGACGATGTGACTGGTCGTGCCAAGGCATACGAGGCTATCGTCAAGGGAGACAACCTGCCGCCTGCAGGCATTCCCGAATCGCTCAACGTACTGCTTCACGAATTGCGCGGTCTTGCCATAAGTGTTAAACTTTCGTAGTTCGGAGACTTGGAAATTAATTAGAGAATTTATTAAAACAGGTTGATAATATGCCAGTTAATAAAAAGGACAACAAAACAAGTTGCAATTTCAGCAAGATTTCAATCGGTCTCGCCTCTCCGGAGGAGATACTGGAGAATTCGAGCGGTGAAGTCCTCAGACCCGAAACGATAAACTATCGTACATATAAACCCGAGAGAGACGGTCTGTTCTGCGAAAGGATATTCGGTCCCGTGAAAGACTATGAGTGCCACTGCGGAAAGTACAAACGTATCCGTTACAAGGGAATCGTCTGCGACCGATGTGGTGTGGAGGTGACCGAGAAGAAGGTGCGTCGCGAGCGTATGGGACACATATCGTTGGTAGTTCCTGTGGTTCATATCTGGTTCTTCCGTTCGTTGCCTTCGAAGATAGGCGCGATGCTCGGAATCCAGACCAAGAAGCTGGATGCAGTTATATATTACGAGCGCTTCATAGTGATACAGGCAGGTGCCGCAAGCGCTTCAGGTGTGGCAGACCTCGATCTGCTCACCGAGAAGGAGTATCTCGACATTCTGGCCGCTCTGCCCAAGGGCAACCAGCAGCTCGATGACAGCGACCCCAATAAGTTCATCGCCCAGATGGGTGCCGAGGCAATCTACACCCTTCTGCAGAAGGTGGACCTCGATTCGCTGTCGTACCAGTTGCGCCACAAGGCCGGCACGGAGACTTCGCAGCAGCGCAAGAGCGAGGCTCTGAAACGTCTGAATATCATAGAGGCATTCCGTGAGTCGAGGGAGGTGAACAAACCCGAGTGGATGGTGCTGAAGGTGATTCCTGTCATCCCGCCCGAGTTGAGGCCTTTGGTTCCGCTGGACGGCGGCCGTTTCGCTACATCGGATTTGAACGACCTCTATCGCCGTGTGATTATACGAAACAACAGACTCAAGAGACTTATTGAGATCAAGGCCCCCGAGGTGATTCTCCGCAACGAGAAGCGTATGCTCCAGGAGGCCGTGGATTCGCTGTTCGACAACTCGCGCAAGAACAATGCGGTCAAGAGCGAGAGCAACCGTCCGCTGAAGTCGTTGAGTGACAGCTTGAAAGGTAAACAGGGACGCTTCCGTCAGAACCTGCTCGGTAAACGTGTGGACTATTCGGCCCGTTCGGTCATCGTTGTAGGTCCCGAGCTGAAGATGCACGAGATGGGTATTCCCAAGGATATGGCGGCCGAGCTGTACAAGCCGTTCATTATCCGTAAGCTCATCGAGCGAGGAATTGTAAAGACCGTAAAGTCGGCCAAGAAGATAATAGACAGGAAGGACCCCGTAATTTGGGACATCCTTGAGAACGTCATCAAGGGACACCCCGTATTGATGAACCGAGCCCCGACGCTGCACCGTCTGGGTATCCAGGCATTCCAGCCCAAACTTATAGAGGGCAAGGCAATGCAGCTGCACCCGTTGGCATGTACGGCATTCAATGCCGACTTCGATGGTGACCAGATGGCAGTGCACTTGCCGTTGGGCAATGCGGCCATTCTGGAGGCACAGCTGCTCATGCTGGGTTCGCACAACATTCTCAATCCTGCCAACGGTGCGCCTATCACCGTGCCGTCGCAGGATATGGTCCTCGGTCTGTACTACATCACCAAGCCTCGTCCGGGAGCCAAGGGCGAGGGATACAAGTTCTATGGCCCCGAGGAGGCGATTATCGCCTACAACGAGGGCATGGTCGACCTGCATGCCAAAGTGGGTGTGATGGTTGATACGGTAGACGAGGCCGGCAATCCCAAGAAGGAGTTCATTCAGGAGACCACGGTCGGGCGAATCATATTCAACCAGCTGGTTCCCAAGGAGGTGGGCTATATCAACACCATCCTGAAGAAGAACTCGTTGAGGGATATCATCGGCGTTATCATGAAGAAGTCGGGAGCCGACAAGGCAGCCGCATTCCTTGATGATATCAAGAATCTCGGATACCAGATGGCCTTCAAGGGAGGTCTGTCATTCAACCTCGATGCCGTGCTGATTCCCAAGGAGAAAGCCGAACTGGTGAACAGCGGATACCAGCAGGTGGACGAGATCTACGAGGAGTACAACATGGGTCTTATCACCAACAACGAGCGTTACAACAGGGTTATCGATGTGTGGACCAACATCAACAACAAGTTGACGGCCACTCTTTACGACCAGCTCAAGAACGATATGGACGGCTTCAACCCCGTATTCATGATGTTGGATTCGGGAGCCCGTGGTTCGAAGGAGCAGATACGTCAGCTGTCGGGTATGCGAGGCCTTATGGCGAAACCCCAGAAGTCCGGGGCAGAAGGAGGTCAGATTATCGAGAACCCGATTCTGTCGAACTTCAAGGAGGGTCTTTCGGTGCTGGAGTACTTCATCTCCACGCACGGTGCGCGTAAAGGTCTGGCCGATACCGCACTTAAGACGGCCGATGCAGGTTACCTGACCCGCCGACTGGTGGATGTCGCCAACGACATTATCATCACCGAGGAGGATTGTGGTACTTTGCGTGGTCTGACGGCTACGGCCCTGAAACGCAACGATGCAGTCATCCAGTCGCTCTACGACAGGATCCTGGGCCGTACAGCTCTCAACGATATCTACCATCCCGAGACGGGCGAGCTCATTGTCCGCGCCGGCGAGGAGATTGTAGAGTCAGCTGCCGAGGCGATAGAGAAGTCGCCGCTTGAGGAGGTGGAGATCCGTTCGGTGCTTACCTGCGAGGCGCGCCACGGAGTCTGCGCAAAGTGCTACGGCCGAAATCTTGCCACGAGCCGCATGGTTCAGAAGGGCGAGGTGGTCGGTGTCATTGCCGCACAGAGTATCGGCGAGCCCGGTACGCAGCTTACCCTGCGTACGTTCCACGTCGGTGGTGTTGCAGGCAGCTCGACAATCGACAACAGCATAGTCGCCAAATATGACGGTATTCTGGAGATCGATGACTTGCGTGTGATCAAGACCAAGGACAAGGACGGCAACGAGCACATGGTCGTTACCAGCCGTCTGGCCGAGTTGCGCATCGTGAACAAGGATACGGGTATCATTCTCTATACGGCCAACCTGCAGTACGGTTCGGTTCTTTACAAACTCGACAACGAGGAGGTCAAGAAGGGAGATCTGATCTGCGAGTGGGATCCTTTCAACGCAGTTATCATATCGGAGTTCGACGGAAAGGTCGCATTCGACAATATCATCGAGGGTACAACCTTCCGGGAGGAGTACGATGAGCAGACCGGTCTTCGTGAGAAGGTCATCATCGAGAGCCGAGACAAGACCAAGAACCCTGTCATCAAGATTCTGGACAAGGACGGCGTGGAGCAGAAGCAGTACAACCTGCCTGTTGGCGCCCATATCATAGTGAAGGAGAACAGCCGAATCAAAGCCGGCGATACCCTCATCAAGATGCCCCGTTCATTCGGAAAGGCAGGCGATATTACGGGAGGTCTTCCGCGAGTTACGGAGCTGTTCGAGGCCCGCAATCCGTCGAATCCTGCAATCGTTACCGAAATCGACGGCGAGATTACCTTCGGCAAGATCAAACGCGGTAACCGTGAGATTGTCGTCACCTCGCGCGACGGTGACGTGAAGAGATATCTCGTGCCTCTGACCCGTCAGATCCTGGTTCAGGAGAACGACTACGTGAAGGCCGGCATGCCCCTTTCGGACGGAGCCATCACGCCGAGCGACATCCTGGCAATCCAGGGTCCCACCAAGGTCCAGGAGTACATCGTGAACGAGATTCAGGAGGTCTATCGTGGCCAGGGTGTGAAGATCAACGACAAACACTTTGAGGTTATCGTGCGCCAGATGATGAACAAGGTGCAGATAAAGGATCCGGGCGATACCAAATTCCTGGAGGAGCAGATTGTGGACAAGTGGGAATTCATGGAGGTCAACGACAGCCTGTATGACAAGGTGGTCGTTACCGATGCCGGCGATTCGCAGAATGTGCAGCCCGGTCAGATTATCTCGGTGCGCAAGTTGAGAGACGAGAATTCGGTACTCAAACGCAAGGATATGAAACTTGTAGAGGTGCGCGACATCATTCCCGCAACATCGAGCCAGATACTTCAGGGTATTACCCGTGCGGCATTGCAGACCAACAGCTTCATGTCGGCCGCTTCGTTCCAGGAGACCACCAAGGTGCTCAACGAGGCCGCCATCTATGCGAAGGTCGATCCGCTGGAGAATCTGAAGGAGAATGTCATCTGCGGTCACTTGATTCCTGCCGGAACGGGAGTCCGCGACTGGGAGAACATTCTGGTCGGCTCAAAGGAGGACTACAACTCTATCGTGGGCGGAATGGAATAATCCCCTGTGTGTGTAACGATAAAAAGCCTGCTGTTTTTCGGCGGGCTTTTTGTTTTTTTAGCTTGCAGCCAAGAAAGAAAAGAGTCAAAGCCAATATTGCTGTGTCACAGCCTTGTCCATTGGCGGGCAGACTATAAGGGAGGAAGATGTCGGGCAATGGAGAAAAAGAGTCGGGGCATTTGTCAATCTTTAGACAAATGCCCCGACTCTTCTTGTCGCTATTCAGTCCAAGGGGACCGAAGTTGCCCTCGAAACAATTTCAGAGGCAACAGTTACTTCAACTCCTTGAACCGTTCGGCCATATCGAAACTTACGTGCGGAGGCTGGTTGTAGCCCACATTCTGCCAAACCAGAGACAAACGGTACATGCGGTCGTTCAAGAGGGTCGGCATGCGGTTTGCGGCCGGTATGTCGGTCATGTAGATGCGCAGGTTCTCCTCGTTCTCATCCACCCAAACGACCTCTTCTCGCCAGTCTCCCAGTATGTCGCCAGAGAGACACGGGGTCTCCTTCGTGCCGTTCGTGGATTTCACACCGTCGGCCTTGAGCAGAGTGTCGGTGTTCTCCGTCTCCCAGTTCCATTTGCTTATCTCGGTGCCGTTCAGAAGTTCCGACTGTGCATCGGCATCCCAATAGAGAATGAAATTGCATGACGAAGGAGCCTTCGAGGAGATGAGTTCACCCGTCGTGCCGTTATAGAGTCCCTTCAATGCACCGTTATATTCAGGCAGTTTGGCCGCCTCCATCATGCGCATCATGAACTGAGGCATACCCTGTGGTTGGCCCTGCTGTCCGGTACCCGGCTGGGGCTGTCCCTGTTGGGGCTGTCCCGGAGTACCTGGCGCCTGGGGAGCGGGTTGGGCTCCCGGTGCGCCACCTTGCGGCTGTTGTGCCGGCATGGTAGGCATGGGCCCCATGCCGCGTCCGCGCGTGGCGGCCGGATCCACAGCGCCGACCCACATCTCCGCTCCCTCGAAACGAGGGTCGATGTCGGCGGCCACGCCACGTCCCACAATCTCAGCCGGACCTTTGCTCCATATTATTTCACCCGTTGCTCCGTCATATACGGCCATGGCAGGATTTTCAAGGAAAGCACCTATTTCGCCACTGTTGTCATGAGTGCCGAACACCTCCAGACCATTGTGCGAGGGAATCAGGTCACCTGCATGCAGGGCAATTCCGCCACGCAGCTTGGTGGTCAGCAGTCCGTTGCCGTCATGATCCACAATCATTGCCCCCACGCACACCTCGTCGCAGCCGTCACCGTCGAAATCACCTACCGTGACATTGGGATTGCCGTTGCCCGAATATCCCTTCCACCTGTCATCGGAACTGTCGAATGTCCAGGTGTTTACCAAAGCACTGTCCTGTAGTTTCCAAGCGGCCACTACCGTCCGTCCGTCGGCACCGCGCACGAAGAATGCCGAAGGGGTCTTGCCGTCGAAACAGGCAACTCCTGCAGTGTATTTCTCCGAACGTATGCCCGTGTCATCGTTGCCTCCGATACCGCCCCAGCTGTCAAGCGGGAAGCGGATGGGAATATATCTCTTCGTGTCTATGGCCTTGCCGCTCATGCCGTCGAATACGGTCAGGAACTCCAGTCCCACTACCGTGCGGCCGTATGTGGACGAAGCTTCGTCCATCGAGCGCCAGTCGGCTCTCGGGTTGCCCAATACGGCTCCGGTGCCGTCCACTGTGCCGTCACCTGTCTTGCAGATGAGCTCGGCCTTGCCGTCTCCATCGAGGTCATATACCACAAACTGGGTGCCGGCATAGGTGGAGCGGACATTGTGACCGAGGTCGATACGCCATAGTTGCGTGCCGTCCAGTTTGTAGGCATCCAGCAGAGTGTTGCCCGTAACGCCTGTCTGTTCCGGAGTGGTTGCATTGGAGGGTATCCACTTGAGGATAATCTCCAGCTCGCCGTCACCGTCAAGGTCTGCTACAGAGGCATCGTTGGCCGAATATGTGTACGAGTCGCCCATATCTCCCGGATTGAAGCTGTCGCTCGTGCCGAACGACCTTGCCGAAACGCGGAAAATCTCGCGTGCGGCAGGCTTGTTGATGGGAATCGAGAGGTAAGGCTTCGCCTCGCCTGCCTTTATCGTGAACGAGGCCAGCTCCTTGCCGCCCGAGCGGAGCGACCAGCGGTTGTCTGCATTGGTGTCGGCTGTCGAGTCGGTGAAATCGGAGGTCGCCTTTATGGGCTTGTCATTGAGTTTCACGGCTTTCCCGCCATTGGTCTCGCGGTAAACATCAAACTGCATGTTGCTCTTGTCTGCCGGCAACATCCTCCAGCTCAGATGGATGCCCTCCTTGCCGGCAATGCCTGCAAAGCCCCGCGACAACTTCTCGCCCTGGAATGTCTGTGCCGATAGAAGCGAGGCGGCCGCCATGAAAAGTATGGTCAAAAATATGCTCTTTCTCATAGTCGTCTCCTTGTACTATTTGTTGTGTTTCTGTTTGATTTCCTCAAATCTCTTCACCATGTCGAAACTAACATGCGGCGGCTGGTTGTAGGCAACGTTCTGCCATGCGATGGCCAGACGGTACATGCGGTCACTCATGAGGGTCGGCATACGGTTCCCGGCGGGAATGTCGGTAAGGTAAATCCTTAGCTCCTTGTAGTCGGGAGTGGTCCAGACTATCTCTTCGCGCCAGTCGCCGAAGATATCGGCCGAGACGCAGGGATTCGATTTGGAACCGTTGTTGGCCACCACACCGTCGGCCTGCATGATTACATCGGTTGTCTCTGTCTCCCAGTTCCATTTGCTCACGGTTGTGGCATTAAGGATTTCCGAGAGAGGGTCGGCATCCCAATAGACGATGAAGTTGTTGGACGAAGGAATGTTTCTTGAGATGACCTCGCCCGAAGTGGCGTTCCTCAAACCGCCGTATTCCGACTGGTCGGCATTCTGTGTGGCCCAGCACTCGGCACCCTCGAATCGGGGGTCGATGTCTGCCGCCACACCGCGTCCGTAGTCCTCTCCCGGGCCTACCTGCCAGAGAATCTCGCCTGTCTTTGCATCGAAAAGAGCCATGCCGGGAGTTCCGAACTGCACGGTAGACTCCTCGTTCTCGTGTACTCCGAACACCTCCAGACCCTCACGCGAGGGAACGAAATCACCCGCATGAAGCGCATCGCCGTGACGCAACTTGGTGGTGAACAGGCCGTTGCCGTCGTGGTCCACTGTCATCGCTCCCACACACACCTCATCGAAGCCGTCACCGTCGAAGTCACCCACGGTCACGCTGTGGTTGCCGTTGCCCGAGTATCCGGCCCAACGGGACTCGCTGCTGTCGAATGTCCAAAGGGGTTTGAGCTCACCGTCGGTGAAGGTCCATGCCGCCACGACGATACGTCCGTACCAACCCCTCACGAAGAACGGAGAGGGGGTCTTGCCGTCAAACAGGCCTACTCCGGCGCTGAAACGGTCGGAGCGTTCGCCGAGGTTGTCGGTGAGGCCGTTGCCGCCCCAGCCTCCCCAACTGTCGAGCGGATATCGCGTGGGAATGTACTCCTTGGTATCGAGAGCCTTGCCGGTTTCGCCGTCGAATACAGTCACATACTCCAGTCCCAAAATCACCTTTCCGTAAGTGGGGTCGTCCTTGTCGGTTATGCGGTTGTCTATGGTGGGGTCTCCTATTACATTGCCCATGCCGTCCACGGTGCCGTCGGCTGTCTTGCAGCACAACTCGGCACGTCCGTCACCGTCATAGTCAAACACGAGGAACTGTGTTGTCGGGGGACCCGAGCGGATGTTGTGCCCGAGATCAATGCGCCACATCTGCGTGCCGTCCATCTTGTAGGCATCGATGAGTGTGTTGCCCGCAAATCCGCTCTGGGGCGGCAGCTTGGGGTTCGACACCTCCCATTTCAGCACTATCTCGTATTCTCCGTCCCCGTCGAGATCGGCCACTGTCGCATCGTTGGCCTTGTATGTGTAGACTTCGTCGGAACCGAATACGGTTCTGGCTCCGGGAGTGTTGAGGGGTACGGAGAGGTAGGGGGTGCGTGCCTCGTTTGCCTTGCGGCTCCACTCGGCGAGCACTTTGCCGCTGCTCCTCAGGCTCCATGTGTTGTCAACGGTGTAGTCCACCTCCGTGTCCAGGAAATCGGATGTCGTGACAATGGGTTTGTCGTTGAGCTTTACGGCTTTGCCGCCTCCGGTGGAGCGGTAGACATCGAAAGCCATGTTGTCCTTGTCGGTGAGAAGCATGCGCCAGCTCATGTAGAACCCCTTTTCGGTGGGGTGCCCCACGAAGCCCCGCGACAGTTTCTCGCCGTAGTAGGGCTGTGCATTCAGCAGTCCCATGCCTGCCATGATGCACAAAAACATCGTTAAGAGTCTCTTCATAGAAATTTCAACTGATTTTTATTGATTGTTCGGTTTTCTGCTGTTTGTGTTGAGCCCTTCGAGCCATGTCTGCCTGCATCGAGGGGACCAGTGTTTCCGATGGTCGGTTGCCCTGTACTCTCGGGGCAGTGTGCTATTTGGTTGTGTAGATTCTCATGAAGGAGTATTTGGCACTGCGGGCACTCATTTGGCGTAATCCCACTCGCCCGCTCTTCACGGCAGGGAAGTTCTCGGCCGAAAAATAGAAGTACTCTGCATGCCCGTTAGGCGCTTCCACCTTGAAAATCAGCTCACTGTCGCGCTTGATGAAGGTGAAATGATAGGTCTCTCCCGTCTCGAACACCATGGGATTGAGGTATTCGGGTACAAGGTCCGTACCCTCCAGGCCGCTGCCCCACTGCGGCATGTAGCGCCGGCCGCGTATGTAGTGCGGATTGACCTCCGTGGCGCTGTTCTCGTAGGCGGCATAGCTTATGTGCAGGGTGTTCATGTTGTTGAAATAGAGTTTCATGGCCGACACCTTGCGCTTGTCGCTCCACAGGCTTATGTCCTTGTCGAATCCCTCTGCGCCGCTGCCTTCGGCCTGTATGTAGATGATGTCCACGAAACGGTCGAGCGAGTCGAGTCGGGTGAAATCGTACTCAATCTTGATGTCACCGTCGAACGACTCCTTGGTCCAGAGCACCGAATGGTCGGCATCGGATGCGGGTGTGGGGCCTGCCAGGAAGGTGATACCGCTCTTGTCGCTGCTCACACGGGCCCGCTCGCCGTCCAGGAACCACTGTTTGTGCCAGTCGGCCTTCTGCTTGAAGCGGCATTTCCACTCCGCGTGGTCCATTTTGCCGTATTGTTCGGCGCTTGCCCTCCCCTTGAGGGTTTCATTGGAGATGGATGTTTGTGCGTTCAACTGCATTATGGCCGTGGCGAAGACGGCAAAAATCATCATCTGAGGCTTTAAGGAAGCTTTCATGGGTGTTGTTTTTGTAGTGATTGCAAAATTAGCAAAACCCATGGGAAAACGAAATCATGTGGCATGATTATTAATAATATATACGACAATTTGTACCTATGGGCGATGTTGCGGAACAGCTGTATTTTGCTAAGAAGTCAAAAAAAATTAACAAAAAATTAAACTGCAAAGAAGAAATTGACTATATTTGCCGTTACGGAAAACGAAGAATAAAACGTTGCCGATACAAAAAAAGGAGAAATCCTATTGTGAGTTAAGGAAAGAAATCTTATCTTTGTTAGAAAACAAGGCGAAATTTTCCTTTGAGGAGCAAAAAGTTTTGTAAAAAATTAAAAAAAGAAACCGAAGCGTACATGCCGCAAGACAGGTATATGCCTGTTCTGCGGGTGTTTAAGTAGTCTGTAGGGGTCAGGTTTCGCGAGCCGAGCGCAGGGCGGAACGGCGAGATGTCAGGGCTGCAGCGGGGAGGCAAAGAGACGACAGAGGAAGAGAGGCGGAAGAGAGGAACGAAACGTATATATATAATATGGTATGGCTGGGCTGGAAAGCCGAGGGCCGCAGAAAAGAGAGAGAAACTCCTAAAGAAACAAAAAATAATAAGTAACAAATTAATAATCTAAAACGAGCCAATGAGATAACAAAAAGAAAGAGAGACAACGATTACTGATTTTATCAGGACCTGGATATGTGTCGGGAGAGCATATTCAAGTGAGGATTAAAAAAGTATTGCATCGAAATCTTTTTAACTCACCAAAGAACCTAAAGTAAATTTAAAACCAATTTTTTATTTATGATGAAATCTTTATTAAACTTAAGAAAATGCTTTGTGGCAGCTGTGGCATTGGTATTTGCCGGTGGCGTAATGGCTCAGAGCATTACTGTTACCGGAACAGTTAAAGATAGCGCCGGCCAGCCTATGCTCGGTGTAACTGTAATGGTAGACGGAACTACGACCGGTACCGCTACCGGTATCGACGGTTCTTATACTATCAAGGCTCCGAACTCTTCGGCAGTTCTCCGTTTCTCCATGCTGGGTTACGCAGACCAGACTGTCACTGTAGGCAGCCAGACCAAGATCGACGTTGTGCTGGCAGAGGATGCTACCGCAATGGAGGATGTGATCGTCATCGGTTACGGTACCATCAAGAAGAGTGACTTGACGGGTGCTGTCAGCCACGTGGGTGCTTCGGATATCAAGGAGCGTCCCGTTACCGATGCTTTGCAGGCTATGCAGGGTAAGGTTCCGGGTGTGGATATCACGTCGAGCATGCGTCCGGGTGAGCTCGGAACAGTTCGTATTCGTGGTACCCGTTCGAAAAACGCATCCAACGACCCGTTGTACGTTGTCGACGGTATGCCTCTGAGCGCCGGTTCGATGACTGACCTGAACCCCAACGATATCGAGTCTATAGATATTTTGAAGGATGCTTCCGCAACGGCTATCTACGGTTCCCGTGGTGCCAACGGTGTCATCATCATCACCACCAAGAAGGGTGAGACCGGCCGCGTATCGGTTAACTACGACGGTTCGCTGACCCTCGGTTGGGCAAAATCCATAGCTGACTGGGCTACTTCGGGCGAGTTGCTCTCCTTGAGCCACTACCAGCAGCAGGAGGGTGGTCTGTACAACGCTACAAACTACTATGCAACTGGCAACTACGGTTATGCTGCTGCAGATCCTTACTACGATTTCAACGGCTGGTTGGCATATCCTTACATGTACCCCGTTATCGCTACCGCTTATCAGTATGAGGCGTTGACCGATGCTGACGGCAACTACTACATCGATCCCGCCAACCCCGTTCTGGTTCCGGGTACCGACTATAAGGGTGCCGAGGTTGCCGGTGGTATCCCCGTATATACCCCCAACAAGATGTACGATCACGATTGGACCAAGGACGTTACCCGTCTGGGCGTGACCAACAACCACCAGATCTCCATCTCGGGCGGTACCGAGAAGGCAAGAATCTATGCTTCTGCAGCCGTTTTGGCAGACTCTCCTATCCAGATTGACCAGGACTACAAACGTTTCACCTTCAACATGAACGGTGAGGTAAAGGCCAACTGGTTCACCATGGGTATGTCGAACAACGTATCTTATTCTATCCGCAACTACGGTTACATTGACCGCGGTAATGCCGCTGCACAGTACACCGGTGAGCGTGATATCTACGGCCGTGCATTGGCCATGGGACGTAACGTGCCCGCTTACTATCTCGACTATGTTGTTGAAAACGGCATGGTTGTAGGTGTCAAGGAGACCGACAAACTTCTCCAGCTCGACCGTTCGGTTTGGACTGAGTCCGCTCCCGGCGTTCACAACCCGCTGGTAAACAAGGACAACGGTTTCAACGAGTACCGCACTTGGTCGGCAATGAACTCGACTTACTTCGAGATTCAGTTCTTGCCCTGGTTGAAATGGCGTACCAACTTCGGTGGTCAGTATCGTCAGGCCCGCAACGGTAGCTACTATACCAAGGACTTTACGAACCCCTTCGGAACCCGTGTACAGGATTCAGAGCCTTCGACGGCTTACTACAAGACTGCAACCTCCACTTCGTGGACTTTGGAGAACCTTCTCTATATCGACAAGACCTTCGGCAAACACACCATCGGTGCAACTTTGCTCCAGTCGGCTGAGGAGTCGGAGCGCGAGAGCGTTTACATGCGTGCTTACAACATGATGTTCGACTCGGCCAAGTGGTACAAGATGTCGGGTACTTCGAACGGTTATCCTACCGATTTCGATACCGACTACACCAAGACGAGACTTGCTTCCTATATGGCTCGTATCAACTACTCGTTCGATGACAAGTACCTCATCACCCTCACGGGACGTTATGATGGTGCATCTGTTTTGGCTCCGGGTCACAAGTGGGACTTCTTCCCCTCTGTATCTCTTGCATGGCGTATCGACCAGGAGGAGTTCATGAAGAGCCAGAACATCTTCAGCCAGTTGAAGCTCCGCTTCGGTTATGGTGAGACCGGTAACTCTTCTGTAAGCGCTTACGGTACCCAGGGTTCTATCAAACAGGCCAACACCGTATTCGGTGACGCTGTTGCATTCGCAGTAAAGAGCGAGGACATGCCTAACGAGTTGCTCGGTTGGGAGAAGACCGGCCAGTACAACATCGGTATCGACTTCGGTTTCCTGAACAACCGCATCAGCGGTAGCGTTGAGGCTTACCGTGCCGACACCCGTGACCTGCTCATGGGCAAGACCCTGTCGGGAACCACTGGTTACAACTCCGTACAGTCCAACATCGCAAAGACGAGGAACACTGGTGTTGAGGCCAGCTTGACCACGAGAAACATCGAGAAGAAGGACTTCTCTTGGACCACCACCATCAGCTGGGGTCTCAACCGCGACCAGGTTGTCGAGACTCTCTATGGTACTGACCAGGATGACCCCTCCAACAACATGTACATTGGTGAGTCTTTGAGAACTCTCCGTTCGCTGAAATACGACCGTCTGCTGAGCACCAGCGACGAAGACGCTCGTCTGATCGCCCTCTACAACAAGATTTCGGGCTACAACTTCCATCCCGGTCTCGGTCTGTTCGTTGACCAGCCGCTCGTACTGGCTTCGGAGGCTTCTGCCGATGACATCGCCAAGTGGGGAACCAAGACTGTTTCTATCAGCTACACCGACCAGGCCGGTGCTACTGTAAACGAGACCATCGAGTACTTGAACAACGGTTTCGGTGCAGCCAACTCTTCGACCACTGCCGAGAACTCCGACCTTAAGATCCTCGGTACCTTCAGCCCGAAATGGCAGGGTGGTCTGAACAACACGTTCACCTACAAGAACTGGTCATTCAACTTCTACATCTACGCTCGTTTCGGCAACATGTACAACAATGCAGGCCGTTACATGAGCTCCTTGAAGAAGGACTACAGCGACTACTGGACAGAGGACAACCAGGGTGCCAAATACCCCGTTCTCAAGAGTTTCGCCAAATCGACCGACTACAGCAGCTACATGTACAACATCAAGTCCAACAACGTGTCTGTACGTAACATCGCTGTATCCTACAATTTCCCGCAGAGCTTCCTGAACAAGCTGAAACTCAACAGTGGCCAGGTTTACACCCAGATCATGAACCCGTTCATGTTCAGTAACTTGAAGAAATACGGTATCAACAACGACGACCTTAGCGGTTGGGAGGGCAACACCTATGGTGGTACTACCAACAACTCTGTGATGTATCAGAGCTGGGTACTTGGTTTGAGAATCGGATTCTAATTGTTAAACAAGTAAAAAAGAAACAGATAATATGAAAAAGTTTTTATATACAATATTCGCTGCTGCAGCCGTTGCTTTCTCTGCCTCTTCATGTACTGAGGATGGCTTCCTGAAAGAGGAGATGGTTGCTACCATTACGCAGCAATACTACGAATCGGAGACCGGTCTCAACGCTTTGGTAACGGGTATGTACGACCACCTGAGAATCATGTGGATGCGTGATACTTATTCGTGCGGTCTCTGGTCGGACAACAACGACCTCGGAGGTGCCAACGAGTACTCGCCCTCCAGCTACACCGCTTCGGGTTCCTCGAAGATAGGCGCGTTCGTGATGCACTATCAGGCCAATCCCTACTACCAGCGCTGGGGTGCCTATGCTTGCTACAACGATGCTTTGACCATCATCGACATCATCGACAACAAGGCTTCGCAGTTGGGTGGCAGCTATGCAGATGCAGAGTACTGCGCAAAGCAGAAGGCTACCGCTTACTTCGCCAAGGACTGGATGCTCTATGTCCTTTCGAGCATGATGGGTGATGTTTACATTCCCCAGACCAGAACCGTGTCCGATACGGGCATATACTATGCACCCCGCAGCACCAGCGAGGAGCTCTTCAAGATGTTCATCAGCGATATGGAGTATGCTTACAAGCATCTTCCCACCGCTTCGTCCATCGGCAACACTTCGACCAGAAGCGAGTATCTGACCAAGGGTGCCGCTGCCATGATGCTGGCCCGTTTCTACCTCGATATCGCATTGGGTGAGAAACACGCAGCTCTGCGTAATGCCGACGGTTCTTTCAAACAGGGCGAGCTCGACGCTCTCGGTATGCTCTACAAAGGCAAACCGACCTCTTACAACGACAAGAACGGTGCTTCCGTTGCAGGTAGCGCAGCCGACGCTTGTATCTACTGGGCAAGCGAAGTCATCTCTATGGGTGACTACGACCTCGAGGACGACTACAGCACTTTCGGACAGAAGGTGAAAGGCAGCACGGCCGACGAGAACAGCCGCGAGATCATCTGGTCTATGGCAGCTTCGCACAACTATCAGGGTGAGAAGAACAACAACGGTGCTTGGGGATGGCGTACTGAGGACTACTACGGCCGTTACACCAGCAGCTACTTCGGAACCAACATGCGTGCATGGGAGTATGGTTCGCACAAGGGCTACCACGGAATCACCGACTGGGGCTTCCAGGTGTTCACCAACAAGTTCAATGACTCCCGTTATGCCAAGACCTTCTTCCTGGAGCTCTATCCCAAGAAGGTTTCGGGCCGCGACGATATCGCTTATGACTCGTATCTGTCGAACAACGGCGGTGCAAAGTGGCTTGAGAACGTCAACCCGTTTACCAAGAGCGATGCTACGAAGAAGAACCAGTATGTTGATTGGTTCAACACCAACAAGGCAACCTACTTCGGTGCAAGCAGCCCGTTTGCAAGTCGTGTTGATGCTGTTGTCAGCGGTGCCAACTACACCACCAACAGCAACGCCAAGCTCAACAACGGTGATGTCAGCGTTGTCTTCATTGCCAACGACCGTGACCACGCCATCGATGCCGACCTCTGCCACAGCATGCCGTTCATAGTCTGCCCCTTCTGGTGCTACTATACGGACGCTGCAGGAGAGAAGCATTACTACACCGGCACCCAGTCCTATCAGGTTATGAGCGGTAACCCGTCTACCGGTAGCGTCGATGCTTCTCTGGTCGCTTCGGGTCGTGCCTATGTCAAGAAGTACATCGACCCCGACCGTACGGCCATCAACTCGGAGACCGCAGGCCGTAACGTAACTGTCCTCCGTCTTGCCGATGCTTATCTGATGAGAGCTTGGGCCAAGGGTCTGAAGGGTGACTACGCAGGTGCCGTTACCGACATCAACGTCATCCGCGAGCGTGCCGGCTACAAGGCAGGTGAGACTCGTCCTATGGCAGTTGCCCAGTTCGCCGACTACTACGACGGTGGCGCGGCTCTGACCACAGCAGAGAAACAGTATCCTTACGAGGTTGCTGCTTCCACCAAGGACGCCATGAAGATTACGACTGCAGCATGGACTGTCGGTACTGCCGAGTTCGAGGCTGAGAACTATCCTCACTACCTCACTTCGTCCATCACGGCTGACAACGGCAGCACTATCGACGTTTACAACAACAACGCCGGCTTCACTGATGCAGAGGCATTCTATTTCAGCAACTTCATGGCCAACGAGTATGCCCGTGAGTTCATGGGCGAGACTGTCAACGCATTCGTTCAGCAGTTCTCGGGTCTGAGATACACCCGTCTGCTGTGGCACAACCAGAAGGCATCCGTCATCTCGAAAGACGAGAACGGAGCTGACATCTGGCCCGCAAAGGCAGAGAACTCGAAAGACAATCTCTACCAGAACGGCAAGGCTCGTGGTTATATCCGTCCCTACATGATTTGGGAGCCTATCACCTACGATTTCACCAACGCCTTGACCGACGAGAACGGCAAGCCTCTCACGACCGATGCAGTCCGTGCATACCAGAACCCCGGTTATGTTGAGTAATCAATAGTTAACCTCATATTGGAAAGGGATGTCCTTCGGGACATCCCTTTTTTGTTTGCCGGGCTCCTCCCTGCCAAGGTGGCGGATTCTGCTCCGGATTTGTGCTGTCTCTTTTTATTCCAAATTCTTCAGGACGGCATTGCCCCCAACCATATAATTGCTATCTTTGTAAAAGATTGTCACATAATATAAAAGGATAGATACAATGCTGCTTACCACGACACCGACCATTGAGGGTCACACCATCACTGCCTACAAGGGCGTTGTATTCGGAGAGGTCGTCTCCGGAGTCAATTTCATAAAGGACTTTGCGGCCAGTGTCCGAAACTTCATCGGGGGACGCTCCGGCTCATACGAGGAGGAACTCATCAAGGCGCGGGAGAATGCCCTGCGGGAGCTGAAGGAACGTGCCATACAGATGGGAGCCAATGCCGTTGTGGGTATCGACATCGATTATGAGATGCTTGGAACCGACAATGGGATGATGATGGTGACCGCATCCGGAACAGCTGTGGTTATTGACTGACCGTTATGAAAATCGAGGAAGCCATACTCTGTGTCCTCACCGAAAGGAACGGAGGAATGCGGACCGAGCAGATAGCCGAAGTCATCAACAGAAAACGGCTGCACATCCGCAAGGACGGCCAGCCGGTGTCACCGGCTCAAGTTTATGCCGTAGTGATGCGATACCCCGATACCTTCGTCAAGGCCGAGGGACGTATAATGCTGATGATATAGACCTCTTCAGACCAGAGCCCATAGACATAGATCGGCTCTCCGGAGTGCGCGGGGCCTGAATCCGACTCTCTGTGCTACCGAAATATAAATCTTAAAAACTTCTTTGCCATGAACCTGAAAACACTCCTTGCCATTGCAGCGACGGCACTGTGCTCGCTGAACCTGACAGCCGCCCTGCCACCCGTATTCGATGCCTCCTACGAAGGCACAACGCAGACCGACGAACTGACCCGCACCTACATCTCACCCCAACGCGTGGTGTGGAGCTATGCCGGGGCCGACGGTTCGCTCGTGCAGAACCCGCAACTGTTGCTCTCGCAGGGCATAAGCCAGTCGGTGATGGGCGCGCGCGACATGTGCACCCTGACCAGTACCGCCAACGAGACGGCATCCGTGATTCTCGACTACGGCCGTGAACTGCACGGCGGCCTGCAACTTGTCATGGGCTCCTCATCACGCCGTGAGCCTTCGCTGGTGCGCATCCGCTTCGGCGAGTCGGTGGGCGAGGTGAACAGCCAGACCGTGAACTACGACTGGAAAGTGGGCTACTCCACCGACGACCATGCCAAACGCGACATCGTGGTGGAGATTCCGCGCGAGGGCCTCTTTGAAATAGGCAACACCGGATTCCGCTTCGTGCGCATAGACCTGCTGCAGCCGCAGACCACAATCCGCCTCAAGGAGGCGCGTGCCATACTCCGCTACCGCGACATTCCCTATCTCGGCTCGTTCCGCTCCAACAACGGGCGCCTGAACCGGATATGGCTCACGGCGGCCTACACGGTGCATCTCAACATGCAGGAGTACCTGTGGGACGGCATCAAGCGCGACCGTCTCGTGTGGCTGGGCGACATGCACCCCGAGGTGTCTACCATCTCCAAGGTCTTCGGCTACAACGAGGTGGTGCCCAAGAGCCTCGACATAGCGTGCGAGTACTATCCTCTGCCGGGCTGGATGAACGGCATGAGCGCCTACTCGATGTGGTACCTCATCATACAGTATGACTGGTATATGCAGAACGGCGACAAGGCCTTCCTGCAGAAACACCGCGACTATATAGTGGGCCTTATAGAGCAGATCGACTCCATGATAGACGGGCAGGGCAACGAAACCCTCTCGCCATTCCGTTTCCTCGACTGGCCTTCGAGCGGCAATCCTGCCGGTGTGGAGGCCGGTTACAGGGGTTTGCTGTCGTGGGCGCTGGAGGATGCGCAGAAGCTTTGCGACATACTCGGCGAGCCCGCAGCGGCCCAGAAAGCCACTGCAGCGCGCGAACGGCTCAACCGCAAGGTATTGCCGCACAACGACCTCAAGCAGGCCGCCGCACTGATGTCCATTGGCGGGGTGATGGACCCGCAGAGGGCTGCCGACGAAGTGCTCAAGGTGGGCGGAGCCAAGGGTTTCTCCACGTTCTACGGCTACTACATGCTGCAGGCATTGGCCAAGGCAGGCGAGTACCAGACCGCTCTCGACATCATCTCCCAATATTGGGGCGGCATGCTCGATATGGGCGCCACCACGTTCTGGGAAGATTTCAACCTCGAGTGGACCGAGAATGCGGCACGTCTGGACGAGATCGCTCCTGAGGGCAAGAAGGATATCCACGGCGATTTCGGTGCCTACTGCTACCCCGGCTATCGCCACAGTTTCTGTCACGGATGGTCGTCGGGCCCTGCCGCATGGCTCTCGGAGCATGTGCTGGGTGTGAAGATTGTGGATGCGGGTTGCACGACAGTGAAGATAGAGCCTCATCTGGGCGACCTCGAGTGGGTGGAGGGAACCTACCCTACGCCCAAGGGTGTCATCACCGTTAAGCACACCAAACGCGCCGATGGCTCCATCGACACTAAGGTTACCGCCCCCAAGGGGATAAAGGTGATAAAATAGGGGAGGCGGAGACAGTTCCGCCATGAAGGCGGACATACCGATAAAGAAGCGTTGGGCCGGGAATCAGATTCCCGGCCCAACGCTTCTGGGTCTTTGCACCGTGGGTGCTACTCGTGCCTGATGATCTTTGCCCCGAGGGCATTAAGGCGAAGGTCAATGTTCTGATAACCGCGGTCGATCTGCTCTATGTTCTGTATGATGCTTGTCCCCTCGGCATTCATGGCCGCAATTAGCAGGGCCACACCCGCACGGATGTCGGGCGAGGTCATGCACGTGGCACGCAACCGGCGCGAATGGTCGTGCCCCACCACCGTGGCACGGTGCGGGTCGCACAATATTATCTGGGCACCCATATCAATCAGTTTGTCCACGAAGAAGAGACGGCTCTCGAACATCTTCTGGTGAATGAGCACCGTGCCCTTGGCCTGTGTGGCCACCACAAGGAAGACCGAAAGGAGGTCGGGCGTCAGTCCGGGCCACGGCGCATCGGCTATGGTCATTATGGAGCCGTCCATGAAGCTCTCTATCTCGTAGTGCTCATAGCGGGGGACGAAAATGTCGTTGCCTCGCTGTTCCACGGAGATGCCCATGCGGCGGAACTGGGCGGGAATGATGCCCAAGTCTTTCATGTTTACATCCTTGATGGTCAGTTGCGACTGTGTCATGGCCGCCAGACCGATGAAACTGCCCACCTCAATCATGTCGGGCAACATGGTGTGCTCCGTGCCGTGCAGCACCTCCACACCTTCGATGGTGAGCAGGTTGGAAGCTATGCCCGAAATCTTCGCACCCATGCGGCACAGCATCTTGCAGAGCTGTTGCAGGTAGGGTTCGCAGGCGGCATTGTAGATCACCGTCTTGCCGGGGGTCATCACGGCTGCCATCACTATGTTGGCGGTTCCCGTCACGGAGGCCTCGTCCAGAAGCATCTCGGCGCCGTGCATGTCACGTCCCTCCACGGCGAAGAACTCGCCGTTCTTGTCGAAATCGAGCTTTGCACCCAAGTTGCGGAATCCTATGAAATGGGTGTCAAGCCTGCGCCTGCCAATCTTGTCGCCTCCCGGTTTGGGCATGTAGGCAACACCGAAGCGGGCCAGCATGGGACCCATGACCATTATGGAGCCGCGCAATTTTGCACCGCGCTGGCGATAGTCGTTGCTCTGCAGATAGTCGAGGTTGATGTCGTCGGCACAGAATGTGTAGCTGCCCTCACCGAGCTTCTCGATCTTTACGCCCATCTCGCGCATGAGGGCCATGAGTTGCAATACGTCTACGATTTCGGGCAGATTGTGCAGGGTCACCTGCTCTTTTGTGAGCAATGTGGCACACATGATCTGCAACGCTTCGTTCTTGGCCCCCTTGGGGACGATTTCTCCGTTTAACGTGCGGCCTCCGCACACTTCGAACATTGCCATATTTCCGAGGTATTAAGGTGTTTCTATTACCAAAGATAATAAATTCCGTGCGGAATTGAAAAAGCTGTACGGAATATTTGCATGGCTTTTCGGAGCGTTGTCAAGAAAAGCGCCTTGCCTGGATGGGCACCGGGGACCTTGCTCCTTGTCCGAGAGGGTGGCTGGTGAGAAAATGCGTTGCCGGACAGGACCGTTTGCCGAAGAGTGCCGGAGCGGGCGTCAGGCGACGGGCGGTTCTACTTGAAGATGTTGTATTTGGCCAGCAGACGGTTGCGGCGCGACATGACGAGCATGCTGAGCAGAAGGAACACCAGTGCGGCGGCCGCAAAGTACTGGTAGCTTTCGCTGTACTCCTCGTAGACCTGAGCCTCGAATTTGGCCTTGACAGTGCTGTTTATCTTGGTGATAATCTCATTCAGTCCCACACTTTGGTTTGTGGCGCGGATGTAGGCACCGCCGGTCTGGAGCGCTATCTTCTGCAGAGTCTCCTCATCGAGTTTGGAGACCACTATCTCGCCCTCTTCGTCACGGATGAAATCGCCGTCTATCTCTATGGGCGCACCTTCGGGGGTTCCCATGCCTATCGTGTAGATGCTGATTTCCTTGGCAGCTGCCGCCTCAGCGGCATTCAGGGCGTTGTCTTCGTGGTTCTCGCCGTCGGTGATGAGCACCACCACGCGGCTGTCACCGCTCTGTGACGAGAACGAATTGGCCGCCAGGTCGATAGCGGCTCCTATGGCTGTGCCCTGCTTGGAGACCATGTTGGGCGAAATCTGTGCCACGAAGTTGCGCGCCGCCACATAGTCCGACGTTATGGGCAACTGTACATAGGCATCGCCCGCAAAGACTATCACTCCTATCTTGTCCTCCTCAATGCCGTCCAGCAGGCGGTTTACCGCATATTTGGTGCGCTCCAGACGGTTGGGCTCGAAGTCTTCGGCCAGCATGGAGTTCGACACGTCTATCGCCAGCATAATCTCTATTCCCTCGCGCTGTACCTCTTTGAGTTTGGATCCCAACTGCGGATGCGCCAAAGCCACTACCATGCAGGAGACGGCCAGCATGAGCAGTTCGAATTTAAGCCTTATGCGACGGGGTGACACATCGGGGGTCAGCTGGGCCAGCGTCTCCGGGTCGCCGAAACGAGCCATCCGTTTGCGCCTCTCCCGCACCGAATAGATGAATACACCCGTCAGCAACGGAACGAGCAACAACAGGTAGAGAAACTCCGTATTTGCGAATCTGAACATTCTTTCAACTCTTTTTCGTTACACCAACTTCCTTCTGCCGGAATTTTCCTGCCGGCACATCATTCCAATCCTTCCGTGACCTTCTGTGTTCCTGTCTGCATTGCGCCCAATCCTGCCTCGGACTAAGGAATCCGTTTGAGCCACAGTTTGTCTGTCAGGAAACCACCTGTGAGCAACAGCAGCGCCCATAGCAGATAGCGGCC
This sequence comes from Tidjanibacter sp., assembly GCA_963640325.1. GTDB lineage: Bacteria > Bacteroidota > Bacteroidia > Bacteroidales > Rikenellaceae > Tidjanibacter. The sequence goes on from CAVHXY010000002.1 coordinate 172,510, forward strand.
GAAGAGCTCTTTGTAGCTAACATAATCGTCGGTCTCTATCTTGGTCTTCTCCAGTTTGTCTATCTGGGCATAAATGTCGGAGAGTGACTTGTTGTCAACGGCACGGAAATATTCGCCGCCTGTCATCTGCGCTATCTGCGTCAGGACATCCTCATCAATCTCCACCTGTACCTGCTGGTATACAATGTTGCCCCACATGTCGTAGGCCGGATAGGGTGCCATGCCACGCGAGCCGACCCCCACCGTGTAGACCTTTATGCCGTAGTTCTCGGCCAGCTCCGCTGCCGTGAGCGGAGCAACCTGTCCCATGTTGTTCTCTCCATCGGTGAGCAGAATCACCACCTTGCTCTTCGCCTGACTCTCCTTGAGCCGGTTTATGGCGGTGGCGAGTCCGTTGCCTATGGCAGTTCCGTCCTCCAGGATACCGCTCTTGATCTGTCCCAACAGGGTAAGCAGCGTACTCTTGTCGGTAGTAAGGGGGCTCTGGGTGAAACTCTCGCCCGCAAATACTACCAGCCCTATGCGGTCATTGGTGCGGTCCACGATGAACTTGCCTGCCACATCCTTGGCGGCGGTGATGCGGTCGGGCTTGAAATCACGTGCCAACATACTGCCCGAGACATCTATGGCAAGCACTATGTCGATACCCTCCGTGCGTACTTTGCTTCCCTGTTCGCTGTTCTGTGGGCGGGCCAATGCCACAATGAGCAGAGCCACGGCCATACACTCAAGCACGAACGGAATGTGCCGCAGATAGTATTTTGCGCTCTTGCGGATATTGCCGAGAGCCGACGTGTCCGAAACCGATATGGTGGGACGGCCGTCGCGCAGACGGTATATGTAGCAGGCAACCAACGGCACGAGTACCGTCAGCAACCACAATAGCTCTGGATTTGCAAACTGAAACATCTTTCTCTATCCGTTCTCTTTTTATCTTCTCTCTTGTCCTCTCCTTTTCCCGTATACGCTCCCTTTGCAGGTGCGGGCGGGCATGGCGGCTGACAAAAAACTACCAGTTCTTTCCGGAACGACCTACTGCCACAGCCTTTTGGGCATCCACCTTCTCGCGGGTCTTGTCCTCCTGTCCCTGTATGGCATTGAGGATCTGCTCGGCCTCCTGCTGGCTTATGCCACTTTTCTGCGGTGACTGGCCGCCTTTGGATGGCGGTGTAGGATTGTCTTCGCCTTGGCCGTCTTGGCCGTTGTTATTGTTGTTGTCCTGGCCCCTGTTGTCGTTCGGGCTCTGGCTGTTGTCCTGATTGTTCTGGTTGTCATTGCCGTCACCGTTTTGGTTGTTCTGGTCGGGATTGTTCTGATTGTTTTGGTCTTGATTCTGGTTTTGGTCGTTGTTGTCTTGGTTATTCTGGTTTTGGTTGTTGTTTTGGTCGAGCAGTTTCTTTGTGTAGACATAGTTGTACTTGGCCTCTTTGTCGTCGGGGTTGAGCCGCAGGGACTGCTTGTACGATTCGAGGGCCTCGCTGAGTTTCTGTTGGGCAAATTGGGCATTTCCGAGGTTGTAGTAGGCCTGTGCCGCTTGTGCCGGAATGAGACTGTTCTCTTTCGATGTCAGCGTCTTGAGCGTGTTTTCAGCCTCCTCATAACGCCCCTGCTTGTAGAGGGCGTCGGCCAGATTGAATTCGCTTTCGGCCACTCCGGGAGTCTTGACGGCAGCTTTGCGGTAGGCCTGTTCGGCCTTTTCGAACTCCAGCTCCTCATAGGCCCTGTTGCCACTGCGGATATGGCGCCTTTCGGGATGCTGCTGTGCATAAAGTCCTGCCGACAGAAGAGTCATCGTCACAAGGAGCATCATTGTTTTGACCGTCTGTCTCATTCTTCGCCTCCTTTCTGCCCGTTGTCGTTCACTGGGGCGTCATTTGTGGCCGTGTCTCCGGCCTGCGCCTGTGTTTCGGAACTCTCGGGCACCTGCTTTGTATTTTCCACAAAGTAGTATGCCTCCGAATAGGCTGTTTCGTTCTGCTCGGGCTCGGGAACAACCTTGGCGAACTTCACCATGTCTGCTTCCTTCAGCACCCTTTCGAGGTAGGCGAAATCAGTCGGGTCGAGATGCACCTCGCGTACGGCATCCAGAATTTCATCGGAAGTCATCTCGCGTGCCGAAATGCCATAGCGCCCCATGATATATTCACGCAGAATCTCCGTCAGGCGGGTGTAGTACAGTTTGTGCTTGTTGTTCTGCCATACCTTCTGGTTCTTGAGCTGCTCGAGCTTGCGGATGGCCACTACATGGGGTGCCTCGCGAGGCTTGCCGTTCTCCACTGCGGGCTGATGGTTGCGCATACGGCGCAGGATGGAGTAGAGGATTGCCACCAATGCCACTGCTGCCAGTAGCCCATAGCGTATGTAACCGCCTATTTCACTCGCCAGAAGAGGAGTGTCAAGCGGGTCCTTTATGTCAAAAATGGTCTGCTTTACCGTATCGACAACATATGTGTCTACATAGAGCGTGTTCTTGTCGCGTGCGTATATGGTGTCGATTATGTTCTTGTCAAGATAGAGTAATGGGAAACTGTCGATGTTGTAGACTCCCTCGTCGAAACAGATCATCTCATAGCGCTTGTAGAGATGTTGCATGCGCCCCTCCACCGAAAGGGTATCCACCGGCGATTCGTCCAACAGTTCGAAAGCCCCGTTCATCATCTGCTTGCCCAGTGTCGGGAAATCCACCACCTGCACCATGTCTTTCTTGATCTCCACCCCGAGATAGAAGTGGTCACCGATCATCACCGTATCGGCCGACAGACGCACATGTACCTCCGGCTCATCGGCTGCCAGCGCCTTGGCAAAAGGCAGGAGCAGCACGGCAAGTACTGCCGCTGCGCAAATGTGTCTCTTTGGAATATTCCTTGTCATCTTGTTTTGCTCTCCGAATCTCTTGTCCTTTCTCTGTGTCATGCTTTCCCGAATTGACAACCCTTCAACGTTCTGTCACCTTTGCCCGAAGAGCTTTATCAAAGCCTTTACATAGTCCTCTCCGGTCTCGACTGCCACTCCGTCCACACGGCAACGTTTCAGTATCTTCTCTACAGCCTCGCTGTGCTGTTGCCATGAGTTGCGATATGCCATGCGTACCTTTTCGGACGAAGAGTCTATCCATACCGAATTGCCGCTTTCGGCATCCTTCATCTCCACTATGCCCACATCGGGCAACTCCGCCTCGCGTTTGTCATAGACCCTCACGGCCACCAGGTCGTGTTTTGAAGAGGCTATCTTCAGCGCATCCTCAAACTCCTTGCGGTCATCCGACGGGTCGATGAAGTCCGAGAGCATGAATGCCGTACACCGTTTCTTGATGGCATTGGTGAGATATTTCACCGGTTCGGCAAGGGATGTGCGCCGGCTTTCGGGCTGGAACTCTATCAACTCCCTTATTATCCTCAGTATGTGCGAACGGCCTTTCTTGGGGGGGATGAATTTCTCCACCTTGTCGCTGAAGAAGATGCACCCCACCTTGTCGTTGTTCTGTGCCGCCGAGAAAGCAAGCACAGCCGCAATTTCGGTCATTACGTTTTTCTTGAACTTGCTGCCGCTGCCGAACATGCGCGAACCGCTCACGTCCACCATCAGCACCATTGTCAGCTCCCGCTCCTCCTCATAGACCTTTATATGGGGCTGGCGGGCACGTGCCGTAACATTCCAGTCTATGTCGCGCACATCATCGCCCACACGGTATTCGCGCACCTCGCTGAACGACATTCCCCTTCCGCGGAAAGCACTGTGGTAGTGTCCCGCAAAGATGTCGTTGCTCAGTCCGCGAGTCTTTATCTCAATCTTGCGGACCTGTCTGATTATGTCGCTGCTGTTCTCCTTGATCATCTTTTCCCGTGTGATAGTGTCTGGCCGGCGGAGCTGTTGTGTCCCGTACCCTTTCCGCCGTGTTGTTGTACCGTTTCTCCACCGAAACCGTTAGGGGACCTCCACCGCATTGAGAATGTCGGTGATTATCTCCTCGGTAGTGACGTTTTCGGCCTCGGCCTCATAGGTGAAACCAATCCTGTGGCGCAGCACATCGTGGCATACTGCCCTCACATCCTCGGGGATGACATATCCGCGGCGTTTGATGAAGGCATATGCCTTGGCAGCCTTGGCAAGCGAGATGCTTGCACGGGGCGAACCTCCGTAGTTTATCATCGGCACGAGCGACTGCAGATTGTATTCCTGCGGTTCGCGCGTGGCGAATATGATGTCAATGATGTATTTCTCTATCTTCTCGTCCATGTAGACGCTTGCAACCACTTCACGGGCCTTCATTATGTCTTCGGGCGTTATGATGCGGTTGGGCTGGGGGAATCCTCCCTCCGAGAGGTTCATGCGGACAATGTCGCGCTCCTCCGTCTTCTTGGGGTAGGTTATCTTTGCCTTGAGCATGAAACGGTCCACCTGCGCCTCGGGCAGAGGATATGTTCCCTCCTGCTCCAGGGGGTTCTGCGTGGCCAGCACGAGGAACGGTTGCGGAAGCGGGAATGTCTCGTCACCGATGGTTACCTGACGCTCCTGCATGGCCTCAAGCAGGGCACTCTGCACCTTCGCCGGCGAACGGTTGATCTCGTCGGCCAGCACGAAGTTGGCGAAAACGGGACCCTTCTTTACCGTGAATTCCTCCCGTTTCTGGGAGTAGATGAGTGTACCTATGATGTCGGCAGGCAACAGGTCGGGGGTAAACTGGATGCGGCTGAACCTGGCATCCACGGCCTTGGCCAAAGTGGTTATGGCCAGTGTCTTCGCCAGTCCCGGCACACCTTCCAGCAATACATGCCCGTTTGACAGGAGGGCTATCAGCAGGGTGTCGATGAGGTGCTTCTGCCCCACTATCACCTTGCCCATCTCCATGTTGAGGGTGTCGACAAAGAGACTTTCGCGCTCTATTCTTTCGTTCAGTTCCTTGATGTTTACTACGTCGCTCATGATATTCTGTTTTGTCTGTTCTTGTTCCTAATGGGTATCTCCTTATAAAACGCACCGCATGTCGGGTTTATTGCATCCCGTCAAAGGTCACGCGGAAGGAGCGGTTACAAAAATAATATTTTTTACGATATCTTCTTCTCCTGCAAGCCCCTTGCGGGGAGAAAAAGAAAATGGCCGGCAAGCCGGCAAGTCTCGCCCTAAATATTTACCTTTGTCCGGACAAAACAGACCTTCGGACTTTACTCCATGGAACAAAATACAGACCTACTACAGAATCTCAATGCCGCCCAGCGTGAAGCTGTGGTAAACTACGATGTACCATCGCTTATCGTGGCGGGTGCAGGCTCGGGCAAGACCCGTGTGCTTACCTGCCGTATTGCCTACATGATACAGCAGGGTGTGGCTCCCTCATCAATATTGGCACTCACTTTCACCAACAAGGCCGCGCGGGAGATGCGCGAACGAATCGAAACCATTGTGGGGTCGCGCAGCCGTTACATATGGATGGGAACATTCCACTCCATTTTTGCCAAGATTCTCTACATGGAGGCCGAACACATAGGCTACCAACCGTCGTTCACCATATATGATTCGGCACAGAGCCAGAGCCTTATAAAGAGCATTGTCAAGGAGCTCAACCTCAATGACGAGGCCTACAAGCCCCGTGACATACAGAGCCGCATTTCGCTGGCAAAGAACAATCTCGTTACGGCCGACCGCTACGAGAGCATGGATGCGTTGCTGGCAGAGGACCGCGAGCACCGCCGTCCCGAGTTTGCCACCATCTACAAGACCTATCAGCAGCGTTGCCGTCTGAACAATGCGATGGATTTCGACGACCTTCTGCTGAACATGAACATCCTCTTGCGTGATTGCCGCGAAGTGAGGGAGAAATACCGCGAGAAGTTTGCCTACATATTGGTGGACGAGTACCAGGACACCAATGTGGCGCAGTATGTCATCATAAAGAGCCTGGCGCAGGGCCATTCACGGGTGTGTGTCGTGGGCGACGATGCACAGAGCATCTACTCGTTCCGCGGTGCCAAAATCGAGAACATCTTCCAGTTCCGCAATGATTTCGAGGGCACGCGCGTCTTCAAGCTCGAGCAGAACTACCGCTCCACGCAGAATATAGTGAATGCAGCCAACAGCATCATCGAGAAGAATAGCCGCCGCATAAAGAAGAGTGTCTTTTCGGAGAACGAGGCGGGCGAGAAGATACGGGTCATAAAGGCCTATACCGACAGCGAGGAGGCACAGTACATAGCTGACGGGGTGAAGTCGGCCGCCATCCGCAATGGCGGAAACTGGAGCGAGATAGCGGTACTTTACCGCACCAATGCCCAATCGAGAAGCATAGAGGAAGCACTGCGCAGGCGCGACATTCCCTATAGGATATACGGCGGACACTCCTTCTATGAACACAAGGAGATAAAGGACATGCTGGCCTACTTCAAGCTGATTGTCAACCCGCACGATGACGAGTCGTTCAAGCGCATCATCAACACTCCGGCCCGTGGCATAGGCGATGTGACGGTGGGGCGTATCGCAGCGCTGGCCCAACAGAAACAGTGCAGCATGTGGCAGGCGGTCGACTCTTTGGCAGAGGGCTCTGCGGAGGCAAAGGCAATAGGCAAGCGAGTGACCGATTTTGTCAATATGATAAAAGGCATCTCCCTTCAGCGCGAGCAGAAGACGCTCTATGAGTTCGGTCTTGAAGTCGCATCCCGTTCGGGCATGATAACACAGTTCAAAATGCATCCGTCGCCCGAGTCGGACACGGCTTTGGCCAATATCGAGGAGTTGCTCAACTCCATGCAGGACTACCGTGAACAGCTTTATGCCGCTCCCGAGACGGAGGAGGAGACCGAACCGACAATAGAGGAGTGGCTGCAGAACATCTCGCTGCTTACCGATTTCGATGCGGACAAGGGGGACGAGAAGCAGACGGTCACCCTCATGACGGTGCACTCGGCCAAGGGACTGGAATTCGATTCGGTCTTTATAGGCGGCATGGAGGAGAATCTCTTTCCGTCACTACTGTCGATTGCATCGCCGCAGCAACTTGAGGAGGAGCGCCGGTTGTTCTATGTGGCACTTACGCGAGCCAAGCGCGAAGCGGTGTTGCTCTTCTCCGAGACCCGCTACAAGTGGGGCAACATGGAGTTCTGCAAGCCGAGCCGGTTTATAGACGAGATAGATCCGCAATATGTCGAAAAGCAGTATGACGAGGAGGAGGATGCCAAAACCTCCGGAGACCCGTTGGCCGAATTGAGGCGCAGGATGGGCTACTCGTCGGGCGGTACGGAGCGTCAGGGAGGACACTACGGAACATATTATATGAAGCGGGACAACAACGGCCCCGCCCCCTGCCGGCAATCCGACAATGGTCAGGAACGGCAGGGCGGTGCGGGTTATGGCATGCGCCCGCGCAGGGTGGACACTTCGGGCATGAGGAGCATGGGTGTGCGACGTGTGGAGCATGCCGGGCAGGGAAGCGGTGCCCCGAACCCCGCCCCGCAGGTGGCGGAGCCTGTGCAGACAGCGCACGGTGTGCCTATGGCCACGGGCGCGGCACCGGGCTATGCCGTGGGGCAGAAGGTGCGCCATGCAAAATTCGGCCGGGGAACGATAACCGACATGGAACACCAGACGGCAGACCTGAAGATTACGGTCGTGTTCGACGACCCGTCGGTGGGACGCAAGAGCCTGCTGGCAAAGTTTGCCAAGCTTGAGATAATAGGATAACGCAGAATGAAACGCAGCGAAAGATACAAAGGCATTGCGGCCTGGTTCTCGGAGCATATGTCCTCGGCGGATACGGAGTTGGATTTCCGTTCGCCCTATGAACTGTTGGTGGCCGTGATTCTCTCGGCGCAGTGTACGGACAAGCGGGTCAATATGGTCGTGCCTGCGCTTTTCGAACGCTTCCCCTCTCCGCAGGAGATGGCCGGAGCCGGGGCGGACGAGATATATCCCTACATACGGAGCATCTCCTATCCCCACAACAAGGCCCGCAACCTTGCCGGCATGGCACGTATGCTGTGCAGCGAGTTTGGGGGCGAGGTGCCGTGCGACCTGCAGCAGCTGCAGCGTCTGCCCGGCGTGGGCCGCAAGACGGCCAATGTCGTTGGGGCGGTGATGTTCAACAAAAATGTAATGCCGGTCGATACTCATGTGTTCCGGGTGTCGAACAGAATAGGCTTGAGCGTGGACGCCAAGACTCCGCGCCAGGTGGAGGACCAGCTTACGGCCGGATTCCCCGCCCACTTGTTGCCCAAGGCTCACCACTGGCTGCTTCTCCACGGGCGCTATGTCTGCACGGCGAGGGCACCCAAGTGCGACGAATGCGGCGTGGCACCGTGGTGCCGCAAGAGGGAGACAGACCTCAAGGCTGCGGCAAAGGCATGTGCCGATGGTACCGCAACGTCCGGGGTGAATGCTCCTGCCCCTGACACGCACATTTCATCAACCCCTTCCACTGCTTCCCGTAGAAAACGAGCGGAAAAATAGCTATCTTTGCAGATGCGGTGCGGAGAGACAGAGAACCTTTCGTCTTTCTTCCGGGAGAAACCGCCAGCAAGAGACAATGCCATGCCATCCACCATTCAACTGCAACTTTCGCCCAAACAGGCCGCCAATGAGGCTCTTGTGACCGACCTTGCGGCACGCCGTCTCGGAGTCGGCCGTGACCGGGTGGCATTCATGCGCATAATCAAGCGCTCGGTGGATGCCCGCCGGCATACGCCCATGGTGAACCTTACCCTGGAACTCTTCATCGACACGGAACAGACTCCGCCCGAGGTGCATTTCGACTACCCCTCGGCCGACGGCAAACCCGAGGTCGTGGTGGTGGGCAGCGGTCCTGCAGGGCTGTTCGCATCGTTGAGGCTCATCGAACTGGGTTACCGTCCGCTGATATTCGAACGTGGCAACATGGTTGAGGAGCGTAAGCGTGATGTGGCGCGCCTGAACCGCAACCAGCCTCTTGACCCCGATTCCAACTATGCTTTCGGCGAGGGAGGTGCGGGTACTTTTTCGGACGGCAAGCTGTTTACCCGCAGCAAGAAACGTGGCGACTACAACAAGGCACTCCAGACTCTCGTGTTCCACGGAGCCTTGCCCGAGATACTCTATGAGGCCCACCCGCATATAGGCACCGACCGCCTGCCGCGCATAATAGAGAATATCCGCAAAACCATACTCTCCTGTGGAGGGGAGTTCCGTTTTGGCCACCGTGTTACGGGGCTGACAATCCGCCAAGGGCGTGTCTGCGGCATTTGCTGTGGTGACGAGCGCATCGAAGCCCGTGCCGTGGTGCTCGCCACGGGGCACTCTTCGCGCGATATCTATGTCATGCTGCACGAAAGCGGAGTGGCTCTTGAGGCCAAACCATTCGCCATGGGCGTGCGTGTGGAACACCCGCAGGAGCTGATAGACGAAATGCAGTACCATAGTCTTGCATTCCGCGAGTATCTGCCCGCCGCTTCGTATACTCTCACGGCCCAGGTGGGCGGACGTGGAGTCTATTCGTTCTGCATGTGCCCGGGGGGCGTGATTGTTCCCGCCATGACAGCGCATGACGAGAGCGTCGTGAACGGCATGTCGTCGTCGGCACGCGGTTCACGCTGGGCAAATTCGGGGATCGTCACGGAGATAAGGCTGTCGGATTTCGAATCTCTGCGCCCGGAGTGGGGCGATTTGGCGGGACTGGAGTTCCAGCGCCGTCTGGAGCGGATTGCCCGCGAATATGCCGGTGCCAACCAGACGGCTCCGGCGCAGCGGCTGACCGATTTCGTGGCGGGGCAGATTTCGTCATCGTTGCCACGCACCTCTTATGTGCCGGGCACGGTCTCTTCGCGTTTGGACGAGTGGATGCCCCGGTTTATGGCGCAATCGCTGGCGGGGGGATTCCGAACATTCGGCCAGCGCATGAAGGGTTTCCTGACCCGCGAGGCGCAGGTGGTGGGCGTGGAGTCGCGCACATCGTCTCCAGTGCGTATTCCGCGCGATGCCGTCACACTGCAGCACCCTGCAGTCGAGGGACTCTATCCGTGTGGCGAGGGTGCAGGTTATGCGGGAGGGATAATTTCGGCTGCACTGGACGGCGAACGGGTGGCGGAGGCCTTGGCGGCGAGCCTCAAGGGAAGATGAAATACGGAAAAACGTACCGGCTATGGAGATGCAGATTATAGAGAAATATTTCGGTGACCGGCTGACCGACACACAACGCCGGCAGTTTGCGGCGCTGGGTGCGCTCTATTCCGAGTGGAATGCCAGGATAAATGTCATTTCGCGCAAGGATATCGACGAACTCTACCTCAAGCATGTGCTTCACTCGCTGGCCATTGCCAGGGTGTGCGGCTTTGCCTCGGGCGCGCGCGTGTGCGATGTGGGGTGCGGGGGCGGCTTTCCGAGCGTGCCGTTGGCCATCATGTTCCCCGAGGCGAAGTTTACGGCTGTCGACTCCATCGGCAAGAAAATCAGGGTTGTGGACGAGGTCTGCAAAGGGGCGGGCATAACCAATGTGAAGACCTTCAACGGCCGTGTGGAGGCATGCTCCCAGCGGTTTGACTATGTGGTCTGCCGTGCTGTCACGGAGATGGGGCGGTTCCTGCAGTGGACTCTCCCGAAGGTGGAGCGCGGGCAGTGCGGCTCGTTGCCCAACGGTATCATCTGTCTCAAGGGGGGAGACCTCGCCGAGGAACTGGCCGCAACGGGCAGGCGGTTCGACATATTCGCCATTTCGGAGTATTTCGAGGAGGATTTTTTCGAGACCAAGAAGGTGGTGTACCTCAAAAAATAGTAGGAACCGAAAATTTTTTTGGAAATAATTAATCTCTAATTGTCAATTATTATTATCTTTGCAACCGCTATTGTTACGAAAAATAATAATAAACAATAAATCGCTGTATGAAAAGGACTTATCAACCTTCAAAGAAAAAGAGAATCAACAAACACGGATTCCGCCAGAGAATGTCGACCGTAAATGGCCGCAAGGTTTTGGCTGCACGTCGTGCCAAAGGCCGCAAGAAACTGACCGTATCCGACGAGATGAGATTCAAATAGCAGCCGCTTTCTGTGGGCACTCATCGGAGTTGAAAAATCACGGCACGGAATGATTCCGTGCCTTTTTTGTTCCGTGTGCCGGTTCTCCGGACCGCTTGCCGGGAGGCGGAGATCGTTCGCATATTGCGGCACAAATATATATATTTGTATATGTTTGAATTGGTGAAATGGAAAACCGAATAAAAATCATACCGAATGAAGACTAACATTATGAAAGCGCTGTGCCTTGTGTGCACGGCATTATTGACGGTGTTCTGCTCCAAGGAAGAAGTGGAAACGAAGATAATGGGCATAAGTCTCGACAAGAGCGCCCTTGAACTCATTGAGGGTGATAGCGGGACCCTCACCGCTACCGTTCTGCCCAAGTCCATGTCGGCAGTGGAGGTGGAATGGATTTCGTCCGACAACGCCATCGTCACTGTGGACCAGACGGGCAAGGTTACTGCCGTTAAGGCCGGCGAGGCCACTGTGACAGTAAAGGCCACCCGAAGCGGCCGCATGGCTTCGTGCAAGGTAACGGTCAAGCCCAGGATAATCTCCGTTACAGGCGTGTCTCTCAACAAGACAACCCTCTCTCTTGAGCCGGGCGGAGAGGAGACCCTTACGGCAACGGTGAACCCCGATAACGCAACCAACAAAAACGTGTCATGGTCTTCGTCTGCCTCTGATGTTGCCACGGTTGATGCAAGCGGCAAGGTAACGGGTGTGAAGAACGGCACGGCTACGATTACCGCCACCACCGAGGACGGTACGAAGACAGCCACCT
>CAVHXY010000003.1:0-148342 GCA_963640325.1 Tidjanibacter sp.
CTCCTTTATAACTGGTCCCTTTCCCGCCTGTTTGTTCAACAAAATTATTCCTTTTTGGGGAATTGCGCAAATAAATCGAAGAATAAAATTCAAGCAACGGATATTTCCCAACCACAAACGGAATGTTTCTCACGACATTCGTCATATCTTTGCACAGACAACAACTATAAAATATATGGCCATGACACACGGACATGAAGTGCTCCACATGATGGAGGGAAACAGCTATACCTCAAAACAAGAACTTATTGATGCCATCATCGGGCGGTTCGGAGCCGACGAAAAGTTCTACACCTGCTCGGCCGAGGGCATGAGTGCCGCAGAGCTGGTGGATTTCCTCGAAGCCCGCAGAAAGTTCATGCCGGCAACGGGCGCAGGCGACTTCACGGTAGACATCACAAAGGTTTGCAAGCACTGAAAATCCGCAAGCCAAGCGTATGATAATCTGGAACCCCTGGCATGGATGCCACAAGGTGAGTGAAGGTTGCCAACATTGCTACATGTATTTCCTTGACGGGAAGCGCGGCCTCGACACTTCGCACGTATTCCGTACGGAGAACTTCACTATGCCCATACAGCGCAGACGTGACGGGAGTTTCAAGATAAAGCCGGGCTCTACGCTCTATGTCGGACTCTCGACGGACTTCTTTGTGGAGGAGGCCGACCAATGGCGTGACGGAGCATGGAAGATAATCCGACAGCGCCCCGATGTATTCTTCCGTCTGCTGACCAAGCGTCCCCAACGGTTTGCGGACTGCTTGCCCGACGATTGGGGTGACGGTTTTGATAACGTAATGCTCAGCGTAACCACCGAGAACCAGCGGCGTGCCGATGAACGTTTGCCTATACTCCTCGACACACCTGCCAAACACCGTGGCTTTATGGCGGCACCATATATCGGTCCGGTGGATGCTGAAAAGTATTTGGCTACAGGAAAGATAGAGGAAGTGCTTTGTGGCGGCGAGAACTACGACGGCGCACGTCCGTGCCATTACGAATGGGTGATGCAGTTGAGCGACCAGTGCCGGAAATGCAACGTGACTTTCAATTTCATAGAGACCGGAACAGTGTTTGTGAAGGACGGCAAGACGTACCGCATCCCCGACAAACGCACGCAAAGCCAACAGGCATTCCGCTCGGGACTGAGTTTTCAAGGCCGTAAAGTACCCCGCCTGCTGAAAATGCCCGAAGGGACATTGTTCGGTTCGACGGTAGCGAGTGCCGAACCCGTATTCCGCGGACACTGCAAGACCTGCGGCAGCCGAATGACCTGCAACGGGTGCAGCAACTGCGGAGCGTGTGAGGCTATGGAATGAACATTCCCGTCGGCAAGCGCAAACAGTATGACAAGGAGGGCAAACGGGGCACAACCCAATGGTCAAAAGGTTGTCCGCCCGCCCCAAGGAGGTCAACGGAGTGTAAAATTTCATATCTTTGTCTTGCCAAACTAAACAGCAATGAACCGTCAGATACTGCGCCTTGCCATACCCAACATCATATCGAACATATCGATACCGCTATTGAGCCTCGTGCACATAGCGATTGCGGGGCGGATAGGCGGTGAATCGGTAATAAGTGCGCTGGCAATAGGCACGAGCATCTTCAATCTGATATACTGGATATTCTCCTTCATACGCATGGGCACAAGCGGTCTCACGGCACAGGCCTACGGAGCGGAAGACAGGCAGGAGATAACCGACATACTCGCCCGTTCGGTCATAATAGCGTTGGCGATAGGACTCGTGCTGATTGTGGCCAACCGTCCGCTCGGCCGCATATGCATCAACATCATGCACGGCAGCGAGCAAGCCTCACAAATGGCTCTGGAGTACTTTTATGCCCGCATATGGGCAGTGCCTGCCGGCATAGCCAATTTCGCTCTGCAGGGGTGGTACATAGGCATGCAGGACTCCAAGAACCCGATGATTGTGGCCATTGCAAGCAACATCATCAACGCCGTATTCTGTGTGCTGTTCGTATTCGAAATGGACTTGGGCATAGCCGGCATTGGTTTCGGTACGGTGGTGGCCCAATACAGCGGACTGGCCTTGTATCTCGGCATATGGCTACGCAAATACGGACTGTACCGCCACTTCATACGCCTGAAAGAGAGCTTCGACATGGAGAAAATGGTGCGGTTCCTGCACATCAACAAGGACATTTTCCTGCGCACGCTGTGCATCGTGATTGTATACACCTTCTTCACGGCTGCCTCGGCCCGTTTCGGGGACACCATACTTGCGACCAACACGATACTCATGGAGCTGTTCCTGATGTTCTCCTACATGACCGACGGGTTTGCCTATGCCGCCGAATCGCTGGTGGGGCGTTTTGTGGGAGCCAAGGACGGGGTGTCGCTGCGCAAGAGCATCGGCCTGCTCTTTTTGTGGAGCGCCGTTGCGGCAGTGCTCTATGCAGGCACATATCTCGGTTTCTGGAGAGATATCATGTGGATGTTCTCCGACTCTGCAGAGATTGTCGCATGTGCCGGAGAGTACATCTGGTGGGTGATATTCATCATCGTAATATGTTTCGTGCCGTTCCTCATCGACGGAATACTCGTGGGAGCCACGAAGACGAAGGTGCTGCGCAACTCGGTATTCATATCCACGGCCGTGTTCTTCGGGCTGTTCTATTCGCTGGCGGGGTGGCTGGGCAATACCGCCATATGGATTGCCTTCTCGGCCTATGTAATCTCCCGTGGCATATACCTCGTGGCCTCCACCGACAAGCTCGGCAGCGACTATCTGATCGACATCAACAGGAATTGACAGAAGTGACGTTTTGTTGCATATTTTTCATTTGTCGCACAAATTAACAATATTGTAACGACCCCGTTGTTTTGACTCCGTGAGGGCATATCTTTGTGATGCCAAACAGAACAAGTATCGCATGGTTTTCAACAACATACTCGAAGCCATAGGCAACACGCCCATGGTGAGAATCAATCGCATGTGCCCCAACCCGAGGGTAAACATTTATGCCAAAGTGGAGGGTTTCAACCCCACCGGAAGCATAAAGGACCGCATAGCGGTGGCCATGGTCGAGCAGGCCGAACGCGACGGTCTCCTCACTCCCGGCAAGACCATCATTGAACCCACTTCGGGCAATACGGGAATAGGGCTCGCCATTGCAGGCATTGTCAAGGGCTACCCGGTGGAGATAGTCATGAGTGCGGCAGTCTCCATTGAGCGCCGCAAGATTATCCGCTCATACGGTGGCAAAATAATCACCACACCTGCCGAGCAGGGCACCGACGGAGCCATACGCATGGCGCACAAGATGGTGGCCGAGAATCCCGAGAAATACTATATGCCCGACCAGTTTTCCAATGCCAGCAACTACATGGCGCACTACAAGAACACCGCCATAGAGATATGGCAGCAGACCGAGGGAAAAATCGATTATCTGGTGGGAGCCATAGGAACATCGGGAACTCTGATGGGGCTCACGAGATTTCTGAAAGTGATGAATCCAGACATAAAGATCGTGTGCGCCCACCCCACCAAAGGGCACTACATCCAAGGGCTCAAGAATATGGAGGAGGCCATCGTACCCGACATTTACGACCCTTCAATAATCGACTCACAGAAACTGATAGAGAGCGAGGAAGCCATAGAAACGGCACGTCAAATCATTGCCAACGAGGGCATTTTTGCCGGCATGAGCAGCGGTGCCGCCATGCTGGCCGCCATCCGCACGGCCGAGGAAATCGAGGAGGGCAACATTGTAGTGATTTTCCCCGACCGGGCCGAAAAGTATCTGAGCACAAGCATGTTCTCGATGTTCGACGACTGATGCGAACGCACCGGACACGCCTCATATATAGCTCTGTTTTTTTGCTTGGAAACGACCCAACTACAGCATGCCCTATCAATCTGCTTATGTGTCCCACGCATGCATGGGGCACATAAAAAAACGGACAAAAGGAGGCAAAGGGTGGATATCTTCGCATTATTTTTTGTATTTTTGAAAAAATGCAAAAATACCAACCTTATAAAAACAACTGAATCTATGAGTCAACAAACTTTCGGTCTGGGCAAGGCCGGAATTATGAGCATGATTTTCGGCTCGATGGCGGTCTCTGCAACCGCATCGGAGCCGAGCGACAGACCCGCCCGCAAGAATCAGGAGAAGCCGATGAACGTCCTGTTCTTCATGTCGGATGACATGCGTACCGACTGGGGCGTATACGGAACACCGCAGATGCGCACCCCAAACTTCGACAGGCTTGCATCACAAGGCGTACTTTTCCAGAATGCATATTGCCAGTTCACCCTCTCGGGCCCTTCGAGGACAGCATTGCTTTCGGGCCACCGTCCCACCGTGTCGGGCATCTACAACAATTCGCCCTGGTTCGGGGCTGACCATCCTGAATGGCAGAGTCTCACCATGTATTTCAAGAACCATGGCTACACCACCTATGGCTCGGGCAAGACGTTCCACAACGGAGTGGACGACACCGACTCGTGGACTTACGGCGGTCAGAGGCGTCTGCGCAACAACGGCACCAACGAAAAGCCCGGATATGTCTCCATGGAGGAGCACCGCAATTTTGTGGAGATGCTGAAGGAGTCGGACCTCCGTCGTGCACAGACCGACGACCGTTGGGAGGCTGTTGAAGGCGAGGCTGCCAAGACGCTTGAAGACACCCAGATAGCCGACAAAGCCATCGAATACATCAAGGAGGCCGCCAAGAAGAACGAGCCGTTCTTCATAGGTTGCGGTTTCCACAAGCCCCACTCGCCGTTCGTAGCACCCAAGGAGTTCTTCGACCTCTATGACGTGAATGACATTCCCCTGCCCGAGGATTTCGCCTCGCTGCCTATGGTGCCGATAGGATTCCCCGCAGGTTCAATCAGGGAGAACACGGCCGATTTCTTCGTGAGCCGCTCGGCATCGCCCGAGGAGGCCAAGGAGTTCATCAAAGCCTACTGGGCCTGCATAAGTTATGTAGACTGGAATGTAGGTCGAGTAGTCGAGGCTCTCGAAGAGGCTGGCCTGAAGGACAACACCATCATCGTGTTCTGCGTGGACCACGGATTCCAGCTCGGAGAGAAGGGCAAATGGTCCAAGGCAGGTTCGCTTTGGGAAGAGGGTTGCAACGTGCCCCTGCTCGTGATAGATCCGAGAGCCAAGGGCAACGGCCAGATTTCACACAGAATAGTGGAGAACCAGGACATCTACCCCACCCTGGTGGAACTTTGCGGTCTGCCGGCCAACACGACAATTGACGGCGAGAGCTTCGCTCCGCTGCTCAATGATCCCGATATGGAGTGGGACAACATTGCCTACACCGTTTGGGACAACCACGGCAAAGGTGTTACGGGAGTGGTTCTGCGCACCGAGAAATGGCGCTATGCCGAGTATTACGGCATTGGTGCAGGCGCATTCCTCACCGACCCCATAAATGACCCCAAAGAGTTGGCAAACCTTGTCAATCAGCCCGAATATGCCGATGTGGTTGCCAAGATGCATGCACTGGCTCAGGAATATGTAAAGGGACAAAGGGAATTGACTGCCGAAGAGGCTGGAATCAAATAGATTACACAGCACATCTCTACTGACGCAAGATGTGCGTCAGCCATTACGCAATAAGCCGATAATCAACTGCAGATTATCGGCTTATTGTATTTCATATCGTCGGGGTATTGAATTAAAAATCGTTATATCCGTAATACTGAAGGCGTTTGTCTGAATTTCTCCAGTTGTCATCTACCTTGACAAAGAGCTGCAGGAATACTTT
Organism: Tidjanibacter sp.; assembly: GCA_963640325.1. GTDB lineage: Bacteria > Bacteroidota > Bacteroidia > Bacteroidales > Rikenellaceae > Tidjanibacter. Next base: position 5,747 of record CAVHXY010000003.1, read on the forward strand.
TTTGTCGAGGAATTTCTCCAAGTCCAGACGCGCATCCATACCCACCTTTTTCAGTTTCGACCCTTTGTGTCCAATGATGATTCCCTTCTGCGACTCGCGCGCCACATATATCGTAGCCGAGATACGGTCAATTTCCGGTGACTCCTGATATGAGTCAATCGCTATCTCCACGCAATAGGGTATCTCCTTGTCGTAATTGAGGAATATCTTCTCCCGTATGATTTCCGATGCAAAGAAACGCATCGGGCGATCGGTAAGGGTGTCGGTATCGTAATAGGGTTCGCCCTCGGGCAGATGCGCAAGAATGGCATCGAAGACACCGCTCACATTGAAATTGTTGAGTGCCGACACGGGAATTATCTCTGCCTGCGGCAAACGACTGCGCCACAGGTCCACCAGTCCGTCAAGGTTCTCGGGAGTGGTGATGTCTATCTTGTTTATCACGACAATGGTTGGCAGGCCTCCCTGCTTGACCTTTTCAAGCACCTCTTCGGAGGCTTCGTCACCATGCTCCACCGTGTCGGTCACATACAGAATCACATCCGCATCACGCAGGGCCCCACGCACGAAGCCCATCATCGACTCCTGCAGGCGGTAGCTCGGCTTGAGAATTCCGGGGGTATCGGAGTAGACTATCTGGAAATCGGTGCCGTTCACTATCCCCATTATGCGATGACGGGTTGTCTGCGCCTTGGAAGTAATTATGGAGAGTCTCTCCCCCACCAAGGCATTCATCAAAGTGGACTTGCCCACATTGGGGTTGCCTATGATATTCACGAATCCTGACTTGAACATAATTCTCCGTTCTGTTTTTTCCGACATTACATATTGAGCCCAATGCCAAGCATAACATTTGAGGGCAAAATTGGGCATTACGCGACAATCTAAAGTGCAGGGGCAAAGATACGAATATTTTCCTCAACGCAATAAGGAACAGAAACACTGTCAAGTGCAACATTCAGTTGCCCCTTCCCGCCGATTGAGGGAATTAGGAAGCGCGCAGTAAATTTGTTGTTGCGCTTGTCAATGCCATTATTACCCCCCTGCCTTTTGCGCTACGGCTTTGCGGGCATGTATAAGAAAGGGCAGACGCCACGGTATAAATGGCATTTTTTTACCACCTAAATGCAATTTTTTCTCACCTTTCCCTTCGTTCCACTCGCGAAACGACCCACACGCCCACCTCATAAAGCAGATATATGGGACACGAGGCCAGCATAAGGGTAAAGACATCCGTTGTGGGGGTGATGATTGCTGCCAACACAACGACAAGCATTATCGCATGACGGCGGTATCGGCGCAATGTCTCACTGCGCAAAAGTCCCAGCTCGGCCAACAGCCAAGCCACGACAGGCAACTCGAAGAGAGTCCCCATCATAACTCCCAACAACACGAATATGTCAACATACGAATTGATGGTAAACATATTGGTCACTGCACTGCTGACCTGATATCTGCCGAGGAACTGCAAGGAAAATGGGAATATCACGAAATAACTGAGCAACAATCCGCCCCAGAATGCCACCCATGCCCAGACCGCAACACGCCGGACACAACGTCGCTCGTTGTTGTACAGACCCGGAGCGACGAATCCAAAGAGCATAAATATCACATAGGGTGAAACTATCAGCAACCCCGCACAGAATGCCATACGGAGATGCACGATAAACTGGGTAGTAAGGTTCGTGCTTATCATCTTCACCGACACGGCCTCATAAGGCACTATTCCGCACGAAAAGAGTTGCGACAGCCATCCCGAAATGACATTGACCAGGCGATATGTCACAAAATCGGGACTATTGGGTGCAAGAACGATTCCGAACAGAGCGTTTTTGCACACAAATGCCCCGACTGTAAACACAAGTGTCCATACGGCAATGCGTATCAACACCTTGCGCAACTCATCGAGATGTTCCCAAAAAGTCATCTTGCGCCGAATGCATTTCTCCTGCCGTCCGCAGGATTATTGATTGTCCTGAGGCTTGTTTCCGTCCGGAGTGTCCTTCTTGTCAGTATCTCCAGTATCGTTGAGACCCTCCTTGAAACTGCGGATACCCTTGCCGAGCCCTTTCATGACTTCGGGAATCTTCTTTGCACCGAAAAGCAACAAAAAGATCAAGACTATCACCAGAATCTCGGGCAGTCCCAAACCACCGAACAGCATGTGCGTTACCATAACTTCAATCCTTTATTCGTTTATATTGTAATGTTTTTCGTAGCCCTTGACATATATTGCCTTGAAAGGAGTGGCCGGGCAGTAGTATTCGCATGCTCCGCACCCCGCACAGAAACTCGTATCGACCGATATCTCCTCCCCTCCGTCTTCGGTCTCGACCAACGACAATGCCTCATGCGGGCAATGACGCACACAGTTGCCGCAACGTTTTCCCTCATTCAAGAGACAATTCTCACGCAGATACACCGCATAGCCGATCTGGATATTGGCCTTCGCCTCAGGGGTCACCTTCAGTATTGCACCCGTAGGACACACGTCGCCACACACGGTACACTGCGGACGGCAATACCCCATTTCATACGACATGACCGGTTGCAGGAATCCCTCCAGTCCCAATTCATTCATGGCAGGAACGAGCACTTTGCTCGGGCAACGGGTCACGCACAGATGACATGCCACACAATGTCGGGAGAGATGCTGAACCCCCAAAGAACCTGCAGGAACTATTGGCTTCCGTTCGGGCCGTGTCTTGCCTTCTATGGCGGCCACGGCTTTGTCGGCTTGGGCCTTAAGCGGAATCAAAGGTGCCAAAGCGGCTGTTGTCAGTGCCGTTGCAAGAAAGCTGCGGCGCGAGGAATCCACCTGTCCGGACGATGTTGCCGTCTGTTTTTCCATTGAAGCAGAAGATTCGCTGTAGTCTTTGGGCATCATCTTGCCCTTTATGTATTTCGCGCCTCCGGCATAATGTATGGCACCGAACTTGCAGACATCCACACAGTCGAAACAATCCACACATCTGCTGTAGTCCACACGACTGTTCTTTAGGTCTATGCAAGATGCCTTACAGCTCTTCTCACACATCCGGCACCGCTTGCACTTTTCGCTGTCTATACGCACCTTGAAAAGCGAGAACCGGCTCAACGTTCCGAGAATCGTCCCGACGGGACATATGGTATTGCAGTACGTTCTGCCATGTCTCCATGCCAACAGTCCTATCGCCAACAGAGTCAGCAAGGCCACTATAATGGCGGCTACATTGCGGAACATCACGTCTACCGGGACGAAGCCATAGCCACCCAACCTATATGAAATTGCGGACAACAGATTGTTGCACCAGCCATACAGGGGAGCAAAGAGATTCGACACCATTCGGCCATATGCGCCATAAGGTTCCACAAGGGCCGCAGCCGCAGCCACACCGGCAATCATGCAGACCACGAATACAGTCAGCACCGTATAGCGCAGCCAGGTTCGCGCCGGCGAGAACGAGTATCGGTTCTTCCTGCCCCGTCCCCTTTTGGAAAGCCATGCCACCACATCCTGGAACACCCCCATAGGGCATATCACCGAGCAATACACACGGCCGAAAAGCAGAGTCAGAACAATCCACAAAATGACTACCGCCACATTCAATGCCAATACGGCCGGAATGAGCTGTATTTTCTCTATCCATGCGCACCACCCAGGCACCCAACCCGTAAGATTGAGGAACGAAAGGTTGACAACCGCAAAAGCGACAAGCGCCGCCACTATTCTCAATTTTCTCAACATTGCCTCAATCGTTTTGGGATTTGAACTTCAGGCTGTCCACAAATTTGTCTATGCGTCTCAAGTTGTCAACGATATTTATTCTCTGCGGGCATGCCAGCATACACTGCCTGCAACCGATGCAATGAGAGGCTTGCGCCGATGGTCCGACTGCCTTACTGTAGGTTATAAGATATTCACGGCGTTTGCGGTTGAATTCCACTCGCGGTTGCGACATCCTGTCGGGAATGATTCCCTCATTGACACATTTGTTGTAGTGTGCAAAAACACCGGGAATATTCACTCCATACGGACACGGCATACAATAGGAGCACTCGGTACACGGCACTGTATTGTAGCTGTTTATGGCATTGGCCACCTTCTCCAGAAGCTGCATCTCATTGTCGCTTACAGGTTCCATAGCGGTCGACATGGTCTCTATATTCTCCTTCAGATAGCGCATCTCCGTCATGCCGCTCAACACAGTAAGGACATTGGGCAACGATGCAACGAACCTGAATGCCCATCGGGCGGGAGTGTCTGCCGGACGTGCCGACTCCTGCAACTGGGCTGCCACAGGATTGACATTCGCCAGACGTCCGCCCCGCAAAGGTTCCATGACGATGCACTGCAATCCTTTCTCGGCAAGCATGCTATAGAGTTTGTCTGCCTGCATTGAACCGTACCAGTCGAGGTAATTGAGCTGAATCTGGACGAAGTCCCATTTAGGACCGTTCTCCAACAAATATTCAAAACAGTCGATGTCCCCATGGAACGAGAAACCGAGCCGTTTGATACGTCCGGCCGCCTTCTCGGCCAACAGATAATCCAATGCGCCATTGTCAATGTAGCCCTTTTGGTACTCCGACTTCTGGCGGATTGAGTGCAACAGATAGTAGTCGAAATAGTCCACCCGGCACTTTTGCAGCTGTTCCTCGAAAATACGTTTTGCCGAATCGAGGTCACTCAAAAGCCATGTCGGCATCTTGGTCGCCAGAAAGAATGTCTCTCTCGGGTACTTCGCAAGGGCCCGCCCCGTGAAAGGCTCCGACTGGCCGTCATGATACATATATGCCGTATCGAAATAGTTCACTCCATGCGCATAGGCATAGTCCACCAGTTCCTGGGCACGCACTTCGTCTATCTTGCCGTCGATGGTGGGATACCTCATGGTGCCGAATCCGAGAAGCGAAACAGGCTGGCCGAGCACATTGTCGGTCCGGTAACTCATTGCGGCATCCGGCTTTGACGCATCACGTCCCGCATCACCTTGGTCGGTCATGGGTTCGGTGGCATTCCAGCGCCCTGAACAGCCGTTCAGCAACAAACTTGCTGCCGAGATACCGACAACGCCGGCACCGATATATTTCAGTGCCTGGCGTCGCGAAATCTCTTTCCCTCCCATGGATGGTGTGTTTTTACTCCTGTTGTCAGACATATATGTTTTTTATTTGTTCGAAACCATTCGTTATCTTGCCGGCACAGTGGTTCCCGACATCTTGCCGTTGGTCTCCACCTTAATGCGCATTATGGGTTCGCCATTGGCAACCTTTATGTTCAGACCATCGAATTTGCTCTGGTCCACATATGCCAGTGACAGACCGTTCTCGGCCTCGATATTGCAGTTCTCAAAGTGGAACGTACCGTCCGCAATGGGAGAATCGGGGTCCCCGATAATGCGACCGACCGATTTCACCTTGCCGTTCACATTCTTCACCACGATATTCTTGAGTTGCGTGCGGGGCGAGAAGGGTTTGTAGTCCTCAACCATGCGCCAAATGAGATTGACGGTAATGAAGGTGGAGGAGTTGTTCAGGGTCATGTCCTCAAAGGTAATGTTCTCCACGAGACCGCCACGGCTGGGCTGGCTCTTGAACCGTACGGGAGCACCGTTGCTCTCTCCGCAACGGCAGTTGCGCACTACCACATTGCGGATACAACCCGAAATCTCGCTACCCATTGCGATACCGCCACCGCCATCGAAGTCGCAGTTCTCAATGAGAATATTCTCGCTTGGGCGCGCCACACGACGGCCGTCTTCGTTCTTGCCGCTCTTTATCGACACGCAATCATCGGTCACCTTCGTATAGACATTGCGCATCACTACATTGCTCGACGAATCGATATCCACACCGTCTGAACTCGGAACATATTCCGACACGCTGATGTGCAGGTTGTCGATCGAGAAGCCGTCGGTATAAAGCACGTGCAGGCACCATGATGCATGATTGAGCATAGTCAGATCCGAAATAGCTCCGCCATTACAGTTCGTAAAGCACAGCATGCGGGGACGGCCCCAATGGCCGTCCTTGTTTTGGTTTTTGCTCCATTCCGGACCACGGCCATCGATCTTGCCACCGCCGTAGACCTTGACATTATAGGAGTTGTCAAAGTTGAGCAATGCACTTCTCCAGTTGCGTTCGATACCCTCAAAACGGGTGGAAATCATGGGAAAGTCATCCGAGTTGACTGTTGATACAAGTGTGGCGCCTTCGTTGATATTCAAATCAACGCCATTCTTAAAAAAAAGTGCACCAGTCAGATAATTGCCCTGAGGAACGACCACGCAACCGCCACCATTCTCATAGGCGGCATCTATGGCTTTCTGTATCGCTGCGGTAGTCACCGTCTTGCCGTCAGCCACTGCACCATAATCCATCACGTTGAACTCCTTGGAATCTTTGCTGATAGTGATTATTTTGCTGTCATAACCGGCAATGGTAAGCTCCACTTCTGTCTTGCCGTTCACGATCTTGAACGGAATCTCCTTTACCTCGCCCGTATAGCCGTTCCACTCTTTCACACGGCCTGCAGCATCGAATCTTGCAGTAAAGGTAAGGTCGGTCTTGCCCTCGTTGAAGATGAAATAGACATCACCATCGGAAAGGATTCTGTGCGTATAGCGGATACTGTCAGTAGGAATAACAACCTCCTTGAGTCCCATCATCTTCTTGAATGACTCTATGGTAACCCAAGCCTGGGTAGTGGATGACTGCTGTTGGGGTTTCTTGGCTGCCTGTCCCTGGGGACCTTGGGGAGCTTGAGGGGCGGGACGCTCAGGCATCGGCATTGAACGCTGCTGCGAATAATAGCTGTCGGTAGGACCGGTCATATAGCTGCCAATGGGGCGCTCGGCAACAATCTCCATCTCGGCAGTAGGCATGACGCTCTTCACGGCATCGGTCCAACGCTCAAACGGCTCGTATACGGCTGCAGTAAGGTCGGGAAAAGACTCCATCTGGGTAAATGTCTTGTCAACCAGATAATTGGGCTTGCCACCCCAGAACAGGAGTTTGCCTCCTTGCTCCACAAACTCGGTAATCAAGGCCCAGGCCTTCTTCGAAATCACATCAACATCGGGAATGATGAGGGTATAGTACTTCTGGCCACTCTTGTTCTCAAGATAGCCGGGACCAACTGTCAGGGCCTCCAGGAACGCATCGTCATCAACATAGTCGAAGTCGACTTGATGTCTCATCAGCATCTGCGACAAGGTGCTCATGTGCCAATAGGAGGCATTATTTCCAAGCCACATTGACATGGTGGGATAATACATTGCAACACGTGCTCCGGGAATTCCGAGCGACATGACATAAGAGGTACGGTTGATGTAGTCCGAGAGTTCTGCCATGTGGGGAGTCTTTGCAAGCGACTCCTTGGTGGCCGACTTGGAACTCCAGAAATTGTATTCAAAATAGTTGATGCCTCTTGCGAACTGGTGATTGAGAACATACTGGCTCTCCTTGAGATCTCCATGTACGGCACCCATAGTCTCACTGAAGGCCCTTGGTTTGCCATAGACATGCGAAACAGACGAAGCGAGTTTCGGGAAATCGTTGTCTACACCGGGAGCCACATGCGAACTGATCACATCCACACCCGGAATCTGTACACGGTTCAACACGCGGAAATAGTTTCCGTCGGCATCGACGCATACCGGCATTATATGCTCGTTGTTGAGGTGGGTGATGTGAGCCACGTTGTTGACATCGCACCAATCTGCCTGACGCTTAAAGAAGTTGTCGGCAAACATCTCCGACCATACATCCCAGTAATCGGCTTTTACTCGTTTCTCAAACTCGGTACGGGTCGTTGCGAAGAACGATGCGAGATAAGGAGTAGGATCATAGCCTTTCTTCTGCTTGAAAGTCTCGATAAGTTTGGGTGTCCACGGAGTGTACATAAACTCGGGCTCATCACCACGGAAGCCCATCACAGTATTGCCCATCTCGTCGCCCAAAGCCTTCTTGGCTGCCTCGTGAGTCCACTCTATAAACTGGTCTACAGCCTCGGGATTGAGGTGGTCATGCAGAAAGTTGGTGGTGTCCTTGCCGCGGTTGGGCAGATTCACGGCACGCGTGTCTCCGCTCTTGTGGGCATAACCGGCAAAGATTATCGTCCAGTCATGTACACCTGCATTGAAGTTGATTTTCTTGTTCTCGATCTTCACCTCACGGTTGGTCTGTCCTTCGGACACGGCCACAGCGCTCACAGCCCCGACAGGCACTTGATAATCCGTCAACTCCTCTCCGGCTTTCACGGTTACCTTATCGTCCAACTCCACCAATGCCCACATCTTGAGGTCGGGACGCTCCTTGGAGAACTTGCCGCCAGCAAAACCGCTGGGGTATTTGGCATCATCGATAAGCCATACCTTCATATCCCTCTTCTTTGCCTCCTTGACAGCCATCTTGATCATCTTGAACCAGCCGTCCGACAAATACTCATAGGGGAAATTATATCCCGGCTCAATGTTGATCACACGCGTATTGACGCTCTGCATCAAATCAAGGTCGTTTTTCATTATCTTGGCATCCATATCACCCTCCCAGCCCCAAAGGATATGGCTGGCATACTCGGCTGGAGGCAATTCGTATCCGGCCTCCATCTGTTTCATGTTCAGATCCTGAATGCCTTCCCAGCTCTTTATCTGGGAGAAGCCCATTGTCGTACCTAACAAAACGGCAATGCTCAAAAATACTTTTTTCATGATTCGGTTAAATTAGTAGTCTATATTGTTTAATCCGGTTTATTCGAGTCTCTTCTCTACCCTACCGCTTTGCAGATGCGGCATAATTGTTTTTCTTTATGGTGATTATGCGGCTCTCCCAAGGCTGCAGATTGAGCGAGAGGCGTGTCTTGCCGTCGCTCTGCTGCACAGCCGGCAGAGATTTCACCTCTCCGCTCTGAGCATTCCACTCTTCCACTTCGCCGACACCGTCGAAATCAGCCTCAAACTCGGCTGCGACACTTCCCTCGTTGAAGAGGAAATAGAGGTCGGCATCCGGCAACACTTTTCGCATATAGCGCACACTGTCGGTAGCCTGCGGCTGTTCAGGCATCATCCTTCCACGCGGAGGCATTCCCATCTGCGGTTTCTTTACTATAGCCATTTCAGCTGCCGGCAATACCCTCTCCACCGTTGACGACCACGAAGCGGAGGGTTCGAATGCCGCATCTGTAAAGTCCGGGAAGAGTTCCATGGAAGTAAAGGTCTTTCCTACAAGGAAGTCGGGACGCTTGCCCCAGACAAGCAACTTTCCGCCACGAGCGACGAACTCCTCTATCTTGCTCCAGGCACTTTGCGAAATCACATCCACACCGGGAAGTATGAGCGTATAATAACGTTGCCCTGCCTTGTTCTCCATATAGCCGTCGCCTATGGTAAGTGCCTCCGAAAAAGCCTCGTCATTCACAAAATCAAAATCGCGCTGATGTTTCAACAAGGTCTGCGTCAATGACATGACGGTATTGTCAGCACTCTGGTTACCAAGCCAGTATGTACTGGTGGGCATATACATGGCAATTCTCGCCCCCGGAACACCCTGCGCCATGAGGTATGTAATGCGGTTGGTATACTCGTTGAGTTCCTTCATGCCGTCCTGGGCCATCCAAGTGGTACCGCCCGTGCCGGAAGCCCAATACATAAATTCAAAGAAATTGATGCCGCGCACCACCTGATAATCCACCACATATTTTGCCTGCGGTATGGAGGGGGAAGTGAAATAGGCTGCAAAACTCTCACTGAACACACGCGGTTTGCCATACAGATGGGCCACCGACGAAGCGAACTTCGGGAAGTCATTCACCGTACCGGGCCATATCTGGTTCCAGATCGCATCCACGCCTGGAATCTGTACTCGGCTCAAATCCAGCATCATATCGCCACTTACCCGCACACACGAGGGCATATTGTGGTCGCTATTAAGATGGGTAATGTATGCCACCCCATTCTGCTCGCACCAGTCTGCCTGCAACTTAAAGAAATTCTCGGCAAACATTTTCGACCACACATCCCAGTAATCGGCCTTGAAACGTTTCTCGAATTCGCTCATGTTCTGTGTAAACATGGATGCCAAATAAGGAGTGGGATCATATCCTTTCTGCTGTTTGAATGTCTCGATTATTGCCGGAGTCCACGGAGTATAGGAGTAATCCGGCTCATCGCCACGGAAACCGTATATGGTCTTGCCGAATTCATTGCCGAGATACTTTTTGTACTGTTCGTGGGTCCATTCCAGGAACTGACGCATAGCCACTGGATTAAGGTAGTCACACAGGGAGTTGGTAGTATCCTTGCCTCCGGTCGGGTTATTCACGGCACGTGTCGGTCCCGTTCTGAAATCCGAACGCACGAGGACGATGTTCCAGTCACTGTCGCCAGCCTCGAAATCGATTTTGTGGTCCTTTATCACAACCGTCCTGTTTGGTTTTGTGTCACTCGTGGCCACAGCGCTTATGGCATGCTCGTCCACGGCATAACTCTTGAGAGTTTCTCCTGCCTTGACCGGAATCGTACCGCAAGTGACAAGGCCCTGCATTCTCAGGTCGGGGCGCTCCTTGGAGAACTTACCTCCCGCAAAACCGCTGGGATATTTGCCCTCGTCTATGAGCCACACTTTCATATCATGCTTCTTGGCCTCTTCCACTCCACCCCTTATAGCCTTGAACCACTCCGGTGAAAGGTATTCATAGGGAAGGTTGTAGCCCGCCTCGATAATCAATGCACGGAATCCCTTGCCGGCAAGAGTATCGAAATCAAGTTTGATGTTTTTCTTCTCCATGGGGCCTTGCCAGCCGTAAATCACATGGTTGGCGAACTCAATGGGGGGAAGGTTGAAATTCTCTTTCACAGTGGCATAGGGCGTATGGTGCATTCCCTGCCACGATGCCGTCTGTGCGTCAAGTGTTGTTGCAGATGCAGACAGCGCAATCGCAAATAGGAGGAGTTTGTTTTTCATGAAATTTTAAGGTAAAGTATATTGTTGTAGTTATTGTCTTTATGATTTTCTTTTGATTGGCTGATTTATGGTTTCCCAAATTGTCAACAGTTTGTTTTATAATATCGGCTACTTCAAAGTCATGCTCAGCAGCACCCGATACATGCCGATAATGTCACCCATTGCAACATCGAAAGGCGGGTACTCGGGATTGATTGAGACGCAACGGACACTGCCCTCCTTCTCCGACGGCATAATCTTCTTGACAACTGTTCCATTGCGAGTATCAAGTACATAGACACGCCCCCACTCTATGAACTTGCATTCGTCTATCTTCTTGAGGAAGATGTATGAGCCGCTCGGATATTCGGGCGACATCGATTCACCGCTCACCGTAATTGCGAAGTCCACTCCCTTGATAGGTGAGGTTATCCTCTCACATTCACTCTCCCTCACCGACACAACATAATCATTCAGTGTTCCACCCTGTGCCGATATGGGCAACAAGGGAATTGTGCCGTAGGAAGGGGCTTGGGAAGATGAGTTTGTTTCACCCTTCAGCATTTCACCTTGACCGGTTAAGAGCCAATCACGAGACAATTCGGGGAACGTAGTTAGAATTGCATCTAATTTCCCTGTACCTATATTGTCTTTAATGCTGTTAATATACCCATTGGATAGACCACACTTTTTCTCAAAAGCAGCTTTCTTAATTTTCATCACATCCATGAACAACAATAACCGTTCTCTAATATTCATAATATCACCCATTTACATAAAAAATAGAAAATAAAATAGAAAATAATCTACAAATTATTTGGATGCAATTAGATTTTAATCTATCTTTATACTACAAACAAAGGGAAACAACAATACCCTTACAACAATTGAAATAACACATACAAAAATAATAAAAAAAAGTCCAAACAATTGTAAAAAATGGAAACACTTTACACAGCCAAGCGGATAGCAACCAAATCCCGCAATGTCGAAATATATGAGGAGTTTTTGGAGTTGTTCGCAAATAAGGATAGTTCCCAAACCACCATAATGGAGCGTTTGCGAGACAAGTCTGCAGTAATGAGTTGCGCTTTGGCCTACTGACTACCCGCCCATGGTACACCCCCGAAAAAACCAAAAACTGAAAGCCCAAAGAGCAGGATGTCAAGAAAAAGATTACCTTCAATTGCCATCCCCCCATATAGGCAAATTTGCAGGTAATCTCTATAAAACCACTGAATTACAGTGCTCGTTGCGGAAAGAAGGAGATTCGAGCTCCTGGTACAGCAAACCCGTACGGCAGTTTAGCAAACTGCTGGTTTAAGCCACTCCCCCATCTTTCCGTGTCTGACTTAAAGTGGCATAAAATAAATCACTTTAATTTATCCTCCAAAATTGTTTTTGGAGACTTTTCACCATCTCCATACACGATGTCTCGCCTTATCTCTTCAGATGACCGGCAAGATTGCTCTTCGCGCTTTCATGGCATTGCCTGCTAAGGAAGTTCTCCAAATATCTTTAGCAGAACCGTTCGACGCCCCGAACAAGAATAACAAGACCCACTCAAAGACACTGTCTGTCAATGTCCTGCTATGGCTAAGCATAGCAGATATTCCATGTTTTCCAATCGGCCAATTATTCTCATAATATTTTCTATTTGCCAATTTGTTTCTCTATCCATGCCATCAATACACTGACGGCATAGTTCTGTTCTTCTGCAGATAGTTCCCTTCCTGCCGGAATTTGGTGCCACTTGGAGAAACATCCACGGCAACAGCACCCAGTGGCATGCTGCGCAAGGAATACGGGGTGACCGCGCATGGGTGTCTGCTTGCCGTCATTTGGAATCACGGCAGGAGCCAGACGTTTCGCCACGAAATCTCTTGCATGCTGACGGATGGTGTCAAGACCTTTGGCTGTGATATAGTCGCGGTCTTTCTGCGTCAGATGAAAACGGCTGCGGAAGGTGGACTTGACCAGTCTGTCGAACAGATCTGTCAAGTCGTATTCCTTCTCGGGGACTACTGTGGCTTCCTGTAGTTCCTCATCGGGGAATAGCAATGGTTCTATAGGTCTTTCGTCCTCCATACCTATTATTTCATTTTCTTCAGAATCTGCCGTCTTGCAGAAGCCAAACCCGGAGACAACGTTTCCCGTTCCAGCATATCTAAAGTCAGTTTTAGTTCTGCGACAAGTTCCGGATAGAATTTCATTTGTTTCCAAGCCAGTTTGATACACAAGGCTCGTACACCGTATGGCTGTGAACAAGCCGTAATCTTCGTGATGCAGAAATCTATGAAATCGGACCTGAGGTTCTCTTTCTCAAAAGACATACGAGACAGAAGAGTAAGCATCAAACGGCGCTTTGCAATATCCTTCTCAGAGAGCACACGAGATATCAATTCATCTTTCTTGTGGCAGAGCCATTTTATGTTGGCCGTGTCAAAATGGGTAAAAATCCACAATGCATTGAAGGCTATGCGCGTGTTGTCTGAGAAAGTCAGTCGGTATAGATTTTCCATTTGGCTTTCGTCTCCTTGTATCCCAGCACAAAACTTGTGTATGTCATGTCTGGATATCTTCCCTTCAATACGAAAACCACCCAGTCCGGGCCATATATTTTCAGTCACGCCAGGCAACGTCAGACAGTACGTTCTTACTTCTTCGACGTTCATATCATTGGTTTTATTCCATTCTCCCGTATTTTATTTCTTCGCCATCCTTGTCATATTGTTTGCGTTTGCCTACAGGAGGTTCCGTAAGTGTAATCCGCACGACAGAAGTTCGTGACAAGGAACGGGCTATGCTTTTGTCGAAAGCCTCCATGTGTTGTGGCAGGAAACGTTGGCAAATCAACCGAAGACCATAGACCTTCTCTTCATCATCAGTAACAATTTCTGCCTTGCCAAATGCAATTGCCGACTTGTATTGCAAAGTAAAACTGCCGTCTTTGGGGCCGACGGTAGGCGTGCAGCGAGTTACAGCGGAAAGGCAAACTCCAGGATGCTCCTTGATGGCTTCCATTTTCTTACCATCCAATGCACCGTGGAAATACCAGTTTACATCATCTTCAGATGCCAGTGACAAAGGCAAACCATATGCATTGCCGTTGGCATCGACAAAACTTACTGTAATATATGGAGCCTTGTGCATTATTTCCAATGCCCATTTGCTGTCCATTGCTCTTGATTCTTTACGCATGTTTCTGAATTTATTATTTTATGAACGGGGCAAGCAATGCTGGTACTTCATTTCTCGACATGACAAAGCATCTCGCCGTTACGGAATTGTAGGATGTCTGAGAAACCAACACAAAGATAATTATAAAATCTTTGCCAAAAATGGTAGAGAATTGCTTTGGATTCCCTCTTCGAGCAAGATTCGACAAACATAAACGCAATCGTCCGAACGGCCTGCACAAGTCCACTGGAGGCATTTTGCCTACAGTTTAGGTAGCACAGAGGCCTCTGGCGCACAGTTTGCTGGAAAATGTAAATAACAGACTATCATAAACTAAAGAAGAATATTTAACAGAATGGATAATATTTTTTAAAAAATAGCGCTTTTTATGAAAAATTTTATATCTTTGTATATCATAGCAAAAAATTTCATGGAGTTAAATTGTTGTTGAACCATATGGCTGCACTACTTAAAGACTTTTTCAACTTACAAGAAGACGAAATGGCGAAAGTGAAAGGCGTTTCGCACAAAAATCTTCTGATAAAGCGCGAGATCATTGCCTTCATGGCAGTACACGGGGAATGCACCCTTGCCGAGCTCACCAAGCAGCTCCACATAAGTGTCCCCACAATCACGAAACTCGTGAACGAGCTGGTAAAGGAGGACATCGTCATCGACAACGGAAAGATCGAGACTTCGGGAGGCCGGCGCCCCAACATATTCGGGTTGGCCAACACCGCAATCTATTTCGGCGGAGTGGACATTGCGCGCGACAACATCAGATTCGTAATCACGGACCTGAAGAACAACTCCATACTCACAAAAGTGGACAACACCTTTGAGCTGACCGACAACATGGCCTGCTTCAATACCATATGCGCCAAAATCAACAATTTCATAGACAATTGCGGAATAGAGCGCAACAAGATTCTGGGACTGGGTGTGTGCATTGCCAGCAGAGTAAACCCTATGGCAGGACGCAGCTACATGTACTTCACCACCATGCAGAAATCATTGCGCGAGGTACTGGAAGAGAACATAGGCATCAATGTGTTGCTTGAGAACAACACGCGTGCAAGGTGCTATGCAGAGTTCTTCTCCAACGGAGAGAAGGCCGGCAACAACGTACTGTACCTCCACCTGGGCCGTGGTGTTGCCGTGGGTATCGTAATCGACGGCAAGCTCTATTACGGCAAATCGGGCTTCGCCGGCGAATTCGGCCACACCCCATTCTTCAACAACGAGATAATATGCGGTTGCGGCAAGAAGGGTTGTCTGGAAACGGAGGTGTCGGGAATAGCAATCGAGAACAAGATAATAAAGCAGATAGAGAAAGGAGTCAACACCATACTGCGCGAAAAATACGATGCCGGGGAGCTTATTCATATAGACGACATCATAACGGCCGCCAAGAATGATGACAACCTCTCCATAGAGCTCATCGAGGAAGCCGGCGAAAAAATCGGCAAGAGCGTTGCATTCCTGATAAACATCTTCAATCCCGAGATGGTCATCATCGGAGGCAGCCTGTCGCATGCGGGTGACTATCTGATGTTGCCTCTCAAGTCGGCCACCAACAAATACTCGCTCAATCTGGTATACAAGGACACTACGTTCAAGATATCGCAGATGGACGAGTTTGCAGGGGCACAGGGTGCTGCAATGCTGATACGGAACAAGGTCATCGGCCTTTAACAGGACTCTCTCCCGACACGCAACGACACAAGAAACTCCGTCGCACACATGAACCTTTTTGAAACGGAAAGATTGAAGATAAGGGCGATGGAGCCCGAAGACATTGACGTGCTGTATGAGTGGGAGAATGACGCGGATGTCTGGAAGGTGAGCGCACAGACCGCTCCCCTATCAAGGCATGCCCTCAAGGAATTCATAAAATCACAGAACTGCGACCCGTTCGAAACAAAAGGGATGAGGCTTGTTGTGGAGCTGCGCGAAAGCGGGCGCGCGATAGGCACTGTCGATTTGTCGGACATAGACATCTACAACCGCCGGGCCGGGATCGGCATTCTGATATATGCCCCAGATGACCAAGGTAAGGGATACGCGAAAGAGGCTATAGAGACAATGACCGGATATTGTTTCGAACAGCTCTCGTTCAAGCAGGTCTACTGCAGCATTGCCGCTGACAACGTGCGCAGCATTGAGCTTTTCAAGCGGTGCGGTTTCGAAATTGCGGGACACAAGAAGGCCTGGCGCAAAGTGGCCACGGGCTGGAGAGACGAATACTTTCTACAGAAAATAAACAACATAGATTAAGATACATTTTATTCACAAACATTTTACGAAATGAAAATAGAGAACGAAAAATTCGTGGCATTGAGCTACAAACTCGTTGTTGACGGAGCCGTGGCAGATGAGGCAAAGAAAGAGTCACCCCTGAAATTCGTGTTCGGTACAGGTTATCTGCTGCCCCAGTTCGAAGCGAACATAGCAGGCAAGACCATAGGTGACAGCTTTGAATTCACGCTGCAGCCCGAAGATGGATACGGTGAAGTCAACCCCCAATTGCTCATAGATGTAGCCAAAGGTGCCTTCATGATAAACGGACAGATAGAGGAGGGCCTGCTCACGATAGGCAACCAGATTCCCATGATGACATCGCAGGGCGCACAGGTGATCGGCCACGTGGTGGAGGTTTCGGATGACAATGTGAAAATGGACTTCAACCACCCCATGGCAGGCAAGGTACTCAACTTCTCGGGTGAAATTGTGGAGGTAAGGGATGCGACCGACGATGACTATCCCCACTCGCATTGCGGCGGCGGTTGCGACTGCGGCAGCTGTGGCGGAGATTGCGGACACGACCATGAACACGGTTGTGACTGCGGTTGCGAGCACTAAAGACTCTGCAGATTAGGGACACAGTACAAGTTCTGCAAAGAGCGGATGTGTCTGTCGCTACCTCATAAAACAGAACATTAAGGCCAAACGAATCTTGAAGATGCGGTTCGGACTGATACATTATACGGATGACTGGCGTGTGGAGGGAGAGATTACCCTCGACACGCCTCCGTCTGTAGGTAATCTGGTGTGGTGCAACGACGGCTCTTCGGATGACTTCGACGACAAAATCTACTATGTGGACCATGTCATGTTTGGCGAACAATGCGCCTATCTGCTCGTAAGGCCATATGCTGATTATGGTGAAAAGAGACCTGCTCCCGATCAGAATGTGGCCGCCCTATTGCGGGCAATAAAAGGTCTGGACGACAAAGTGGCGGAGCTGAACGAAAGACTTACGGCACTGCACGATGATGTGGTAGCGATAGCGGGGACTCTCGGACAACTGCACGAGCGTGCAGAGACATTGAACGAGACGGTGGACTCTTTGGGAGCCCAACTAGCCGAACAGCATGACGAACACTACAAACTGACAAACGGGCTCTGCAACGATGTGGCGGAGGCGACAGCCGCAATCAACGAACAGCACGAAAGTATCGAAAAGATTGTAGACCTGCTGAATCTGTTGAGATAGCAGGATGCCTTGTTCTTTGGGTGTCACACAAAATGTAATCGGAAAGCCCGTTACTGTTGTGCGGATGTGGATGTATAGAAACTCAGCCGCTCCTTGTACAACACCTTGGATGGCAAATCGGTTGCCGCAATATCGTATTCATACACAGGACAGGCGTCATAGAGCGTTATGTCCACCGAATTCTTCTCCCGGCCTGCCGTCAGACCGGTAAGCGGAATGTCACACTTTACCGTCTGTCCCGGTGCAATCGACAGTTCCTCTTCCTGGACTGCGTACTTAACAGCCCCACGGCGGGTGACATACTCGGCACGCAGTTTAAGGGTCGCTATTTCACTCGTATTCCTGACCATCACAATGCCCTCCGCAGCCTGCCCGGCCATAACCTCAATGCCCCCCACAGAGGCTTTGGCATCACGGTCCACATGCAGTTTGTCGCTATTCCACTCCCCGTGCGCCGAGGCATAAAAGACAGGGCGTTTGTATTCCAGACTCTTGAGTTTCAGATAGGCTTCATACAATGCGATTCCATTCGCAGAGTTCTCCCCGGCCAGCGAAAAGGCAATGACCGACGGATGGTTCTTGGACGAGAGATACATATCCTCGGCACGCTCCACGTAGGCTGCCGTCCATTCAGGGGCGTTGGAAGGGTTGCCGCCCTTGAGCCGGCTTTGCCCGCTATGCGATGTACTGATATCCACCTGGTTGCACACATAAAGTCCCAATCGGTCACAAATGGTATAGAATTCGTCGGGTTGCGGATGGCCTTCGGCAAGTATCAGGTTGGCACCCGATGATTTCAATGTCTCAAGTGCGCTCTCGGTACTACTGTAGTCACCCTGCCAGGATGCCTTCTGCGGAACAAGTACCACACGGCGGCCGTTCACGGAGAAGTTGCCATCGGCATCGAAACCGAAATCGGTAAATCCGACACGTCCTGCCACATACTCCTTGTAGCGGCCTTCATACTGTGTTTTGACCACAAGGGTATACAGCACCGGCATCTCGTGTGTCCACGACAGCACCTCCGGGATACGGGCAAAGAAATAGACACTGTCGCGCGAGTACATCTGCGTCTCGAGCACCTTGTCACCATATGCCACCTTCTCGCCCGAGGGAGAGAGCAGTTCGTAATATATTCTGAACTCCTTGCTGTTTATAAGGTGGCTCTCCATAACGGCACTGAAATTGAACAGCCCCGCACCGTTGTCATACACGGCATCGACATACAGGTCCTTGATCCGCACCTTGGGTTGAGAAATGATGCAGGCCGAAGCGAATCCCGCCTCTGCATGCGAGCGCGAATCCTCTATCTTCTCTGCCGCAGTGTTGTTGTATACAGTCACGGAAAGCGTATTGTAGTTCTCCTGCGTAAGTTTCGTAAGATTGAACTGCGAGCGCCCTATTCCCGACTGGCTATAACCCGCATACTCGTTGTTGACCTCGATGGAGAACGAATTCGTCACACCCTCCATGCGCAACAGCACCACCCTGTCACTCCAGCGGTATGGCACCTTGAAGCGTGTGGTGTATTTCACTCCACCCATAACCTTCTCGGAAGTCCACTCCTCCAACGGCTCGATATATTCCGAAGAGGCACCGAAATTCCCCTCCAAGGCCAGCTGTCTTGAAGAGAAGGGGTAAACGGCACTTGAAGAGGCCATCTTGTTTTCCGATACAAACGAAGGGTCCGTCACCCGCTGGCCTGCGGCCGACAGGCTGAACGCCATTGCCACACATACTGTCAGGAATATTTTGTATCTCATCACACCGCTGAATCTCATAAATAGAAGTATCTTTGCCATTAAGAATATTTGGGATAAAAATAGGCAAATTTCCTCAAACATGGACAAGTTTCCGAAACTTAATTTTCCGTCCGTCCGTTTCCGTGCCATGAGAAAAGCCGGCAAGGTTTTCATATGGGACGACATACGGAAATGTTATCTGGAACTCACTCCTGAGGAATGGGTCAGGCAACATGTCATTGCCATGCTGGTAAGGGAACGGGGAATTCCACCCTTGCACATAGTGGAGGAGTATCCGATAGACCTCAACGGACAAGCCCAAAGAGCCGACATTGTGGTGATGGACGAGCTGTTGAATCCCTGTCTTCTGGTGGAGTGCAAGGCCCCGAGCGTCGGACTCGACGAGACGGTCCTGGCACAGGCCGTCAGATACAACCATATTCTTCAGGCCCGCCAAATCATGCTCACCAACGGGCTGCAGCATCTCTTCTATCAAATGACAGAAGACAAGACCGAATATCGACAAGTGTGCGGGTTGTCATTCTAAGCCGTTCGGAAATCTCCCATAGATTTTTGGCCCGACATGACGGAGCTGCGATGGCGACGGCAAAACAAAAAAAGCGGGCAACAGCAAATGCCGTTGCCCGTCTGCATCTACGCTTTGTCTATCCTGGGCATTATTTCTTTGCAGTCTGCTCCAGAAGATTGTCGAGAACGCTCTGTTTCACTTTGAACACCGTACCGTGACGCACGCCCTCGGGGAACGAGACGCTGTCGGAGATATCCTCCCAAGTCTGGCCATCGGCCGAACGGACTGCTCCGTACTTATGGCTCGTGTATTTGTCGAAATAGACATACAGCGAATCACCGATGAATATAGGTGACGGACCCTCGGCCCAATAGTCGCCCGTAATGGGCTCGGAGACCTCCGTGGGGAAACCGTCTTTCAAGCTCTTCGAGTGGGTCGTGCGGATGTTCTTTTCGGCCGGGAACTGGTTTTCGTTCTTCAGCACCATGACATAATCGCGGTTTTTGGCATCGTAGACCACGGCGGCATCTATCACATTGAAGTCGGGGCAGAAATAGAGCTCCGTGGGCGAGAATGTTTCGAAATCACGGGTGGTCGTGTAGTAGATTTTGTTGTCATACGAATCCCCCTCACGACCGGATGCTGCAGAAGGATACTGTCCCTCTATGACCGAGGACCAGAAGATGTAATAGAGTTTCTCTTTGGCATCATAGTAGAGTTCCGGTGCCCAACTGTTGCGTGCGCCCTCTTCCTGCATCATCACAGGTAGGGCACGCTGCTCGGACCAGTTTACCAAATCCTTGGAGGAGGCATAGCCGATTATCCTGTCAGTCCAACTCGATGTCCATACCATATGGAACGTTCCGTCGGGTGCCGGCACGATACTCGGGTCACGCATCAGTTTGTCATCCCCCACTACGGGAGTCAGCATTATCTCGCCGTCAGCCACGGCAGTCCACGTGAGACCATCGTAACTATAGGCCAGATGAAGGCCGTCGCCACCGCCCATAAAGTAGGAAAACATGTAAACACTGCGGTCTGCACAGGATGAGAGTACGACCGTTAGCACAATGCCCAAAACAAGAGAGAGTCTTTTCATATTAAGTTATTTTAATGGTTCTGAAAACAAAAATACGTTTTTTATCCGATTGTGCAGTTACCCTGGATGTTTTATCGGCATTTTTTCAAGAAACGGCTTGCGGAGCAGTTCGGTGCAATGCATGTGCTGTCTATAGAGATGATGTCCGGAGGCATCGTCTCATGGTGCGCAGAATTCCGGTCCGAAAGGAAAACATGAATTTCATTTGAACGTATCCAAGATTCAGGCAGAAATACACAAAAACAAACAATATCTGCACAGCAGCCACTTATAAAAAGGATTTGAAACAGGAGAATTACACCATTAAAAAGACAAGGATAGTTTCATTTGGAACAATCGCATTAATTTACCATTAAGTTTCTTATCGGTAATATTATTTTATTTTAATATTACATTTTGCGGGAGTATCTTCGCCATGAATTAGAGCGGACGGTGCCTGAAGTCCCCTGTTGTTTTTCCAAAACAAAGAAAACATCGGCGTCATGACATGCAAAAGGCAATAATTCACAGAAAAAACAGTTAGCATTAAGTGTTTGAAGGACAGATACACTCAACAGAACAAACATTAAAAAATCATATCGAAAGATGAAGAAACACTTATTTTTGATTGCCGCCGCATTTGCGAGCATGACGGTAACAAGAGTTGCCGCACAAGAGGGCGAAGTGGTGGAACTCGATTTGCAGCAGGCCGTGGAAATCGCCTTGAGCGAGAACCCGACCATAAAGATTGCGAATCTTGAGATCGAGAGGCAGGACTGGGTCAAGAAACAGACTGCCAGCAATCTGTTGCCCTCCCTCTCGGCAACTGGCACCTATGAGCGCAGCATCGTCAAGACCGAAATGGCAAAGGGTCTTTCGTTCGGTGCTGACAATACCTGGACAGGAAGCGCAAGCCTCAGCATCCCTCTCTTTGCCCCAAGTGTATACCAAACACTCAAGATGAACCGGGTGCAAATGGCGAGCGCCGTTGAATCGGCACGTTCGTCAAAAATCACGCTGGAGTGCGAAGTCAAGAAAGCATACTACAACATCCTGCTTGCCCAGCAGTCTCTCGAGGTTCTTCTCAAGAGCCGTGACCTCATCCAGGAGACAGTGGACAACACGCAGGAGATGTTCGACAACGGACTCTCATCGGAGTACGACCTGCTCTCTGCCCAGGTTCAGTTGAGCAGTCTGAAGCCAACGATAGCACAGACGGAAGCCTCTGTAGAGTCGGCCAAGTTGCTGCTGAAGATGTATCTCGGACTGCCAGAGGAGGTGGATGTCGTATTGAGCGGCACACTCGATTCGTATCTGGACTTCGTCATGCAGCAGGGTTCCACATACAGCACCGACATATCCGGAAACACCGATATCAAGGCATTGGAGATTCAGTCGGAGCTGCTCAATGCGCAGCTGAAACTCAGTGCTTCGCAGCGCATGCCGACCATAGCCGCCTATGGAAATGCAACCATCACCGGTAATGATATGGATATGGATTTCGATTTCATGGGTTCGGGCAGCAGCAGCTCTTCGGGCAGTGGAAGCGGAAGCAGCACGAGCGGCGGTTCGTCGAGCAAGTACTGGTGGCAGCACCCCATCTCGGGAGGTGTCAACATCTCCATTCCCCTCTTCTCCGGATTCTCCAACACGCGCAAGGCCAAGGAGCTTCAGAACAGCATTTCGCAACTGGACCTCCAGAAACAGTATCTGGAGCAGAGCGTGAACGTACAGGTGAAGAATGCAGTGAACGCCATCTTCACGGCACGCGAATCGGTATACGCCAACGAGATTACAATCAAACAGGCCGAGAAGGCCTACCAAATCTCTGTAGCCCGCTACAATGCTGGAGGCGGTACGATTCTCGAGCTGAACTCCTCGGAGTTGAGCTTCACGGAGGCCAAGCTGAACTACTCGCAGGCGATTTACAACTATCTCTCCTCAGTAGCCGAATATGAACAGCTTATCGGCAAGAATTTTTAACATTTGAAAGAAAAACAATAAATCAGACAAAATACCATGAAGAAATTTCTTTTGATTACATCGGCCGTGGCAATTGCGGCATTCGCCACAGCCTGCGCGCCGAAAGCACAGCAGACAGAAACTGCCGGGGAGACAAAAATCCTCGTCAAGACCGAGCCGGCACAGACAATGGAGGTGGCACAGACGGTGGATTTCACTGCATCTCTGGAGGCCAACAAAAAGACATTCATCTCGCCCTCGATGACGGTAAGAATCGAGGATATACTGGTAGATGTGGGTGACCGGGTACATAAAGGACAGGTGCTCGTCCAGATGGACAAGAACCAGTATAACCAGTCACAGTTGCAGATGAAGAACGCCGAGATCAACCTGACACGTATGAAAGCCGTGTATGATGCAGGCGGTGCGACGAAACAGAGCGTCGATGAATTGGAGACCAACGTGGGCGTAATGGAGGAGACACTCGAAAATCTGGAAAAGAATCTCCAGTTGCGCGCCCCCTTCGACGGTGTCGTGACCGGACGCTACAACGAGGTAGGTGACCTGTTCACCATGGGGGCCAACAGCGACGGCGGTATCGGTGTACTGCAGATAATGCAGACCAACCCCCTGAAGGCACTCGTGTCAATACAGGAGCAGTATCTGCCTTATGTCAAGAAGGGCATGCCCGTAACCATCAAAGCCGATGTCTATCCCGATCAGGAGTTTACGGGCTCCGTTTCATTGGTCTATCCTTCGATAGATCCGGCCACCCGCACATTCAAGGTGGAGGTGAAGATTCCCAACGGCAATTCGGTACTCCGCCCCGGAATGTACTCACGCACCACATTTGATATGGGTGAACGTACCAGTGTAGTCATCAGCGATATGGCCATACAGAAACAGAGCGGCATAAACGAGCGTTACGCATATGTTGTCAAGGACGGCAAGGCCGAGCGCAGGGTTGTCACTCTGGGCCGTCAGGTAGGTGACAAGATTGAGGTTCTGTCGGGCATTGAAAACGGCGAAGAGGTGGCCATAACCGGCCTCTCGAAACTGACGGACAATGCAGCAGTGGAGGTAAAGAACGACTAACGACAAAACAGAAGACAAATGAAAATATACGAATCTGCGGTAAAAGCCCCTATTTCGACCATCCTGATCTTCCTCGGCGTGGTCATATTCGGACTTTTCTCGCTAAAGAATCTGGCGATTGACGAATATCCCGAGATGGATATTCCAGCCATAAGCATCATCACCACATATCAGGGAGTGAATGCTTCGGAGATCGAGAACAACGTCACACGTGTCCTTGAGAACAACCTCACAACGGTGAGCCATATAAAGGAGATGCAGTCGACATCGAGCGACGGATATTCGATTGTAACCCTGACTTTCGAATGGGGTACGGACATGACCGAGGCAGCCAACGATGTGCGGGACGTAACGGGAAGAATGAGCGAGTATCTGCCCGACGGTGCGGACGACCCCATTGTCTACAAGTTCAACAGTTCCATGTCACCCGTGCTCGTGCTTGCCATAACGGCCGACGAGAGCTATCCTGCCCTCTCGAAGATACTCGACGAGCAGATGGTCACACGTCTGAACCGTTTGGACGGAGTGGGCGCAGTGACGGTAATGGGTGCTCCCACGCGTGAAATCCAGGTCAATGTAGACCCGAGGAAAATAGAGGCATACGGCCTTACGGTAGAGGGTATCGGTGCCATCATCGCTCAGGAGAACGTGAACGTTTCGGGCGGTGTGCTTGACATCGGGAACAACACCTACAACATCAAGACCGACGGTGAGTTCGACAGCAGCGACGACCTCTACAACATCCTCATCTCCAACCAGGGAGGCAAGGAGGTGTTCCTCAAGGATGTGGCTACCATAAAGGATACGCTCGAAAAGGCCACGCTCGATGAACGGATCAACGGCGAGTTGGGTGTCAGGGTCATGATACAGAAACAGACCGGAGCCAACTCCGTAAACATCGTAAAGGCCGTACAGGCAGCCATGCCCGAGATTCAGAAGAGCCTTCCGTCCGACATCAACATCCGCACCATCATGGATGGTTCGGAGTCGATTATCGAGAGTATCGACTCTCTGTCGGAGACGGTGCTGCTGGCATTCCTCTTCGTGATTCTGGTAGTGCTGTTCTTCCTGGGACGATGGAGGGCGACACTGATCATCTGTCTGACAATCCCCATATCATTGATTGTGGCATTCATCTACCTCTATGCAACGGGCTCGACACTGAACATCATTTCGCTCAGTTCTCTCTCCATTGCAATCGGTATGGTGGTGGATGATGCGATTGTGGTGCTCGAGAACATCACCACCCACATTGAGAAAGGCTCTAATCCGCACGAGGCCGCCATATACGGAACCAACGAGGTGTGGTTGTCGGTCATAGCCACCACCCTTACGGTCGTGGCCGTGTTCCTGCCCCTGACGATGACCTCGGGAATCGCCGGTATCATGTTCAAGGAGCTGGGTTGGATCGTGTCGTTGGTTGTGACGACATCAACCATTGCGGCAATCACGCTGACGCCTATGCTGTCGAGCCTGATGCTGCATGCCAAGAACCAGCACACATACAAGGGACTGGGTATCATCTTCAAGCCTATCGACAAATTCCTTGTGAATCTCGACAACTGGTATGAGAAGATGATTACATGGGCTGTAGCGCACAAATGGACTATGTTTACCGCCCCTCTGATTCTCTTCATTGCATCGCTGTTCCTGCTCTTTGCAAAAATTCCTTCGGAGTTCATGCCCGCAAGTGACGATGCCATAATGAGCGGTGTCGTAAAGATGGAGCAGAACATCGGAGTGGAGTTCTCCAAGAAGATTGCGCGCCAGATAGACAGCATTATCTATGAGAAATATCCCGAAATAGAGCTGCTCTCAACAAGTACAGGTTACACTTCTTCCGCCACGGGATTCTCCGCATTCGCTACCAGAGGAAGCAACATCATCAACTACATGATGAAACTGCCCTCGTCATCGAAACGAGAGAGAAGCATATTCGAAATTGCCGACTCGTTGCGTAATGACATCTCCAAGATACCGGAAGTGAAGGAGTACCAGATCACGACCGGTATGAGCGGAGCCGCAATGGGCGGTGCAAGCAATGTGGAACTCAAGATATTCGGCTACGATTTCGATGTTACCAACGCTGTTGCCAAGGAGTTGTCCAACAAATCGAAGTTGCTGAAAGGCGCTGCCGAAGTGCAGATTTCGCGCGAGGAGATGCGCCCCGAGTACAATGTAAAACTCGACCGCACGAAACTCGCCTACTACGGGCTCAACAGCCAGACCATATCGACCGCTGTACAGTACAGGATAAACGGTATGACCGCATCTCTCTACCGTGAGGACGGCGAGGAGTACAACATAAAGGTACGCTATGACGAGCAATACCGCACCTCCATAGACGACATAGAGAACATCATAGTCTACAATTCGCGCGGACAGGCCATACGCATAAGTGATGTGGGTGAAGTCGTGGAGGAGTTCGTGCCGCCCACAATTGAACGTGAGGACCGTCAGCGCCTTGTTACGGTAACCATAACGCTTGCCGACAAGGTGGTTTTGGGCGACTTCCTTACAGAGGTCAACGGCATGTTGGCAGACTACACTGCCCCCGAAGATGTCATCATCGAAGTGGGCGGTTCGATAGAGGACCAGCAGGAGTCATTCGGCGACCTGGGTATGCTGTTGTTCCTTATTATAATCCTGGTGTACATTGTGATGGCCACGCAGTTCGAGTCGTTCGTGATGCCCTTCATGATCATGTTCACCATACTCTTCGCCGTACCAGGAGTGGGCCTGGCCCTCTACTGCACGAACACGTCGCTCAGCCTGATATCGTTGCTGGGAGCCATAATGCTGGTGGGTATTGTGGTGAAAAACGGTATCGTGATGGTGGACTACACAAACCTCATGTGCGAACGTGGAGTGGAGCTCAAAGAGGCTGCAATCATGGCAGGAAAGAGCCGTCTGCGTCCTGTATTGATGACATCTCTCACCACAATACTCGGTATGCTCCCCATGGCATTGGGAATAGGTACCGGTTCGGAAATGTGGCAGCCTATGGGTATCGCCATCATCGGTGGTCTGGTATTCTCGACATTCATGACACTGCTGGCTCTGCCGTCACTATATGTGATATTCGTAGGCCGCATGCAGCGCAGAAAAGCAAAGAAAGAGAGACGTCTCCAGATAAGAATGGGCGAATTGGAAACCGAGTAAAACACAAGAGAGATGAAAGCATTGTTCATATCATACAATCAGGCGCTCACGGAGCGTATAGAAAAATTGCTCGACAAGCAGGGAATCAGAGGATACACGATGTTCCCCTTGACATATGGCCGCGGGTCGTTTACGGGTGAGCCGCACATGGCATCGCACACATGGCCTGCCATGAACACATCCATACTGGCCATCACGGAGGACGAGAAGATCGCCCCTGCAATGGAGGCCATACGCGCCATAGACAAGACCACACAGCTGCAGGGCATCAGAGCCTTCGTGTGGGACATCACGGAGCAGATGTAAAAGTGACAACAAAGGCGCAACGGTCTATCCATCGCATGACAGTTATGAACTGAAAACAGAGCGGGGAAACCGAAAGGACGCATGATTCCAGAGGAGAGCGACTCATATATTCTATGAGCCGCTCTCCTCTGTTGTGTCGTGGACCATCCAACTTTGCAAGAGCCATACCCGCCCCTACTCCTTTTTAAGGGTGTTATCTACTAAAAAAAGCATGGGTAAAGAGTGTTTTACGCCAGAATGATTAACTTTGTATAATCACCCCAAGAAGGGCATAAAATCAACTATAATGAAACGAATATTTCCAGTGGCACTCCTGTTCGCCAACCTCAGCACAGCCGCCATATCTGCCCATGAGGCACTCACGCATCAAGACAAGTTTGGCTCTTCGCCCTGCCGTACATTCACCTGCACTGACTACACACAAGGCAAGGTGTTCGTGTTTGAGGAGGGAGAAATAGTATGGGAGCACGACGCACCGCTCTCCAACGACCTTTGGGTTCTTGAGAACGGCAATCTGCTCTTTACCACCGGCAACGGAGTATTGGAAGTCACACCGGCCCAGGACACCGTCTTCTGCTACACTTCACAGAGCCGCATTTTTGCCTGCCAAAGGCTCAAGAACGGCAATACCTTCATCGGAGAGTGCACAGCAGGGCGATTGCTCGAAGTTTCGCCCGAAGGAAAAACCATCAAACAACTTACCATCCTCTCCGAAAATGACCCCTCCCGAGGAGACGGCTATATCCGCAATGCCCGCCGTTTGGACAATGGACACTACCTCGTGGCACACTATGCAGGCAAGCGAGTGGTAGAATACAACAAGAAGGGGCGCATAGTATGGCAAGCGCCTATTGAAGGTGGAGCGCACTCGGTGGTAAGGCTGGCAAACGGTCACACAGTGGTGGCAGCGACAGACAAGGCTCGAAACCCGAAAATCATAGAGTTCGACAAGAAAGGCAACATTGTGTGGGAACTCTCCAACAAGGACCTTGAGGGAGAGCCCTTGAAATTCATGTCCGGATTCCAGTATCTGCCAGAAAGCGACTCGTTTGTGGTAACCAATTGGCAAGGGCACGGCATAAAGGAGAAGGGACCCCACATTCTGTGGGTAAGCCGTGACAAGAAAGTGCTCGACACTTTCACTGCCCACAGCCGCATTGAGACCGTTTCGTCCATTTTCATCAATACGGGCAGCAAAAAGGCATATCATTAGATGCCCAGCATAAAAAAGGAGAGGCCGCGGTATTGAAACTGCGGCCTCTCCTTTTTTGTTTCTTCTCTCGGAGGTTATCCATCCGTCCTGTTTGGATCTACTCTACCGTAACTGATTTGGCCAGATTACGCGGCTGATCGACATCCAGGCCCTTGCACACTGCAATATGGTATGCAAACAACTGCAACGGCAGTGCCACCAGAATAGGCATCAGGCATTCGCTGATACTCGGCACACGTATGCAGAAATCGGCCATCTTGGATACTATCTCGTCTTTTTCGTTCACGATGGCGATAACGAATCCGCCTCGCGACTTTACTTCCTGGATGTTGCTCACCACCTTCTCATAGACATGATCGGTAACAGCGATGGCGACAGTCGGCATATCCTTGTCTATCAAGGCGATGGGGCCGTGTTTCATTTCGGCTGCAGGATAACCCTCGGCATGGATATAGGATATCTCCTTGAGTTTCAAGGCACCCTCCAGAGCCGTGGGATAGTTGTATCCGCGACCGAGATATATGAAATTCTTGGCATACGTGAACCGCTGCACGAATTCGGCAATAGTGCCATCCAGCTCCAGCACCTTTTTCAGCACCTTGGGAAGGTTATAAAGATCCTTGGCTATCTTGACGAATTTATCGTTGTCAATCGTGCCCTTCTCCTTGGCCACCGTCAGCGCCACCATAGTCATGACTGTTACCTGTCCGGTGAACGCCTTTGTGGAGGCGACTCCAATCTCCGGACCGACATGCAGATAGGTGCCCGAATCGGTCTCCCGTGCAATGGATGAACCGATTACATTGCAGATACCATACACGAAAGCGCCCTTGTTCCTCGCAAGCTCCACTGCCGCCAGCGTGTCTGCTGTCTCGCCCGACTGCGATACCGCTATCACAATGTCGTGCTCGTCTATGACGGGATTGCTGTAGCGGAACTCCGATGCATACTCCACATTGACAGGGATGTGGCAGAACTCCTCAATCATACGTTTGCCTATCAGCGAAGCATGCCATGAGGTACCGCATGCAACGAAAACTATGCGGCGCGCGTTCTTGAACTTGTCGGCATGGTCAATTATGCCCGACAGCTTCACATCAAACGTGTCAGAACTGATACGTCCCCGGATACAGTCGGTTATAGTATTCGGCTGTTCATGTATCTCCTTAAGCATGAAATGCGGGTATCCGCCCTTTTCCAGCTGCGAAATGCTCATCTGCAGACGACTCACATTCACCTTGGACTCCACATTGTCAAAGTCCACCACCTTCAGCGGACTGCCGGCCTTGAGCACGGCAATCTCCCCGTTCTTGATATACACCACCTTGTCGGTGTATTCCACCAAAGGCGAAGCGTCCGAAGCGAGGAAGAACTCCCCCTTGCCGACACCCACCACCAACGGCGAACTCTGTCGGGCAGCTATGATTTCATTGGTGTTGCCACGCTCCACCACTGCAATTGAATAGGCACCGATCACCTGTTTCAGTGCACCCTGCACAGCCTCCAACAGAGAACATTTGTTCGTGTTGCGGATATACTCTATGAGATTGAC
This sequence comes from Tidjanibacter sp., assembly GCA_963640325.1. GTDB lineage: Bacteria > Bacteroidota > Bacteroidia > Bacteroidales > Rikenellaceae > Tidjanibacter. Next base: position 35,985 of record CAVHXY010000003.1, read on the forward strand.
CAACACTTCGGTATCCGTATCACTCTTGAACTCGTAGCCATGTTCCTTGAGCGCTGCCTTGAGAAGGGCATAATTCTCGATGATACCGTTGTGAATCAGAGCTATTTGACCTGAATGGGAAAAATGCGGATGCGCATTCACGTCATTGGGTTCGCCATGGGTAGCCCACCTCGTATGCGCTATGCCGACATGACCGCTAAGGTCGCAGTTGCTTACGAACTCCTCAAGGTTCTTGACCTTTCCCTTGCGTTTATAGAGGTTTATCTCTCCGTCATCTGTCACCAAAGCCAATCCCGCACTGTCATACCCTCTGTATTCCAGACGTTTGAGGCCGTTAATCAAAATGGGATAGGCATCACGATAGCCTATATAGCCGACTATTCCGCACATTGTTTCGATTGTTTAGAAATTGTACAAATATAATATCTTTTTTCAGTTATTCCCATTTTGGCAGACAAACTCTTCCCTGCCCTTTGTTGTGCCTCGTCTCTTTTCCCGGTATATTGTTTTACTTCGTGGGATTCCAGGACACCAGGCGTCACGAAAAACAATGGGATAAAAAAACGGGAGAGCCGATCAACCCGGTTCTCCCGTCATCTATAAGTTATCCGTCCGCTAACCCATCACCGTGGGGAAGAAGATGGAAATAAGCAGTATTACAAGACCGGCAATAAGAACATAGATGGTCTTGCGGCCGCTACCCTTCCATTCCTTGAGGATGATACCCCACAAGTTGGAGAACATCACGTTCAGCGACATGAGGATACACCACGAGAAAGCGAAGAGTACGGGAGATGCGTCTTCGAGGAAGCTCTTGCCCAAAGCCAGACCGAAGAACTGCGAATACCACAGCACACCGGCCAATGCACAGAAGAGCAGGTTATTGACAAAAACATTGGACGGCACCGAGAAATACTCCTTGCCGGTGTGGTTTTTGACATTCTGCCAGATGCAGTAAACGGCATTGGTAAGGAAACCTCCAAATGTCACAAGCAGAGTCACGGGCAACTCGGCGAAGAGCGGTTTGACACCGGCTGCCAAGGCAGCGTTCTTCAAGTCGCCACCAGCCTCGAGTCCCAGTGAGAAGCATGCGCTCATCACACCGCAGAGCAACGCAACAAGCAGACCTTTCGTAAGGGCAAAATCCTTGATAGCCGCACGTTTCTCCTCCTCGGTCATGTTCTTTGCACGGAGCGAACCGGCATAACCGATGATGGAGATACCCGCCAGGGTAATACATACACCAATGAGCAGGATAAGGCCCTGACCGTGGAACAAATCCGTTCCGCCCATGAGCGCGGGGATGAGAGTTCCGAATGCCGAGCAGATACCCAGCGCAATGCTCTGTCCGAGAGCCACGCCAAGGTAACGCATGCTCAAGCCGAAAGTCAGCCCACCGACACCCCACAGGATACCGTAAATGATGGAGGGAGCGACCTTGTTTGCCGCATAGAATTCAAAAAGGCCCATACCGTCGGGCACGCCCAAAAACGCACCGCACAACGGGAAGAAGAGGTATGCAAAGATACCTTGCACAAGCCAGAAGCACTCCCAGCTCCATTGTTTGACCTTGTTGATAGGCACATAGGAACTTGACTGACCGAAGCTGCCTATGGCAATTATCAACAATCCGAGAATAATCGCGCCTGTCATGGTTTAGTTATCTTTTCGAAGTTACGTCTTTCTCGTACTGCTCCACCTCTTTCACATAGTCCTCAGCAACGGGAACATTGTTCTTCAGGCAGAAATAGTTGAATACATCGTTCCAAGGCATGCTCTTGGCCTCCTCGAGGAATGCGAGTCTCTCGAAACCATGATCGGCTGCCTCAAACTCACGCAACTGTTTGATGGGGCTCAGGAATGCCTGAAGGAATGCCTTCTGGGTGGCACGGATACCGATGACATATGCTCCGATACGGTTGATGGATGCATCGAAATAGTCAAGACCGATATTGACCTTGTCCATAGCATTTGCCCATACGAGCTCTTGTGCCAGCATCATCAAGTCATCGTTGAGAATCACTACGTGGTCGCTGTCCCAACGTACGGGGCGCGAAACGTGCAGCATAATCTCGGGAGTAAAGAGCAACAGCGACGAAATCTTGTCGTAGGTAACCTCCGTGGGGTGGAAATGGCCCATATCCAAAGTGGCCATAATGTTGTTCTTCACTGCATATGCGAGGCAGAACTCCAGCGAGCCTACCGTGAAGCTCTCAAGACCGGTACCGAAGAGCTTGCACTCCATGGCATCCTTCACGTTGGGGCACTTAACGGCAAAAATCTTGTCGCACGAATCCTTCATCAGCGAACGGTACTCATAACGGTTTACGGTCATGTCCTTCGAACCGTCATGTACCCACAGGTTGTGGCAAGCCTTGCCGCCCAGCTGCTCGGCCATAGCCTCGGCAATTTTACGGCTACGGATGGTGTGCTCAACCCAGAACTCACGGATAGCCTTGTCGGGGTTTGCCAATGTAAGGCTGCCGCTCAAGGGGTGCGAGAAACTCGTCGAGTTGAAATCGAGTTTCATATTGTTCTCCTTTGCCCAGTCGATCCAGCTCTGGAAGTGTTTGGGCTCTATCTGGTTGCGGTCTACCTTCTGGCCACCGAAGTCGCCGTAGATAGCGTGGAGGCTCAAGCGGTGATGACCGGCTACAAGCGTGGTAACCTTCTCGATGTCAGCCCTTACCTCGTCGATGTTCCTAGCCTTGCCAGGATAGTTGCCCGTAGTCTGGATACCGCCAGTAAGCTCACCGTCGGGGTTCTCAAAACCGATCACGTCGTCTGTCTGCCAGCAGTGCAGCGAGATGGACATCTTCTCCAATGCAGCCACTGCAGCGTCAGTATCAATACCAAGTTCTGCATAGCGGGCTTTGGCAACCTCGTATGCTTTGATTACATTCTCCTGTTTCATAGTTCTGTTCTAAATTTAGTAATTAAAAAATCGGTTATACTTGTCTATTTCTGATCTATTATTTTCACGAATCTGTCATATGCAGTCATCCACTCACTCTGATTCTGCGGCAGGAAGGTGACAGTCTCCACTGCCTCAGCAATCATATTGCGCATCTGCTGCAAGGTATCGACCATGCCGGCAGCACGCGCCTGCACCATGATGTTTCCGATAGCCGTAGCCTCCGACGGACCGGCAACAACGGGAAGACCTACACTGTTGGCCGTAAACTGGTTGAGAAGATTGTTCTTCGAACCGCCGCCGATGATGTGCAGTTTCTCGATAGCGAACGGAGCCTGGTCGATGAACATCTGCAACACATATTTATATTTAAGAGCCAAACTCTCGAAGATGCACCGTACATATTCGGCATGCTCCTTGGGCGGGGTTTGACCGGTACGTACGCAGTAGTAGTCTATGGCATTGACCATGCTCTCGGGATTGGTGAACGAAGGGTCGTCGGGGTCGATGAAGCGCTTGAACTTGGGCGACTCGTCGGCCATGGAGACAAGGCGAGGATAAGTATACTCTATACCCTGCTGTTTCCACTCCTTCAGGCACTGCTCCAGGAGCCACATGCCGGTGATGTTCTTCAGGAAACGCGAAGTCCCCTCTATACCGCCCTCATTGGTGATATTCAGCTCGGCAGTCTTCTCCGAGATGATAGGATCCTTGACCTCGATACCCATCAGCGACCATGTTCCGCTGCTCAGGTAAGCGAATTTCTCGTTTACTGCAGGGACTGCTGCCACGGCCGATGCCGTATCGTGCCCTGCGACTGCGATGACGGGAATCTTGCCTACGCCCGTCTCGTTGGCAATGGAATCAGTAAGCATGCCGACAACATAACCAGGCATGACCATCTTGCAGAAGAGGTCCGAACTGAGTCCCATGCCCTTCAGCAAATCGTCGTCAATCTCCTTGGTAACGGGATTGAGCAGCTGCGAGGTGGATGCTATGGTATACTCGGTAACCATATTGCCGGTAAGCATATAAGAGAGAGCATCGGGCATGAAGAGCAGTTTCTCGGCTGCTGCGAGCTGCGAGCTGCCGTCACGTTTCATGGTATAGAGCTGATAGAGACTGTTGAAATTCATCACCTGAATACCGGTCTTGGCGTAAACCTCATTGCGCGGCATCACGTTCGTGAAGTACTCCTCGGGGGCTCCGGTGGTGTGCGGGTCGCGGTAGGCATAAGGCATTCCCATCAGAGAACCGTCCTTGCCGACGAAAGCGAAATCGACGCCCCAAGTGTCGATACCTATAGACGATATTTCCAGCTCCTTGTTGGCTGCCGCTTTCAGACCGTCGATTATGTGTTCGTAAAGCGAAAAAATGTTCCAATAGAAATGTCCGTTCATGGGAATCATCTTGTTGGGGAAACGGGTCAACTCCTCCATCTGGAGCTTGCCGTTTATGAACGAACCCAAAATAGTACGACCGCTGGTTGCGCCAAGGTCGATGGCAATGAAGTGTTTGGTTACCATTATCAGATAGGTTTAAATTAATATTTCTGTTAATTTGTCTGTCGTAGTTTCAGTATGCCTGCTGCGGTCTTCGGTCTGCCTCTGCCTTCCAGTCGCATCATGGCAACTTATTACGCAAATATAAGTAAAATTTATCACCCGTCAAACGTATCGGGCCATTTTATTGGGTACACAAAACGGCATTCTGCACTACCCTATACAGATACAGACAAAATGAGTGGAGGTGTGTCGCAATCAAGAGTAAATTTATTAACTTTACAAAATCATTTTCGCCACACCCGCAACAGGACAAGGGGCAATCCGGACAAAACGAACAACAATTAACAAACAATAAAACCAACAACCCGCAAAGAACCATGAATGTATATTTCACAATGGCGAAAAGCATGTTGACCGCATTGCTGCTCACGGCCACATGTCTCTGTTATGCAGAAAAAAAGAGCAGCGTAAAACCCGTGCTCGGCGAGCAGCGCATAGACAACGAATGGAAGTTCAACCTCGGCGATGCTGACGGAGCACAAGAGATTTCATACAACGACACAGCCTGGCGCACACTGGACATTCCGCACGACTGGAGCATCGAGGGCGAATACAGCGAGCAGAACCCTTCGGGCAAAGGGGGCGGCTATATGCCCACCGGTATCGCATGGTACCGCAAACACTTAACGTTCCCCAAATCGCTCGCAGGCAAGAAAATACAGATAGATTTCACTGGCGTTATGGAGAACGGAGAGGTGTGGCTCAACGGTGAATATCTCGGCATGCACCCCTACGGATACACGGGAATCGTGTATGACATCACAGACAAAGTGAAGCTCGGGGCCGAGAACATCATTGCCGTCAAGACCGACACCAGCAAGCAGCCTGCCTCGCGCTGGTATTCGGGCGGAGGAATCTACCGCCACGTAAACATCATAGTGGACAACCAGCTGCATTTCGACAACTTCGGAGTATACGTTTCGGCCCCCGAAGTGGAACGTACACAAGCCACGGTAAAGGTGGAGACAACCATCTGCAACGAAACCGGCAACGATGCCGCAGTGAAAGTCGCAGTAACCCTCACCGCCCCCGACGGCAAGACATTCTCCGCAACGGAACCCGCCATAATCAAGGCCAGGACGACAGCCACGGAGTCGCAGACAATCGTCATCGACAATCCCACCCTTTGGGACATCGATTCGCCTGCGCTCTACAAGGCAGAAGTGCAGCTTCTGACAGAGAAGGGCAAGGTGAGCGACACACACACCTCAAACCTCGGAATACGCAAGACCGAATGGCGTGCCGACACCGGTTTCTGGCTCAACGACCGCAATGTGGACATTGCAGGCGTATGCATGCACCATGAGGCCGGAGCCGTTGGCGCCGCTGTGCCCGCTTCGGTTTGGGAGAGACGTCTGAAGCAAATCAAGGCTCTCGGGGTAAATGCAATCCGTACCGCCCACAACCCCATGGACGAACCCTTCCTCGACCTGTGCGACAAGTACGGTCTGTTGGTGATGAGCGAGGCATTCGACTGCTGGGAGGTAGGCAAGAACAGATACGACTACTCCCGCGCCTTCACGGAATGGTGCGAACGGGACATGGCCGACATGGTACTGCGTGCCCGCAACCATGCATGCGTATTCATCTACAGCATCGGCAACGAGATGCACGAGGACTACAGCAAACCCCGCAGTTTCGAAATCTACAGGACCCTGCGTGACATTAGCCACAAGCTTGCTCCGGGCACACCCGTTTTGATGGCTGCCGTGAATCCCAACCACTGGAAATCGTACGAGAACGGATTTGCCGACCTTGGTGACATCGTGGCCCACAACTACCGCGACATGGAGCTCATCAACGCTCACCTCCAGAAGCCGAGTCGCATAATACTCGGTTCGGAAAGCCACCAGACCCCCGATGCATGGGAATATGTAATAAAATACCCCTTCATGTCGGGCATCTTCCTCTGGACCGGTTGGGACTATCTCGGCGAGGCATATTGGCCGAGCATCTCCTCGCGTGCTGGACTCTTTACGCGCAACGGATATCTCAAACCACGTGGTTGGGAGCACATGAGCTGGTGGGTAAAGGAACCGACGGTACATTTGTCGCGTGAAGTGGGCAGTGGCAAAAGCGCCGTGCTGCGTGACGACTGGACCTTTGCCGAAGATGAACTGGAAGGACAATCGGTCGTAAAGGCCTACACCAACTGCGATGAAGTGGAGCTGTTCCACAACGGCAAGTCGTTGGGTCGAGCTTCCCGTCATGCCGACTTCACCCCAATAGAATTCATTGTCAACAACATTCCCGGCGAAATCCATGCTGTGGCGTACAATAACGGCGAGGCTGTGGCTGAAAACTGTCTGCACAGTGCCGGCAATCCTGTCCGTCTCGTTGTGGAGGCCGAGAGCGAAACGATTAAGAACACATGGGACGATGTGGCTTACTTCCAGGTAACGGTAGTGGACGAAAGCGGGTTGAGATACCCGTTGGATGCCTATGACATAAAGTTTACAGTGGAGGGCAACGGCAAGATTGTGGGCTTGGACAACGACGACAACCTCAACCACGAGAAATACGTTGCGGACCACCATCTCACATGGCAGGGTCAGGTGGCAGCCGTGGTACGTGCCACCGGAGCAAAGGGCACGATAAAGCTCACCGCATCATGCGACGGACTCGGTTCGGCGAGCGACACGATAACGATCGTGAAATAAACTGCGTCGGTACAATGCGACAGAAGAGGCGGATTCCGTAAGAAATCCGCCTCTTCTGTATTTTATCTTCCTAAGAAGGTGTTACTTTGCGAAATGATACTCTGCCGAGTACTCCTTGAGAGTCATGTCGGTATCTGAGGCATGCCACCACCAGTGCAGCACAATGTCGGCCTCGGTGTCGCTCTCATCGAGCACATCATACAAATTGAAGGAACTGTTGATAGCGATGCTGTCCGAGCCGCCGTAATCGGTAAAGGCATTGTGCATCAGGTAGAGATGAATCTTGCCGTCTGTAGTGTCGTCCTTATGCACCATCGTAAGCTTGTGCTCGACATTCAATGAAGGGGTGTAGTCTATGGAGAAGAGGACATTGATATAGCCGTTGCCGAAGGAGACATCGCTGATATTGATTTCATCATCGCCCATGGCTGTAATCTCCTCCGAGGTCATGGCCGAATAGGGTTTGATGTCGGACATCACGAATGACAGGAAAGCCACCATCTCGATATTGCGGTTGGCTGTAGCGGAAGGCTTGTAATATGATTTCGTAGGGTCAATATCGCCCTCTTCGTTGTAGCCTACCAGCACACGCCCGCGACGGGACGAGAAGGTACCGTTCTCGAAATCGTCCTCATTGGTGACATAGAGATTCTGCTGGTCGTCGGTGGTGATAATATAGTTACCCGACACATACTCCAGTATACCATACGCCATTTTACTGTAACTTACGTCATTAGAGCTCTCGCACGAAGACAGGCCGCCAACAGCAACCGCCATGAATGCGGCACACAAGAGCCAAGAATACTTTTTCATAGAATGTTTTTTATGTATTTGTTTCATTTAAACTTTATACGTTTCTCTCAAGCGCATTATTGTTCAGGGGTCAAAAATAGTAAAAATTACGACACTCCCGAGCCCGGGTTCCCATAAAACATAAAGGTTATCCTGAAACAGAATAACCCTTATGCCCACATGAAACTTACTCCTAAATTCACAAAAGTAGATGAAACTTCACACTACTTGTCGGTTAACAATTGCTTGAAAAATAAAATTCGACAACCTACACTCTCTTACAAAGCCGTCTTTCTTCCATCTTTCATTAATATGATGTATTCATCATGCATAATGTTGCACGGAAGATGAATTTTTTTACTCAAGCGTAAATTTCATACCTACCTTGAGCGAGACGTTCGTAGGATGCTCCGTGCGATAGCTCGACGGCTGTTTCAGATTCTCGAAATAATAAGAGACTCCTGGTTCGAAATAGATCCCGACAGCAGGTGTTATTCGGTATGAGGCTCCCAAAGATGCATTCACCGAAGGCTGGACACCCTTGATGGAAAGCCTCTCCTTGTCTATCATATTGCCGTCCACCTTTTTGACCTCCTTGCCATACAATGCCTTCTCCAGCATACCGCCGCCATAGAGATAGAGACTGAAATGGCCCTTGTTCCAGACATCGTAAGACACACCCAACGGCAGTCCCAGATAGTGCAACCGGCGGGATAGTTCATAGCCGGCAAACTCCGTAAGAGACGATTTGGAATAGAGATAGCTGTAGCTCAGTCCTGTAACGACCGACCATCTCTCGCCCATCGGAATCGATATGTTCACACCCAAACTGACCGGCATCTTGTGATGCAACTCGGGTTTGGCCGGTGCCAATGAAGCCCTGCCACTGACAGACATGCCACTCGGAGCAGCAGCTGCAAGCATCATGGGGGTATTGTCTATAGCCATTCCATTGATGGCCACGGGCACTACACCCGAAGCGTTGTAGTTGCCTTGCATGGCTCCGAAATTGCCGGCATAAAGCGATGCGGACATACCGCCCCGGCGGCTTTTGCGCACAGTGGCCATATCGTCCTCTTCGAACACATTGCGCCAATAGTCCTCTATCTCCTTATTGCGGCTCGCATTCCGTGCCGCCTTCCGGCGAGCCCTGGCCGCACGCGATTCGTTGTTGGCCGCATATGTCGTGGTCTCAACACTCGCCATGGCCTCCTTGACACTGCCTGAGACCTCGCCGTCCGACAGTTTGTTCTCCGCAAGCACCTTTTCGCCCGGCAGCTCGGGGATATCCATAGCCATTGCCGTAAGGAAGTTGTTGCGCTTGACCACATCAGACGTATCCGACAACATGGAGCGCATCTTCCCCGACACTGTCGGTTTGTTGACGAGAGCGTCTCCACTCATGACCGGCACCGGACTCTCCTGCGAAGTCGTTTGACCTGCCTCGTTTTCGGCCACATATTCACTCAGTTGCGGCCGTATTTCGTCGCCATCATGCATGAATACCAAAGAAGAGACGACGGCAAGCCCCACCACTGCGGCCGATGCCATTGCATAGAGCCACACCGTGCGGTGGCTTTTGTCCCCGGCATCCTTCACCGCTGCGCCACTTCCTGCAAGCGAACTCTCCACGCGGGAGTATATGCCCAATGGCGGCTCCTCGCTGTAATCGCCCAGCTTCTCATGAAGCAAACGCTCAAACTCATCCCTCTTGTCCGTATTCATCTCTCTCCTTGAAATATTCTGTCATTATCTCGGCCAGTCGTACCTTTGCCCGGGAATATTGCGAACGGGACGTATTCTCGCTTATGTCCAGCATCTCGGCAATCTCGGCATGCGAATACCCCTCTATTGCGTAGAGGTTCAGTATGGTGCTGTATCCCGAAGGCAACTTCGCTATACATGCCATTATGTCGTTGGCAGACATATTCTCGACAATGTCGGACTGTATCTGCCCCACCGAGCGAGGCACTTCCGAATAGTCCTCCGTCAGCAAAAGAGCCTTCCTTCGCAAATACCCCAATGCGGTATTCACAAATATTCTCCGACACCATGCTTCAAAAGCCCCGTCACCGCGGAAATCGCCTATCTTTGTATACAATGTCACAAAGCCGTCATGCAACAGGTCCTCGGCGGTGGCGCTGTCCTTGACATAACGTTTCACCACTCCGAACATCCGTGACGACAACATTTCATACAAATCCCTGCGCGCAACTGCGTCCCCCTTGCGGCATCCGTCCAATATTTGGTCGACGGTCTGTTTCAACTTCTCGTTTATTAGATGATACAAAGTTACTAAAGAATGTTGCATCAAGGGAAACTTTTTGCTTATTTTTATTTTTTGTCATACTTTTACGGACTCAAAACATATCACAAAACACGTAAACCGCTATGAAAAAGATTGGTATCGCATCCGACCATGCCGGTTATGAAATGAAGGAGTTCCTTGTAGGGTGGCTTGAAAGCAAAGGATATGAGGTCTATGACTTCGGTTGCCATTCGCCCGAGAGTTGCGACTATCCCGACTATGCACATCCTCTTGCCGAGGCGGTGGAGACGGGTCAGCTTCCCCAGGGCGTTGCCTTGTGCGGCAGCGCAAACGGAATTTCCATGACGCTCAACAAACATCAGGGCATCAGGGCCGCACTGTGCTGGCTGCCGGAGATTGCCGATGTAGTCCGCCGTCACAACGATGCCAACATATGCACCCTGCCGGCCCGATTCATAAGCAACGAAGATGCCACGAAGATTCTCGACATCTTCCTGAATACCGAGTTCGAGGGCGGCCGTCACAAACGCCGCATCGACAAGATTCCGTTGGCAGCCCATGCCGCATGGAAAGAAGAACAGAAAAAAACGTCAAAATAGCCGCACGCAATAAATTTCCGCACCACGGTGTTGCATATTTAAAAAATGATAATTACTTTTGTGGCGCTTAAAGCAAACAATGCTGTTTTAGCTCAGTGGTAGAGCACTTCCTTGGTAAGGAAGAGGTCTCGAGTTCAAGCCTCGAAAACAGCTCTTGAAGAGGTCTTCCGATGGAAGACCTCTTTTCGTTTTCCGGGCGGGGCAGCACTTCCCCACCGCACTACGCATCTGCAGGCAATATTGGACACAAATAAGCGGGTGCCGGAGAAAATTCTCCGGCACCCGCTTATGCTACCCGTATCTGCATACGGAATCATATGCTACCTTTAAGAAGGATTCACCATGGGAAGAGCGAAGGTCTTGGTGGTGCGGTGGCGATATGAATACTGATCTATCTTGACCGGACCGAATGCCGAATAGAATTCGCGACGACGCAATCTTACCCAATAGTCAAGAGTCCAGCTGTTCTGGCAATTCTCGGGAACGGAGAATATGTAGTCGGTACCGCATATCATTGTCTCACGTCCCGACAGACTGCTCGGAGTGATTTCAGTAAAACCGTGGACACCAGCCTTGTGGGTGCCTGAAGCGTCCCTCAGCTCGAACAGCCAAGCGGCCTTGGCCTCCTGGGTTGTGGGTACGCTTTGATTGGAAATGGTTACATCCTCAACATTGTAAGAGGAGGAATTGGAGATATTCACACCTCCTGTAAGGCCACCGGCACCGGTCACTACCTGACCGCCTATGCTGAACGATACCGACGAAGTGTAGGTTGTCGTCTGCGTTGACGTAGTGGGCGACAGTTTGTGGTATATTACAGAGGCCGGTTCCTTGCTGTTCTTGAATGCCGACTCCACAGACTTTCCATACCAGCCGTAGCCTCTCCATGCGGCATTTTTGTATTCTCCTACGAACGTATTCTTGAACGAGCACGTAAACTCCTGATGTATGAAATAATACTGTCTCTTCTCCGCAGCACTGTATGCATTCCAGATGTCAAGTTCCATCATATAGTTGTCGGTCTTGGCGACCCACTTCTTACCGCTGTAACTGGTAGGGGTATCACGAGTCGATGCTCCCGGGATATACACCTTCACGGCAGACATAAGGTCGGTAAGTTCGCTGCTCGGACTACCGACATTCCGCGGCAACAGCGCATCCTTTATATCGGAAACCAGATAGTCGCAATACAGTCCCTGCTCATATTCGGTAAACAGCGTATTACTCTCCGTCGCGTCAACTGCTCTGGAAACAGACGAAGCTTCATCTCCGGTATACTCCTCCTCTTCTGCGCCAATCAGCCCCATTGGAGAAAGACGGCAATAAATGCCCTCGGCCCCAGGCAAATTACCGGAGAGCACCCACAACGGTGTCTCGTCAGCTGCCAGATTCTCTTCATCCTCAGAATAGGGATTGTAGCAGTTCAGAGCCGTGCAGAGACGGGCAAAGTCGGCTGCCGTGCCTCCATTCATCAGAATCAGTGCCCCTACGGCATAAGCATTCTTCAATGCATTGAAAGTGGAAGCATCGGCCAACACTCCGCTCAACGAGGATGCGTTGAAGACAATTCCATCGCCGGCAACGATAGTGGCGTCGGTATCCAACGCAGACATAGAATTGAACCTTGCAGAGAAATTGTCAAAAATGGAGCTCCCATCCGAGACCGGCAGAATATCTCCTATGTTATATATATTTCTATTTAGCTTCTCCTGCAAAGCATCGTCAATCGGGAAGTCAAACGATATATCATCCTCATCTCCAGATCCAGAATCATCTTTCTCACACGAGAAGAGCATTACTGCCATCGACATGAGCAACAAAGGGAATAGTTTTTTCATAAAAAATATTTTTATGGGTTAGTAATGGGGTAAGCATTTCATCTGGTCCGACACAACCAACCTGACCGTTTCGGAAAGGCCCCGTTGTTCCTTCTCAACAAATATAGCAACAATTTCCGGAATGGCAATGCGTTACTGTTGTTCTTTTATATTCAATGATGCCGAAGGACAGGAAAACGTTGCATCTGCAGGAACTTTTTGTCCCACACTCATTTCGCCGCCGCCACCTTGCGCAACAGACGCGCTACGGCTTCGTTTGCCTCCAAGATGCATTCATCGGCATTGAGCGAGAGCAAACGGTGGTCGCGCACCAGCATGCGGCCGTCCACCATCACCATATCAACATCCGCTCCGCTGGCACAGAAGACCAGGTTGGCCACCACATCGTGTACAGGCTGCAGATGGGGCTTGCGCATATCCACCACAATAAGGTCGGCCAGCATCCCCTTTTTCAGACATCCCAGGCGGCCGCCCATTCCAAGCGCCCCGGCACCAGCCACAGTAGCCATGCGGAGCACCTCATAGGCAGTAAGGGTGCCCAAAGTTCCGTCGGGATTCACCTTCGAAAGCAATGCCGCCGTGCGCATCTCGTCCCACATGTCGAGGTCGTTGTTGGAAGAGGCTCCGTCGGTACCAAGCCCCACGTTCACTCCCGCATGCAACATCCTTTTCACCGGCGAAATGCCGCTCGAAAGCATCATATTGCTCTGGGGATTGTGGGCCACCGAGACACCGCGGGCAGAGAGAATCTCCATATCCCTGTCATCCACATGCACGCAGTGGGCGGCGATGCAGTTGCCGCCAAGCACCCCGAGTGAATCAAGATACTCCACGGGGGATTTGCCGCACTTGCGGCGCATATCCTCAACCTCTCCAATAGTCTCCGAAAGGTGTACATGAATGGGCAGGCCGCTCTCCTCGGACAACTTGATGCACCGTCCGAAGTCCTCGGCCGAAACCGTATAAGGCGCATGGGGGGCCAGCATGGGAATCACGCGCAGACACTCACCGTGGCCGTAACGCTCCATCAAAGCACGGTGTATGGTCAGGAAACCGTCGTTCATGACCGTGAACGAGTTGCCAGCCGCACCGCGGATACCGCTGTCACTAATCACATCGGCCAGCACATCGGCATGCCAATACATGTCGGCAAACGAGGTCGTACCCCCGAGAAGCATTTCAGCCACAGCCAAGCGGGCACCAATGGCCACATCCTTGGCTGTCATCTGCGCCTCGAAAGGCCAGATGTACTTCGTGAGCCACTCCATGAGCTGCATGCCGTTGGCATAACTGCGCAGAAGCGTCATGGCCGAGTGCGTATGCAAGTTTACAAGCCCTGGCAGTATGACCTTGCCCTCCCCTTCTACTATCTCAGCATCTGGATTTTCACGCAGGAAACACTCTGCCTCGGTCATGTCGGCCGATACAAAGGCGATCCCGTTTCCCTTCACCCCGAGATGGCCGGTGAAGTATTTCCTTTCGTTCTCTGCCGCCGTCATGGGCAGCACGGTTATGTTTCTGAAAAGAGTACTCATTGTCTTTAGGTTTTGTGCCCCGTCCCACTATCCGAGAAGAGGCCTTGTTTTATGCAAAGGTATGCATTTTCTTCCGGTATGTAAAATGCAGACGGCAGGGCTTGGGACAATAAATGTTCTTGGCCTAGGCTTACCGACAGCGACGGGCGGATATCGGGAAAAAGCCGACACGGATTCCGGCCACTCTGCAGCAAGAAAAATCGATGTCTCCTTTTTCATTATTAATGCAAGTTGAGTATATTTGTATTACTAACCTTCAATAACCATGAACCACAAATATTGCATTATAATGGCTGGCGGTATAGGCGCACGATTCTGGCCTATAAGCCGCAAATCGGCTCCAAAACAGTTCCTCGACATACTCGGCACGGGAAAGTCACTCATCCGCAGTACCTATGAACGCTTCGTGAACATCGTTCCCACGGAGAATTTCATAGTTGTCACCAACGTGGCATACAAGGAACTTGTACTGAAAGAGATTCCCGAGCTGCAGGAGGAGCAGATCCTCTGCGAGCCATTCCGCCGCAACACCACTCCATGCATTGCCTATGCAGCATTCCACCTGAAAGCCATCGACCCCGAGGCCGAAATGATAGTGACCCCTTCGGACCATGTCATAACCAACGAGATGCATTTCTGCGAAGTGATGCTTCAGGCCATCGACTTCATCAACATCGTACCCGAGGCCATGGTAACCATTGGGTTGAAACCCACACGTCCCGACACCGGATACGGCTATATCCAGATTTCGGAGAAGTGCGGACACAAGCTGTTCAAGGTCAAGACATTCACTGAGAAGCCGGGACTCGAAATGGCGCAGGCATTCATGAACAGCGGCGAATTCTTCTGGAACTCCGGAATATTCGTATGGAGGGCCGACACCATTCTCGAAGCCATAAAGGCCCACACACCCGACATATACGAGCTGTTTGCACTGAACGAAGCCTCGTTCCACACCCCCCACGAACAGACTGCCATAAAGAACATCTACACCGAGTGCCGTTCGATATCAATCGATTTTGGAGTAATGGAGCGCTCGGAACATGTATATGTGAGATGTACCGACATAGGTTGGAGCGATATCGGCACCTGGGGTTCATTGTATCAGTTCCTGCCCAAAGACAGGGAATCCAACACTGTATACAAGGACCTCTATGCCTTCGACACGCACGGATGCATGGTGAGAGCTACGGGAGACAAGGTAGTGGTGATAGACGGATTGAAGGACTACATAGTAATAGACACCGAAGACGCACTGCTGATTTGTCCCCAGTCGCACGAACAGAACATCAAGAAATACATAGAGAGCGTTAAGTTCGACAAAGGAGACAAATACAATTGATTGGGATGGATACCGCAGAGAGGTTATACGAAATATTCAGGGAGCACCCTTCGGTAACGACCGACAGCCGCAAGGTGAACCGTGGCGACATGTTCTTTGCCCTTCGTGGCGACAACTTCAACGGCAACCGTTTTGCCGATATGGCATTGGCTGCCGGAGCTTCGGTAGCAGTAATTGACGACAATGATTTCTACAAGGAAGACGGACGCCACATATTGGTAGACGATGTACTGGCGACCCTACAGTCACTGGCACGACACCACCGCCGCATGGTGGCACCCAAGGTGCTCGCCATAACCGGTTCAAGCGGCAAAACGACCACGAAGGAGCTGACCGCCACCGTGCTGTCACGCAAGTACGGCCGTTTGTGCTACACACACGGCAACCTCAACAATCATATAGGTGTACCGCTCACCCTGCTGACCATGCCTTTTGACTGCGACATGGCGATAATAGAGATGGGGGCGAGCGCACAGGGCGAGATAAGAGCACTGTGCAGCATAGCCGAACCGGACATGGGTATAATCACCAATATCGGAAATGCCCACTTGGGCGGTTTCGGAGGTCCGGAAGGTATAAAGAAGGGCAAGGGTGAACTGTATGACTTTCTGGCTGCCCACAACGGTGTGGGATTTATACGCAAGGAGGACGCAACGCTTTGCGAAATGGCCGACCGGTGCGGGTTGCGCAACAGAGTTTACTATAAAGGTGTGGATGGCCGTGGGTTCACCACGCAACTTGTGGGTGACTACAACACGCTCAACATTGCCGCCACAGTGGCAATAGGACGAAAACTCGGCGTGACGGAACCGGACATCAGGGAAGCTGTGGAGTCATACATCCCCACCAACAACCGCTCGCAGCTCCGGGAGACCGGACGCAACACGCTCATAGTGGACTGTTACAATGCCAATCCATTGAGCATGAAAGTGATGATAGACAATTTCGTCGGTATGCGCCCCTCAACGAACAGCAAGAAAATGATGATTTTGGGTGATATGCTGGAGCTCGGGGAGTGGTCGGCCGAATGCCACAGGGATGTCATACGGCAGGCACTCGGAAGCGATTGCGAGTACATATGTCTGGTGGGCAACAACTTTATTGGCGCTATCGGCACAATGGGCAGCGAAGTAGCCAAAGACAAGCGGCTCAAACTGTATGCCGACTGCGCATCGTTGCGCCGTGAGCTGACAGACAACCCGGTGAGCGGAGCCACAGTTCTGATAAAGGGTTCGCACAGCATAGGGCTCGAGAAATGTATTGAGTTGCTATAAGAAGACCTTGCCTCAAACAGTCACAAAGCATTTGTAGCGCACTTGACAGATTTGCGCTGAACGGCATCAGAAAACCTTGCAGGGCAATCAATGTTAAAAAAAACCATCAAATGTTTGTTTTTTAAAATCAAAAGGAATATATTTGTCCCGAAAACAAAAACAGAGAATGACAAGTTTCGTCCATATCCATCATCACCATCACCACTCAATGAGGGGGTAGGTCGATATTGGATATCAATGAACCAAAGATATGAAGCCTACCACTGCGGTAGGCTTTTTTCATCTCCTTCCGCTGGTGGGCCGGAAAACAGAAAATCAAATACTCACCAGATATGCTAAAAATCGCAATTCAGGCCAAAGGCCGACTCAATGAACAAAGTATCTCCCTGCTCGAAGAGGCAGGCATCTCGGTTGCGGAAAGCAAACGGAAACTAATCACACGGGCAGAAGGATTTCCTCTGGAGGTGCTCTATCTGCGCGACGACGACATACCGCAGGCTGTTTCCATGGGGGTTGCCGATTTGGGAATCGTGGGGCTCAACGAGATTGCCGAAAAGGGATTCACCGTAGACCGTCTCATGGACCTCGGCTTCGGAGCATGCCGCATCTCGCTGGCAGTGCCCAAAGGAGTTGATTACACCGGCCCCGAGTTCTTCAACGGCAAACGCATTGCCACATCGTACCCAAACATACTTTCGCGCTATTTTGCAGAGAACAACATCAGTGCCGAAATACACACGATAGAAGGTTCTGTTGAGATAGCCCCTGCTGTAGGCATGGCCGATGCGATATTCGACATTGTCTCCTCGGGAGGCACGCTCATATCCAACGGTCTCGCAGAAGTGGAGAAGGTGTTCTACTCGGAGGCGGTGCTCATCTCCGCCCCGTCGATGGATGCCGCCAAACGCCGTGAAGTGGACCAACTCACCTTCCGTTTCAACTCTATACTAGAGAGCCGCGGAATGAAATATGTATTGATGAACCTTCCCAAAGAGAGACTCGAAGAGGCAATCCGCATATTGCCCGGCATGCGTAGCCCAACGGTGCTGCCTTTGGCGCAGGAGGGCTGGTGCTCTATCCATGCCGTAATAGGACAGGACCAGCTATGGGAGCGCATTGAGCGTCTGAAGGCTATCGGAGCTGAAGGAATCCTGATACTGACACTTGAAAACATGATTCGCTAAAATGCCACAATGATGGAGACAATCAAGATATATGATCAGCCCGAACGGGCAACATGGGGGAGGCTTACAGAGCGTTTCAACCGTAGCGAGGAGGAGATCACGCAACAGGTGGCCGACATTCTTGCCAAAGTACGCAAGGGAGGAGACGAAGCTCTGCGCAACATCACCCGGAGCATAGAGGGTCGTGAGGCAGACTCCTTTGAGGTCACGGCCGAGGTACGGCGGGCTGCAGCCTCGCTCGTTTCGCCCTCCCTCAAGGAGGCTTTGACCGTGGCCAAGGCCAACATAGAGAAATTCCACCGCGCGCAACTTCCCGCCGAAGTGGCAACAGAGACCGTAAAGGGAGTGAAGTGCATTCAGCGAGCCATGCCCATAAACCGCGTAGGGCTCTACATTCCCGGTGGCAAGGCCCCTCTGTTCTCCACAGTGCTGATGTTGGCCGTACCGGCACGCGTGGCCGGATGCAGGGAGGTGATACTCTGCACGCCCGCCCGCAAGGACGGTAGCATAGCGCCCGAAATACTTTATGCAGCGGAACTCTGCGGAATTGACAGGATATTCGCACTCGGCGGAGCACAGGCAGTGGCCGCCATGGCTTACGGCACCGAGAGCGTGCCGCGTACAGACAAGATTTTCGGCCCCGGCAACCGCTATGTAACCAAGGCGAAACAGCTTGTGGGGGCCAACGATGTTGCAGTTGATCTCCCTGCCGGACCTTCGGAGGTGCTGGTTTTGGCTGATGACTCGGCATCGCCCGAATTTGCTGCTGCCGACCTGCTCTCGCAAGCCGAACATGGGGGTGACAGCCAGGCGGTACTGGTGTGCGCTTCGATGCAATTCGCCATCAAGACACAACAGGCCGTAGAAAGACAACTGGCAGAGCGGAACCGTAGTGGGATAATCCGCGAAGCGTTGCACCAAAGCCGCATTATAGTACTCACCGGGCGAGAAGATCGCATAGCTTTTGCCAATGCATACGCTCCTGAGCACCTTATAATCTCAATGGAAAATCCGTGGGATGCCGCAGCCGAGATCACTGCAGCAGGCAGTGTCTTCATCGGAGCATGGTCGCCCGAAAGTGCTGGTGACTATGCTTCGGGCACCAATCACACATTGCCCACAGGCGGTTGGGCTCGTGCCTACAGCGGGGTAAACACCGATGCATTCATGCGCAAAATCACATATCAGGAGTTGACCCGCGACGGATTGGCCGCACTTGCCCCCACCATAACCGCCATGGCCGAGGCCGAAGGACTCGACGCCCATGCGGCTGCCGTACGCATACGACTGGAAGGAGGCATGCAATGAAACCGCTTGAGCAGCTTGTGCGCCCCAATATCAAGGCACTGACCCCCTACTCCACTGCCCGTGACGAGTATGGCGGGGGTGACATAACAGTGTGGCTCGACGCCAATGAGAATCCCTGCGACAACGGAGTAAACCGCTATCCCGACCCTCACCAACACAGGCTCAAACGACGCATTGCCCAGCTTAAGAAAGTCCGTGAAGGACAGATTTTCATCGGCAACGGCAGTGACGAGGCCATAGACCTTGCCTACAGGATTTTCTGCACTCCCGGGTGCGACAATGTCGTATCGATAGCACCCACCTATGGGATGTACAGTGTGGCGGCCGGCATAAACGACATTGAGTTCCGCGAAGTGCCCCTCGGTGCAGGCTTCTCGCTTCCGACCGAGAAACTGCTCTCCGCAACAGACGGACACACCAAACTGATGTGGCTCTGTTCACCCAACAACCCTACCGGCAATGCCTTCCCTGCCGAAGAGATAGAGAGACTGTTGCGCAGTTTCGACGGCATGGTAGTTCTGGACGAGGCCTACATAGATTTTGCCGACACGGATGGTTTTCTCTCTCGGATAGACGAGTTTCCGAACCTGATAATCCTGCAGACCCTCTCCAAGGCTTGGGGCATGGCAGGATTGCGTCTCGGCCTGGCCTTTGCCTCGGAGTCAGTCACGGAGCTTTTCTCCCGGGTCAAATACCCCTACAACATCAACTGCCTGACACAGGAAGAGGTGACCCGAAGGCTTGACAACGACATCGCCCCACAGGTAGCCCAAATCCGTGCCGAACGCAACAGGCTCGCCGTGGAACTCTCCGCATGCCCGGCAATTGACATGGTATACCCCTCGCAGGCCAACTTTCTGTTGGCCCAAACCGTCGCTCCCGATGCACTTTACACGGCGCTCACCGAAAAGGGAATAATCGTACGCAACCGCTCGCACATATCTGGCTGCGAGGGTTGTCTGCGCATCACCATCGGCACCCCAGAGGAGAACAGACAAATGCTTGAAACAGTAAAGAATTTCCAGATATGAAGAAAGCCATTTTCATCGACCGCGACGGTACAATCATCGCCGAGCCTGCCGACGAACAGGTCGATTCGCTCGAAAAGCTCGCATTCATTCCCGAAGTCATCTCGGCACTGAAATCACTCATGGGACTTGACTACGAACTCGTATTGGCCACAAATCAGGACGGACTCGGGACCCCCTCGTTCCCGGAGGAGACCTTTTGGCCTGCACACGAAAAAATGGTCTCCACGCTACGCGGAGAAGGAGTCGAATTCAACGACCAGCTCATAGACCGCACTTTCGAGAGTGACAATGCCCCCACACGCAAACCCCGCACGGGAATGTTCGCCAAATATATTGACGGCGACTATGACCTTGCGGCAAGTTATGTCATAGGCGACCGCGTGACCGACATGCTGTTGGCACGCAACCTCGGAGCCAAAGGCATCCTGCTCGCCCCGCCCGAAACGGGACGGCAACTACTGTCGGATGCCGGAGCGGAGAAAAACTGCGTACTGGTTTCGGATTCGTGGAGCGAAATTGCCGAATTCATCCGACGTGGCGAACGTTATGTGGAAGTGCAACGCAACACACGCGAGACACAAATCTGCGTGCAACTTGACCTTGACGGCCGGGGAGACTTCAACGGAGAGATTGACACGGGGTTGCATTTTCTTGACCACATGCTGGCACAGATAGCCCATCATGGCGGAGTGGCACTTGCCGTAAAGGCCAAAGGCGACCTGGAGGTGGACGAGCACCACACGATGGAAGATGTTGCCATCACCCTCGGTGAAGCCATCGACCACGCACTCGGTTCCAAGGCTGGAATAGCCCGCTATGGTTTCGCCTTGCCAATGGATGACTGCAGCGCATTGGTACTGCTCGACTTCGGCGGGCGTATCCATTTCGACTGGGATGTTGAGTTCCGACGCGAACGGGTGGGCGATGTTCCTACCGAAATGTTCAGCCACTTCTTCCATTCGCTCTGTTGCGCTGCCCGCTGCAACCTGAGGATTTCGGCCCGTGGCGAAAACGAGCACCATAAGGCTGAGGCTATATTCAAGGCATTCGCCCGCGCATTGCGCATGGCGGTCGGACGCCACGGGTTCGATTATGACATACCAAGCAGCAAGGGAGTACTATGATAGCTGTCATTGATTACGACACCGGCAACCTGCGTTCGGTTGCCGATGCCCTGCACAGAACCGGTGCAGAATTCACGCTCACTGCCGACCACAACGTGATACTCGGTGCAGAACGGGTGATTCTACCCGGTGTCGGCGAAGCATCCTCGGCAATGGACAAACTTCGCGAAAGGGGACTCGACTCATTGATTCCCCAACTCACGCAACCCGTTCTCGGCATCTGCATCGGCATGCAGCTGATGTGCCTCAAAAGCGAGGAGGGCAACACGCATTGCATGGGAATATTCCCCACACGGGTGATGCGCCTGCCATCTGTCTCGGAGGCGGGCAAACGGCTGAAAGTCCCCCATGTGGGTTGGGACACGATAACCGGCCTGCAATCGCCTCTTCTGGAGGGTCTGCCGGAGGAGAGCTATCTCTACTATGTGCACTCCTTTGCCGCCGAACCATGCGAGGCAACTGTAGCCACAACGCACTATGGAGTGGACTTCAGTGCCGCATTGGCTCGCACGAACTTCTTCGGCACACAGTTCCATCCCGAAAAGAGCGGTTCGGTAGGAGCCAGTATAATAAGCAACTTTCTGAAAATAAAATAGATGAAAACAGAGATAATTCCTGCCATAGACCTGATTGACGGACACTGCGTCCGTCTGACCCAAGGCGATTATGCCAGTCAAAAGACCTACTACAGTGACCCGCTGGAGGCTGCTCTCCGTTTTGAGGAGGCAGGCATCCGCCGTCTGCACATGGTGGACCTCGACGGTGCCAAGGCCTCCGAGCCCCGCAATCTTGCAGTATTGGAACGGGTGACGGCAAAGACATCACTCCGAGTGCAGTACGGAGGCGGGATAAAAAACCGCACGGCACTGCAAAGCGTATTTGATGCCGGAGCATCGCGAGCCATTTGTGGCAGTGTAGCTGTGCGCAATCCCGAGCTTTTTATCGGCTGGCTCGCTGAATTCGGAGCCGAGCGGCTGATTCTCGGAGCCGATGTCCGCAATGGAGCGGTAGCTGTACAGGGCTGGACGGAGGAGGCCGAGATGACCGCCCCGGAGCTCATAGAACAGTTCCTCCCCCACGGCATCGCCCATGTCATCTGCACCGACATCTCGCGCGACGGAATGTTGCGCGGAACCTCAGTAGAGTTCTATACCGAACTGCAGGGGCGTTTCCCGTCAGTGGAAATCACCGTCAGCGGAGGCATCTCGTCGCTTGCCGACATAAAGGCTTTGGAAGAGCACGGGCTGCGCAGTGCGATTGTCGGCAAAGCCATATACGAAGGACGTATAACAATCAAAGAGATAGAATCATGCTTGCAAAACGGATAATCCCTTGTCTTGATATCCTCAACGGCCAAACTGTCAAAGGGGTGCACTTCGTAGGACTGCAACAGGTGGGCGACCCGGTGGAGTTGGGTGCCAAATATGCGGCACAGGGTGCGGACGAGCTCGTGTATCTCGACATAAGTGCCTCCGAGGAAGGGCGTCGTACACTCACGCAGTTGGTGACCCGCATTGCGGCACGCATCGACATTCCCTTCACCGTGGGTGGTGGAATCGCATCGATAGACGATGCCGGACGATTGCTCGATGCCGGAGCTGACAAGATTACGCTCAACAGCGCAGCCGTGCGCATGCCTTCTCTGATTGATGCCATTGCCGCCAAATACGGTTCGCAGTTTGTCGTAGCTGCCATTGACGCCCGCAACGAATCGGGACGTTGGGTAGTGACAACCCATGGCGGGAAGCGGGCTTCGGACAAGGAACTCTTCTCGTGGGCAAAGGAGGCTGTCGACCGTGGTGCGGGTGAGATTCTGTTTACATCCATGGACCACGACGGCACCAAGAACGGCTATCCGTGCGACACATTCGCCCAGTTGGCCGAACTGCCCGTTCCCGTCATCGCATCGGGAGGCGCAGGGACCATCGGACACATAGCGGATGTACTCACACTCGGAAAGGCCGATGCGGCATTGGCTGCCAGCATATTCCACTACAACGAGATACCCATTCCCGTATTGAAACAAGCCCTGAACGAACGGGGCATACCAGTAAGACTATAAATCCTTAAAAAACAATAATCATGAAAATCACAGGAAAACCATTTTCGGAACTGAACATCGGAAAACTCTCCGACGGACTCGTGCCTGCCATAATCCAGGACGCACTCACTCTGCAGGTGCTGATGCTCGGCTACATGAACCGCGAGGCCTACGAGAAGAGTCTCGAAGAGGGGTGGGTAACGTTTTACAGCCGTACACGCCGCCAGCTCTGGACCAAGGGTGAGACCAGTGGCAACTGGCTGGAAATCGTCTCTGTGGCGAGCGACTGCGACAATGACACACTGCTCATTCGCGCCATTCCCCACGGCCCCACATGTCACACCGGCAGCAAAAGTTGTTTCGGCAGTGCCGTGCCCGAAACCGAGGGATTCATCCGCTACCTTCAGGAAGTAATCCGCAGCCGCCATGAGGAGATGCCCGAGGGCTCCTACACTTCGACATTGTTCCGTCGCGGAGTCAACAAAATTGCCCAGAAGGTGGGCGAAGAGGCGGTGGAGACAGTGATCGAGGCTGTGGCCCAAAATCGTGATGCAATGATTTACGAGGCCTCCGACCTGATATACCATCTGCTTGTATTGCTTGAGGCTACGGGGTGCTCCATCGCCGACCTTGAAAAAGAGCTGGCCCGCCGCCACTCTTAAACCGGCCGACAAGACTCAGCAGCCCGCATCGGAATCCGGTGCTGGCTGCTGCTTTAAAATAATGTGCAGAACGGAGCGGCCGTCAATAGTATAGCCCAGACAGAGAACTGTGACGGGTCTACAAAGCCACAAGTATTCGTTTAGCGGATTATGCAGGCACCGCCGAAGGGGCTATTGAGTGCATGAGCGGATTAATTCCTCGCATATAGATTGTCATAATTTAGCAAAATAGCGCCATCGTTGAAATATTTTTTATGAACTGATGCATTTTAAGAATTGTATATTTGTAATGTTGCCGGAATGGCAGCAGACAATTATACAAATAAATAGAAGCAGAAGGATGAGTACAATGCTTTAGCATACTGAAAGCAACAGCGGGAACCTTTTGAAAAGGTTCCCGCTGTTTTCATCCATTTATGTGGTCAGCAGTTATTTGCTCACTTGTGGTTCCGCACTTCTCTCATTGCATGAGCACCGTTATGCGGTGTTCGCATTTACGGCACACCCCTACTTGAGGCAAATCTGTCGTGTCTAAATGCTCCACGTTTCGCCACTGTTGAGCAGGTCGTCCACGCACTTGATTTTGCTCTTGGCCTTCACCTCCTCAATCTGACGCGCCACCTCACTGTCATACGTAGGTTCATCCACATCACGGATCACACCCAAGGCAACCGGGTAGTCGGGATATTTCATTGAGGCCAGTGCGTATTGCAGATAGGGGTCTTTCTCGTGGGCATCGTGCGTAAGCACATCATCTATCGTATAGCCGTCCTCCCCTACCGTGACAACCTTCAGCTTGAATCCGTCAAGCACAAGGCCCTTGTTCTTCTCGGCCCCGAAGAGCATCTTCTCACCGTGACGCAACACAATGGTATGCTCGGCACGCGTAGCCTTGTCGCCTGCATAAGGGGCATGAGTTCCATTGTTGAAAATCACGCAATTGACCAATGCCTCCACAACAGCCATACCCTTGTGTTCGGCAGCGGCGGTGATACACTCGCTCATGAGAGACACCTCCTGATCCACCGCACGGGCAAAGAATGTTCCACGTGCTCCGATAACCAGCTCGCCCGGCGAGAAAGGTTTCTCAATGGTACCGTAGGGCGAGGTCTTGGTAATCTTTCCCAACTTGGAAGTAGGTGAATACTGACCCTTGGTCATGCCATAGATTTCGTTGTTGAAAAGGACCACATTGAGGTTTACGTTGCGGCGTACGGCATGTATGAAATGGTTGCCGCCTATGGCCAGCGAATCACCGTCGCCCGTGGCAACGAACACCTTCAGCTCGGGATTGGCAGTCTTGACACCCGTAGCAATGGCATTGGCACGACCGTGGATACTGTGGAACCCATAGGTCTTCATGTAGTAAGGGAAACGCGACGAACATCCGATACCGGACACGAGCACAAAATTCTCGTGTTTCTCGTCATGAGCATTGGCATATTCGGCCATACTGCGCTGCACTGCTGCCAGAACCGCATGGTCTCCGCAACCGGGACAATACTTCACCTCCTGGTCGCTCTTGAAATCGGCTTGTGTATATATCTTCTCGCTCATAATGCTACTTCTCCAATAATGCGTTAAATTTATCTTCCAGCTCCACTGTAGTGAAGGTCTGGCCCGTCACCTTGTTGAACTGTTCATATTCGAACTGCCAGAAATTCATGCGCAGATAGTCGGCAAACTGCCCCATGTTGAGTTCGCACACTACAATCTTCTTGAATCCGGCAAAGATCTCCTTCACTCCGTGAGGCAGAGGATTGATGTAGTTGAAATGGCACAGCGACACTTTCTTGCCCTGGCTGCGGAGATGGTCGACCGCAATTTGCAAGTGACCCTTCGTACCGCCCCAACCTACTACAAGCAGGTCACCTGTCGGGTCACCGTAGACCTCCTGGCGGGGCAGGCAATCAACCACCTTGGCTACCTTCTCGGCACGGGCATTCACCATGCGCTGGTGGTTGTTCGGCTCGGATGATACCGCTCCGTTCACATAGTCCTTCTCGAGACCTCCGATACGGTGTTCCAGACCTTTTGTTCCGGGCAGAGCCCATCGGCGAGCCAGCGTCCCGGCATTACGCTTATATGGCATGAATGCCTTCTCGTCTGCGTCAAGCGCCGTAACAACGGGGGCCTTTATCTCGGGATAATCCTTCATGGCGGGAATCTTCCACGGCTGACTGCCATTGGCAACCGAACCCTCGGAAAGCAAGAGCACAGGAGTCATATGTTCCATGGCTATCTTGCCGGCCTGGAATGCCATGTCGAAACAGTCCGTTGGCGAGCTGACGCACATGACGACCATGGGACACTCACCGTTACGTCCCCACAGAGCCTGCTTCAAGTCCGACTGCTCCGTTTTGGTGGGGATGCCCGTGGAGGGACCGCTTCGCTGCACGTCCACAACCACGATAGGCAACTCGGCGATGACAGCCAGTCCCATGGCCTCCGACTTGAGCGAAAGACCCGGACCCGAAGTACTTGTCACTGCAAAATCTCCTGCAAAGGCTGCCCCGATAGATGTGCATATTCCCGCAATCTCGTCCTCGGCCTGCACCGATTTGACACCCAAATCCTTGCGTTTTGCCAGCTCCTCAAGGATGACCGAAGCGGGAGTGATGGGATACGAACCGCAGAAGAGTTCGCGTCCGCTCTTCTCCGCAGCCGCCATAAAACCCCAGGCAATGGCCTGGTTGCCGTTGATGCTGCGGTATCTGCCACTCGGCAGGTCGGCAGGCTGCACCGAATATGTATTCGAGAATACCTGCGCATTGTTGGCAAAGTTGTAGCCAGCCTTGAGCGCCAGCTCATTGGCCTGCGCCACGAGAGGATTCTTCTTGACGAACTTGGCGTCGATATACTGCAACGGGTGGTCAAGCTCCTTGTGGAATATGAAAAGGCAGATACCCAACGCAAACATGTTCTTGCACTTGGTAATGCTCTTGAAATCAAGGTCTATATCCTTCAGCGCCTCGCGCGTAAGCGAGGTTATGTCGGGAGATATTATGTTGTAGCCGGTGAGCCCGAGCTCTTCAAATGGCTCCAGGGTCTTGAAACCGGCTTTTGCAAGGCTCTTCTCGTCAATCGAATCACCGTCTATTATGATTGTGGCATTTTTCTTCAACCAGCACGCATTTGCCTTCAGTGCAGCGGGATTCATGGCTACCAAGACATCGCAGTAGTCTCCAGGGGTAAGCATAGGACTACTGCCGAAATGCACCTGGAAGCCCGAGACACCGGCCACTGTTCCCTGCGGAGCACGTATCTCGGCAGGATAATCGGGATAAGTGGAAATTCCGTTACCCAACAGCGCAGCCGTATCGGAGAACAGCGTTCCCGTCAATTGCATTCCGTCACCCGAGTCACCCGAGAAGCGGATTACAACATCATTCAACTCCTTAACATTCATAATTCTCTCTTTTTTGTGGAATATTTCGTCATATAGACAGACGCAAATTTAGTAAATTATAGTGAGCAATCTATTCGGGTGAAAAAAATTTGTTATCTTTGGGGTTGATTTGACTGTTTTTTTTCAGTTACTCAGAACTAACACAAATTATATATCATAACAAATGAACTGCAATATCAAATTCACCACTGCCGAGGAAGCCGTAAAGGTCATCAAATCAGGCGATCATGTACATTTGAGCAGCGTTGCGAGCGCACCCCAATGCCTCATCAAGGCAATGTGCGACAGAGGACGCACCGGAGAGTTGAAGAACGTACACATCCATCACCTTCACACAGAGGGTCCTGCCCCCTATGCGGATCCCGAGTTCGAAGGAATCTTCCAGCTCGACTCTTTCTTTGTCGGCAGTAACGTCAGAAAAGTCACACAGAGCGGCTATGCCGACTACATTCCCGTTTTCCTGGGCGAAACACAGAAACTCTACCGTTGCGGTGCACTTCCCTGCAATGTCGCAATGATTCAGGTCTCCCCCATCGACAAACACGGATACGTGTCTCTCGGCACTTCGGTCGATGCCACACTGGCTGCCGTCGAGTGTGCCGACAAGGTGATTGCCGTTGTGAACAAATATGTGCCCCGTGCTTTCGGTGATGCCCTGATACCCGCATCGAAGATAGACATCTTCGTGCAGGACGACCAGCCCCTCATCGAGGCCAAGTTTGCCGAGCCCAACGAAACAGAGAAGGCTATCGGTAAATACTGCGCAGAACTTATTGAGGACGGTTCCTGCATGCAGATGGGTATTGGTGCCATTCCCAACGCAGTGCTCGCACAGCTGGGCGGACACAAGAACCTTGGCGTGCACACCGAGATGTTTGCCGACGGAGTTCTTCCCCTCGTGAAGAGCGGTGTGATAAACGGCGAAAACAAGGTTACCGACAAGGGCAAGATGGTCTCCACATTCCTCATGGGTTCGCAGGCCGTCTACAATTTCATAGATGACAATCCGGGGGTAGCAATGATGGACGTGGGTTACACCAACAACCCGTTCGTAATTGCAAAGAACCCCAAATTCACCGCCATAAACTCGGCTCTGCAGGTGGACCTCACTGGTCAGGTATGCGCCGATTCGCTCGGTACGAAATTCTATTCGGGTGTGGGCGGTCAGATAGACTTCATCTACGGTTCGTCACTCAGCAAGGGTGGTAAGGCCATTATAGCCATGCCTTCGATTACCAACAAAGGTGTGAGCAAGATTGCCCCCGTATTGACCGAGGGTGCAGGTGTCGTTACGACCCGTGCCCACATACACTGGCTGGTAACCGAGAACGGTGCAGTAGACCTCTACGGCAAATCGATGCAGGAGCGTGCACGCGCAATCATCAGCATTGCCCATCCGAGCTGTCAGGAGGAGTTGGACCGTGCCGCATTTGAGCGTTTCGGTTCGCACCACACCTACATCAAGATGATGTGCGAGAAGAAATAGTGCCTATAAAGGCCATATATACAAGAGAGGCGGGACTCCGTAAGGGTCCCGCCTCTCTGTTTTCAGACCAAATTCAGACAATCTAAATTGTATTCCTGTCGTACCCGGACAAAAAACCGGCAAGATAATCAACAAACTCATCAAAGGTCATGGGCTCCGCCAGCATGTCACCGATGTTCCCTACCCTATCAGATACCGAACGTACTTTGGCCGGCACATCCTTGCGCCCACGGCATGCGTTCCCGAGCATACCCAAATCACTACCAAAGAGCAATGTGCCATGGAACAACACTCTGCCGCGTGTGAACATCGCCGCCGTGCCCGAGACTTTGAGCCCATCCACAAACAATGCATTACGCTTGTCCCTGACCACTTTGAGCCCCAAGGCGGCCAACGCATCCACCACCGGACGGGTAAAGTCGCAGTCGAGCGGTGACTTGCCGTCCCGGTCAAGCACAAACGAGTAATTGACATTGCCCCTGTCGTGCCACACCGTACCACCACCCGAGAGGCGTTTCACCACCGGTATACAATGATTGAGGCAGAAGTCGGTATCGACTTCCGCCTCAATCGTCTGATTCCGGCCCACAACAACGCAAGGTTTATTGACATAAAGCAACGCAAACTCACCGCTCCCGCCCAGCAGTCTCTGCTCAAGGGCAAGGTTCTCGTTTATGTCATGACTGTCGCTTACAATTACCTGCATTGCGTGGTAGTTATCTGCCCGGCCCACATGTTGCGCATTCCTGCGCGCGTGCTCACCTATATTTAGTTCAACTTGTCTGCGTTGGCCAACAGATAGTTCTCCGCCTCGACACTCCACAATCCCTTGTGTGCATCGCAAATCTCGGCCAAGTGTGCATAAACCGCATTGGTCTTTCCCTTCTCGGCGAATTCGGCGATAGGCGTCAGAGGCATAGTGATATGAGTGTAAATCAGCTTCTTGCCGCCCGGAACGGAGGGCAGGTTCAGAGTAGTGTCTATCACGGCATTCAGACCGCCTACATGGGTAACCAGACCTGCCGGGTCGAGACCCTTGCTCATCATGGCCAATGCCTCCTTCATATCGTCCGTGTTGCCACCGCTTGTACCCACGACATGGGTAAAGGAGTAGTGAACATTGTAGAAATTGAAGGGAGCCTTGAAATCCGTCTTGGCCGGACCTGCAAAGAAGTTCAGACAGCCATCGAATGCCAATATCGCATCGGCCTGCTCAACAACGGCTGCCACGGGAGCGAAGCAGAACACATCATCGTATCCGGTTCCGCCCGTAAGCTCCTTGAGCATTGCAACGGGATCGGCAACATTGCCGGTGTTGATATAACGCAGATCAATACCGCGCGAAGCTGCAAACTCGGGAGTATAGAGGCTTGCTGCACGGTCCAAACGGTTCTGGTCGATATCGGTGACAATCATCAGTTTGGGCTTCCTGTCCTCACGGTGCAGGACATAGTTGATGGCTGCCAGTCCCATGGGGCCCACGCTTGCCAGCAGGGCCATTTTGCCTCCGTCCACAATCTCCATCTTGTGTACATACGAGCCGGGAGTTGTATGGTAGTTGGCATGCATGGCGCCGATTACGCACGAAAGTGGCTCCGACAACGATGCGGGATAGAATCCCTCACCCTTGAAGTTGAGCAGACAACCGTGTTCCATTACCTCGTTGGGGATAATTACATAGGTAGCGTCACCGCCAATGAACTGATAGGAGTAACCCGGAGCGCTCAGTACGCCAACAGGACCGCCCTCGTAATTGAGTGCAGGCTGTATGGAGAATTTCTCTCCTGCCTTGAACTGGCTTGCCCACTTTGAGCCCACCTCGACTATCTCACCTGCAAACTCATGGCCTATGATAACCGGTTTCTCGGCCACGTTTCTCGGCACACGTTTATGGATGTCGGCCTGATGGGTGGCCTTGTATGAAGACATGCAAATACTGTCGCTCACAACCTTGGCAAGGATCTCGTCCTCCTTGATTGCCGGCAACTCGAACTCCTCAAGACGGAGGTCGTTCACGCCGTAAAGTCTTACTGCTTTGGTTTTCATTTTGTCTAAAGTTTAATGGTTCATGTTAGTTGAGCATAACCTGACCGCCTGTGATAGGCAATGCCTGACCCGTCTCACCAGTCTGTTCGATGAGGTAGAGCACTCCCTTGGTAACATCGGCAGGAGAACAACCCTTGCGCATGGGAACCTGAGCGAGGTAGTACTCCTTGACATCCTCCACGGTCTTTGCCCCCGGCACTTTGCCGGCATGCAGATACTGCAGGAAGAGGCCGTTTACCGGATCGCTCCACAGCGGGCCGTCATAGAAGTTACCCGGGCAAATGGAGTTGACCTTCACTCTGAAAGGAGCCAGTTCCAATGCAAACGACTGGGTGAGACCGATACCGCCAAACTTGCCGCCGGCATATGCGAAATTGGCCTTTGAGCCACGCAGACCGCTCTTGGAGTTGATCTGTATGATATCGCCATAGTTCTCCTCGTCATACTTGTTCTGCAGCTTCATGATGGGAGCCACAGTCTTTGCGCAATAGAAATATGCAAAATAGTTGATCTTTGTCACGAACTCGAAATTCTCGGGAGTCATGGCTTCCAAACCACCGGCACGCAATACACCGGCATTGCTTACGAATACGTCCAGACCGCCGAAATTGCAGATGGTCTTCTTGACCAAAGCGGCCAGGCTCTGCAAATCCGAGACGTTGGTCTTGGCAAAGATCACGCGGTTGTTCTTGCACATCGAATTGAGGTTCTCGGCTGTCTTCTCGCCCACAGTCTCGTTAAGGTCGGCCACCACAATATTGGCACCCTCGGTAACCAGACAACGTGCAATACCCTCGCCGAATCCCTGTGCTGCACCTGTAATGATGAACGTCTTGTTCTCTGCACGGCCTACACTGCCTGCAGCGCTCACCTTGCGGCGATAGTTCTCCACCTCCCAGTTGTCAATGAAGTCTATCTGCGCCTTGGTCATGGGGTGCTCGCCACCGAACGCCTGTGCATACCATGCAATCTTGAGTGCATCGGCAAACACATCGGCAATGATGTTGGCTCCCTTGGCGTTGTCGCCCACTGCAACCATACCGATACCCTTGATGAACAACACCTTGGGGGTATAGCCGCGCTCGGCTATGTATGCCTCTATCTTCTGCTCGGCCTCGGCCAGCAACTCCTCAGTGGAAGCTGCCTCAAGATAGATATAAGCCGACTTGCAATACACTATCGCATCGGGAGTGAACGGTGCGGCAACCTTTCCGAATTCCTTGCTCTCCAAGAAGGTATCCACCAATTTGTCCTTCACCACCTTGAGCGTCTTGCGGCCACGTCCTTTGCGGCTGAGAATCATCCTTATGGCAGGCAACACCTCGCTCACGCAGTCGCACACCTCGCTCTCACCCTCGGGCAGAGCCTTCACCTTGGCCTCAATCTTGGCCAACATATCGGCATAAATCTGCTCCACCTCAGCCGTGGTGTCTGCTCCCACGAATACACCGTGGTTCTGCAACATGATAATCTTGGGCTCATGTCCCTTCTTGCCCTTGAATGCTACGATCTCGTCATAGACCTTCTTGAAGAGGACATATCCGGGATCGGTATAGGGAATATAGAGCGCATCGTCTCCAAAGAGAGCCTTGCACTCCTTCTCGGCATTCTGGCTGCACATGAGACCATTGACCAATGTGGGATGCAGATGGATAACATAAGCCGCACTCATTGCATTGTGCAACGAAGTCTCCACCGACGGACGACGGTCCTTTGTAATGCAGGCTGCCGCCAAGTCATTCTTCACATCCTCCTCGCGCATGGCCGAATCACTGCTGTATGCCTTGGTGGCCATGGGATTGAGTTTGGCTCTGTCGAGTACCGCAAAACCCTCCTCGGTGATGGTGGCCAATGCGTGACCGCTCGCTTTCACCCAGAGTTTGTCGGCATTCTTAAAAGAGGTGTTTCCGCCTCCCGCAATCACATAACGGCTGTCCTGGCCGTATTTCTGCGAAATTTTTATAAGTTCTTCTATCTCTTTCATTTTGGTTTTGTTTTAGGCAATAGCCTCTTTTATGAGCTTGTCGCCATAAGCGATGAACTCGTCCCTGTGTGCAACATCGGCATTACCATCGGCATCCACATAGCCCTTCTCGCCCTTGCGGACCTTGTCCTGATGTGCCGCCGTGATACATGCACCGCAGTAGTTGATATATTTCAGTTTGTCGGTCAAGTCCAAACCGCCACGTGCCGAGAGCTTTATGGGCTCCATGGCGGGAGTGTTGTGCTCCGAACCGAACGTCACCACAAAACCGTGGTCGAACAGATATCCCGCATACTTCTCCAACACCTCTATGCTGTTACGGGTGGTGATGAATTCAACCGAGTGGAACCCCCTCTGCTCGAGAATACGGGCAGCACGCTCGACATCATTCTCGAAATCAGTAAAACCGCCCTTGGCATCGTCTGCCAGGAAGGGATATGTGGGTATACCGCCACCGGCAAGTATAATCCGTCTCACGGTCTCCATCGGCAAGAACGCCTTGGGATCTTCGGGAACGAATGCCGCACCGCCCGACTTGAGCAGATTACCACGGATTTCGTTCTCCACTGCGGCGAATTTCTCCGGGTCGCTCTTGAGGGCCTTACCGCCAAAGAGTTTCTCATAGAAGGCCTTCTCCGCCTCCTTGTTTCCGCCACATACCTCAGCCACCTTCATGCGGATAGCCTTGGCCAGATGGCGCTCCCTAACCGACCCTTTGGTCAGTTTGGCTTCTATTTCGGCAAAGCTGTAAAAATCCTCGACCCCCAATGCCTTGAACAAAGCGGCAACCTTGGTGCACATCTCCGCCACCTGGGCATTGGACTCCTTCTTCACTGCAGCGAGCTGCGCAGCAGGCTCGCCCGCGAGAATCACGGGATAGGCCATACCCTTGCCGCTCAAATAGGTACGTCCCGGATTGTTGGGGTCATTGACCCTCACTCCGGCTGCCTGGTCTTCACTGTTCAACGAGATGAACTCAATGTTGAACAAGGGGAACAACTTGCGTTTTGCAGCCTCTGCAGCCCACTCAGCATAGCCGTCCATGGAGTAGAAGTCATTGATACCAACCACCTTTACACCCTCTTCCTTTGCCATGTCGAGCGCCTGTTTCACGCCGTCGAACGCACTGAATGAATATGGCGTATGGAGATGGGCGTTTACGTCGCCCATCTCCATAGCACATTTTTTATTATCACAACAACTCATTGCTCTGATATTTATAGTAAGTTCAGACAAGAGTCGGACTAAACGCCAGCCTTGGCACGTTTAATCAACTCGGGAGTCGTCAGATTCTCAACGGGAGTGTATCCCTTGATGGGAGCAATCTTCTCATGGTAAGCATCGATGAACCACTCGGGCTGCGGGAAGAATGCCTCCTCCAGCTCGTGGCAAGGAGTGATCCAGTTGCGCGAACCGAGTACAACGGGAGCTGCATCGAGATAGTCGAATGCCATGGATGCCACATTGGCTGCCAGATCGTTCAGGAACGAACCGCGAGCCGTAGCGTCTCCGGCGATGATTATCTTGCCTGTCTTCTTTACCGAAGCCAGCACCTTGTCGTAGTTGAACGGAACGAGCGAACGGGCATCAATAACCTCGGCGCTGATACCGTATTTCTCCTTGAACAGGTCTGCGGCCTTGATGGCTCGGTAGAGCGTTGCACCGATCGAAAGAATCGTAACATCGCTACCCTCGCGTTTCACATCGGGCTCGCCGATAGGAATCTCATAGTACTCCTTGGGAACGCCACCCTCGTGGAACTGCTCGCCGATATCGTATATACGCTGGCTCTCGAAGAAGATGACAGGATCGGTACCCTGCAGTGCAGAGCACATCAAACCCTTTGCATCGTAGGGAGTCGCGGGGAACACAACCTTCAGTCCGGGGATATGGGTGCAGAGCGAAGTCCAATCCTGCGAGTGCTGTGCACCGTATTTGCTGCCGACCGATACGCGGACGACAACGGGCATCTTGAGGATGTTGCCGCTCATTGCCTGCCATTTGGGCAGCTGGTTGAACACCTCATCACCGCAGCAACCCAGGAAGTCGCAATACATGATTTCGGGAATGACACGTCCGCCGCACATTGCGTAGCCGATTGCCGTGCCGATGATTGCGGCCTCTGAGATGGGCGAATTGAACAGACGGTGATACGGAAGAGCCTCCGTAAGACCCCTGTAGACTGCAAATGCACCGCCCCAGTCGCGGTTCTCCTCACCGTAAGCCACCAGCGAAGCATCCTTGTAGAAGCGGTCGATGATAGCCTCGAACAGCGCATCGCGCAGACCAAAGGTCTTCATCTTCGAGAAGGGCTTGCCGTCCTTGTCAAATGCGAAACGCTCCTTGGTTGCCAACTGTTTTACACGCGGATTCTCCTCCATGGGATGGTTTACGTCGGGCTTTGCATCGCTCATAGAATCAACGCTGCCGTTGGAGAACATCATGTCACCCAAAAGTTCCGAATCCTTGATGAGATCCATACGGGGTGACTCTTTCTCGTCAATAGCAAGTTTGTACATCTCGAAGATGATGCTCTTCATCTCATCCTTGATTGCATCGAGCTCGGCCTGCGTTGCCACGCCAGCCTCCTTGAGTCTCTCGCCGAAGCACTCTATGCAGTCGATATCCTCCCAAGCCTTCACCTCTTCGGGAGTACGGTATGTCGAAGCATCGGAGGGCGAGTGACCGCTATAACGGTAGGTTACAACATCAAGCAATGCGGGACCCTTCTTCTCCTCCAGAAGCGCTTTCTGACGGCGGAATGCATCGATGACTGCCAACGGGTTGTAACCGTCAACACGCTCGGCATGCATGGAATCAACATTGAAACCTGCTGCAATGCGGGCTGCAAAGTTGTAACCTTCGGTCTCGCCACGGGTCTGGCCACCCATTGCATACTGGTTGTCCATAACATTGAACAACACGGGCAGACCACCCTTCATATCGCCTTCCCAAAGCTGGGTAAACTGATCCATTGATGCGAAGGTCATACCCTCCATAACGGGACCACGACCAAGCGCACCATCACCTATGTTGGCTACAACGATACCTTTCTTTCTGTTCACTTTCTTATAGAGGGCTGCACCTACTGCAATGCTGCCGCTACCGCCCACAATGGCATTGTTGGGATAGATACCGAACGGAGTGAAGAAGGTGTGCATACTGCCGCCCAAGCCCTTGTTGAAACCGGTGGTACGGGCAAAAATCTCGGCCATTGCGCCATAGAGCAGGAAGTGGATTCCGAGAGTCTTGGTGGAACCGCCCTTGAAGCCCTTCTTGGCAACTGCCAGAGTGGCACCGTTCCAGAACTCGTCCATAATCTTCTGCAACTCGTCATCCGACAGAATCTCGATCGAGCGCAGACCCTTGGCGAGAATCTCACCGTGGCTACGGTGCGAACCGAAGATGAAATCCTCGGTAGTCAGGTTGTAGGCCATACCGACAGCGGCAGCCTCCTGACCCATCGAAAGGTGGGCGGGACCCGGGTTGTTGTAAGCCACCCCATTGTAGCCGCCGGTGGTCTTGACGAGATTCAACATGGTTTCGAACTCACGGATGACAAACATATCACGATAGATGTGCTTCAGTTCCTCTACAGTAAAATGCTTCTCTGCAAGTTCCTCCTTTACAGTCTTCTTGTACTGGTTTACCGGAATGGGTTTGAATGTAATCTCACCGGCTGTCCTGACCTCTTTGGGGTCTATGAATTGTGATTTAGGCATAACTTTATATCTCTTTACTTATTCAATTCTCTTATTTAACTGCGAATACGGTCTCCTTGATAATCTCCGAAACAGTCGGGTGAGGGAAGACGATCTCCTTCATCTCCTTGAGAGTCATCTCCATCTCAATTGCCATGCAAGCACCGTAGATCATTTCGCTTGAGGGATTACCCATCATGTGCACACCGAGAACCTCGCCGTACTTGGCGCCCACCAGAATTTTGCAGACACCATTGCCGCCCTCGTTCTCAGCAACGAAACGGCCGGCATATGCCATAGGCAGAGTAGCCACCTTGTATGCCACGCCCTTGGCCTTGGCCTGCTCCTCGGTAAGACCTACTCCGGCAACCTCGGGATTGGTGTAAACCACTCCTGGGATAGCATCGTAACGCATAGTGTCATTGCCACCGGTAAGGTTGTTGACAACAACTTCACCCTCACGCGAGGCGGTGTGTGCCAACAACGAGAAACCGGTCACGTCACCTGCAGCAAAGACATTGGGAACATTGGTGCGCATCTTGTTGTCCACCTTGATACCCCTCTCGACCTCCACGCCGATATTCTCCAGACCGAAGCCCTTGGTTACTGCACGACGGCCTACGCAGACGAGTATCTTCTCGCCCTCTACCGAGTGCTCCTGATTCTCCTTGTCAGTAAAGAATACCTTGTTGTGGTCCACCTTGGTAACCTTGCAGCTCAGGTTGAACTTCACGCCCTTCTTGGCATACACGTCGCGCAACATGGCGCTGATTTCGCCATCCAAGCCGCCCAGAATCTCAGGCAACATCTCCACTACGGTAACCTCCGTACCGATACTGTTGAAGAAGCTTGCGAACTCCATTCCGATAACACCGCCACCGATGATTACCAGACTCTTGGGCTGTTCGGTCAAAGCGAGTATCTCGCGATTGGTGAGAATGATGTTGCCAGCCTCCTTAAGTCCGTCAATGGGAGGTACGAATGCCTCTGAACCGGTGCAAACCAAAAGGTTGGCTGCAACATACTCCTGACCGTTGCAACTGATCTTGATACCCTCTGCCGAACGGCTCTCAATCATGGCCTCGCCCTTGACGACCTCCACCTTGTTCATCTTCATCTTGGCTCCTACTCCACCCACGAGTTTGCGGATGACCTTGTTTTTGCGGTCTACAATCTTCGAATAATCGAATTTGACGCCGTCTGCAAACACACCGTATTTGTCTCCGTGTACGGCATAATCGTAAACTTTGGCACTGTAAAGCAGTGTCTTGGTAGGAATACATCCCTCATTGAGACATACTCCGCCCAACTCTTTCTTCTCAAAAAGGACTACTTTCAGACCTTTTGAGCCGGCTCTTTCAGCAGCTACATAGCCTGCAGGGCCTCCACCGATAATCGCTAAATCAATCATTTCAGTATGTAAAAATTAAAATTCAATATCCAGGTTTTCAATTTCCGTAGCAATCTGTTTCAGGAAACGGGTTGCCTCGCCGCCGTCTATGGAACGGTGGTCATAAGTAAGGCTCAAGCCGATATGGGGCACGAATGCATACACACCGCCACCGAGATCCTTCGGACGGGGAACGATGGTATTGACACCCAAGATGGCCGTTTGCGGCAAGTTGATGATGGGGGTAAATATCTCCACTCCGTAATTGCCAAGGTTGGAAACAGTGAACGTAGCGGCCTCGCTCGAAAGCAGGTCGGGATCAATGGAACCCTTCTTGCAGGCATCGGCGACACCCTTGAGCTTCTTCGAAAGTTCGATAATCGACAAGTCATCGGCATTCTTCACCGTGGGGACCATAAGACCTCGCTCGGTATCCACTGCCAGACCGAGGTGAACCTTGTTGAAGAGCTTCATGGAATTGCCCATAAAATGGCTGTTCACATTGGGGAACTGTTTGAGTGCCTTGATGACTGCATAGCAAACAAAGTCATTGAGAGTGATATTGGCATCGATTGCACCGCTCTCCAATGCTTTCTTGGCCTTCTTGCGCAGAGCCTGCATACGGCGTGCATCGGCGCTGAGGTGGTGGGTAAGCTGTGCCGAGTTCTGCAACGAAGCATACATCGATTTGGCAATGAGTTTGCGGATGTTAGTCAGAGGTTTCACAACGAAGTCCTCGCCCGACGTTGCGGCAGCACCAGCTGCAGCGGCAGCCTGCAAGTCAGCGGCCTTCGAATCGCCACCCAAACCGCTGCCCCACTGGGGCGCAACCATACCGCTTTCGGCAGCCATCTTCTGTGCCAGCGGAGTCATCTTGCCTCCGTTTGCAAAAGCGGCCTCTACATCACGTTCGATAATACGGCCGTCGGGACCGCTACCTGCCACGTAAGCCAGATTCACATGTAGTTTCTCTGCCAAAGCCTTGGCGCGCGGCGAGATACCGCAAGCGGCATTGGCCACGGGAGCGGCAGCCGGAGCTGCAGCAGCCTGGGGCTGCGCAGTGGCAGCAGCACTTTCGTGGGTACTGACGATAGGTTCCTGAGCACCCGAAGCAGCGCCGGCATTAGAAGGACGGAACTCCTCTACGCTCTCGCCTTCGTTTCCGATCACCATGACGTTTGTCAGGACAGGAATCTCGTCACCCTCATTGAAGAAGAGTTCGAGTACAGTGCCTTCGCACTTCGACTCTTCCTCAAACGATGCCTTGTCGGTTTCATAAGCGAAAAGAACATCGCCGACAGCGACCTTGTCACCTTTTTTCTTCTTGAACTCCGTCAATATACAACTCTCGACGGACTGACCCTGTTTGGGCATAATTACAACAGTAGCCATAACTGATTCTTTGTTTTTGGAATATTTTGTTTATCAATTGAATATCTTCCTTTGCCGCCTCTCTTGCCATGCGGCACGCACCTATATGTCTGAAATCTTACAAAGATAGTAAAAACTATCCGTTTTCAAACCATAAGAACTCTTTTTTATCGTCTTTATTGTTCCAACAAAGGGCTTTCGGCAACCATTTGCGTTGTTCGGGCAACCGCATACGAAAAGCCGCCCCGTTTCCACGGGACGGCTTTCGCTTGTCATCATTCGCTAACGGCGCATTTCATGAGCCTCCGACTCGCAGAATGCACCAAGCTGTTTGTATCTCACATACTTACCGTCATACAGCAAGGCACGTCCCTTGTCGGGGCGGTAGGTCTTGGCAAAGCCCGACGACATGGCTTCCTGAGCCTGCTCCACGTTCTCGAACAGGCCGGCAGCCGTAGCGGCGAACATTGCAGCCCCAAGGGCGCAAGCCTGATCGGTACGGCACACCTTGATGGGCACATTCATCACATCGCTCAACGTCTGCATCACAAACGGTGACTTGAGGGCTATGCCTCCGATACCGATGACGGTATCGATCTTTACGCCCTGCTCTATGAAGCGTTCCATAATGGCTCTTGAGCCAAAAGCGGTAGCCTCCACCAAAGCCCTGAAAATCAGCGGGGCCGATGTTCCGAGCGTAATGCCTGCTATGGCACCTTTGAGCATCTGGTCGGCATCGGGCGTGCGGCGCCCGTTCATCCAATCCACGGCAATGGCTGTACTCTCCTCCATAGGTATCTTCTGGGCATCCGCAGTCAGAGCCGGAATCACGGCTTCGCACATCCGCTCCACCTGCTCCTCACTCAACACATCCGATGCAATACGTCTCAACGGATACTCCACAACTCGCCTGAACCACGCATAGACATCACCGAATGCCGACTGTCCTGCCTCAAGGCCGACCATTCCGGGAATCACCGAGCCGTCCACCTGTCCGCATATTCCACGGATAAGTTTGTCGCCTATCTCGTCATAATCGGCCACCATGACATCGCATGTCGAAGTACCGATAATCCTCACCAATGTATGCGGCTTCACGCAGGCTCCCACAGCGCCCATATGGCAGTCGAAAGCACCGCCGGCGACCACTACGTCGGTAGAGAGTCCCAATCTCGCTGCCCACTCCTTGGTGAGATGCCCCACCGGTTTGTCGGCCGTCTCGGTCTCCTCAAACAGACGGTCACGCCAACCGTCGAGCAACGGGTCGAGTTCCGAAAGGAATTTTTGGTCGGGCAGTCCGCCCCATTTGGCATGCCACATGGCCTTGTGCCCCTCTGCGCAACGGCTGCGGATAATCTTCTTCGCATCGTTCACGCCAGTAAGCAGGGCCGGCAACCACTCGCAATGCTCCACAACGGAACATGCGGCCTTACGTACCTTATCATCCTCGCGCAAAATGTGCAGCATCTTGGCCCAGAACCACTCCGAGGAGTATATGCCTCCTTCGTATTCGGAGTAGTCGGTAGACCATCTCTTGCAGAGCGCATTTATTTCATCAGCCTCCTTCACGGCCGTATGGTCCTTCCAGAGGACAAACATGGCATTGGGATTCTCCGCAAACTCCTCCTTGAGAGCCAACGGCATGCCGTGTTCGTCGGTAAAGGCGGGCGTACTTCCGGTAGTGTCAAATGCTATACCCTTTATATTCTTCACTACCTCACTTGGAAGCCCTGCCGTCACCTCTCTGACACACTGTTCCAACACCTCAATATAGTCCAACGGATGCTGGCGGTATCTGTTCGATGATGCATCGCAATACCTTCCCTCCTTCCAACGTGGATAGTACTTCACCGAAGTGGCAAGTATCTTGCCGTCGGCCGTATCGACCACCACCGCACGGGCCGAGTCGCTTCCGTAGTCAAGACCTATGACATAACTGTTCATGACTACACGAGAGCTTTGTTGATATAATAATAAACCTCGTTCATGCGCAACTCCTTCTTAAAGTCGGCCATATTGGTATTCTCGTCAATAACAACCATCTCTATTCCGGCGATTTCGGCATAGTCGGCCAGATACTCCGGCGTAAGGTCATACGAGAAACTCGTGTGGTGCGTACCGCCGGCCTGAATCCATGCACCTGCGCCAACCTCGAAATTGGGACGAGGAATCCACAGAGCCGAAGCAACGGGCAGTTTGGGCAACTTCTTGGGTTTGATGCAATCCACCACATTGACAATCATACGGAAACGGTTGCCCATATCCACAATGGTAGCTGCTACGCCCTCGCCGGTCTTGGAGGTGAATATCAGACGGGCAGGATCGTTCTTGCCGCCTATACCCAACGGGAAAACACTCAGAGTGGGCTTGTCCTCTGCAATAAGGGGCGAAACCTCCAGCATGTGTGCCTGAAGAATAGCACTGCGTTTACCGTCGAAATTGATGGTATAGTCCTCCAGGAACGAGCAGCCCTTGGGCATACCCTGGCTCATGAACCACATGGTACGCAACAGCGCAGCCGTTTTCCAGTCACCCTCGGCACCAAAGCCGTAGCCCTCGGCCATAAGGCGCTGGCATGCCAGGCCAGGAAGCTGGTCAAGACCGGCCAACTCGTCGAAATTGGTCGTGAATGCCTTGGCTCCCTTGTCTTTCAGGAAACGGCGCAATGCAATCTCCTCGCGTGCCGCCTTGAGCACCTGTACCCTATTGGCACCGCCCTCCTTGCAGTCGTCCGCCATCTTGTACTCCTTCTCGTATACTGCTACCAGTTCGGCCACATCCTTGTCGGTCACCTTGTCCTGATATGCCACCAGGTCGGC
Organism: Tidjanibacter sp.; assembly: GCA_963640325.1. Lineage (GTDB taxonomy): Bacteria > Bacteroidota > Bacteroidia > Bacteroidales > Rikenellaceae > Tidjanibacter. Next base: position 78,329 of record CAVHXY010000003.1, read on the forward strand.
AATAGGATACTCGTCTACATGGTAGCCCAGACGCATCTCGGCCTCCACCTTGTCACCGTCCGTCACGGCAACATTGTTCATATTGTCGCCAAAGCGCACGATGCGCATGTCCTGTGCATCGGCCCACGCTGCGGCAACCCTCATCCACACTGCAATTCGCTGCAGTGCATCTTCGTCCTGCCAATGTCCCACAACCACCTTGCGGGCCTTGCGCATACGGGCCATGATGTGGCCGAACTCACGGTCACCATGGGCACTCTGGTTGAGATTCATGAAATCCATATCCATGGTATCCCACGGAATCTCCTTGTTGAACTGCGTGTGGAAATGCAGCAGAGGTTTCTTGAAACTCTGCAGACCGTGTATCCACATCTTTGCGGGTGAGAACGTGTGCATCCACGTTATGACGCCTATACATTTATCGTCGTTGTCGGCGGCCTTGAATGCGGCAGTTATTTCGGCTGCGGAGTTCACCGTTCCCTTGTACACCACCTTCACGGGCAGTTTGCCCGAAGCGTTCATTCCGTCAACCATCTTGTTCGAATGACCGTCTACAGCCACGACTGCATCACCGCCGTAGAGCAACTGTGCACCCGTAATAAACCATACTTCAAAATTCTCAAAAGCCATAACAGTTCGTTTTTAGGTTAATCTTTCTATTTTTTCTTCTGACCATAATAGGCCCCCGGACCGTGCTTGCGGGAGAAGTGTTTCTCTATCAGCAGACGGTTCATGCTCAAGCGCGGATTGACCGAATAGGAGATGAATGCCATCTTGGCCACCTGTTCCATGACAACCGCGTTGTGCACCGCCTCATCGGCACTTTTGCCCCACGAGAAAGGACCGTGGTTCTTGACCAGCACTCCGGGCGTATGCGCAGGGTTCATGCCTGCAAAACGCCGCACTATGACATTGCCGGTCTCCAGTTCATACGCACCGTTCACCTCCTCCTCGGTCATGTCGGCCGTACAGGGAATTGCCTTGTAGAAATAGTCGGCATGCGTAGTACCTATATTAGGGATATCCAAACCCGCCTGAGCCCATGCCGTGGCATAGGTCGAGTGGGTGTGCACGATGCCCCCTATCTCGGGAAATGACTTGTAGAGCACCAAGTGCGTGGGGGTGTCGGACGAAGGGTTCAAATCACCGTCAATGACATTGCCTTCCAAATCGACCACCACCATGTCCGATGCCTTCATGCCTTCATAGGCGACACCGCTGGGTTTGATCACCACCAGCCCCGACTCACGGTCGATGGCCGAGACATTTCCCCATGTGAATATCACAAGTCCGTGGCGTACCAAATCCAGATTGGCCTTGAGTACGCGCTCTTTCAACTCCTCCAACATATGGTCTGAAATTTTCTTCTATGTCCGTTTTCTACCAGAAATATGCATAAGTAATCACCAGTATGACAACAATACCGATTGAACCGAGGATTAGTCCTCCATTGAAGTGGAACAGTTCGGGCGAGTTCTCATATGCCTTCTCGTCCTTAGTGGGACTCGTGGCATTGGTATGGATAATGTATCCCACGAAAGCGAGCAGTGCCGCCAGCATGAAGATGGCCTCGAATGCATAGTCCTTCAGAGGTTTGGAGTAGATAATACCCAAAATGGCACATACGGCTGCGACTGCATAGAGAATCTTGGCAGTCATCGGAACTGTGGCTTTCTTCAGGCCAACCACCTTGGCATCAGCCACAGAGTGCTGTTTGTCCAGAGCCGAAATGACGATGGCGATAATCACGAGGATTATGAATACATATCCGTTTCTCAACAAGAAGCCCATTTCGGGGTACATGAATTTCATTATGACACCCACGGGAATGGTTGCGATTGCAGTCCACAGAGCCGCCTTGTTGGTGGCCTTTTTCCAAATGAGAGCCATGGTAAATACCACGCAGACACCCGGATAGATGTAGCCCGAATACTCCTGAATGTACTGGAATGCCTGGTCAAGACCGCCCAGGAGAGGTTTGACAGCAACGAGAGCGATGAACAGAGCAGCAAGAGCCGTCCAGCGGCCAACCCTTACGAGCTGCTGCTGAGATGCCTCCACATTTATATATTTCTTGTATATATCCATCGTGAATATGGTGGAAGTACTGTTGAGCATACTTGCCAGAGAAGACACGATGGCTGCAACCAAAGCAGCGAATGCCACACCCTTGATACCGACAGGTGCGAAATTGCTCAAAAGCCACGGGTAAGCGTCATCGGCCTTCTCGATTGCTCCGTTGAGACCGGACACGAGCATGTCCTGATTGTTGAACAGCACATAGGCAGTAATGCCGGGGATAACTACAATGATGGGGATCAAGAGCTTCAGGTAACCTGCGAAAATCAGACCCTTCTTGGCCTCGTGCAGGTTCTTGGCAGCCAGCCCCTTCTGGATGATGTACTGGTTGAAGCCCCAGTAACCGAGATTGGTCAGCCATATGGAACCGAATATGAGGGCCAAACCGGGAAGATCCTGGAACACATTGAACTTGGTACCCGAAGCCGCATCGGTAACTATCGTATTGTCGGGAACCACCATGTTGAGATGGCGGTCGACCGTACCTGCATCCACGAGACCGTTGCTTCTGACTGCATCGAACACATTGCGAAGACCGGCCATGAAACCGCCATCAACCACATTGGTCGTTGTGGGATCAGCTGCCTTGATTGCAAAGAATGCCGTGATGAGACCTCCAAGCACGAGGAACACCACCTGTATCACATCGGTCCATGCCACGGATTTCAGACCACCGTAGATGGAGTAGACTCCGGCAAAGACAAAGAGTCCTACAACGCCCCACATGACAGGAATGCCCAACACCTGTTTCATTGCCAACGCTCCGAGCCATGCCACCGAGGTAAGGTTCACAAAGAGATAGAGCAACAGCCAGAAAATGGAGAAAGCCAAGCTCACACCCTTGTTGTAGCGCTCATCGAGCAACTGGGGCATAGTGTATATTTTCTTGTCTATCATAATGGGCAACAGCCACTTGGCAACTACAATAAGCGTCAGTGCCGCAATCCACTCATAGGCCGCAATACCGATACCGATACGGAACCCCGAGCCCGACATTCCTATAAACTGCTCGGCCGAGATATTGGCCGCAATCAACGATGCGCCGATTGCCCACCAAGGCAATGTACGGCCCGCCAGGAAGTAATCCTGCGCATCTTTCTCCTCTCCTTTTTTGGGACGTGAAATCCACAGTCCCAGACCGACAATCACAACGGCATAGATACCGAAGATAAGCCAGTCCCACACTTGAAAACCTGCGTTCATTCTTTTTGATTCGTTTTAGTTAGTATTCTTTTTATTTATATATATGTATCTTTTCTATGGCAGGCAACGGATGCAATTCATTTTTGCACTCCAGCTCTCCCCTGCCCTTTTGTTCCGTTCCTTTCTTCGGACATCCACAATGTACCTTTTCAGACACCGTACACTGCAATTGTGATGCGAAAAAGACTATTTTACCGAGAATGCATAGATGCAGTGACTCGTGTATGTTTCGCCCGGACGCAACACAACCGAAGGCCAGTCGCTCTTGTTGGGCGAATCGGGATAGTGTTGTGTCTCAAGGCATATGCCCGTATTCTTGCCAATCAGTATGCCGTTCTTGCCGGTAGCCGTAGAGTCGAGGAAGTTGCCCGAATAGAACTGTATGCCGGGCTCGTTGGTATATACCTTCAGGTCGATGCCGCTTGCAGGCGAATAGAGTTCGGCTGCCACCTGCGCAATGTCGCCAGCGGTATCAAGCACCCAGTTGTGGTCAAAACCGTTGGCATTCTTTATCTGTTCGAAACCGAAGTTGCCGATATCCGTACCAACAGCCTTGGGTGTCCTGAAATCCATAGGAGTGCCATCCACAGGAAGAATCTCCCCAGAGGTCATATAGGTATCGTCCACAGGGGTATAGTGGCCGGCATTGAGATAGAGCACATCTTCCGACACTGTCTGGGAGGCATCGCCACCCAGATTGAAATAGCAATGATTGGTCATGTTGATAATCGTGGGAGCATCGGTAACGGCCGAATATGCGATGTCAAGCTTGTTGTCATCAGTGAGGGTAAACACCACATCGGCAACCACGTGTCCGGGGAAATTGGCATCGCCGTCGGGAGAGTCCATAACAAGCGTGAGTGAATTGTCCGTCACACTCTTCACTTCATAGACCTGATACTGCCATCCCTCGGGACCGCCGTGCAAACAGTGTCCGTGGTCGTTTACGGGCAACTGGTAGTCCACACCGTCGAGCGAGAACTGCCCCTTGTTTATGCGGTTGGCATAACGGCCTATTGAAGCACCAAAATCCGAAGGAATGTTTATATAGTCCTCCACGCTGTCGAATCCGAGCACCACATCACGCAGCACACCGTCTTTGTCGGGCACCATTATGGATACCACGCGACCGCCGAAATTGGTAATGCATACCTCCATGCCGGATGCGTTTGTGAGAGTGTAGAGGGCGGTCGGCTTTTGATTGACAACCGTAACGAAATCGGACGGGTTAAGCCCCGAGAGGGTCGTTTTCTGGGCGGAAGTGCAGGCCATGAAAGCCATAGATGCCGCCAATACGAAGCAAGTTATCTTTTTCATTCAGGTTAATGTTTTAGGTTTCAAGTCAATTGCAATCCGCAGCACAGTACGGACCACGTAAACAATAGACAAATTTAACAATTTTTAACTAACCGGACACCCCAGGTACTATATTTTTATTAACTTTTTTTCATCATCTGTTTCTCAACACTCCTCTGCTGCGCCCGGACACCGGAGTGACCAACGGGCAATTTGATCGAAAAAGAGAAAAAAGATATCCAAAACGCCCTTACCGCTTGTTTTTAAATAACGATTTATTAACTTTGTAAGTGAAGGTTAGGTAAGAAGGCCGTATTCCAAACGGTTGCTTGATACGTAAAGCATTTCAAATCACAGGAATAGTATCTTCTTTAATAACTTGAATACCTTAAAACTTCTAAAGCAAACAGACCGCTTGGGCGGTCTGTTTTTATTTTCTGTTTCCTCTGCATCCTTAAAAGCCCCATCCCATACCCAGCAGTCACAAATACTTGACAATCCGTCTTTTCTGTCAATTTAACCAAGCTTGTATCCAAACATAGGAGGCTGAATTAATAAAAAATTCGCAGAAAAATGACTGTATCCAATGACAATGGAAGGAAAAAATACATATCTTTGCTCCATGATGAAAACGAACATGTCAAATACTCACTTTTATTTTTATTACTTTTTTACCTGCTTGACGGCCGGGCGATAAGTAATGCACACAAGTGACCACATAAACCCGGATCGAGAGATTCGGGTTTTTTTGTTTGACATGGCTGCGATACCCCGGAAGCACGCTCCGCCACACAGGAAGGCTCTCCGAGGAAACATCGGGACAGAAAGAGACAAACAAAAAGACAATAAAACAGACAGAAGTGTTCGGACGACATTGAAATCGGATGACTTATCCCTAAATTAGTGCCGTACGTTCCAGACCAAAAAGAAAGAAGAAGATGATTGCAGTATTAAAAAACGGTGTTACCGAATCACAGAAGAACAACCTGATCAACTGGCTCAAATCGCAAGGACTCGACGTACATCTGTCAGAGGGAAAATACCAGACAATAGTGGGACTCGTGGGAGACACAAGCAAGGTGGACATCGACCTTTTGAGCGGTCTCGAAATCATAGAAAGCGTAACGCGCATAAGCGAGCCGTTCAAATATGCCAACCGACGTTTCCACCCGACCGACACAGTGGTGGAGATTGGCAGCGGTGACAATAAAGTGAAAATCGGCGGCGGAAACTTCGCCGTGATTGCCGGTCCGTGTTCGGTGGAGACCGAAGAACAGATTATAACGGTAGCCAAGGCTGTGAAGGCCTCGGGCGCAAAGTTGCTGCGCGGAGGGGCATTCAAACCCCGCACCTCTCCCTACGATTTTCAGGGATTGCACGGTGAAGGTCTGAAACTGTTGCGTGAGGCCCGCAAGGTGACGGGACTGCCGATAGTGACCGAAATAATGAGTGCCTCGCATCTGGACATGTTCCAGGATGTGGACCTCATACAGGTGGGCGCACGCAACATGCAGAACTTCGAATTGCTCAAGGAGCTGGGACGTCTGCACACCCCCATACTGCTCAAGCGAGGGTTGGCCAATACACTCAAGGAGCTGCTGATGAGTGCCGAATACATCATGTCGGAAGGCAACGAAAATGTAATTCTGTGCGAGCGCGGAATACGCAGTTTTGACCAGGCATACACCCGCAACGTACTTGACCTTGCTGCCGTACCTATGCTCAAGGAGTTGTCGCACCTGCCTGTAATTGTGGATCCGAGTCATGCCACAGGCAAATCCCGTCTGGTGAAGCCCATGGCAATGGCTGCCACAGCGGCCGGATGCGACGGTCTGATAATAGAGGTACACAACGACCCCATACATGCACTGTGCGATGGAGCACAGTCGCTCACGCCCGATGCATTCGATGATGTTTACAAGAAGGTGATGACCATTCGCGAGATTATCAAGGAACAACAAAACACGGAAGAATGAAAGTAGGAGTAGTCGGTCTCGGGCTCATAGGAGGCTCGCTGGCAAAGGCATACAAAAATGCGGGACACACTGTCTTCGGTGACGACCGCGACCGTTCGATTCTCGATTTCGCACTCCTTTCGGAGGTACTGGACGGAGAATTGACTGTGGAGCAAATCCGTTCGTGCGACCTCATCCACATAGCCACATATCCCGGTGGAGCGGTGGAATATCTGCACCGCCATGCCGATGACTTTCCACACAGTTGTGTGGTGATGGATGACTGCGGTACCAAACGCAAGGTCTGTCAAGAAGGTTTTGCCATAGCTGCCGAAAAAGGGTTCACCTTTGTAGGCGGACACCCAATGGCAGGCACCAAGTATTCTGGGTACAAATACTCACGGGCGAACATGTTCGCCGGAGCATCGATGATAATAGTGCCGCCCGTATACGATGACATAGTACTCTACGACCGCATCAAGTCACTGCTCACACCGCTCGAACTTAAGAGGACGGTATTCACCACAGCCGACGACCACGACCGCATGATAGCTTTCACCTCGCAACTGGCCCATGTAGTCTCAAATGCCTACGTGAAGAGCCCCTCTGCCATGCGACAGAAGGGGTACAGCGCAGGCAGTTTCAAGGATCTGACAAGGGTTGCATGGCTAAATGAAAAGATGTGGACGGAACTCTTCCTCGAAAACCGTGACCACCTCATGGTGGAGATCGAGACTCTCATCAACAATCTGGAACAGTACCGCGATGCCATGCAGAACAATGACGCAGAGCGTCTGTGTGCCCTATTGCGGGATGGACGCATTGCCAAGGAGAACTGCGAAAAAGCCGACGAAACACTATGAATGCCTACATGACCATAAAGGTAAGCGCCTCGACTGCCTATGAGATAGTGCTCGGAAGCGGAAATGTGGATGCGATTGCCGAAGAGATTGCCAAAGTATTGGGCTCGTGCCGATTGGCCATACTCACCGACGACAAGGTGGATGCCCTGCATGGGGCGGTCGTAGAACGCCTGCTGACCGAGGGAGGATTCGACACGAAAAAATATGTCATACCCAACGGAGAAGAGAGTAAAAACGCAGACAATCTGTTGGGGTTCATCAACTTCATGGCTGAGCAGCACTTCACACGCAGGGATGCCGTAGTGGCTCTCGGTGGCGGTGTTGTGGGCGACATGGCAGGTTTTGCGGCTGCCGTCTACATGCGAGGCATAAAATTTGTGCAAATTCCCACCACCCTGCTTGCAGCAGTGGACAGCTCCGTAGGTGGGAAAACTGCAATAGACATTGCGGCGGGCAAGAACCTCATGGGGGCTTTCCATCAGCCGGCGCTGGTGGTGTGCGACACCGACCTGCTAAGCACGCTCGCTCCCGAAGTGTTGCGTGACGGATTTGCCGAGGTGATAAAATACGGTGTCATTGCCGACCGCACGCTATTCGAATCGCTTGCCCAGGGAGCACCGCATGACCTGCGCCCCACCATCGCACGTTGTGTGGAGATAAAGCGCGACATTGTGGAGGCCGACGAGTTCGAGAACGGACCGAGGAAACTGCTCAACTTCGGCCACACGATAGGACATGCCATAGAACTGCTGAGCGGTTACAAGACTTCGCACGGAAACGCAGTAGCGAAAGGCATGGTCATTGCGGCGCACATAGGTGCCCGCATGGGACTCAAGGATTGCACAAAGGATATAGAGAAGATTCTCGACCGGTATGGGTTCGACCTCTCATGTCCCTACCCGGCCGATGCTCTCTACGCTGCGGCATTGGGTGACAAGAAACGCAGCGGCAACGAGATAACGCTCATTGTGCCGGAAGACATTGGCCGTTGCACTATGCGCCGCATGCCTTGTGGGGAGTTGCTTGGACTACTGAAAGAGATTGAATTATGAAGCTAAGCGTAAACGGACCGCTCAGCGGTGAAGTAAGGATTCCCGCATCGAAATCGCAGGCACACCGTCTGTTGATTTGCGCAGCTCTGGCCAATAGAGAGTGCCGTATAGAGTGCCAGGCACTCAACGACGACATATGCCGCACAGTGGAGTGTTTGCGTGCTTTGGGGGCCGGGATACAATACGAGAGCGGTGTCTTTTACATAAAACCCATACCGCAGGCTGACACACTTACAGCCGAGCCCTCGCCGAAGCCATGTTTCAGACCATGCAAAGGGAGTGTATTGGATTGTGGCGAAAGTGGTTCGACACTCCGGTTCCTTCTTCCAGTAGCTGCAGCATTGGAGGCTGATGCGACATTTACGGGCAGAGGCCGGTTGTCGCAACGCCCCCTCTCCCCTCTCTATGAAGAGATGACGGCACACGGAGTGCATATGAGCGAAAACGGGCATATGCCTTTGTCGTGCCACGGGAGGCTGGCGGGAGGGCATTATGAACTGGCGGCCAACGTCTCGTCACAATTCATATCTGGACTGCTCTTTGCCCTGCCGCTAACGGGCGAAGAGTGTTCAATAAGGCTCACAGGGAAATTGGAGAGCGGTTCATACATTGAGATGACGCTCCAGGCCCTTGACAAGTTCGGGATAAGGGTCAATCGTTTCGGCGACACGCTGACGTTGCCTCCGGCACAAAGATACCGCATACCTGAAGGCACGGAGACGATGAGTGTGGAGGGTGACTGGTCGTCAGCTGCATTTTGGCTTGTGGCCGGAGCTGTGGGCCATGCCCCTATAAGCTGTTCGGGCCTCAATGCCACAACTTCGCGACAAGGTGACCGCGCCATAGTGGAGATTTTGAAACGCATGGGGGCCTGCATAGAGACAGCCACTTCTGCCGACACCGGCAAAGAGTGCATCACAAGCCGGCCGTCCCGGCTTAAGGGTTGTCGTATAGACTGCCGGGACACGCCCGACCTGGTACCTGCCCTGGCGGTTGCCGCGGCTATGGCCGAAGGTGACACGGTATTCGACAACATAGCACGTCTGCGACTCAAGGAGAGCGACCGTGTGGCGACCGTGTGCGACATGCTTCAACAGTTCGGAATTGGAACCCACACGACAGCCGACACTTTGACCGTCAAAGGCGGACACCCCCACGGAGCCACAGTGGATTCGTTCGGTGACCACCGCATAGCCATGGCAGCGGCAGTATTGGGTGCCTCCATTGCTGGAGAGAATACGTCCGTCACTGATGCCGGATGCGTTGCAAAGTCATACCCTGCATTCTTTGACGACTTCAGGGCTCTGGGAGGCATTACAGAAGAAAACGAATAATGCAGCCAAAGAGTGGCAAGGACCGTAACTTTGGCACTACAATACACTGCACAACAAAAAAAGAAGATATAAGATGTCATCTGTTTTCGGAAAAAAACTACAAGTGGCCATATTCGGCCAGTCGCACTCTGCCGCCATCGGCTGTGTGGTAGACGGACTGCCGGCCGGCGAGGAGATTGACCTTGCCGAGATAGGGCGTTTCATGGAGCGCCGTGCCCCGGGACGCAACATTTATTCCACAACACGGCGCGAAGGCGACATACCCGAAATAGTGTCGGGTGCAACAGAGAGCGGTGAGGGAAAACTCACAACGTGCGGTGCCCCCCTCTGCGCCATAATACGCAACACCGACTGCCGTTCGAAAGACTACGACAACCTGCGTGACATGCCCCGTCCTGCCCATGCCGACCTTACGGCCCAGATAAAGTTCGGCGGTTGGCAGGATGTCCGTGGCGGAGGTCACTTCTCGGGACGGCTGACGGCACCTTTGTGTGTGGCCGGAAGCATATGCAGGCAGATACTGCACCGTCGGGGAATTGACATACATGCTCACATCCGCTCCATAGGAGATGTGGCAGACGAACCGTTCGACACGCTCTCGCCCGCCAGACAAATAGCCTCGCTTGAGAGCAATGGCTTTCCCGTAATAGATGCCTCTCAAGGCGAACGGATGCAGAAACTCATCGAACAGTGCCGTATGGAGCAGGACAGCATAGGCGGCATTGTGGAGTGCATCGCAACAGGGGTTCCAGCAGGTGCCGGTAACCCAATGTTTGACGGAGTGGAGAACCTGTTGGCAAAGGCTCTTTTCGGCATTCCTGCCGTGAAAGGGGTGGAGTTCGGAGCAGGCTTCGCAGTGGGGCAAATGCGCGGGTCGCAAAACAACGACCCTTTCACGATGCGTGACGGACACGTAGAGACGACAACCAACAATCATGGAGGCATATTGGGTGGCATAACGAGCGGTATGCCCATAGTGATGCGCGCCGCATTCAAGCCTACACCCTCCATCGCAAAAGAGCAGCACAGCGTCTCGCTGAGCGGGGCATGCGATGCCACACTGCGCATAGAGGGACGGCATGACCCATGCATTGTACCACGTGCAGTGGCGGTAGTGGAGGCAGTGGCCGCCACGGTAATACTCGACATATTGATTACAGACAATAAATTAGGTTAATGATGAAAGAGATTAAGGGACTGAGAGAAGAGATCGACTCGGTGGACGAGCGTATGTGCGCCCTTTTCAAGGAGCGCATGGGACTCGTGGCACAAGTGGCCGAGTACAAGAAAGAGAACGAATTGCCCATTCACAACGAATCGCGCGAAAGGGATGTTCTTGCAAAGGTGTCGAAACGGTTGGGTACGGATCTGGAAATTTACGGACGTACGCTCTACCGCACGATATTCGACCTGAGCAAATCGTATGAAACGCGTATTACGGCCAAACACACACCTCTGTTCGAGACGCTCTCGGCATTGGTGCACGCCACCCCGGTGCCCTTCCCCAAACGTGCCACAGTGGCTTGCCAGGGTTGTGAGGGAGCCTATTCGCAGATGGCGGCAGAACACCTCTTTGAGGTGCCGGAGATAATGTTCAACTCTTCGTTCGAGGGGGTATTCAAGGCTGTAGGCAGCGGTCTGTGCGAATATGGTATACTGCCCATAGAGAACTCCACGGCCGGTTCGGTGAACGAGATATACGACAAACTCGTGAAATACAAAGTGAGCATCGTACGCAGCGTGAGGGTTAAGATTGACCACTCGCTGTTGGGGTTGCCCGGAGCGGATAAGAGCAACATCAAATGTATCTACTCGCACCAGCAGGCCATAAGCCAGTGTTCCGAATTCCTCGAGTCGCTCAGTGGAGTACGCATAATCCCGTGCGAAAACACAGCTGTGGCAGCACGCAAGGTGGCCACTGAGAAGGATCCTACACAGGCTTCCCTCTCGTCGCGCTTATGTGCCGAACAGTATGGACTGAAGACCATCGCCTCGGGAGTGCAGAACCGCGACAACAACTACACCCGTTTCATCTGCATCGCACGTGAGCCGCACATATTCCCCGGAGCCGACCGCACAAGTATAATGATGGTCATCCCCAACAAGGCCGGAACGCTGTTCGGAGTGCTGTCGAAATTCAATGCCATTGGCGCCAATCTGGTGAAACTGGAGAGCCGCCCCATACCCGACCGGGACTTTGAATTCGTCTTCTACTTCGACATTGAAGCCTCCATATACGACGACAAGTTCGCCTCGCTGATATGCGAACTGGAGGGAATGGGAGAGCAGTTCTCCTATCTCGGCACATATTCCGAAATCATATAGCCACCCGACTGTCATGAACCGTAAAAAGGAGATGGAGGAACCTTGCGGACTGCTCGGGCGGAAACTGGGCCACACCTACTCGCCCGTACTGCACTCCATGCTGGGGGAATACGAATACCGTCGCTTTGAGGTGGAGCCCGAGGATGTGGCAGAATTCTTCTCTCGCCGTGCCTTCCATGCCATCAACGTCACGATGCCCTACAAGAAAGTGGCACTGGAGATTTGCGACACCGTATCCGAAGAGGCGCGTGCCATAGGCAGCGTGAATACGGTGGTGAAGGATGCCGAGGGACATCTGCACGGCTACAACACCGATGCCCCGGGCATGGTGTATATGCTGCACAGGGCCAACATAGATGTGCATGGACGCAAGTGTATGATTCTCGGAAGCGGCGGAAGTTCGGTGATGGCACAGTACATGTTGCGCAGAATGGGTGCCGGAGAGATCACAGTCATATCGCGCAACGGCAAGGACAACTACGGAAACATCTCGCGTCATGCCGATGCACAGATAATCATAAACGCCACTCCGGTGGGGATGTTCCCCGACACGGGGGTGGCAGGTGTGGACGTCAGGGAGTTTCCGCATTGCGAGGGAGTGGCCGATTTCATCTACAATCCCGCCATGACCCGCCTATTGCTGGATGCACGCCGTGCAGGAATACGTCACACCAACGGTCTGCCCATGCTTGTGGCGCAAGCCAAGTATGCCTCGGATCTCTTTTTCGGCACACAACGCAATGACAGCATCATAGAACCGCTTATCGGCAAGCTCTCCCGCCAGATGCTCAATGCTGTGCTGACCGGAAACGATGCCGGTTTGCTCAAAAATGTAGGTTGTAAAGTGGCGTTGCGGAGCGGACGCGAGCTGGTGGACTTGAGCAAGAGCTGTCTCTCCATGAGTGTCGCAGAGCTGAACAGCGAACTGAACCGCAGTGGCCGCATAGTATTGTTGGACGAAACGGTGATGCACGATACGGCATTGGCCGACATCGTATTGCAGAACGGCACTGTTTTCCGTCTGACAGGAAAAGACGACACAGAACCGTGTGGCACAGAAAGAGATACGTTTTCACTCCGATGCGGCATAGTGTCGGAGTATACAGACAGAATCATGCATGAAATATCATAACTCAAAGAATATAATGAAGAAGATATTGGTAATAAACGGCCCCAACCTCAACCTGCTCGGCTTGAGGGAACCGGCGATATACGGCACGGGCGACTATGCCTCGCTTGAAAAGTTCATTGGCGAGGCGGCCGAAAGATGCGGAGCGCAAGTGGAGATATGGCAGTCCAACCACGAGGGGGCGATTGTGGACAAGATACAGGAGGCCTACCAACAGTTCAATGCCATAGTGATCAACCCTGCCGCCTACACGCATACAAGTGTGGCGATACTCGATGCGCTCAAGGCCGTACAACTGCCGACAGTGGAGGTTCACCTGAGCGACATAAATTCGCGCGAAGAGTTCCGCCATCACTCTTTCGTGTCTCTCTATGCCGAAAAGACTATCTGCGGGCACGGTTTCGAGGGCTATGCCATGGCGATAGAACATCTCTGCAGGAACTAGCGGAAAGAGGCCGCCCGGCACAAAACCGTGCGGAAGTGTAAGAAGGGGGTGAATAGAATCCGACAGTCCATCAACAGTAAGGCCGTCACGGTTTCGTGACGGCCTTACTGTTGAGCTACCGAGACTCGAACTCAGAATAACAGAACCAAAATCTGCTGTGTTACCATTACACCATAGCTCAATACACCTGCCAAAAACGGATCACAAGCCTCCCGACAAAAAGGCGCGTTACCTTCCGCTCAAGGCGAGGCAAAGATAAAAACTATTTTTTTATCCCCCAAGATTATCGGTCAATTTATTCGACTCTGCACACAGCCTCACGGCCGGTCAATAGTGTGCCTAAAAACACTCGGCTATTTGCCTATTATTCATGATCACGTGCCCAAATGAGAGCCTTGGCCAACTGGTCGGGGCACGATGTAGTCTTCCAACCGCAACGGATTCCCTCCAGCCTCTTGATGGCCTCATCGACCGTAAGCCCCTCCACGAGTCGCGAAACTGCCTGCAGATTACCGTCGCAACCGCCCGTAAAACAGACGCTCTTTATCACATCGTCATCAAGTGCAACCTCCATCAATTGTGAGCACACCCCCTCGGGGCGATACTCGAAACTTCTCTCTGCCATAATTCTATCTCTCCAATATCTGTTTCAAAATAGCGTTGTCGTCGCCCGTCAGCACCCGGCACGGTGCACCGTCTACAACAATGCGTCCAACCAGCCTGCGTGCCGCATCTTCAGCACCACCCAGAGCTATCACACCGGCGAAGGTGGCCGGCACAACGTAGCCGTCATCCAATAGGGTATCGAGCCTATTGTCGAAAACAACCGCATAGTCCACCCTACCGAGCATCTCGGCCAAAGCACCTGGTGCGGGAATCTTCTCGGTCACAAAATGGGCATCGGCATAGATTGTAAGCATCCCCACCAGGCGCATACATTGCTCCCAAGCCTGTTCGGCAGTCATGGCCGCAGGGCGCAAAATCAGTATCTCTCTCTTTACTGCCATAATCACATACGGATATTTTCCGCAAAGATAGCAAAACATCCCGTTCGTTGCCACCATCCCGCCAACGAACAGTGAATGGACTGCAGTGAACGCAGAAAAGAAAAAAGCATTACATTTGCACGGGCATACGGACCAAACGAAGGCAACCCACGATTCCTCTAATACGATATGCCCCAAAGACACACTCACGAGAAAGCAAAACATTATGGGTGACGATGTAAGAATAGACAAATGGCTATGGGCCGTGAGACTCTACAAGAGCCGCAGCGAGGCTGCCGAGGCCTGCAAGACCGGCAAAGTGACGCTCAACGGCGCAAAGTGCAAACCCTCCAAGGAGATACAGCCGGGCGACGTGATAACCGTAAGGAAGGTACCCACAATGACCTACACATGGCGGGTGGTGGATATCGTGGGCAACCGTCAGCCGGCCAAGAACGTACCTCTCTATGCCCAGAACATCACCCCGCAGTCGGAACTGGACAAACTTGAAGTGCCTCACGAAACAATATTCATCATGCGTGACCGTGGGGCGGGACGTCCCACAAAAAAGGAGAGACGCGATATGGAGGAGATGATGGGAAACATCTTCTACGATGACGGTTCCGATGACGAATTCTAACAGCCCGATTCCGAATACAGGCAAAAAAGCAAGCAGATGCTCAGACAGTTATTCATATCATTCCTGAAGATTGGCGCATTTACCTTCGGAGGCGGATATGCCATGATTCCCCTCATCGAACAGGAGGTGATAGAGCACCAGAAATGGCTTGAGAAAGACGAGTTTCTCGCGCAGTTGAGCATTGCACAGTCCATGCCCGGACCAATTTCGCTCAACACGGCCGTCTTTGTCGGCTACAAGCTGCGCGGTCGGACCGGGGCGGTAGTGGCCATGTCGGGAGTGGTGATACCGTCGTTTGTGGTCATACTGCTTATCATTCTCTGCTTCTCGGAATACCGCAATCTGCCCGCTGTGGAGGCCGCATTCAAGGGCATGCGTCCTGCGGTGGTGGCACTCATAGCCGCTCCCGTAATAGGTTTTTTGAAGGGCATGTCGAAATGGAAAATCGCAGTTGCGGCTGCAGCGGCCGTCTTTGTATGGCAATTGGGTGTTTCGCCCGTCTATTTCATGCTGCTCGGTGCGGCCACAGGCATCTGCATCGCATTCCGGGGAGAGAAAGGAGGCTCGGCACCAAAAGGCAGCACGGAGAACGTCACCGACAAAGAGTCTGCGCCAAATGCGGTTGAGCCGGCAGACGGCAACGGGACAGAAAATGCCGAGAAAGGAGGCAATATATGATCTACATCCAACTGCTTTGGACCTACCTCAAGATAGGGTTCTTCGGATTCGGAGGCGGATATGCCATGCTGTCGCTCATACAGAACGAGATTGTGGTACAGAACGGTTGGCTCACCAATGCCGAGCTGGCCGACATCATAGCCATATCGCAGATAACGCCAGGCCCCATAGCCATCAACAGCGCCACTTATGTGGGTTACACCGTAACGGGCAATGTATTCGGGTCCATTTTGGCCACGCTGGCAGTATGCGCCCCTTCGCTGACGCTCATGATGTTGGCCACGAAATTCTACCTCAAGCTACGCAACAACCGCTACATGTCATGCGCCATAGAGTACATGAAACCCATGATGGTGGGAATGATCGGTTCAGCAGCCCTATTGCTCTTCAACCGTGAGTCATTCATCGACTACAAGAGCTGGCTGATATTCGGCATCTGCCTGATTGCATCGGTCAAGAAGGTGAACCCCATACTGCTCATAATCCTCTCGGCCATTACGGGAATTGTTCTCTATTGAGCCGGCACTGCAGCAAAAGCCACGTTCATTTCACAATATGGGTTCTATCTCAACACTTTGCGTACGAAACCGGCTATATATTCGGCCGTAGCGTCTATGCCAAGGCGGGTGGAATTTACACAAAGGTCATAGCTTGCGGCAGCGCCCCACGTCTTGAAAGTGTAATAGTTGTAATAGTTGGAACGTTCGCGGTCGGTCTGTTCCATGAGCGCTTCGGCTTTGCTCTCGGAGAGATTGAGATTCTTGCAGATACGTGCAATGCGTGCCTGACGGTCGGCCGATACGAAGACATCCACGGCGCGCGGATTGTCACGGAGAATGTAGTCGGCGCAACGTCCCACGAAGATGCATGACTCGCGCGCTGCAATCTGCCTTATCACATCGCTCTGGAGCTTGAACAGTTCGTCCTGATTGATAAAGTTGCCATACTCGGCATTGCCGTAAAGCGGAACACTTACCTTCGTGCCGCCATTGAAACCGAAGAACTTGAGCCAAAGGCTCTTCTCGTCAGAGCGTTCGAAGAACTCCCGGCCCACACCGCTTTCATGCGCCGCCTCGGTGATGAGTTCACGGTCATATACCTTCACTCCCAATATTTGCGACAGACGTACTGCTATGTCCTTTCCGCCACTGGCGAACTGACGACCAAGATTTATAATGAATTTCTCGTCCATATCTCTTTCTGTTTTACTCTATTTATTCCCCTCGTCCTTTTTTCCTGTACCGTTAGTGGCCATTCCCTCCTCCAGGGCTCCGTCTTTGGACTGCAAGGCCATTTGGGCACGGAATTTTTTCAGTATGTTCATGAGCAGTACGGCAGCTACCACGCATGCCACGAAGTCCGACACAGGCATACTGTACCACACTCCTGCCTGACCGAAGAACTCCGGCAATATGGCCAGGCACGGCAGCAGGAAGAGCAACTGTCGCGAGAGAGACATGAATATGGACTTGCCGACAAGACCGATGCTCTGGAAGAAATTGGAAATCACCATCTGACCGCCCACGATGGGGAACATCAGCATGGTGATGCGGAATCCGTCAACCGAAAGTGCAAGCAGCTCACTGTCGGTAGTAAAGACCGAAACCAATGCCCGCGGGCACACCTCAGAGAGCAGGAAACCGAAAGTGGTCACCACAGTGGCGCACCACATGGTATATTTGAGCACCTTGATTACACGGTCGTACATGCGGGCTCCGTAGTTGTAGCCCGCAATGGGCTGCATGCCCTGCGTGAAGCCCATGACAATCATTATGAACAGGAATGAAATACGGTTCACTATTCCGTATGCCCCTATGGCCAAATCACCGCCGAACTGTTTCAGGCGCTGGTTGATGAAGAGCACCACGAAACACGAGGCAACATTCATCAGAAACGGAGCCAAGCCTATCGAAAGTGAACGGGTCACAATATTGCGGTCAAGAGAGAAGACGCCCTTGCGGAAGTGGAGCAGTTCGTTGCGGTTACTGAAGATCTTCAACTGCCACATGAGCGAAATGAACTGCGCCAGCACTGTAGCTATGGCCGCACCCTTTATGCCCCAACCGAAACCGAAGATGAATATGGGGTCGAGGATCGTGTTGGCCAACACGGTGACTATGGTGGCCGTCATGGCCTTCTTGGGGTATCCCGAAGTACGCAACATGGCATTGAGGCCAAAGTACATGTGGGTCACCACATTGCCTGCCAAAATCACCACCATGTAGTCGCGGGCATAGGAGATGGTGTTTTCACTCGCCCCGAAGAAATAGAGAATGGGATCGAGGAACAGCAGAGCTATGGCCCCTATCAATATTCCTATCACGAGGTTCATGGTCATCACGTTGCCCAACACACGCTGGGCCATTTCGTAGTTTTTCTGCCCCAACAGGATGGATGTAAGCGATGCTGCACCGACACCCACCAGTGTGCCGAATGCCGTGGTGAGGTTTATCATCGGGAAGGTCACTGCCAGACCCGATATTGCCAAGGCACCGACTCCCTGGCCAATGAAGATACTGTCGACCATGTTGTAAAGCGAAGCCGCTGTCATGGCCACGATGGCAGGGAAGGCATACTGCATCAGGAGTTTCTTGATGTTGAGCTCGCCGAGTTCCTGCGTCTTTGTCAAATTCTGCGTCATAATAATTTTCTTTTTTAGGCAACGGCAATGCCCCGCCATTGAAACCATGCACTCTCCACGGAAAGGTCTTGGCAAATGCTACCGTCCGTTCACGAATGCGGCTATCATTGCCACAGCCACAGCAGCCGATTCGGTGCGGTAACGGCTCTCACCGAGCGAGATTCCGGCAAAGCCGTTGTCGTATGCCGTCTTTATCTCGGCAGGCGAGAAATCTCCTTCGGGCCCTATGAGCACCAGTGTATCACATCCACGTGAAAGACAGTCGCCAATGAAACGACGGTCGAAACCTGACTCACAATGTGCTATCAGACGGGTGACAGAAGTTGATGCCGCCACGTGTTCTGCCGGAGCATATGCCTCGGGGGCGGCAAGAAGTTTCCGCAGGTCGGTCAACGGTTCCAATGTCGGCTTGTAGGCCTTGAGCGACTGTTTCATGGCACTCACGATGACCTTTTCGCAACGTTCGGCGTTGATGGTACGGCGTTCGCTGTGTTCGCACACGATGGGGACAATCCGGTCAATGCCAGCCTCTGTCGCCTTCTCCAGAAACCACTCGAAGCGGTCCATGTTTTTGGTAGGAGCAACGGCCAGAGTCAGACCGTAGGAACGTTTTTCGAACTCCTCTACCCGTTCCTCCACATGAACGCGGCACTCTTTGGCGGCCGAGACTATACGGGCCCTGAAGAGGTTGCCGCGACCGTCGGTGAGGGAGAGCATGTCTCCCTCGCGGAGACGCATGACACGCACCGCATGAAGGCTCTCCTGCTGCGGCAGGATATAGTCCGGCGAAACAATGTCGGGAGTGTAGAACAACTGCATTTTTTTGTTGCCTGTTATCGCGTGCAAAAGTAATCAAAATATCCCATTAATCACTTTTTTATAATATCTTTGTACCAATTATCAATCAATAACGTTTCCGCATGAAAAATCTTAGAATTCTAACATTTATCCTTATTCTTATGGCAGTTACAGTAGCCTGCAAAGAGAAAGAGGCGGTACAGAACCCGCTGTTGGCGGAGTGGAGCGACCTGTTCGGCATTCCCCCGTTTGACAAGATTTCCGTAAGCGATTACAAACCCGCCGTGGAGGCCGCCATGGAACAGCACGAGGCCGAGATTGCACAAATAGTGGACAACACAGAGGAGCCCACTTTCGAGAACGTAATCCTTGCCTACGACAACAGCGGCGAGCTGCTCAATAAGATAATGACCGTATTCTCGCTCATCTCGTCTGCAGATACCACACCAGAGATGCAGGCGCTGGAGGAGGAGATTTCGCCACTTACCTCATCGCACTACGACAGCATACTCTTCAATGAGGCACTCTTCGAGAAAGTGAAACAGGTCTACGACAAACGCAACGATTCGGGGCTCGACTCACTGCAGATCCGCCTCACCGAAAAGACCTACAAAGAATTTGCGCGCGCCGGTGCATCACTTCCGCAGGAGCTCAAGGACGAGCTGATGCAGCTGAACCAGCAGCTGGCCGTGGCACAGCTCAAGTTCGGCAACAACATCCTGGCCGAGAATGCCAAGTTTGTGCTCTTCCTTGAGGAGGAAGACCTCGAGGGCCTGCCCGCTTCGGTTAGAAACTATGCAGCCGAGGTAGCAGTGCAGAAGGGACAACAGGGCAAGTGGGCCGTGACTATCAGCAAGCCGAGCA
This sequence comes from Tidjanibacter sp., assembly GCA_963640325.1. Taxonomy (GTDB): domain Bacteria; phylum Bacteroidota; class Bacteroidia; order Bacteroidales; family Rikenellaceae; genus Tidjanibacter. Next base: position 98,617 of record CAVHXY010000003.1, read on the forward strand.
TGATTCCGTTCCTCACCTACTCGTCACGCCGCGACCTGCGCGAGAAAGTCTACATGGCATATCTGGAGAAGTGCAACCACGATGACGAGCTCGACAACAAGGAGCTTATCAACGAGATAATCCGTCTGCGTACACGCAAGGCCGGGATCTTCGGTTTCAAGACATTTGCCCAGTACTCCATGGACGACACGATGGCCAAGACTCCCGAGAATGCATACGACCTTCTCGAAAGCCTATGGGCACCCGCCCTTCAGCGTGCCAAGGACGAGCTGAAGGAGATGAAGGCCATAAAGCTGGCCGAGACCGGCAGCGAGGACTTCGAGTTGTGGGACTGGTGGTACTATGCCGAGAAGCTGCGTCAGGACAAATATTCACTCGACCAGAACAAGCTAACCCCCTATTTCTCGCTCGACAACGTACGTCAGGGCATATTCAATCTGGCGAACCGTCTCTACGGCATCACCTTCAGCCCTGCCAATGTACCGGTTTACAACAGCGAGTGTATGGCTTACAGCGTGTTCGACACCGACGGCACCCAGTTGGGTGTAATCATATTTGACTTCTACACCCGCGACAGCAAGCGCAACGGAGCATGGTGCGGTGAATTCATTCCGCAGTCGTACAAGGACGGCAAACGAGTGATGCCCATCGTGAATATCGTAACAAACTTCTCGCGTCCCTCCGCATCGACCCCTTCACTGCTCACGATTGACGATGCCGAAACCCTCTTCCATGAGTTCGGCCACGGATTGCACCAGCTTTTCTCTGATGTTCCCTACAACGGACTGAGGAATGTGGAGGGTGACTTTGTGGAGCTCCCCTCACAGGTACTCGAAAACTGGGCTCTCAATCCCGAGATGTTGCGCAGCTATGCAGTGCACTACTCCACCGGTGAGGTCATCCCCGACGAACTCATCGAGAAGATCCAGAACAGCCGTCTCTTCAACCAGGGTTTCGTATACACCGAGTTGTTGGCCGCAGCACTCTCCGACATGGATATCCACAACATCGAAGGCGGATACTCTCCCATTGACGTAAACGAATTCGAAAAGCAGGCACTGAATGTCAAGCGCGGACTGATTCCCGAAATCGCACCCCGCTACCACTACACTTATTTCATGCACATCTTCGATGGAGGCTACAGCGCCGGATACTACTACTACATATGGGCCGAAGTGCTTGACAAGGATGCATTCCAAGCCTTCGTAGAAACGGGAGACCTCTTCAACCATGACGTGGCAGCCAGATTCCGCACCCTGCTCTCAAGAGGCGGAACGGTGGACGGCATGGACCTCTACAAGGCATTCCGTGGCAGCGAGCCGAGCCGCATTCCCCTTATGAAAGCACGCGGTCTGATAGAAGATGACACCCAGGAAGACAACCAATAACGGAAGGAGACAACATCATGAAAAAAGAGACTGTTTTAGTGAGCGGAGGTGCAGGGTACATCGGTAGCCACACCGCCGTGGAACTGCTCAATGCGGGATTCGGAGTGGTTGTGACAGACAATCTGTCCAACTCGGAGGAGACATCGCTGGATGGTGTACGCAAGATAACAGGCAAGGAAGTGCCCTTCGAGAAGGTGGACTGCTGCGACAAGGCCGCACTGGAGAAGGTGTTCGAGAAATACGATTTCGATTCGGTGATTCATTTCGCAGCCTACAAGGCTGTGGGCGAGTCGGTGGCCGAACCGCTGAAGTATTATCAGAACAACCTCAACTCGTTCTGTAATATCATTGAACTCATGGCGCGCCACAAACGCCACAACATTCTATTCTCTTCGTCGGCCACTGTGTACGGAGAGCCGGACGAACTGCCGGTAACGGAGAAGAGCCCGCGCAAACCTGCCACATCTCCCTATGGGAACACGAAACAGATGTGCGAAGACATACTGCGCGACTCGGTAGCCGCCTACAACAAGGACGGCAACGGCATAAAGGGCATAGCTCTGCGCTACTTCAACCCCATAGGTGCTCATCCGTCGGCGCTCATCGGCGAGTTGCCGCGCGGTGTTCCCAACAACCTCGTGCCGTTCATCACCCAAACGGCTGCCGGTGTGAGGGAGTGTCTGAGCGTGTTCGGAGATGACTACGACACACCCGACGGCTCGTGCCTGCGTGACTACATTGATGTGGTGGACCTCGCAAAGGCCCATGTGGTAGCCATCCGCCGACTGGCCGAGGGAAAGAACAATGCCAACTATGAAATCTTCAACATAGGTACCGGACGTGCCGTATCGGTATTGGAGCTCATAAATGCCTTCGAAAAGGTGAACGGGCTGAAACTCAACTACAAGATAGCGCCCCGCCGTGCCGGTGACGTAACTGCCATTTGGGCTGACCCCACCCTTGCCAACAACGAACTCGGCTGGAAAGCCGAACGTTCGGTGGAGGATACCCTTGCTGCAGCGTGGGCATGGGAAAAACATGTCCGCGGTCTATAGAGACAGTGCAAAAGCAAAGCGAAGGGGTGCTGGAACAATTCCAGCACCCCTTCGCTTTATCTTTTGCGTCTAAAGAGAGCGGCGAAAGGGCTACTTTGTCAGTTTCGTGCGGTAGTCGGCACTGTATTTGCCCTTTGACATGGCCATCAGTTTGCTGCGCAACAGAGTGCGGCGAAGGCTTGAAAGGTGGTCGGTAAATACCATGCCTTCAATATGGTCATACTCATGCTGGACCACGCGTGCACGCCAGCCGTCCAGCTCCTCGTCATGTTCCACGAAGTGCTCGTCGAAGTAACGCACCCGTATCTTCTCGGGACGGTAGACATCCTCATGTATGCCCGGCAACGAGAGACATCCCTCTCCCATGAGCACCTCCGTGTCGGACTCTTCGTAAATCTCCGGATTGACGAACACGCGCTTGAAGCCTGCAGCCTTGGGATCATCATCGGCCAACGGCGAGGCATCTGCCACAAACATTCTCAACGACTTGCCTATCTGCGGAGCGGCAAGCCCCACTCCATCGGAGGCATACATGGTCTCGAACATGTCGGCGGCCAGTTTCTCGAGTTCAGGGAAATCCTTTTCCAAATCGGCCGACTCGCTGCGGAGCACCGAAGAGCCGTAAATGTATATCGGATAAATCATGCTTTTTTTATTTTTTATCAGTTAATGTTCTGTTCTTTGTCATCGGGCGAGTACCTCGTCTTCCGTGGGCATCTGTCACATTCATGTTCTCACACCATGTCGGCATATTCTCGGCTATCCATGAAATCCTGCAGGATGATTGTGGCACTTATTCTGTCCACAACAGCCTTGTCCCGTCGCTGCATCTTCTTCATGCCACCGTCCAACATGGCCCGATGGGCAAGCACGGAGGTAAACCTCTCGTCGAACAGCACCACCCGCTTGAGCGGATAGTCGCGCTGCAGTTTCTCAAAAAAAGGCTTTATGGCGGCAAACGACTCGCTCTCCGCTCCGTTCATCTGCCGTGGCATTCCGACCACCACGATATCGACCTGTTCACGGGCAAAGTAATCGTCCAGCCAATGGCGCAAAGAGGCGGTAGGCACAGTATCCAATGCCCCTGCGATGATACGCAAGGGGTCACTAACTGCGATACCCGTGCGTTTCAGTCCGTAATCTATAGCCAAAATGCGCCCCATCCGTTTTTTTGCAAAAGTAATAAAATTCCGCCGTTCGCGCCCCATCGGGGTTTTATTTGATGCAAGTCGGTTCGTATTTTACAATTATATGCTTATCTTTGTGAGATTAACATACGGAAAGAATCAAATCAGAAATTCTAAACACAATAAAAAGATGACTCAAGACGAACTCTTCAAAAAACTCGTGGCTCACTGCAAGGAGTACGGATTCATATTCCCGTCGAGCGAAATTTACGATGGACTGAGCGCCGTTTACGACTATGGCCAGAACGGTGTGGAGCTCAAGAACAACATAAAGAAATACTGGTGGGACTCCATGACCAAACTGCATGACAATATAGTGGGCATAGACGCCGCCATATTCATGCACCCCAAGACATGGGAGGCTTCGGGTCACGTAAGCGCATTCAATGACCCTCTGATTGACAACAAGGATTCCAAAAAACGCTACCGTGCCGATGTTCTCATTGAGGACTGGTTGGCAAAGCAGGACGAGAAGATAGAGAAAGAGATTGCCAAGGCACGCAAACGCTTCGGTGACGGTTTCGATGAGGCCATGTTCCGCGAGACCAACCAGCGTGTAAAGGAGCTCATCGAAAAACGCGAGGAAATCCATACCCGTATGGCAAAGGCCATGAACGACAATGACCTGACAGAAATGCGCCAGATAATTCTCGACTGCGAAATTGTCTGCCCCATTTCGGGTACGCGCAACTGGACCGAGGTTCGTCAGTTCAACCTCATGTTTTCCACCCAGATGGGTTCGACGGCCGACGGCGCAAGCATAATCTACCTGCGCCCCGAAACGGCACAGGGCATCTTCGTCAATTTCCTGAACGTGCAGAAAACGGGACGAATGAAGATTCCCTTCGGTATCGCCCAGATAGGCAAGGCTTTCCGTAACGAGATTGTAGCCCGTCAGTTCATTTTCCGCATGAGGGAGTTCGAGCAGATGGAGATGCAGTTCTTCGTAAAGCCCGGCGAGGAGATGATGTGGTGGAACAAATGGAAACAGACCCGTATGAGCTGGCACAAGGCGCTCGGCTTCGGTGACGAGAACTATCAGTTCCACGACCACGAGAAGCTGGCCCACTATGCCAATGCGGCTACCGATATCGAATACAAGTTCCCCTTCGGCTTCAAGGAGGTGGAGGGAATCCACTCGCGTACCGATTTCGACCTCGGCAACCACCAGAAACTCTCGGGACGCAAACTGCAGTATTTCGACCCGGAAAGCGGAGAGAGCTACGTACCCTACGTAGTGGAGACATCTATCGGAGTGGACCGTATGGTTCTGCAGGTTCTCTCGGCAGCCTACAAGGAGGAGAAACTCGAGAATGGCGAGGAGCGCACGGTGTTGAGTTTCCCTGCACAGTTGGCTCCTGTAAAGGTGGCCATACTGCCGCTCGTAAAGAAAGACGGACTTCCCGACATTGCACACAAGATAAAGGACATGCTCCGCTACGACCACAATGTGGTGTATGACGAGAAGGACAGCATCGGCAAACGCTACCGCCGACAGGATGCAATCGGAACCCCGTTCTGCGTGACTGTAGACCACCAGACGCTGGAGGACAACACGGTAACGTTGCGCGACCGCGATACGATGGAGCAGCACAGGATAAAGCTTGACGAACTGAAGAGCATTGTCGACAGCAAGGTCAGCATGAAACAACTGTTCGACAAGCTCGTGTAGCCAGTTGCGGCCCTCTCCGCATTGCGAAAGGGAGCGCCACAAGAAAGACAAACAAGTGGACCAGCATACAGTATCTGCACCCGAAAGAGATGGAATACAGAACATTGAAGACAGCCTTGTTCCCCGGTTCGTTCGACCCCTTCACCATAGGCCATCAGGCAGTGGTGGACGAAGGGCTTAGAATTTTCGACCGGATAATAATAGGCATAGGTGACAATGCCGAAAAGAACAGCCTGCTGAAGGTGGCAAACCGCAAGCGTCTCATAGAGGATCTCTACAAGGGGAATGACCGAGTGGATGTGGAGGTGTATGACATGCTCACGGGAGAATATTGCCGCAAAAACGGCATTACATTCATCCTGAGAGGCATGCGCAACACTATAGACTATGAGTACGAGCGTAACATAATGCTCATCAACAAGAGGCTCTTCCCGGAAATCACCACGGTATTGCTCTTCACGCCACCTCAGTTTGTGGCAGTGTCATCGAGTGTGATAAGGGAGCTGATCCATTTCGGCAACGATCCCACAGGATTGATGCCACAGAACATAGACATTAAGAAATATTTATAGCAGACACGATTATGGAATTCAGTGCCGAAATGATAGCAGCCGCCCTGGGCGGTGAGATTGTGGGCGACAAGAACGCCACGGTCTCCACGCTGTCGAAGATAGAGGAGGGGAAAAAAGGGTCTCTCTCGTTTCTTGCAAACCCCAAGTATGAACATTTCATCTACACCACCGAGGCATCAATTGTGATAGTGAACGACTCCTTTGCGCCGTCGCATGAGGTGAAGACAACGCTCATAAAGGTGAAGGATGCCTACGGATGTTTTGCCAAATTGCTGGAGATGTACATCGCAGCCAAGCCCCAGAAGCACGGCATAAGCGACAAGGCAAGCATCGACCCCACCGCACATGTGGGTGACAATGCCTACATAGGCGCCTTTGCAGTCATTGATACGAATGCGAAGATTGGCGACAATGCGAAGATATATCCGCAAGTATATGTGGGCGACAACGTAAAGATAGGCAACAATGTGACCCTCTTTGCGGGAGTGAAGATATACGAGGGGTGCATGTTGGGTGACAATGTGACCATACATGCCGGCACGGTGATAGGCGGTGACGGATTCGGCTTTGCCCCCAATGCCCAAGGGGAGTATGACAAGATTCCCCAAATAGGCAACGTGGTGATTGAGGACAATGTGGAGATAGGTGCCAACACCTGCGTTGACCGTGCGACAATGGGGTCAACAGTTATCAGACGTGGTGTCAAGCTCGACAACCTCATACAGATAGCGCACAATGTGACGGTGGGCGAGAACACCGTCATGGCGGCCCAGACAGGTGTGGCGGGTTCGGCTAAGATTGGCCGCAACTGCATGATGGGCGGACAGAGCGGTATAGTGGGACACATAACCATAGGCAACCGCGTGCAAGTGGGTTCCAAGTCGGGAGTGAGCAACAACACGGCCGACGGCGAGATAATGATGGGCTATCCTTCAATGCCTGTCGGCAAGTTCCGCCGTGCCAATGCAGTGATGCGCAATCTGCCCGAACTGCTTGCCAGAGTGAATGCGCTCGAAAAGGAACTGGCATCACTTAAAGAGGAGAAATAAACTGTTAGAGAGACGGGGATGCAAGCTACTGCGGAGAGGGTTGCTTGAAGTGTATGGGGCGGTCAAAACTGCACCCGTATACGAGAGGATCCTCTCTTACATTTTCGGCCGGACGGTCTGGCATTCCATAAATCAATAGGACATAAATGCCTGGCATAAAAAGAATAATGGGAATAGACCCCGGAACCAACAAGATGGGCTATGGGGTGCTGTCGGTGGATGGCAGCAAGCTTGCCTGCGTGGTGCTCGGCATCATCGACCTGAGCAAGATGAAAGATCCCTACGAAAAGCTGAAGTTCATATTCGAGAGAGTCTCGGCCCTTATTGATGAATATGCACCCGATGAGGTGGCTCTGGAGTCACCGTTCTTCGGTGAAAATGTACAGAGTATGCTCAAACTCGGAAGGGCACAGGGGGTGGCCATGGCTGCTGCTCTGCACAAGGATCGTCCGGTGTTCGAATATGCCCCGCGCCGTATAAAGCAATCACTGACCGGCATGGGCGGTGCCGCCAAGGAGCAGGTGGCCATAATGCTGCAGAAGATGCTCGGCATAGAGTACGACGTGAAGAAACTCGATGCCACAGACGGTCTTGCCGTGGCGGTATGCCATCACTTCATCTCCTCCTCGCCCGTAAAACAGGCCGCCACAAGGCATAAGGAGCACAAGTCATCAAGTTGGGAAACATTTGTGGCCGACCATCCCGACAAAATCAAAAAGAACATATAAACAAATACATATCGAATCAATTATGAAAAAACTATTTTTTGCACTATGCGTAGCTGCAATTGCATGCAGTTGCGGCAACAACGGGGTGAACTACACCATAAAGGGAGACCTCGCCAATCTGGTGAACGGAAGCATCTACCTGGTAGACTATGAGGGCAATCCCATCGACTCGGCGACAGTGGAGGAAGGCAAATTCACCTTCAAGGGCACAACCGAACAGGAAACGGGTGCATACCTTTTGCAATACCCCACCTTCATGACACTCGTGATGCTGGAGAACGGCACGGTGAATGTAAGCGGAAATGCCGATGCTCCCGAGGTGTCGGGTTCACCTGCAAATGACGGCTACCAGAACATGATAAAAAAGTGGAACGAGTTGCAGCAAAGCGGCTCGGAGGTCACCGATTCACTGGAAACGGCAGTCATGACCGAGGCATTCAAGGAGAACAAGGAGAACATATTCGGTGTCTACCTCATGCAGAACATGATGTTCATGTGGAGTGCACAGGAGCTGATGGATGCATACAACTCCCTGCCGGCCAAGTACAAGAACAGGGACGAAATGGTGCAGGTGAAAGAGCGGGCAGAGAAGATGCTCGCCACACAGGTGGGTGAAAAGTTCGTGGACATAGAGATGAAAGCCGCTGACGGTGAAGCTCAAAAGCTCTCCTCATATGTGGAGGCCGGCAACTATGTACTGCTCGATTTCTGGGCAAGCTGGTGCTCGCCTTGCATGAATGAAGTCCCTTTTCTGGTAGAGGCCTACGGCAAGTATCATGACAAGGGATTTGAGATATTCGGTGTATCGCTCGACAACGATGCAGCCACTTGGGTAAAGACATATGTAGACAACGGCATGGATTGGATTCATGTGAGCGAGCTGACGCAGTGGGACTGCTCGGCAGCCAAGGAGTACGGAGTGATGTCCATCCCGGCAAACTATCTCATCTCGCCTGACGGAACCATCATTGCAAAGAATCTGCGTGGCGAAGAACTTGAAAATAAACTCGCTGAGATTTTCGAGTAATTTTTTTGCGGAGAAAATGCGGTTTTTATTTGACAAATAATAAAAATGACGTATATTTGCATCCGCAAACGGCTCCGTAGCTTAATTGAATAGAGCATCTGACTACGGATCAGAAGGTTACAGGTTTGAGTCCTGTCGGAGTCACTGAAAGCGGTTACGATTGTTTCGTGACCGCTTTTTTGTATTTATTCGGGATTCATGTAGTGGCTCGTCCTGACAAATGCATTCCCATCTTTCTGCAATGGCTTATCAATTTGAACGCAGATTGACATTCACGCTGTTCCATCATAAAAATCGGGCGATCGGGGGGCACAGAATTGGTACAAAAAACGGCCGGAATATTAGTTCCGGCCGTTTTCATTTTCGGTACTGACTCCGCCATTGGCGAGGGGTGTCGGTCCCTTGCCGAAAAGGCAGTCTATCTTCTCTCTCCCTCTTCAAAATCCCATATACGGGGGTTACCGTCGGCACGGACACCCGGAAGTGCATATTTCTCGAATGCCTCTACAATGGGTTTGGCGACATTGGTCTTGTCATCGAAGAAACCACGGCCTGCAAACATAGGCTCCCACCAGAACACTCCGCGTCCCATATTGTCGGGCGCAGCCATGACTATTTCATTCACACCCTGCAGCCACTGCTTCTGTCCCTCGGGGGTTTCGGGAAATGCCGACTTGACACCCACTTTGTCGAATGTATCGCTCGGTACGGAATAGTAGCCGGTCTCAATGACGATTACAGGTTTGTGGAAAGTCTTGATAGTGTAATAGAGATTGTCACGCAGGTCCATCAAAGTACCGTGCGACCAGGGATAGAAGGAAAATCCTACAATATCGTAGTCGATCTTGTAGTTCTCCATCTGGGTAAAGAATATTTTCGACATCTCCATGTCACCACCGAAATCGACATGCAACATAATCTGCACCTTTTCGCCTCCCTCAACATCGCGGATTGCCTTTGAGCCGGCACGGAGATAGTCGGTGAATTCAACCCAATGGCTCTGGTCACGTTTCTCGTCACCGTAATAAAGGCGGGCATCGGGCCACAGCATACCGTTGCTTATCTCGTTACCCACATGCACTATCTCGGGCATTACACCCTCGGCGCGGAGCGTTTCTATGGCATTGTGGACAAAGTCATAGAGAGCCTCAACACGCTGCTCATGGGTCATGTTTCTCCATTTGGAAGGTGTAGGCTGCGTCATGGGGTTAGCCCAACCGTCAGACAACATGAAGTCGAGTGCAAAGTGATAGCCGTACTCCTTGAGTTTCTTGGCTCCTGCAACCACATAGTTCAAGTCCTGCCCCAACGTAGAGGGTTCGTTGCAAATCATCAGTCGTGCCCAGTTGTAACCATGGTCACGGAAGATTTGCCATGCCGGTTTCTGGGTGCCGTCAATATCATAGAATACACGGCCACGGTCTTCGGCCTGCTTCACGAACGAAAGGTCAAGGCCAAAAGCATAGGGATTCTCAAACGGAAGGTGTTGAGGAGTCTGCGTACCCTGCGCTGCTGCAATGGCTGCCGACAGCATGAGGGCAATGGTCAAAAGGCGTTTTTTCATAGAAAATGTAATTTTTAGGTTATTGGTTTCTTCTCGCTGAAGCCGGTCAGATTTCGACCGACACTTTTATTAATAACGATTGGGCTCTGCCTTACCCAACCCGGCACAGACAAAGATAGCAAAATATCGGCATACAATTCCCCTAAGGGGGATGGATTGAATGCGCTATCGCAAAAGATTGCACACAGGCAGTGTTTTTAAATTTTAATTGAAATTTTGCAACGCAAAAATAAAACATTAATTTTGGATACTTTATTTTGAAGACTTTATGCGGTTTCCCTAACACCGCCACAAAAAACGGCCGGCAAAATAAACCGCATAAACTTGACCGAACACACTCCGAAATGCCGGAGTTCACGGATAGCCCCGAGCACCACGGCACAAAAACGAACCTTACAAATTAAAAAAACTATATGAAACGAATCTTACTTCTCACGGTTGCCCTCCTGGCAGGCTTCTTTGCGGCGGCCGAAAACTATCTTCCCGAGACATCTGTGGCGGGACTGTTCCCCTTGGAGAACAGTGGCCGAACGGTGTACAATTTCAATGTCGGTTGGCGTTTCCACCGTGGTGACACCCCCGATGCCTACAAGGCAGACTACAATGACAGTGCATGGGAACTCGTCTCGACTCCGCACACCGTCATGCTCATTCCAGCCGAAGGCAGCGGTAGCCGCAACTATCAGGGCATTGCCTGGTACCGCAAACACTTCACTGTACCCGAAGACCTGGCCGGCAAAGAGATAGTGCTTCACTTCGAGGCTGTGATGGGGAAACAGGTGATATATGTAAACGGCAACAAGGTGAAGGAGCATTTCGGCGGATACAAGCCAATAACGGTAAACCTCACCGAGGCCGGTGTTGCAGCTGGCGACAAGTGCGTGGTGGCTCTCATGGCCGACAACAGCGATGACGGCAGCTATCTGCCCGGCAAGCCACAGTATGTACTTGATTTTGCCTACCACGGCGGCATATACCGAGATGTTTGGCTCATCGGCAAGGGCAAGGTGGGCATCACCGACCCCATAGAGGCCAATAAGGTGGCAGGCGGTGGCATATTTGTCCACTACGACAACATTTCGGAGCAGAGTGCCGACATATTCGTGGATACCGACCTGCGCAATTCTGATACGCGCAAGCACACCGTAACCCTACAGACGCGTCTGATTGACAAGGAGGGCAAGGTGCTCCTAACGAACAACTCGCGACTGACGCTCAAGGCAGGCGAAAGCCGTACGGCACAGCAACAGTTCAAACTCAAGACCCCCAATCTTTGGGCACCGGACACACCTTATCTCTACCGTATGGAGACCCGCATCGCAGAAAACGGCGAACCGTTGGACGGCGGAGTCCTGCGCATAGGAATTCGCAAGGTGGAGTTCAAGGGGAAGGAGGGCCTTTGGCTCAACGGCAAACCCTATCCCGGCAAACTCATGGGCGCCAACCGTCATCAGGACTTTGCCTATGTGGGCAATGCTGTGCCCAACTCGCAGCAATGGAACGATGCAGTGAGATTGCGCGAGGCTGGCAGTCGCATAATCCGTTGCGCCCACTATCCGCAAGACCCGGCATTCATGGATGCCTGCGACGAGTTGGGAATGTTCGTCATAGTGGCCACCCCCGGCTGGCAGTTCTGGAACAACGACCCCTCTTTTGCCGAGCGTTCACTACAGAACACACGGGACATGATAAGGGTTGAGCGCAACCATCCGTGTGTCATAATGTGGGAACCTATCCTCAATGAAACCGGATTCCCGCTGGAGTTCTCCACCGATGCACTGCGCGTGACACAGGAGGAGTTCCCCTACCCCGGAGCCCCCGTGGCGGCGGCCGACTACAACTCCAAGGGAGTCATGGAGAACTATCCGGTAATATACGGCAACTCGCGCGTGGCACAGACCACCGACAAGACCGTCTTCACTCGCGAATGGGGCGACATGGTGGACGACTGGTATGCACACAACAGTGTCAGCCGAATGTCACGCAGCTGGGGAGAAATACCCATGCTCACGCAAGTCAATGCCTGGGAGGAGCTCTACAGTTCGTTCTACGGCAGTGCAAGCAATCACATAGGCGGTGCCCTGTGGCACCCGTTCGACCATCAGCGGGGCTATCATCCCGACCCATTCTGGGGCGGTTTCATGGATTGCTTCCGTCAGCCCAAATACTCCTACTGGATGTACCGGAGCCAACTCTCGCCCACCCTCAAGGTGGCACACGTAAAGACGGGGCCCATGGTATACATCGCCAATGAGATGACCCCTCTGTCGAACAGCGAGGTGGTGGTATTCAGCAACTGCGACTCGGTAAGGCTCACCATATACGGACTCCGCAGCATCACACTCCCCGTGGAACACAAGCAGGGGGCAATGCCGAGTGGCATAGTACGCTTCCCGAATGTGTGGGACTTCCGTGAGTCCATACGAGAAGCCAATACAAACAAGACGGCCACTGGGGCCGAGGATTACTACCGGATAGTAAACATGGTGGCCGAAGGCATAATCGACGGTCAGGTGGTATGCAGCGACCGCAAGGCCCCCTCGCGCAGAAGTTGCAAGGTAACGCTCCGTCTGGATGATATGGAACATCCGCTGGTGGCCGACGGTTCGGATTTCATTGTAGTGATAGCCGAGATTACCGACGAGGACGGCAATGTGCGCCGTCTGGCAAAGGAGGATGTTCTCTTTACGGTGACCGGAGAGGGCGAGCTCATAGGTGATGCGACCAACGGAGCCAATCCGCGCACAGTGGAGTTCGGTTCGGCACCGGCACTCATTCGTGCCACCACGAAGGCAGGCAAGATAAAGGTGCATGCACGTGTACTCTATGAGGGAGCCACCGCACCTCGTGCAACTGAAATTGAGTTCGAGAGCGTGCCGTCGCAGTTTGCCGCATGCTATGATGAGTTGCCGGTGAAAGGAAGCCACAGCCCCGCATACAACACGGCCCGCGGCAACATCCTCTCGGCCGATGCGCTGCGGGAAGGATTGCGTGAAGTGGAATCGCAACAGGAGGAGTACAGCAAGGGCAACAACAATTAATTTTATTGCACTGAAAAGACCAAACGGAACGCAGACACTTCGTGTTGTATCTGCGTTCCGTTTTACATATGGTTTTTGATGTTTGGCTGAAAAACGCTATCTTCGCATTTGGAATCATATCATTTTGACAAAGATGAAAACATCTGTTCTTAGAGCATTGGGCCTGATGCTTGCCTTTACAGGTCTCTATGCGAATCTCCATGCGGTTCCTGCATATCCAGGCAAAATAACAGTGACACAAACCGACGGGTCGAAACTGGACATCTACCTGCACGGTGACGAGTTCTTCCACTATGCCACAACGTCCGAGGGATACAACATAATCCAGGGCGAGGACAAGTCGTTCTATTATGCACGGCTGGACGGCATGCGTCTTGTATCGAGCGGGATAAGGGTCAATTCGGCCTCACGGTCGGGAGCTCAGAAAGTTTCCATGTCGCAAATACAGAAAGGAGTGCCCCAAAGTGTAATTGCAGCACGCAGCAGTCAGCGACGGGCGCAGATGAATTCCTCGGCAAATGCACTCTCAAGTGCGGCAACGAGCAGAGCATCAAGCACCATACAGACCAAGATGCTGGTCATTCTTGTCAGTTTCAGTGATGTACCCTTCACCACGACCAATCCTCGGCAGAGCTTCGATGACCTGCTCAACAAGGAAGGATACAGTGCCAATGGAGCTACGGGTAGCGTACGTGACTACTACTATGACAACACCAACGGCAAGTATGCCCCCCAGTTCGATGTTGTAGGCCCCTACAAGCTGTCTCACAACACGAAATACTACGGCGGTAACGATGATGACGGAGATGACAGCAATGCCCGTCAGATGATCATAGATGCCTGCACCGCAGCCGATGCCGATGTGGACTTTTCGAAATACAGTTCGGGCAACTACATAGACAACATATATGTCGTCTATGCAGGCTACAACGAGGCCGAGGGCGGAGAGGACGATACCGTATGGCCACACAAATGGAGTGTCAGCGGCGAGCACAAATTCGATGGCAAGCAGCTCGCCGGATATGCCTGCACCTCAGAGCTGAAGGGTTCGAGCGGTGACACAATGGCCTCGATAGGCACATTCTGCCACGAATTCGGCCACACTCTCGATTTGCCCGACTTCTACGACACCGAATACTCAGGAGAAAATGTGCATCCTGCATCGTTCTCTCTCATGGCTTCGGGAAGTTACAACAACGGAGGCCGCACCCCGGCTGCCCTCTCGGCCATAGAACGCAACATAATAAGCAGTTTCCTGGCCGGAGAGAAATGGGCGACAATAATGACCATAGAAGAGGGACACCACACTCTCGAGCCTCTGCAGACCGGAAAGGCATACCGCATAGACACTCCCAACACAGGAGAATATTTCATCTTGGAAAACCGCACACCTTCGTATAAATGGGATCAATACCTGTCAGGCGGCACACGTCCGCTAAGTGCCAGTGACGGAGGTTTGGTAGTGTGGCACGTGGACCAGTCAAACAACATAATGCCTTCGGGCAGTACGGCAGCCTCGCTGTGGGCATCGGGTTATGACATAAACACCGAAGTGGGACACGAATGCTACAAGATAGTGCGTGCCAAGGAGGATTTGGAAATAAAACGTTACAACTCGGCTCTGTACGCTGCCTATGAGCAGTGGATTTTCCCCAACAGCGACAATTCGGTCACCTCGCTCAATGAATCCAACGATGACTTCAAACTTTGGGGGCGCGGCTACAACAACCACATCTTCAGCAACATTACACGCAATGGACAGAATGTGGAATTCGACCTGAGTTCCAAATCAACAATCACGCTCTACGGTCAGGCGAAAAACCTGTCACGCAACGGTGTGGAAGGGGCCTCGGTGTTTGCCATCCCCTATCTCACATCGGCCTTGAGGGTGGAAAGTACAGAGGGTCTCATGCGTCTGACAGCACGGACTGAAACCACAGCGACAAAGTCTGTGGCCGGCGAGAAATATTCGCTTACAGACAAGGACGGCAAGTTCTCGATAGCAGATATGGCAAAAGGCGAGTATGACCTCTATATATCCAAGGAGGGATATGCCGACCACCACGAGCATCTGAAACTCACAGCCTCAACACCCGACATTGCGGCACAGCTCTCTGCACCCAAACAGAGCAAGACCATATACAAGACCTGGTGCACACGCGAGAACGGTCAGTTCACTTTCAACACACCTTCGCTTCTGATTGCCGCCGAGTACAATCTGAGTGACCTCGGCACGAGTGCGAAACAAGTGGAACTCTTGGGTGCCGATTTCAAGATAACCGTACCGGGACTATACATCATACACGTATACAAGAACCGCAAATCGGTCGCTACAAAGAGCTTTACGGTGGAGGCAGGTGCGCTTTCGTCATACAACTATGTGGATCTCAAGTCACTGAACGTAACAATGACCGATACCGAAGAAGTCATGGTGGCGGTGGAATTGAATTCCTACAGCGGTACATTGTATGCTTATACGGATGCAAGCGGATTCAAGGGTTCGTACTACTCCACCAACGGCGGCACCTCATGGCAGAAAGCTACCGACGATGACGACAACTACATACAATGGGCGATAGGGGCCGATTTCGGTTCATACACGGCTGCCGAGCAAATCACGTTCGACAATGCTTCGACCTCGTTGAAGGCCGGTGACTACGAGAAGGTACGCTACACCCTCACGCCCGCCAACTCGACAGGCGAAATCAAATGGACAAGCGACA
Organism: Tidjanibacter sp.; assembly: GCA_963640325.1. GTDB lineage: Bacteria > Bacteroidota > Bacteroidia > Bacteroidales > Rikenellaceae > Tidjanibacter. The sequence goes on from CAVHXY010000003.1 coordinate 114,623, forward strand.
ACCAAGATGTGGCAGCAGTGGACGAAAACGGTGTAGTGATGGCCCAGAAGAAGGGAGTGGCCAACATAACTGCCACGTTGGACGGTGCCAAATCGAGCACATTCAAGGTTACGGTAACCGACACCGAAATCACATCCATAAGCGCCCCCGTTCTGAACACGGCAGAGACCGAAGCATCGTTGAGCTGGACAAGCGACTCGGAGAGTGCAAAATGGTATGTACGTTGGAAAGGCACATGGGATGAAGAGTACAGCGAATTGGAAACAGACACAAAATCGGCCAAGATAAGCGGGCTGCAGAACAACTCGACCTATGAGGTGGAGATACGTGGCGAGAGAAAATACAAACCCGAATTATTCTGGGGTGCGGCAAAGGCCACATTCAAGACATCCGACAAGCCTATGGCCGAGAGGGTGGATATCAGTCGGGATGAATTGGAGCTGGATATGGGCGAAACATTCACGCTCACGGCATCGGTCTACCCCGCAGATGTATGGAATACGGAACTTGTTTGGTCGAGCAGCGACGAGAAAGTGGCCACAGTATCAAATTCGGGCATTGTAAAAGCCGTGGCAAAAGGAACGGCTACAATCAAAGCCAAGACCAGATACGGAGACACTTTTGCCGAATGCGCCGTGACAGTAGGAAACAGCCTTGAGGTGGCGGCATACCAGAACGGAGCGTACATCACATGGCAAAAACGAGACTGGACAGGTAACTGGGAGGTAACCATCATGCAGGGTTCTAATGTCATAGAGAACCGCAAGGTGACGGACAACAGTTACTACTGCCAGAAACTTCTGCCCAACACGACATACAATGTGACAATCAAGGGCGACGGAGAGAAGAGTCTCACCTTCACTACCGCCAAGGCATTCAGCCAATTTGCCCATATGGACGGCATAAAAGGCACATACAGCACCGATGAGCAGATACAGCTGAAAGTGGGCGGTATCAAAATCGCCATATCTTCGGTGGTATGGAGTATAGACGGCACGGTACAGGAGCTCGAGGCCCCCACGCTGACTCTTCCGGCAGGCGAACACACCATAGTGGTAGCCGTTACTACGGACGAGGGAACGGAATATGTAAGAAAAGTTGTTGTAGTACAGTAAAACAATGAGAGATATGAATAGGAACAGATTATTGGTTTGGGCAATAGGGCTGCCGCTGATGCTGGCCATGTCGGCTTCATGCACCAAATCGTCCACTGAAGACGAGGTAAGCAAATACTCCTCCGAGCAGAAGACATTCATGGAGAACACCGAATATGGTGTCTACCCGTCCAAAGGAACAAGTACGGTATTCGCCTACACCGACAGTCAGATGGCATACAACCTGACGGCACTCAAGTCACGCATGCAACGCGATGACCTGTCGGCCTACGTGCAGTATGTGCTCGGTGCTGCTCCCATACAAGACGGAAAAGTACAGACCACCATCTCGTCGCAAGGTGTGTCAATCACCAACAAATCTGGTGAATTCAAAGTGCTCAAGAAGACTGCACCTCGGCTGTGGCTGTGGGACGACACCAAGAAGGTGGGACATCTGATCTACTGGGAATAGATCTGCCGAACAGGAAAAGAGAGAGGCGTCAGAATTTTTCTGGCACCTCTCTCTTTTCACACAACACTCCCTCTTTATCTTCTCATTCCCCTGCAAATCCCGACTTCGGATTTTACGAGAGGATCGTTTCTTATCATTTTGTTTCAACAGTTCTCGGCAACAATCTGCGAGATGTCCATCACGGGACGCGTGGTCCCCCGTCCGATAGCCTTTTTACACAGTGGGCACGCCGTAACCATTTGCGAGGCTCCGGTTGCCTCAAGTTCGGCAGCCACCGCCTCGGCTATCTTGCGTTGTCCGGCATCACTCATGGCTGTATTGGCCAGACTGCTTCCGCAACAAAGGGCATTCTCACGGTTGTGGGCAGGCTCCAGCAGAGTGCCCAAGGCCTTGATTATTTCGCGCGGAGAGTCGTAGATGCCACTGCCTCGCCCAAGTTCGCAAGGATCGTGATAGGTGTATGTATCGCCCGTCTCACGAAGTTTGATACGGCGCTGACGAATCAGTCGCATAATGTATTCGGTGTGGTGCAGCACCTCCACTCCCTCAAGTGCATAGTCCTCCTTGAACACCCGTAGACATATGGGACAAGAGGTAACCAAAGTGGTAATACCGTGCTTGCGGAAGAGGGCCTTGTTGTATTCCATCATCTTGCGGGCATCGTCCACCGCACCCGAAAGTTTCAGAGGACGTCCGCAGCACACTCCCCCATCCTTGTCGGCACACCATACATCCTCTCCGGCAGCGGCAAAAATCTTGTCCATAGCCTGCAGGACAGCCGGCGTGAGCAACGTCATGCAACCGGCAAAATATCCCACACGACCCTCGCCCGAAGAGCGGTCCAGGCCGGAAATGTATTTGTAGCGAGAATTGTCGGGATGATTCCTCATCGCAGTACGGCTATTGAGCCTCAACGAATTGAGTTCCAGACCCACGGGGCATACATTTTCGCAACGTCCACACATGAGGCAATTGTCGGCCACGCTCTCCGTAAGGTGCCCGTAACGGCGGTCACGCACAAAATAGACAGACTGCACATTGTTCAAACCAGCCTGACTCTGCAACTGGCAGGGGTCGATACATATTCCGCAACGCGAACATGCCTGCAACTGAAAGTTGTCATAACTCGTACCGGTCTCTTTACTGCGCAGCTTGTAGCGACGCAGGAATATAAGCGGTATCTCGGTGAAAATATGCATGTAACGCGAAAATGGCAGGGCTATGAAGAACAGTCCGAGAACTATGGAGTAGCACCACCATGCCGTGTTGTTGCATGTCTCTATGAGAGTTGGATCCATTGCCCCCGCTATCGCATTGCCGATGGTGTCCGTAAGGAATCCACCGTTGTGCTTCAAGGCAGCCATGAAGCTCTCGGCAACAAGCCGCAAAGGGAATATGAACCACAAGGCCGAGAGCGCCAAACGGTCGAAAAGTATATGCTTCGTGGTCTTCTTCATGCCGAGCAGGCGCGAACGCAGTCTCTTGAACCAAGCGAGCATGACTCCCGAAAGGACGAACAGTAACAGGCCGTCCATGACATTGGCCATGACATGTGAAGTGCCCGTGAGCGGGTCGAAGTAGCGGAAGAATACGTGCGAATGTAATGGGGCATCCCAACCTATCACGGCCGAGGCTTCGAAGAAGCCCACCGCAATAAGCAGAAACCATCCGAAAGCCAGGCTCATATGCATGTAGCCCAGCAGAGGATTGACACGGAATATGCGGCGGTGCAGCAAAGACTCCATGAACACCTCGCCCACAGCTTCCAAGGTAGCCACCGATGGAATGCCTCGCCATATCATGTTCTTCTCGCTGCGTGGCAGGGCAAACAGCCAGCTGGCCCACTTGACAAGCACAGCACAGAGCAGGGAAAGGGTGCCTATGACAAACGGCAATATGAACGGACTGTAATAGCTCATCATTGCCTGCCCTCCAATTCAGTTTTCAGGAACAATGCCACCGCCCTCGTATTGATGCCACGGGGACAGACCAGACGGCACTTGCCGCACAGCATGCATTTGTTTATCTCCTCATACAATCCCTTGTACTCTCCGCGACGCACCAGCGTATGCACACGACGGAAGTTGAAGTTCGTGAGGTTGCCGGCCGTGCATGTAGCCGTGCATCCGCCACAGGCTATACAGCTCTGAAGCTCGGGGAATCGGCCGAGTACTTTATCCACGAGTGCCCAATCCGAGGTATCGAGATTGACCGATCTTGCCTGCGAAATGGTATATCCGAAATTAAGCATTGCCATTCACCTTTTAGTCGCTGAGTTTCTCTATCACTTTCTGCGCAGCCGCTATACCCTCGTTGATGCTGTCGCCTATGTTCTTGGGGGCTGTGACGGCCCCAGCATAGAAGATATTGGGACACTCTGAAGCCGTGTTGTTCCAGAAGGGGTCGGCCGGCTGCATAAAACCGTTAGGAGCCCGATGGAGACCGCGGCAGAGAGCAAACTCGCTGTTGTTTGTGCTCGCCTGCATGCCTATAATCAGGACGAACATATCCACCGTCATCTTCAACGGCCGTCCGACAAGTGTATCCTCGGCCTTGATCTGTATGCGGTTGTCGATCGTGGGGCTCGCCTCAGAGATACGGCCTCGTATGAAGTGTATGTTGTAGTCCACCTGTGCCTTGCGATAGAGCTCCTCATAGCCAGGACCGAACATACGGATATCCATATAGAAGTTGAATATCTCGCAGTCGGGATACATCTCCTTAATCTCTATGGCCTGTTTCACTCCCGTAATGCAGCACACCTTGGAGCAGTAGCTGTTGCCCACCTTCTCGTCACGCGAGCCCACACAGTGCAGAAATGCCACCCGCTTGGGTGCCGTGCCCTGTGCCGTCTGGACACAACCCTGGTTGAACATGCGTTCCACATCGGCTGTAGTGAAGACATTCTTGTATATGCCGTAGCCGTACTCCTCCTTGCGGCGGGCATCGAAAAGGTCGTAGCCCGAGCAGACAACCACCGTGTCGGCATAGTAGTTGCGGCCGTTCTTGAGCATCACGCCTCGCGGATTGATACGCTCCACCTCCTCGTTGTAAAGCACCCTAATACCCAACTTGGCCACCGTATTGATAATGGGAGTCACCACATCTTTCGATGGAGTGAATGTGGGAAACAGTTTGTACCAGTCGGCTGCATGACCGCCCAGTTTCGAATCGCGTTCGATAATAAGCGGCTCTATTCCCGCCTTCTTGAGCGTAATGGCACAACTCATGCCTGCGATGCCTCCGCCCACTATGATTACTCTGCCGTCCATTTTATATCTCTCTTTTCCGATTAACAACCCATATTGACCACCGCATCTTCGGGACGGTCGATATACTTTCCGTTCTTGCCCAGATACTTGGTGAGCGGATCGTAGGCTATGCCCATCTTGTCGAGCATCGGTTCAACATCCACCTGATGCATCTGCAGTCCCAGTTCCCACGGTTCATAGCCAAGCACCAGACCGGCCAGCTCCTCGTATGTAAACACTGGAATGCCCTTGCCGTCCTTGCCGTAGGTCACATGTTCCATCTCGGCTATCGTGTACTGCCATTTGTCCAGGAACATTGAACATCCAGGGCAATTGGAAACTATAAAGTCGGGATGGAAAGGAGCCATTGACTCCAGTTTCTTCTTGGAGTTGGCCACCGAATAGCCCCTGTTGGCCTGCACAAGATAGTTTCTGAAACCGAAACCGCAGCAGTGGCGACGCTCGGGATAGTCCACCACGCTGCCGCCCCACGACTCTATCATGCCTGCCAGCACATAGGGAAACTCGGCTCCGCCTATACCCGACTTGGGGAAGATCTTGGCATAGTGGCAACCTATGTGCTCCACGCCCTTGAGCATTTCGCCCGTATATTTGTTCACGAGCGTGAATTTGGCACGCTCGGCAATATGGTCCCTATGGTGGAAGACAACATCCGAAGCATGTGCCAGACACTTGGGTTTCTTGAATTCACGTCCCGTGGCCTTGTAGAGATATTCACGGGTGCGTTCCTCGGTTTCGGGAAAAGCAGCCCATGTCTCCAGTATCTCGGTAAATATGCCGAAAGTGGTAATGCACGAGGTCACAAAATTCTCGTATCCTGCCTCAGTCATGACAGACAAGGCCCGAGCCACAACCGTCATGATGGTCTCCAGAGGCACAATATCTGCATGGTAACCGATACCAGTGCATGAGGTAAGACTCGCATCGTCAAAGATGTCGACCCCCAACTCATTGCGCATGATGTTCAGAAAGGCACGCTCCGAAGCGGGAAAGAAATTCTGACGGATACAGCTTCTGAAATAGAAGTATCTGTCGTCCGGTATCTCCTTCTGATATGTATTCCATGAATTGCGTTCCATAGCTTTTACTTAATAATCAATTATGGTTGTGGGTGTTGCTGTTATATGTAAAGACCTCCTTGAAATAGTCGCCGTTGGCTCCGTCATAACCCATCTCACGAGCTTTCTTGTCGGAGCTCTCCTCTATCCGGTTGAAGAACTCCTCGCCGCCGCTCACTTTGAATATGGCTTTGAGCTCGTTGAGTGACTCGTCGCTCATGCGGCGCAGAGCACCTGCCCCCTCCTTGCGGTAGGAAGGTGTCAGCCTGGAGTAGAGTTCTTCGTCGTGCCGGTATATCCAATCCCACACCGGTCCCTGCTCGGGATGCATGGCGGGCGTGATCAGCCGAGGCGTGATGCAATAGCCGGTAGAGAGAATCGACTCACCGATAGTGCGTTTTATGGCCAGTTGCTGACGGCCCTTCTCCGATTCGACGAAGAAGCCCAACTTCTGCGACAACGTTCTCAGAGCTTGTATGATGTAACCGGGAGTATTGTTGCGAGGACAACGAGGACGGCATGACATGCACTCGCCGCAGTACCAGATGGTATTGCTCTTGAGCAGCTGTTCTATCTCATCGTCGTTCTTGCGCTGCACGGTGCTGACAATCTGGCGCGGGTCGTAGTCGTAAAACTCAGCAGCCGGGCACACGGCCGTACATACACCACAGCCCATGCATGCGGTCAACCCTTCGCGCATGCGCACATCCTGCATCAGTAAATCGTAATATTTGCCCATGGTCTCACGTGTAAATTCAGAGGCGTATTCCGCTCTTGTAGATATGGCAAAGTTACGGTCATTTTAATGATTCCAAATAAGTACAAATACCCAATTTGAAGGCACAAAAAAGGGAGCGGCATGCACCGCTCCCAATATATTTCAAATTCTCACTACGACTATTTGTGCTCGGCACTATCCTCGTCTATCTCCCAAATGCCTCCCTCACCGAATATTCCGTCCAGCCACTGTTCCATATATCCGGTTCTCAAAGCCACGTCCAATACCGTGAAACGGTGGCGTATGAATGCTGCCCTGCGAAATGTCTCCCTCAAGTGCGCCTTGGTGATTCCTATCTGCAATGGCGACACAGGAGCGCCGACAAGCACCAGACGGTGCGCCACCTCAGTATAGGGAATCAGCTGTGTGCTGAGACGGTTTCGTATCGACCACCAATTCTCCTTGAGCAGTGTCAGCTGCATGGCAATCTCCTCCTGCGAACGGTGCTTGGCCTTCGTCTCGGTGAGGCATATGGAGAGGAAGTTGGTATTGGAGAACATCTCCCTCACCCGTTTCTCCATCTCCTCCCACGAGGGCCACTGTGCTACCGCTGCATCCACATCGAGTTTCGACATGTCGGTGGCGAGCATCTGTTCGTAAAGGGCCGTCACAGCCAGCATGCCAATGCTGACCTTGAAACCATGCGACGGGGTCTTGTTGTCGAATGTGTGGTTCTCCATGTCCCACACATGACTGAACTGGTGCTCTGCGCCCGAAGCAGGACGGCTCGAACGCAACGACTGCATGGCAAATCCGCCAAGAATCAGTCCCTCGACCAACATCTCTATCGAATTGACATTGCCCTTCTTAATACCGCGCGGATCGGCCAAAGCCTCCTTGAGCCCACCCTGGGAGATGGACCACGCATATTTGTCTATCTTGTCAACCCCCAATTCCTCGGCCAGAATCCAATCGGCACCAGCCGTAACCTTGGCGAACAAGTCGGCATAACCGGCGGCTGTAAGTATCGAAGGAGCCTTGGCTATCACCTCCGTGTCAGCCAATATGGCCTGCGGGGCATCGCACTCGAAATCCTTCTTCTCGCCCTGATATGTAATGGATGCGCCATGCGAGGCATATCCGTCCATCGAAGCTGCCGTAGCGATGCTCATGTAGCGCAGTCCCGCTTTATAAGAACTCAGCTTCGTAAGATCGTTTATAGTACCCGCCCCTATCGAAACGGGAACAGCATCGGGCTTGTCCGACAGATAGGCGGTAAGACGCTCCACATATTCGTATTCGGCACAAATGACCTCTTCCGTAAAGATATACGGCTCGTACATCTCCACACCGTTGCGTGCGAAAGAGTCATTGATGACATTGTTGAATCGTTGGTATCCGAGAGAGTTGGCGACTATCAATGCTTTTTTGCCTGGAAACTGCGAACGGAACATCTCGCCCACCTCGCCCATAATCTGAGCACCAATGCGCAACGCTTTGGTGTCACGAGCCACGACAAGAGCCCTCTGTATTCTGGTACAATTACTCATCCTTTACCACCTTTACTTTGGCCATAAAACGGCAATATTCGCTCCGAAATTACTCATTCCGGAGACAAATACCATGTTTCCCCTTAAGGAAACGACCAAAATTGTCACAAAGATAATAAAAAATGTTTACTTTTTCTCCTTCGTCTCCACAAAATAGCTTTGCGACTTGATAAGGTTGCGCGACTGGAGCACGATGGTTTTCGTTTCGTTGAGAATGGTGAGATAGAGCAGGCTGGCCTTGGTGCCTGTTGTCTTGGCCTGTATGCGGCGCAGCTGGTTCTTCACAGCCTGCGAAATTATTTCGAAAATACGGTCACGCATCTCAAGGATCCGTTCGAGGTCACCAAAGTCATTGGTGCGCAGCATGGAGTTTATCTTGTCAAAGAGATGCTCCACATCACCGTTGATGGAGAGAAGGTCGGAAATCTGCTCCTCGCTCATGCGACGGTGGTTGTTGTCGACATGTTCGAAGCAGGGGCGCGCGATGTGCAGCAACGACTTGGTGATCTCGCTGATATAGTCCACCACCTGCACATAGTACTGTCCCGTCTCCACATCATTCTCATGCAATTTGCGCAATGTGGGCAAGAGTTCGTATTTCTGTTCGCGGGCGCTGTAATAGAGTTCGTTGGACTGACGCACCATTTCGCGCAATGTCTTGCGGTCCTCGGCCAGAGTGGCCCTGATTGTGGCCTGGTATATAACCGTGGTCTTGTTGAGCACATCACAAATTTCCTCCACAATCTCACTCATCACATCATCGCCAGCCACTGCAGTTCCAAGTTCACGTGTCTGGCGTTCGAGAGTCAGGCGTCGTTTTATTTTGCCCATATACCACATGGACAGAAGACACAGCACGAGGAGTATTGCGGCTGCCACAGTACCGCCCACCATGAGCAGCAGTGTGAGAATCATCGAGAGCAATAATGCCGCCACCGAAGTGAAGAACCATCCCGATATCACAGACATAATACCTGTAACACGTGAAACAGCACCGTCACGGTCCCACGCTTTGTCGGCAAACGATGTACCCATGGCCACCATGAATGTGGCATATGTCGTGGACAACGGCAGACCCCATTTCGTCCCGCACAAGATGAGCACCGCTGTGCAGACAAGGTTGACGACAAGACGGATTGCATCGAAACTCCTGTCTTTCTTCTCGTCATCGCGCAAGGGGGCGAAACGGTTGTTGATAAAACGGTGCACTCGGCGGGGAGTATGGTCTTCGGCCCAGTCATTGACACGCAGAGCGAAACCGACCAGGGCACGGGAGATAAGCGTATTGCCGAAACGTTCCTCCTCCTTCTCCTTGCCATAGACATTGAATTCGTCATAGAGCCTTGTCACCTTACGGCGGGAGAACCATATCACACCCGACATGAAAAGGCCTATACCGAGCAGCACCCAACGGCCAATATCGGCCGGCTGGGCAAGCTGCGTCATCTTAATTGCCGCATCACCGCCACCGGCAGCATATATGGCAAAAGCGTCGGCACCTGCCAGCGAGACTCCCACGAAGTTACTCAAGTCGTTGCCCGCAAATGCTGTGGCAAGAAACAGAGTACCGGCCAAGGCGGTAACCTTGAGCAAATCGACACCCAATGCCTGCAGCCCCCTCAACACTGCACTGCACACTATCCATGCACCGAAAAACGAGAGCAACGGTTTGGCCACTATCCAATGGCTTGCCATGCACATCCCCCCTCCTTCACAAGTAAGCGAATATGCCTTGACTGCGCCGAAAACCAACGGACACGCGACAACCGCCAGAACCATTCCGCACCACAGGAAACCATAGCGGCCGAACATGTTCCCATATCTGAACGAAAACAGGAGACGGCTCACATACATGACCGCCATTCCAAGCAGGAAGGCCACAACAACAGACACCAGAATGGCAAAAATGATAAGTATTGCATCGCCCGAATTGATGAGCATGCCCACATCTCCGAGCCTGTAGTATGGAGTCACATGGGTTTTGGTCACCGAAACGGCAACTGCCGCTCCGAAGAGACAAAAAACAAGCGCCACCGAATTGGATATCGGAAGGCGCATGACAGACGAGACATCCAACAGCAGGACATATGACAGCATTACCCCAAGATAAAGCATCATCACCTCACGGAAACTGAAATACTGCGGGTGAATGAATCCCGACCTCGCAACATTCAGCACACCGCCTGCAGACAATATTCCGATTATGATTCCGCAACAGGCTACAATCTTGATTGTGCGGGCCGAAGCTATCTTCGATTTGCACGGAGCCTTCAGGAAACGCATCACATCACCCGAAACACCCGCCACCATTCCGTAGACAGATGCAGCGACCAGAACGGCCAATATGATAATGTAGACTAATTCCATACTGCGGTTGAAAAACAAAACCATCCGCTCTACGATGCATCTTCCGGCATTACGGTGCAGCGTCTGGCAGATACGGCACGAGGCAATATACCCCATGTCGTCACAAAAATAGAACTCTTTTCCGGCGCATTTTCCGTTATCTATTTCTTTTAATAATTCCTTAAATTTCAATTAACCATAATTTAACCTCACCACTCCTATCAGCGACAAAAGGCAAAGACACGTAATCTCCCCGGGAGGCAGTACACCGGGAAAAGGAGCCTCAATACAAGACAAGTTTTATTGAGCCCAGCAAGCCTGTTTTAAAAAAGATATTATTATATTTGTACAATGAAGGAATTTTCCCTCCAACAAAACCAAAAAAACTATTAATAACAGACTCATGAAAAAACTACTGATCACCGCCGCGATGTTCGCCCTTTGCTCTTCGGCAACGCTGAATGTCATGGCACAGGCACCGATGAAATTCGACTTCGGGTCGTCGGACATCGCTGAGGGTTACACGCAGGTTACTCCCCAAACGGCCTATTCGGCAGAGAGGGGCTATGGATTCGAGGAGACCGGAAAGCTCACCGCCGTTACCAACACCAAGGGAAACGCTCTCACAAAAGACTACATCACGAGCACAGAACCGTTCAAGTTCTCCGTGAAACTTCCCGAGGGCAACTACAAGGTTACCCTCACGCTCGGTGACACAAAAGGCACCTCAAAGACCACGGTAAAGACCGAAATCCGCCGTCTCATGCTGGACGGAGTGACCACAGCCAAGAAAGAGATAAAAACCGTCTCGTTCATTGCCAACATCCGTACCCCGCAGCTGTCGCAGGACAACTATCTGAAGCTTAACTCCAGCGAAAGGGACTACACCACCGGCGAGATAAAGAAGATTACCTGGGACGACAAGCTCACCATTCAGTTCAACGATGAGAAGCCGTGCGTATGCGCTGTTGAGATAGAGCCCGTGAGTGACGCAATAACCGTCTTCACCATAGGGGACTCGACGGTGACCGACCAGGCTTCGGGCGGCACATGGGCACAGTATCTGCCCCGTTGGTTCGGTGACGGTGTTGCCGTGTCGAACCATGCAGAATCGGGTCAGACCATCAAGGGATTTCGTTTCAGCCGCCGTTGGGACAAGGTTATCGAGAGTGCCAAGCCCGGTGACTACATGCTCATACAGCTCGGTACCAATGACCAGAAGTCACGCGGACACGACCCCATGTGGCCCGACAACGACCAGGGAGGTGATTGGATAAGGACACACTCCGATCCCGAAACCGATTACATTTGGGAACTGGCGACAATGGCCGTGGAGGCCAAGCGTCACGGCATAATCCCGGTAATCGTATCGCCCATGACCAAGACCGACCGCCGCAACGGCCAGCCCACCGAAGTAATGACCCCCTACGGCAAGAATGCCGTGAAGGCTGCCGAACTGGCCGACTGCGCATATATCGACCTGTGGGGCATGAGCGTGGATATCGTAAAGTCGCTCAGTGCCGAGGATGCAGTGAAAGTATATGCTGACGGCACGCACACGGCCGACTATGGCGGATACCTCTTCTCGCTCTGCATAGCCAAGGGCATAAAGGACAACGGCCTCGCACTGAAGGATTACTTGGTGGAAGACCTGCCCGAGTTCGATCCCAAGAACCCCACTCCCTCGTTTGCTGACTTCAAGGTAGCCATAGAACCGCAACCGCAGCGTCAGCAGGCTCCCCTGCCCCAGGGAATGGCTGTCCAGGGTCCCCTTTAGCAGAAAAGGGCGCTCCAGCTGATAAAGACGGGAATCCGGTAAAACGGCAAAGGAGCGTCCAAACAAACGGTAAGCAGAGACAATAACACATATGTAATAATGACAACAATGAAATACATCAAGATATCAGCAGCAATAATTGCCATGGCATGCACCTGTACCGCATTCGGGGCTCAGGATGTTATGCGCTTCGATTTCGGCTCGGCCGAGGCGGCCGAAGGATACACTGCCGTAACATCGGCCACGAAATACGATGCCACAAAAGGCTATGGTTTCGAAACGGGAACGGAGATAAGGGACATTGTAAACAAGGCAGGAGATGCACTCACTAAAGACTATGTGACCGCATCGGAAGCGTTCCAGTTCTCAGTAAAATTGCCCGAAGGAAACTACAAAGTGACCGTAACGCTGGGTGACACGGAGGGAACCTCGAAAACCACCGTAAAAGCCGAAAACAAACGTCTTATGCTCGAGAGCATCGAAACAGCCCCCAAGGAGACCAAAACTCTCTCGTTCAATGTAAACACCCGCACCCCGAAACTATCCGAGGGCAACGAGATGAAACTCAACTCGCGCGAATGGGACAAGGAAAAGAAGGAAGCCAAGATTGTTAGTTGGGACGACAAGCTCACCCTACAGTTCAACGACGAGAAGCCGTGCGTATGTGCCATAGAGATAGAGCCTTTGGAGAACGTGATAACCGTCTTCACCATAGGTGACTCGACGCTCACCGACGGTGGCGGAGTGTGGGCTCAGTACATACCCCGCTGGTTTGACGGAGACGTAGTAGTAGCCAATCATGCCGAGAATGGAATGACCATAAAGGGTTTCCGTTTCGGGCGCCGTTGGGACAAAGTGATGGAGTGCGCCAAAGAGGGTGACTACCTCTTCATACAACTCGGCACCAACGACCAGAAATCCAACGGACATGACCCCATGTGGGCTGAGAATGACCGTGCCGGCGATTGGGTAAGGACCCACTCCGCCGCCGAGACCGACTACATCTGGGGCTTGGCAACCATGGCCGTGGAGGCAAAACGCCACGGCATGATTCCCGTAATAGTTTCACCGCTCACCAAGATAGACCGCATGCGCCACACCACCACCGACCTCATGACTTCCTACGGCAAGAATGCACGCAAGGCAGCCGAGTTGGCCGACTGCGCCTACATTGACCTGTGGGGCATGAGTGTGGATATCGTGAATGCTCTTGGCGAAGGTGCCCTGAAAGTCTACTCCGACGGAACCCACTGCGACAACTATGGTGGCTACCTCTTTGCGTTGTGCATTGCCAAGGGTATCCGTGAGAACAATTTGGCCCTCAAGGATCATCTGATTGCCGAAACTCCCGAGATAGACCCCAAGAACCCTAAGCCCTCGTTTGAGGAATTTACCGTGCCCATTGAGCCCCGCAAGATGCCGGAGGGCGCTCCGCAGATGCGTCCCGGTCAGCCGGGAACTCCCATGCCGCCCGCACAAGGTGCACCTGCCTTCAATGGCCAGCCGGGAGGGCCGATGTCTCCCGCACAGCCTGCACCAGACGAAGATGTCATGTTCAAGCCCCTCTAATCGGCAAACTTAAATAAGGCCCCGTGGTGCAATCATGCCCACGGGGCCTTATTGTTACAGAAAGCTATTTACGACCATCTATGTAAAGAAACGAGTCCGGAGCAAATGCTCCGGACTCGCGTTGTATTGGGTTTCGCACCGTTGGTAGTTGTTGCTAACTGCGGCTCACCTCCACTGTGTCGTAACCCTCTATGATGTCTCCTATGCGCACATCGTTGAAGCTCTCTATATTCAAACCGCACTCCTGTCCGCTCACCACCTCTTTTACATCGTCCTTGAAACGTTTGAGCGAACCGAGCTTGCCGGTATAGATCACAATACCGTCACGGATAACCCTGATAGGTGTGGTGCGCGACAGTTTACCTTCACGCACGATGCCTCCGGCAACAGTGCCCACCTTGCTGACCTTGAATGTCTCCATGACCTCAATGGAGCAGACAATCTCCTCCTTGGTCACGGGCTCAAGCATACCCTCTATGGCGGCCTTGATATCGTTTATCGCATCGTAAATGATGGAGTAGAGACGGATCTCTATCTCCTCCTTCTCGGCCAGACGTTTGGCACTGAGGCTCGGACGCACCTGGAAGCCCACGATAATGGCATTCGATGCGGCAGCCAACAGAACATCCGACTCCGAAATCTGTCCCACGGCCTTGTGGATGACATTGACCTGCACCTCCTCTTTGGAGAGCTTGAGCAGCGAATCGGTCATAGCCTCTATGGAGCCGTCCACGTCACCTTTGACGATAATATTGAGCTCCTTGAAGTTACCGATTGCGATACGGCGGCCGATCTCGTCAAGTGTGACATGCTTCTGCGTCTTGAGTCCCTGTATACGCTGCAACTGTTCACGCTTGTTGGCAATTTCGCGTGCACTGCGGTCGTCATCCATGACATTGAACGTATCGCCGGCCTGCGGAGCGCCGTTGAGACCAAGCACCTGAACAGGTGTCGAAGGACCTGCCTCGGCAACCTTGCGGCCGTTCTCGTCGAACATGGCCTTCACACGTCCCGAATGGATTCCCGACAGCATCACGTCACCCACATGCAACGTTCCGTTCTGTACCATGATAGTGGCCACATATCCGCGGCCCTTGTCAAGCGACGACTCAATGACAGTACCCGTAGCCTTGCGGTTGGGATTGGCCTTCAAGTCAAGCAACTCGGCTTCGAGCAACACTTTCTCGAGAAGTTTGTCGAGGTTTATGCCGTTCTTGGCCGATATGTCCTGCGACTGGTACTTGCCGCCCCAGTCCTCCACCAGATAATTGAGGTTTGCCAACTGCTCCTTGATATGGTCGGGATTGGCATGCGGCTTGTCTATCTTATTGATGGCAAACACCATAGGCACACCTGCCGCAACTGCATGGTTGATTGCCTCCAAAGTCTGGGGCATCACATTGTCATCGGCAGCGACTATAATGATGGCCACATCGGTAATCTTGGCACCGCGCGCACGCATTGCCGTAAATGCCTCGTGACCGGGAGTATCGAGGAATGTTATCTTCTTGCCGTCAAGCTCCACCACATAAGCACCGATGTGCTGTGTAATACCACCTGCTTCACCCTCTATGACATTAGTCTTACGGATATTGTCGAGCAGTGATGTCTTACCGTGATCCACATGTCCCATGACGGTCACGATGGGCGGACGCGGCACAAGCTGGCTCTCGTCATCGGCATTGTCGTCCTCGATGGCTTCCTGTATCTCCACGCTCACGAACTCCACCTTATATCCGAACTCCTCGGCCACAATCACCAGTGCCTCGGCATCAAGTCTCTGGTTGATTGACACGATAAGTCCCAGATTCATGCAGGCCGTAATGACATCCGTCACCGAGACATTCATCATGGTAGCCAATTCGCTTACAGTCACGAACTCAGTGACTTTCAACGTGGTCTGCTGCTGCTGTTCCCTCTCGATGTCCTCCTCCATGCGGGCTCTGACCTCCTGACGTTTCTCCTTGCGGTGCAACGAACCCTTGCTCTTGGCACCCTTGGCCGTCAGACGTGCCAATGTATCCTTTATGTGTTTCTGAACCTCCTCGTCGCTCACCTCGGGACGCACGACGGGTTTTACCGGTTTCTTCTTCTTGTCTTTCTTGGCGAACTGCTGTTGGTTCTGTCCAGGAGCCTGGTTGGGTCTTTGGGCCGGCCTTGCTCCGCCTTCGCCACCCGCCTGCTCTGCTCGGCGGTTCTGCACTCCTGCCGTCGGTTTCGACAAGTCCACCTTGTCCTTGCCGATACGTTTGCGTTTCTCCCTATGTCCGTGGAAATCGCCCGATGACTTGCGTGCGAAATCCGACACATCCAGCTTGCCCAACACCTTGGGACCAGTCAGACGGTTGGCCTCATCGTCGGCACGGAACACGTTGTCCTTGCTCTCGGCCATGCGCTGGTCGTAAGTCTTCTGCTGATATATAATCTGCTTTACCTCCGGTTTGGGAGCGGTTACGGCTGGTTGCTCTTCCTTAACCACCTCCTTCGTCTCCTTGTCGGCCGGCTTCACCGTCACAGGCTGTACCGGAGCCTTCGGTTCGGGTTTCACGGCAGCAGGTGCCTCTTCATGGCGCGAAGCTCCCTTGCGGTATTCGTCAAGATCTATCTTGCCCAATACCTTGGGGGCAGCTGGACGCGCGGCGGCCACCTCGTCCTTTACGCTTATCATTCCGCTCTTTATCACCACCTCATCCTTGAAGTCGCCCTCTCCCTTGCGGTCAGCGCCCTTCTTGTCGGTCAGTGACACGCTCTCCTGCTTGATGACCATACGCTCCCTCACATTACGGCGTTCGTCTCCGGGAAGGTTTCCGCCAAACTCCTTCTCGAGCATCTCGTAGACACTGCGGTCTACAAGTGTACTCGGCGAACCGTCAATCTTCACACCTTTCTTCTCGAGGAAGTCCGTGATGGTTGAAAGCCCCACCTTAAACTCTCTTGCAACCTGGTGAAGTCTAAGTTTTTTCTCATCCGACATAAGCTGTATCTCCTTTTCTTGTATCATGGTGTGCGACAGTGGCCCACCATATTGTTTTACTCCGTTGTTTCCTATTCAAATTCCGACTTGAGGATATTGACCACCTCGTTGATGGTCTCCTCCTCCAGATCGGTGCGGCGTACAAGCTCGTCATTGGGAAGCTCCAGCACGCTCTTGGCCGTATCGCATCCGATGGCCTTCAGTGCATCTATGATCCACTGGTCAATCTCGTCCGAGAACTCGTCCAAATCGACATCCTCCTCCTCGACATCCCTATAGACATCTATGTCATAACCGGTGAGCATATTGGCCAAACGTATGTTCAGACCGCCCTTGCCTATAGCCAACGACACCTCGTTGGGTTTGAGATAGACCGATGCCGTCTTCTTCTCCTCGTCAATCGTGATGGAGGAGATCTTGGCAGGATTCAATGCACGCTGGATAAGCAGCTGCGGGTTGTTGGTCCAGTTTACAACGTCGATATTCTCGTTCTTGAGTTCCTTGACAATCGAGTAGATTCGCGACCCCTTCATACCCACGCAGGCACCCACGGGATCGATGCGCTCGTCATACGACTCAACGGCAACCTTGGCTCTCTCTCCCGGAATGCGGACAATCTTCTTGATGGTGATAAGACCGTCGAAAATCTCGGGGACCTCCTGCTCGAACAGGCGCTCCAAAAACTCGGGAGCCGTACGCGACAGCACTACACAGACATTGTTGTTGCGCATCTCCACCTTCGACACGATAGCCTTGATGGAGTCGCCCTTGCGGAAGAAGTCGCTCGGGATCTGCTCGCTCTTGGGCAACACGAGTTCGTTCTCGTCATCATCGAGCACCATGATTTCCTTCTTCCAGACCTGATAGACCTCACCCGTAATGATCTCGCCCACCTTCTCGCTGTATTTCTCAAAGAGGTTGGCCTTCTCCAGATCCAAAATTCTCGAAGCAAGGTTCTGACGCAACGACAGGACTGCACGGCGGCCGAATGAATCAAGTTTTATCTCATCGGCAACCTCCTCTCCCACCTCATACGTGGGATCAAGTTTCTTGGCCTCTGTGAGGGAAATCTGGCGGTTGGGATTCTCCACCTCGTCATCATTGACGATTGTACGGTTACGCCATATCTCCAGGTCGCCCTTTTCGGGATTTATGATGACATCGAAATTCTCGTCCGTTTCATAGGTCTTGATCAACAAATGGCGGAAAACGTCCTCCAACACTCCGACCATGGTGTTCTTGTCGATGTTCTTAAGCTCCTTGAACTCTGCAAAGTTGCTTATCAGATTCAAATTATCCATAGCTTTTCTCTATGTGAAATATTATTTTTAGTTGTTTTACTTAAAATCGAGATACTCCTTCGTGCTCTTCACTTCGGCAAGCGGATAGCATTTCACGACCTCCTGCTCAACCTTGCGCTTCTTGCCCTCCTGAGCCACCTTCTCCGTATACGACAAGGTTATTGACTCCTCTGTGGCATCCTTGAGAGTGGCACGGATTCTGGTGCCGTCAAGCAACACGACATCCACCGAGGAGCCCACCAGTTTCCGGTACTGACGGTACACTTTCAAGGGATAGCCCACACCTGCCGAAGTTACGGTGAGCTGGTAATCCTCCACCTCCCTGTCCAACTGGGCTTCTATGGCATCGTTCAGCGCCACGCAGTCATCGATATCCACCGAAGTGTCACTGTCGACCACCACCTCTATCTCGTTGGCGGCATTGCACGTAACATCTATCAGAAACAGCTGCGTATCGGCCATAAAGGCCTCTGCTGCCGACCGTACCTTCTCTATGTCTATCATCCGGAACTCTGTTTACTTGGGTCTATTTACGAGTTTTGGGGACTCGCGTCCCCAAAACATCTCTTTCACACTGCAAATATATATACTATTTCAAGAAATAGCAAACATTATCCGCAAATTTATTCTTCTTCCGCAACGCTCTGTCTGTTATAAGGTTTCAGAATACCGCGTTTGGACTCTCTGATGAAGTTGACCACCAGATCACGCTCGCGGCTTGCGGGGAACTGTTCCATCACCAAATCGCAGGCATGGCTGTATGTATAGCCCTCCTGGAAAAGGACCCTGAACATATCCTGAATCTGCGTAATCTGCTGCTGGGTAAAGCCCCTGCGGCGCAAGCCGAGGAAATTGGCACCGACATACGTAATGGGGGAATGAGCCGCCTTCACATAGGGTGGTACATCCTTGTTGACGAAAGTGTTGGCACCGATCATCGCATGCTCGCCGATGCGGCAGAACTGGTGTGCGCCCGAATGGCCGCCGAAAACGACCCAGTCGCCCACCTCCACTTCGCCGGCCAGCGAAACGGAATTGACAATGACACAATGGCTGCCTACGACACAGTCATGTGCGATGTGTGCATATGCCATCACGAGGTTGTGCGAACCAATGACAGTCTTGCCCTTCGATGCCGTACCGCGGCTTACGGTACAGCTCTCACGGAACGTATTGTAATCGCCTATCTCCACTGTCGTATACTCTCCCTTGAACTTGAGGTCCTGCGGAACGCCTGCTATAACGGCTCCCGGGAAGACCTTGCAACCCTTGCCCATTCGTGCTCCGTCCATGATAACGGCGCCCGGGCCGATCCAACTCTCATCACCGATAGCCACATCGCCGGCAATGTAGGCAAACGGTTCCACCGTCACATTTTCGCCGAGCTTGGCATCGGGATGCACATAAGCCAAATTACTTATCATAACTACTCGTTTTTAATGTATTCGTTTCCTTGACCAGCAACTATTTCACCGATATCTTGCCGCGCATCTTCTTCACGGTCTCGGTATTGGCGAAATGGCCGGGACGGCATGCCGTGACCTTACCCTTGAATCTCACTCCGAGCAAAGCCATATCGCCCAAAATGTCGAGCAGCTTGTGACGTGCGATTTCGTTGGGGAAGCGCAGTTTCAAGTGGTTGAGGTAGCCGTTTGTAACCTTCACATCCTTCTTGTTGAAGATGGCCGACAGACGGGCTATCTCCCCGTCGGAGATCTCATGTTCAACGACCACGATGGCATTGTCCAAATCACCGCCCTTGATGAGATTGGCATTCAGCAGCGGCTCCACCTCATGCAGAAAGACGAAAGTGCGGCATGCAGCCACCTGTGCCTTGTAGTCGTCACCCTCGCTATAAGAGGCACTCTGATGCCCCAATACGCGGGAGTTGTAGTCCACCTCCACCGAAACGGTGAAGCGGTCGGAAGGTTCTATCTTTATCTCCACCCCATTCTCGGGAATGGAATAAGTTACTGTTTCGTTGAGAGTGCAGTATTTTCTCTCGGCATCAAGTTCCTTGAGACCCACGCGGGTGATTTCATCGGCATATTCCCTTGCCGAGCCATCCATTATGGGAACTTCGGGACCGTCAATCTCGACAAGCGCATTGTCGACACCCATATTCCACAGGGCCGACATGATATGCTCGACGGTACATACTTTCACATCGTTCTTGCACAATGTCGTTCCGCGCGAGGTATCGGTAACGTAGTCCGACAAAGCCTCTATTTCGGGCTTGCCCTCGATATCGGTACGCTTGAAAACAATGCCTTTATTCGCTCCGGCCGGAAGAACCGTCATATTGACTATTTTGCCCGTATGCAGGCCTTTGCCGGTAAAAGAGACCGGAGCCTCCAATGTCTTCTGTTTACAAGTCATTTCTCTCTAAAAATCGTCGATTCGGTTTTTCAGTTGGCAAAGGTACTAATTTTTTGAAATAAAACCGTAATTTTGTCAAACATTTAGTTCCAAATGCCAAGCGACAATTCAAATACGATTATAAGAACTGTGCAGCGTCTGTTGCGCAGACTGCTACGAAAGGTGGCGCATCTTGCAGGCTGGCACGGCTCCGCCGAGCACCACACCACAGCCACGGAACGTAGAGTCCCGCCCCAGGGAGTCAGGCGTCCGGCAAACACACCGGGACAGACAGTTGCAAGGAACGGCACACAAAGACAGGGCATCACAACCGGACGCTCCCCCGTTCCAAACCCTGCCGATCCGCGCAACAAGCGTCTCAACCTGCCTTTCATGAAACGCAGGCACGATGCGGGCGAGACCATCTACCGGCACAGGACAGCCATCTGCATTACCATAATCTGCTATCTCGTGTTCGCCATCTGTTTCGTGTCGGCCAAGGTAATGATCTGCAAAAACAAGGGTGTATCGACCATAATAGTCGATTTCGATGACCTCGACAAGCTGCAGGAGGAGATGGAGAAGGCACAGGAGCTCAACCGTCTGCTCAATGAGGATCGCCAATACGGCTCATATGACAATATCAGCAACCGCATATCCAATGCCGAGGGTGCCGAGAGCGATGAGATACTCAACCGAAACGGCAGCATGTCGGAGATCTACAACAATGCCGCCGAGGTGCAGGGGCGTGTAAAAGCCAACAGAGACCGGTTCGAAAAGGGCCTGCGCGAAGAGCAGGAGATGATAGACCGCCAGAAGAACACTAAGAAAGAGGGCGGAGAAAGCTCTGCAACAGCAAAAGTGAAGGGCAAGGTGACTGTCTCCTATTCGCTCAACAACCCGTTGCGCAATGCCGAATATCTCTATATCCCCGCATACAGATGCGAAGGCGGTGGCGAGGTGGTGGTGAAAATCGCAGTCAACCGTAACGGCGATGTCACGGAAGCCTCGGTGGACACTTCCCAATCGTCATCGGACTACTGCATGACGACCACTGCTGTGGCAGCGGCCAAACAGTCGCGTTTCGATGTCAATCCCGATGCCCCTGAAAAGCAGTATGGAACCATCGAATATGTGTTCATACCGCAATAAAAACCACATTTCGGGCAATTGGTAATAATAATTTAACAAAATGTCGAAACATATTAGCCCGAATAGCCTTATTTTTGCAAAAACGATGTCTGACGCATCTGGAGGGGCATTTCCGGCACAACGGACGGAGATCCGACACATGGGCCGGAGGAGAGTTCCGCAAGGGCGGAGGGCACGGGAAAAGGATTGTAGTATTTTCTTGTAACCGCAAAACACCACAGCCATGAATTTCAATGTCGAAAATGCAGTTCTTCTATTCTCCATCCTATTGTTCGTCAGCATATTGGCCAGCAGAGTAAGCCACAAGTTCGGTACTCCCATCCTGTTGCTGTTCCTCACGGTGGGAATGCTGTTCGGCAGCGACGGTCTTGGCATACAGTTCAACAATCCATCGGCAGTGCAGTTCATCGGAATGATTGCGTTGAGCATCATCCTCTTCTCGGGCGGTATGGACACCAAGTTCTCCGAAATAAAGCCCATTGCGGTACCTGGTATAGTACTGGCTACGGCAGGAGTGTTCCTTACGGCCATCATCACGGGACTGTTCATATATCAGTTGTGTATCTGGTTCAACATTGCGTTGACACTCAAGGAGTCATTGTTGCTGGCATCCGTTATGGCCTCAACAGATTCGGCCTCCGTTTTCTCCATTCTGAGACAGAAGCGGACAGGGCTCAAATATAACCTGCGCCCCACCCTGGAGCTCGAGAGCGGAAGTAATGATCCCATGGCATACATCCTCACCATACTGCTCATACAGTCCATAAACACCGACAGCATGAGCATACTTTCGGGTATCGGCACGTTCCTCATGCAGATGTGCACGGGTGCGATACTCGGTTTCGTTATGGGCAAGGTGGCCGTCTACCTCCTCAACAAACTCGACACGGACTACAAGTCGCTGAGCTCAATATTGCTGTTGTCGGTGGTATTCTTCACCTTCGCCTTCACCGACCTGCTCAAGGGCAACGGCTATCTGGCAGTCTACATTGCCGGTCTGATTGCGGGAAATGCCGAGCTGCCCAACAAACACACGCTCACCACCTTCTTCGACGGATTCACGTGGCTCTTCCAGATAGTGATGTTCCTCTCGCTGGGCTTGTTGGTCAATCCACACGAGATGTTGGGAATTGCCGGCATAGGTCTCATAATAGGAATCTTCATGATACTGGTGTCACGTCCCATTGCGGTATTCGCCTGTCTGGCACCATTCCGCAAGTTCACCACCAAGATGAAACTCTATGTCTCGTGGGTGGGTCTGCGCGGTGCGGTTCCCATCATCTTCGCCACCTACCCCATGGCGGCCGGTATCGAGAACTCGGGACTGATATTCAACACCGTCTTTTTCATAACAATAATATCGTTGCTCATACAGGGCACAACGGTCAATTCGGCAGCCGAACTGCTGGGGCTGGCCACCAAGGAACAGGACCCCGGCTTCGACATCAGCCTGCCCGACAACATCAAGGCCCAACTCACCGAGATGGTGGTGGATGACTCCTTCCTCGCCAAGGGCAATACACTGAAGCAGATTTCTCTGCCCAAGGACAAACTGGTGATAATGATTCGCCGCGGTGACGAATATATAATTCCCAAGGGTGACACGCTGATAGAGCTAAATGATTGCCTGTTGCTGATTTCCTCGCAGACGCATGCCGACAAGGTGGAACACAAGGGAGACAACTTCATCTCGCTCAAGCACCTGAAATCCCTGCTCAAACGACCCAAAACAGAAGAATAAACACGAATATTCGGGATTGTCCGGCAAATCTACAGAACAACCTTTAAGGAACAATGCAACGTACTTGCATCTCTTTTGCAGGGAAATTCTTTACAACCGACCTCTCCAGATGGTGCTTTTGCCGTAGTTTGTCCTTATGAGAACACTCCAAAATCACGACAGACACCCACCCCGCTTTGGAATTATGTATTGTTACAGTCAAAATCGCTGTATGAAGCAGTTGATCCGACAATGCCGTCTACATTAAATACATTTTCTTTCTGTCATTCATCTTCATTACCCTTCACAATCAGTTCGGGAACAAAGAGTTCGGGGGCGAAGAGGTTCACGATGCGCAAGCCCTTGCGGGCAGCGCGTTGCACAGTATAGCGTGTACCGCCCGGCGTGCCTTCGTAATAGCAGATGAGCAGGGAGGCATTGTCAACCAAAAAATCATTGCGACGGTGAAATACGGCATGGTGATACTCCGGAGCAATTGTCACTGTGCGATTGGCATACCCTATCGTTCGGTCATAAAGTTCTGCCGCATCGGGCGCAAAGGAGTTGCGGAAACGGGGATAGGGAACCACAGCCGTAAGTTCTATATCGGGGTTGTTTGCGGTTTCGCGCAGTTTCAGCACCTCATCGGCGGCCCATAGGTCGAACCCGGGAGCCATGCCCGACAGGAATTGTCTGTACCCCATACGGCAGGCCTCCACGAGACTGGCATGCAATGCGGCTCTGATACGCCGTTCTGTGTCGGGCGTGAAGTCCTTTATTTTCTCGGGGCGGTGCCCGCTGAACGATAGTGTCATGTCGGCAATTGGAATTTCTCTTGTACAAAGATAATCATTGGGCACTAAAAGTGGTGGGCATGGCCGGAGGCATATTTGAAACGGAGATAAAAAAGGCGGCAATCTGCAGATTGCCGCCTTAATCGTTTACTTGGTCAAGGGTTATGCATAGCTGTGCAGTCCGCCGAGCACGAAATTGACTCCGAAATAGGTTATGAGTACCGACACGAAGGCTATTGCGGAGAACCGCATCAAGACTCTCGGATTCCCGAACAAAGGCATCTGGCACGGATGTGCGGCAAAGGAGTATATCAGCAGCGTTATGAGTGCCCACACCTCCTTGGGGTCCCACCCCCAGTATCTGCCCCACGACACATTGGCCCACACAGCCCCTGCAAAGATTCCCAAGGCAAGGAGGGCAAGGGCTGGGTAGAGCATAACATTGAGCAAGGCTGCTGTCTTTTCATCGTCTTCCCTTCGGCCCAGAAGCCCCGCAATGCCCGTCAGGGCCATGAGCAGGAACAAGGCATAGGAGCACATCACAAGCAGCACATGTATGCTCAGCAACGGCGAGTCGAGCACCGGCATCAGACCTGTTATCGATGCACCCGAACCATTCATCACCGAGACCCCTACGGCCAATCCCGCAGCAAGTATACCCGAAGCGTTCACAAGACGGTTGCGGCTGAACACCACGGCTATCACCAACAGAATCCAAGCAAGGAACTGCATCGTTTCGTATCCGTTGGAGAGAGGCACGTGTCCGCACACTATCCACCTCATGACGGTCATACAGGTGAGCAGCGCCAGGGTTGTGGCCGCAAACACACTTCCGAAAATCTCCAATATCCTATTCCGTCTCCGGCAGAACACACCCGCAAGGAACAAAGCCATTCCCACCATGCCTATACATATCGGCGGCCAACGGAGAGCCGAAAAGCGGTTGTATGCCATCTCGGTCCGCACCTTGAGGTCAGATGGGGCTCCGTCGCCCAGAATTTTAAGCTGGTATCTCTTCAGTGCATCCAGCAATTGCTGCTGCCCTTCGGTATTGCCACGCTGTACCTGTTCGTTGAGAAGACCAAGGTATTTGCGTATGAAAAGCCACTGGTCACCTTCAATGTAGGAGGGTATATTGTCCGTGGGCGAGAGCCAAACGATGTTGCCCTTGTCGTCCTTTATGGGAAAAATCTTTAGAATTTCACCGCTTGCGAGCATATTGACGGCTTCAAAACGGTCCATATCGGCCGAATATTTCTTTTGGGGTGTATTGACGTCTATCTGTCCGCCTGTCACAGCACCGAACAGCTGCTCGTATGAGACCGAACCACCATCTGCCGAGAACAGCTGTCTCAACTCCTTGTTCTTGATTCTTATGGCCGGTTCACGTCGCCACGAGCTGAAGTCGAACACGAAGCCGTTCAGCACATCCTCCATGCTGTACTCACCGTATGAAGCCGAGCCGCCTGTGAGATTCGTCATGAAATCCTTCGCCACCGTTGACACAGGACAGACCCTTCCGTTGTAGTAGACCAACACTCTTCCGAAGCCCTCTGCTACACCCTCTTTCTCCTTGGCGCCGAGCGGCAATGTGGCCAGCAAAAGTACAGGAAGGGCGAGTTTTTTCAAAGAGGCACGCCACAGCGTTCCCTTTGCGAAGAAGTAGGCGATGAGCGAAAGTGCCAACATTGTGTAGCCAGCATAGGTCAGTCCCATGCCCCAGGGGTCATGCGAGACAGTAAAGGTCATGCCCATGCCGTCATCGTCATAGCTCGACAGAATGAATGTGTAGCCCATCAATCGGCCCGGGCGGTTCATTGAGACGACAGTTGAAGCACCGTTTTCCGAAAGCAGCGTGCAGCGGTAGTCACGCGGAGTGTTGGTTGCCGGATATGTCACTATCTCAAAACTCTCCATCGCCACTCCCTGGGGCAATACAAGCGCAGTTCCGGTATCCCCTGAGGCACTCTCTTTCACGGGCGGTTCTTCAAGGCGCAGGTGCAGGCTTCCGCTTACGGAGCAGAAGTGCGTCACACATGCCCCCCCAAGTATGACGGCCAGTGCAAGATGCAGCCCGAAGACCACAGGTCTGCGGTATACCCGCCCGCTGAAGAGCATGCTGACGGCACTCGCCGCAGTGATGGTCCACAGCGTAATCAGCGGCCAAGAGGTATAGAGGCGCTCTGTCCATCCAAAATGGATGCCCACCGTCAGGACAGCCAGTGTAGCGGTCGTGACGGCGAGCATGCCGAATGATATGTTTCGTAGGATCTTGTGTCGGTTCACTTGAACGTGTGATTAGATCGAATCGATAAAACGGATAACGGCCTCGCGGTCATCACTCGAAAGTTTGCGGAAGTTCTCCACGGTGGACCTTGCATCCGAGGTGGCCGAACCGTGCCACATGATGGCCTCAAGGGTATTCCTTGCACGGCAGTCGTGCAAACGGTCACTGTGGCCGGCGCAGATTGCCGACAGGCCTCGTCCCCACAGGGGAGTTGTGCGACACCAGCCCGTGCGGATGTCATTGACCATCTCAAGACGGTGCTGAACCATGTCGGTATAGGGCCATATCTTCTGGTGCGGATAGCGGGGCAGACGCGAGTCGGCCGTCTCGAAGAATCCGTTGGGGTCGGTGAAATTGTCTTCTCCCGTAGTCCACGTAGGACGGTGGCAAGTGGCACAACCTATCTCCGTGAAGAGCGTCTTGCCTCGCTGTACCTGCTCATCATCGAGGTCACGTGCGGCAGGCACGGCCAGACCGCGGTGCCATATCATGAAATCGACATAGTCCTCATCGGTCATCTCGGCAGGCAACTCCTTGTTCATAAGGTAGTCGTGGATATCGGTAGCCACATCGCCCGTTTTTTTCCACTCGGGGAAATAAGCATAGAACTTTGCCTGCACATCAGGGTCGTTGGCTGCCGTTGTAGCATAGGTCTCCGTCATGTAGTGGTAACGGCGGTCGCTGCGGGTGACATTAGTGATGTTCCATATCGCATTGGCTCCGGCGGCATCCTGCAAAGGACCGCGGCTCAGAGCATATGTGAAACGCTTGGGGTGTGAGGTCTTGCCGTATAGGCTCGTCCACTCGCCGTTCTGGAATATGGCAGGGTTGATACGTGCGCCGGCCTTCTCCTCAAGGGCATACTGTGCCTTCAAGTCGTCGTCGTCAATGGCATCCAGAAGCCCCACGCCGTAGACACCGATTGTCGATTCGAGCCTTACGACCAAATCGGAATGGGCAATTTTCTTGCCTCCAACCTCCAGAGGCACATAGAATGCATCCTCGGGAATGGTCACTTCGGGGTATATGAGCGAATAGGTCTCCCCGTCGGGGAAAGTGTTGTTCCATTCGTCCTTGTAGTCTCTCCATGTGATTACTATCTTCTCCTCGTCAATGGGGGCCTTGAAGGGCTCCACGGCCTTGGTTTGCGGCATGCCGGTCAGCGAAGAGAGATAGGTGTCATTCTTGTCGGTCAGCACCAGCAGATAGCCGTTGCCCCAGTCGTTGGCACGGTAGCGGTCCATGCGTTTGCCGTGTCCGTATCCCGGGTGGCAGATTATGCACGACGAACGGACATACAGCGGGCCCAGTCCGTTGAAGGGCTTGGTGCTCTGGTTGTAGGTGCGTTCAAAGAACAGTTCGCCGTATTTGAACCTGTCGGTCATGCCGGCATTCTCCACTGCGGGGGTGGGGTCGGCATAGGCTGTGGCCGAAGTGTTGAATGTGGTTCCGAGTACTCCGCCCGAATAGTATTCCTCACTCAGTTCCGTATTTTTTTTGCCATCGGGGTCAGCCGGCTCGTCCTTGCTGCAAGAAGCGGCAAGGACGGTCAGTACGGCAAAGAGGATTATTTGACTCTTCTTCATAGTTTTTTATGTGTTTTATAGGTTACTCTGCCAACTGTAGTTTCACCTCGGTCAAGACATCGGCCAGTGCCTTGCAGGCATCCTTGGCCTCACCCGCTGATGCATCGGTATAGTTCTCCACAAAGGGGGCCTTCATGGCGGCTATCTTGTTCTCGGCATTCTTGATGGCATTGATGAGCTTCGTGTCCAACTCGGCATTTACCGACTTAAGGTAGGCATGGAGCGACTTGCTGTCATCACGGAGAGTCTCAATGCCGCCCATGTAGGCATTCTCAATGCTTATCATGTTGTCATGGAAATCGGTGATTGACTTATGGCTGTAGGGTGACTCAATGTAGTTCTTGTCCTCTCCGGTGTAGGGCTTGCCTATCTTCTGAGTTCCCACCTCGTCGGCTATGTCGATACAGCCGTCTACGATTGCCTCCATGGCATTGGTCCAAGTGCGGTAGGTACTTCCTGCCTTGCCGGCATTGAGCATGTTGTCACTGTAGCTCGTACCCGAATTGGCCACCGTGTAAGACCACTCGAGTTCATCGGCCACCTTCGCAAGGCGCTCGGCCTTGACTGCATCCTCGCCAGCCCATGAGAGTTCAAGCTGATATGTCTTGTTTCTCAAGTCACCTGCAACGGCTATTGCATAGGTGAGTTCGTTGTCGGGAATCAGCGAAGCGGCCTTGGCTGCGCCATCGGCAAAGATGATGTACTCTATTCCGTGGAATCCGAGAAGTTCGGCTCCGAGGTGCGAACCTGCCCACACGTCACCGTCCTCGGCAGCCATCGACGCGATGTGGCCTGCATTCGACATCTCGGCAACGAGACCTGCCTTGTCGAGAGGCCACGAGTCGATGTGCGGGTCAATACCGAAGTCGGCAGCGGGGCCGAAGAGGAATGCCTCGCTGCGCTCCCACCACTGGCGTGCATTGAGGAATGTCTCGCAGGCGGTGCTGACATTGGCATCACTCTTGTCTGCCTGCAGTTTCTTCAGATCCACCACAAGCTGCTCGGCATAGTCTGCGAGGTTCTTGTAGGTGATGTTTACTGTATTCTCGAGATACTGCTTTGCAATGGTCTCGAACGTAGCGTCTTTCTTGCTGTCCTGATTTTCAGGGTCGTTGCTCTCGCTGCATGCGGCAAGCGCCAGCATCATGGCCGTGGCCGCCAAAAGTCTCTTAATCATCTCTTTCTATGTTTTTAGTTTGTATTTATGAATTGTCTTCTATTTCGAGAAGAATCCCGCATATGCCACACCGATGGATACCGAGGGCTCGTTGTTGAATTCCTTGTGGAAGAAACGCTGTGAATACTCGGCCTTTATCACTACCTCCTTCACAGGATAGTAGTTGATTCCGGCAGCGATTCTGTGGCGTTCAGTCCAACGGTATGATGGAGCCGATTCGGTGGGGATGTATGCATCGTAGTATTCGTATCGGCCGAACAGATATAGTTTACGTCCATCCTCCTTCGAAAGAAGACGGAAGATATCGTATCCCGCTTCGGTGCCGGCAGCCACTGCACCCTTGCCCACATGGGTCCGCTTGTATGGCGAAGTGGATGACTGTCCGCGGTTGTAGGATGAGATTATGTCGGCATCCGAAAGGTTGCCGTAGTCGAAATTGCCTCGCCATATCCAGCCCGAATTGTTGTAGGCAAAGCCGAACGTACCGATTGCCACAGCCCCCTTGACATCCCTGTATTTGCCGTGGTCGGCCATGAGTGTGTTGTTGAACGAATGGCCGTAATAGCCGCTCACACTCAGGCGCAATCCTTTGATGGAGTAGTTGTCTATTCGTGCTGCCACACCGTATTTGTTGGCAGGGGTGAACTCAAACGGGCTTGCCGCTCCGCCGTTTATCCAACGGTCCTTGGAGAACTGCAGCGAGTTGAGCCCTGCCAGCAGCATGGCCTCATAACGCCATGCGCCGGCACGTCCCCAAATCTCCACTCCGGTCTGATGCCATGTGCAGGGCAGTATCTCGTTCTCCCCCTCGGGACGGTATACGGTGAAGAATTCGGTGGGGGTATGGTGCATGTTGGTCTCGCCTATGGGTACTACCATGTGGCCCGCCCGGATGTTCAGTTTGGGCGAGAGGCTCTTCTGTATCCAGAACTGCTCGAGGGCGACCTCACCGCCCACTTCTATCTCGCTCTCCCATTCGCCCACTTCCTCCTGCTCTATCTCCACGGCACTCTCCGTTCCGCCGTGCTCGAACTCAATCTCCGAGCCCATCGTCCAACCCTTGCCGAAGTCATATCCGAGCATGATGACCACGTGGGGCATGTCGAAGCGCCCATAGCTCGGCGCATCCTTGTAGTCGGCGGCATGACTGTAACGGTTCACATTGTCGCTGAAGAAGTTGCGACTGTATGCGACCTCACCGTAACCGCCTATGGTGAGGCGCGAAGAGGTGCTGTTTTCGCCCATGGCGCTGTTGTCTGCAACGATTTGGGCCTGCATGGCCGTACTCCCTGCAAGGAGCAATGCTGCAGCAACAGTTGATTTCAATATTCTATTACGCATCTTTATTTTTATTGTTCCGACGGCAAAACTACTCCCTTTCACCAAGGCATGAAATCCCCAAATGTTGGTATTTTTAAATTAAATTACAAACATACGGTATTCTGGCATACCAAGAAATGGGGATGGCGGCAGCCTGCAACGTCCTTGAACAGGTAGCACAAAAGGCGCTGGAACGAAAATGGCACCTGCCGGGGAACAATGTTGCAGAATTATTGTTATCTTTACACTTCAAGGGGACATTGTGTGCCCGCCTGACATATTTTCTGAGGAAGCGTTATGCTTATCTTGTGGATTGGAAACGTAGGAAACTTTCAATTCTGGCACAAGGAGAGCATAGTGGTTCCCGCGCTACGGCGTGGGCTGCTATACTACATTCGTGCCAAAGGTTATTCCTACGACCTCCAATCCTGAGTGTGGCGATGCAGTTCCACGCTTCTGTGTTTATTTTTAGAGCCGTCCCGGTGGAGCTGCGGGGCGGGAAGCAACAATCAAATGAAAAAGTTCCTTTCTTTCGCAATCTCACTTCTGCTCGCTGTGGCGGCATATGCGCAGAAGGATGTAACCAAGTTCCTCGGCATTCCCGTGGACGGCACCAAATCCGAGATGATCCGCCAGCTCAAGGCCAAGGGTTTCACCAGTACCACATTTGACAGTAATATTCTGGAGGGTGAATTCAATGGACGAGATGTACTTATAAAGGTAATCACGAACAACAACAAAGTATGGCGTATTGGAATTATGGATAAAGACAATGTCAGCGAAACGAATATCCGTATAAGATTCAACCGTCTTGTCAGCCAATTTGAGAACAATTCCAATTATTTGTCAGATGGCGCAGAACCAATATCCGAAAATGAAGATATATCTTATGAAATGACCGTCCACGACAAGCGTTACCAAGCTGCTTATTTGCAAATGCCGGCAATAGACACATTAACAATGCAAGAGAATATAGTATCAAAAATACTTGAAAAGTATCCCCAAGGGGAACTGTCAAATGATACGGAAGAGATCAGGGAATACACAATTGAACTTTTAACCAACTATATAGCAGAAGCAGCAGAGAAAAAATCTGTCTGGTTTATGATAAGTGAAAATAAAGGGGAGTATTATATTTCAATGTTCTATGACAATGAATACAATGCTGCCAACGGCGAGGATCTGTAACCGCTGACGGAGCACAAGTGAAAACCAATCGGCGGAGATGCAGTTGTGTATCTCCGCCGATTTAGCATGTGCCTCGTTGATAATAAAGGCGCAATACCCGAATCTCTATTTGAAGTCGTAGCAGTATTCAAATTCCAAGTTCCGCAACTCCTCGGGGAGTTCCTCTCCGTTTTCGGCAAACGCTGTCTGCACCTCCCTGAATGTGTTTTCGAAATCCGCTTTGGCTTCGGCAACCGTTGTCCCATCACCTATTATGATCGACTGCAGTTCGGGGGTATACACCCCGAACCGACCGTCTTCCCCCATCTCAATTACAGCAATCGTCTTCATACTATTCTTGTTTCAATCTCACCGGAAGACTCCTTGGGATATCTTTTAAGAGCTACTACTTACGTGCCCTTGCAATCTCTCCCCCCGATGCCACCATGGTGATAATTGCCCTATCTGGATGGTGGCGGCTATTTTTGAACGTTGCGCTTGATGCGCGCCACCACCTCTATTTGCGCCTCGGGATGCACATCCGGAGTGACCCTTGTTATACGGACATCATAGAGGTCATTCCAACCCATGTCGAGATATTTGCTGATCTCTTTGTTGGAGTCACGCGGAATGTATCCGAGTTTCAGCTCTTTGTAGTAGACGGCAACGGCATAGGGGTCGAAGCGGTTGTCCTCATCCCGGACAAGGTCGAGTTTAGTGCCGATTTTGAGGTGCTCGAAGGCCTCACAGCCATCCCAATAGCCGAATCCTGCAATGTGGAAATTGGCGAGATGTCTTTT
The DNA here is from genome assembly GCA_963640325.1 of Tidjanibacter sp. Lineage (GTDB taxonomy): Bacteria > Bacteroidota > Bacteroidia > Bacteroidales > Rikenellaceae > Tidjanibacter. The sequence continues at coordinate 147,115 of CAVHXY010000003.1, forward strand.
CATCTCCTCTCTTTTCTCTGTTTTCATAATACAACGGTTTATTGGTTTTACGATACAAATATGAGCATGGGTTGTCCCAACTCGTGAGACAACCTGAAGAAAAAATCAAAAAAAACAGGATTATTTGTAACGTTCTGCCGCCTGAAGATGGAAATCGCGTATGGTGTCCGCCAACCATTGCGGTTCAAGGACTTTGATTGCAGGCCCCCGTCCGAGAAGGGGCGTATAGAAGTCTGCAGTAGGACTGAGAGTCAGCTCAAAGTCTGTATATTCATCTGCCTTGCAAATCTCCCTTTGCGACGGATGCATCGGCAGGTCTCGCATATAGAATGGCTCGTTACCGAAGGCGCGGATTACGACACGCTGCACCGGGATGTCGGTATCCCTGACTATGCCATAGCAGTGGCGGAACCAATGTGCGGCATCAAAGTCCTGGTCCAAAACGAACTTCTCTTCTGTCAACTCCAGACCTTTGATGCGGTCGAACGCCAAGAGGAAACAGCCTCCGTTCTTCAAAGACCTGACCACTCCATACCAACGTCTTTTGAAGAGCTTTATGCAGTATGGCTCGACCTTCATCGTTGTCTCGTGTTCTGAGGTGTAACGTTGATAACGGACATCTATTCGGAGACCACGCTTCATTGCATCAATGAAGCGCTGGAGATTTTCTCCGCTGGAAGGAATTGCCTCGAGCAAAATCCTGTCGGCAACGGCCTTGCTTTCGCTCAAGACGGAATTGACAGAGAGGGTGGACAGCATCCAGTTTTGGATGGACTCCTCCTCAAGAACTTCGGCATTGCCTATATAGTACTTGAAGCCGTCCTTTCTGTCGCATTCGATGTAGATGCCGAACATATCCAGAATGGCATCCTTGTGACGGTTGAAAGTGCTTCGGGCCAAGCTTATGCCGTCACTCATATCTGTCTCCAACCACTTGCGGTTGATTTCTTCGAGGGTAATCCGACGGGCTTTGTGGATAGTGTCCACCAGCCAAATATACTCTTGGAACAGGGTGTAGGATTTCATGATGAAAGACTTGTTCTGTAAATTGTATCTCTGACTCTTCCGTTTTTTCAAGATACGGCTATTGGCCACAAAAAGTTTCATCCTGTCCATTAAGGGCCACTCCCCTCCCGGGCTGCTCTCATACGGTCTTGCCTTAAAGCCGCCACCGCCCCGCCAAGCCCTCCAATCTTCAAATGCCCAGATTCGGTTGGCGTTACTTTCC